>NZ_JBHWVV010000002.1:42440-83906 GCF_042736715.1 Streptomyces sp. NPDC060049
ATACCGGTCCACGGGTTCGCGTCATGCCCGGTGTACCGGTAGATCTGCCCCGAGGAGTTCACACCCCACACATGGGTCCGCGACCCCACCGAGATGCGGGTCAACCCGCCGGTGACGCCTACCCAGTCGGTGGAGCCCTGGTCCCCGGTGTAGCGGAAGATGCCACCCGCGGAGTTCACGTGCCACACCGTCCCGTCGGCGGCCACACCGATGTCCACCGCCCGCCCCGGGATACCGGTCCACGGGTTCGCGTCATGCCCGGTGTACCGGTAGATCTGCCCCGAGGAGTTCACACCCCACACATGGGTCCGCGACCCCACCGAGATCGTCGTCAGACCACCAGAGATCTGCTTCCAGTCAGCCATGCCTGTGCCCCTTTCACATCGCACGTTGCACCTGGTACATGCGATTCGACTAGGACACCCAAACAGACCCATATACCGATTGACCGCTTAAAATATCCAGAAATCGATGTTTGGGCTGCCCTGTCCCGCCCGGAGCACGGGAAGCGGAAAGTCGGTGCCACATCCCGGAAGGCCGGAAACCTTGTAACCCACATGGACGCGAGCCGCCGCCCTGTGAACCCCTGCCCGCGAGGGTGGCGGCGAGGCAATGGCTGACGGCGCATCACGGGCCGGTGTCGGCCCGCGAGATCCGGAGTCACGCACGTGGTCGGGCGGCCATGATGTGAGTTCCGACCGGGTCGAGGGGGCGTTGGGGTGGCGGGCAGGCGTGCCGTACGGATCGGATCCGCAGTGTCGGGCGGATCCGCGGTGGTAACGATTCTGGTGGCGGTCGTGACGAACTACGTCACGGCGAACCCACCGGAGTGGGCTGAGAGCGGCCCCGTGGTGTGGTCACTGTTCGTCCTTCTGGCTGCTGGTTCGCTCTCCCTCCTGCTGTGGGAGCGGCGCCTCGCCGGTGCGCCGGAGAACGGGCCGCCGGTGACGGACCTGCGGAACATCGCCGCAGGGAGCGGGCACTCCCTGAACCCCCCGGCAACCCCGGCCCTCGTGAGGGGCCGGGACATTGAGCTGGCACGGATCGAGAGGTTGGTACGGGGCCCGGGTGGAGGGATGGTCGTGGTGTGCGGGGCGGGTGGTCTGGGGAAGACCACCGTCGCCGCCGAAGCCGCGAGCCGGGCGCGGGCAGCCGGGAAAGCGGTGGTGTGGATCCGCTGGCGGGAGAATTCGGCTCAGCTCGCCCACGACCTCACCCAAGCCGCACTTGTCCTGGGCCTGCCGGAATCCCGCCTGGAGGAGGCCCGCTCCGGCCGGGCACCCTTGGTCGACGCCGTGTGGGAGCAGCTCGCCTCGGTACCGGGCTGGCTGATCGTGGTGGACAACGTCGACACCCCTTCGCACGTCGGTCCGGGTTCCGAGGAGATCAGTGGGTACCGGGGGTGGCTGCGAGCCGAGGGGGCGGGAGTGCTGCTGATCACCAGCCGCGACACCTCGCCGCAAACCTGGGGATCCGAAGCGGTGCTGATGCAACTCGAACCCTTGACGGACCAGGCAGGAGGCGAGCTACTAATGGACACCACACCCCGCGCCGGCACGAGGCCACAGGCCGAAGCTCTGGCCGTACGGCTGGGTGGAGTACCACTCGCGCTGAACGCCGCGGGAAGCTACTTGTCCGTTCCCACCAGCCGGCACCGTACTTTCACCGCCTACCAGCGCGCCTTGGAAACGGAGTTCGGTGACCTGCTCGGCGCCACCCACCCCCGGGCGGGGGGTGATCCCGAGGTCGCCCGGAGATTGGTCCGCCACACCTGGGACCTCTCGTTGGACCAGCTCCACCGGGAGGGTTACGCCCTCGCCCGCCCGGTCCTCCAGCTCCTTGCCCTGTTCGAGCCTGCTCCCATTCCCCGCGCGCTGATCACCCCTGCCCTGCTGGCGGAGGTGACGGGGTCGGAGGCGACCGCGGCCATGGTGGACGGGGCGTTGGCCGGGCTGCACCGTTACGGGCTCCTCGGCACCGGGCGGACCGCCGAGGACGCCGCGTCTCCGGGACAGCTCCTGTTGCATCCCCTTGTCCGGGAGGTCACCGCCCACACCCTCACCCGCCCGGACCCGGCGGAGGGCTGGCGGACCGCGCTCGCCCGGCACCTCGTCCAAGCCGCCACCGATACCGTCGGCATCCCCGGACGGGAGGGATGGCCCACTGCGCGCCTGCTCGCCCCCCACCTCGGCGCCCTTCTCGACCGGACCTGCGACCAGGACTTCGCCGCGACCCGCCTCGTCCTGAGGGACTTGGGCAACACTCTCTGCGAGGCGGGAGCAGTCTTCGAGGAACTGCTCTTGCGCCAAAACGTCCTCACCGCCACCGATCGCCGGCTCGGAGCCGATCACCCCGACACGCTCACCAGCCACAACAACCTGGCCAACGCACTGCAATCGGCCGGGGAGTACCACCAAGCCGCAGAACTCCACCGGCACATCCTCACCACCTTCGAGCGCACCCTGGGACCCGACCACATCGCCACCCTGGCCAGCCGCAGCAACCTCGCCCTCTCACTCGACAGCATCGGGGAACAGCAACAGGCCGCGGAACTCTACCGACGGGTCCTCAGCGACCGGGAACGCGTTCAGGGGCCCGACCACCCCGACACCCTGGCGAGCCGCAACAACCTGGCCACCGCACTGGACAGCATCGGGGAACACCAGCAGGCCGTAGACCTCCACCGTCGGAACCTCGCCGACCGCGAACGCATCCTGGGACCCGACCACCCCCGGACCCTGGACAGCCGGGAGAACCTTGCCAGCGCGCTGACCGGGCTCGGGGACCACGAACAGGCCGGAGTCCTCTACGGAGGGGTCCTCAGCGACCGGGAACGCATCCAGGGGCCCGACCACCCCGACACCCTCCGAAGCCGCGGCAACGTGGCCATCTCGCTGGACGGCATCGGGGAACACCAGCGGGCCGCGGACCTCCGCCGAGAAAGCCTCACCGACCTCGTACGCATCCTGGGACCCGACCACCCCCAGACTCTGGACAGCCGACACAATCTGGCTCACACCTTCAGCAGCCTCAGGCGACACCAGCAGGCCGCGGACCTCCACCGCCAGAATCTCAGCGACCGCGAACGCGTCCTGGGACCCGACCACCCCGACACCCTCCGCAGCTGCAACGACCTCGCCAATGAGCTCTACTACCTCGGCGAGGACCGGCAGGCCGTCGACCTCTACCGCCGAAACCTCAGCGACCGCGAACGCGTCCTGGGACCCGACCACCCCGACACTCGTGGGAGCCGTCACAACCTCACGACCGCGGAGGCATCCCTCGGCAACGTTTCCTCGAGGCACCGTCGACTGCCGTGGCGACGTTGACGGGCCACGACAGCGGGCCACTCGTCCTTGAGTAAGGCGGGCAGAAGCTCGCGGCAACGCGGCCAGGTGCGGTGGCGGACACCGCGGGCCCGGCACGATCCGAAAGAGACGGCCTAGCTCGGTACCGGTGCCTGGCCGGACGTCTCGATGCCTGCCTGGCGGAAGTCGTCCAGGGTGGAGGCGATGGTTTCGCGGGCGACGCCGACCGAGTAGTCCAGGCGTACCCGGGTGCCGAATCCCGCCGCGGCGGCGTCCAGGGCGGTGGCGCGCACGCAGTGGTCGGTCGCGATGCCCACCACGTCGACGTCCCTCACCCCGCGGGCGCGCAGCCAGTCGGCGAGGGGGGTTCCTTCGGCGTCCGCGCCTTCGAAGCCGCTCTTGGAGGCGCTGTGGGCGCCTTTGAAGAAGACTGCGTGGACCTTGCCGCCCGCGACGGTGGGGGCGAAGTTCGGGTGGAACTCACCGCCTTCGTCCCCGGCCACGCAGTGGACGGGGAAGCTGTCCTTGAAGTCCGGGTTCGCGGAGAAGTGGCTTCCCGGGTCGATGTGGTGGTCCCGGGTGGCCACGACGTACTGGTAGTCACGGTCCGCGCTCTGCTCGACCAGCTCGGCGATCGCGGTAGCGATCTGTGCGCCTCCCGCGACCGGAACGCTGCCTCCTTCGCAGAAGTCCTTCTGCACATCCACGACGATCAAGCCTCGGCTCATCACGAACACCCCTCAGGACGACGGAACGACCCCCGCGTTCTACCGGTCTCCTCACCTCCGACGGAGACACAACGGGCTGAGCTCACCCACACAGCCGAGGACATTCACCGGAGGAACGATTCGCGCGTACGGCAGACCGGAAGCGGTGCGCGGTGCACGCCTCGCCGCGCGGGCACCGCGGACGCGCCGCGGCGCGGGTGGATCCGGGCGGACGGACGCGTGGGGGCGGACGGGTACCGACCACCCTCACGCGTCGTCGTCGGCTGCGGGAGCGGCCGGATCAGCGGGTGGCGCCGAAGTCCTGCGTCCAGTAGTGACCGGGCTGCGCGAGGCCGATGCCGATCTCCTTGACGTTGCAGTCGAGGATGTTCCGCTTGTGGCCCGGGCTGTTCATCCAGCCGTCCATGACCTTGGCGGCGGTGTCGTAGCCGTACGCGACGTTCTCGGCGTAGGTACTCCACTGGTATCCGGCGCGGGTGATCCGCTGGCCCGGGTCGGAGCCGTCGGAGCCGGTGTGGGACATGTTGGAGTGGGCGGCCATGTCCTCACTGTGGTCCTGCGCGGCCTTCGTGAGCTTCCCGTTGACGGTGAGCACGGGGCACCCGACGGCGGCGCGCTCCTTGTTGACGAGCGCGAGGACCTCGGCCACGGCGCCGGAAGGTGCCGCGGAGTCCGTGGGTGCGGGGGTCCCGGCCGGCTCGGCGGGCGGTTCCACCGGCTGCTGCGGCTGGGGCTGTACGGGAGGCGCGGGCTCGGCGGGCGCCTCGGCGACGGGCTGCTCGACGGGCTCGGCGACGGGCTGCTCGACGGGCTCGGCGGGGGCGTCTGCCTCGACCGGGAACTCAACGGGCGGCTGAGCGCCCGGGTCGCCGAGGGGGCCGCCGTGCCAGGGGCGGCTGTGCTGCTGGGCCGCGACGGGCCGCACGGGGCCGGTCTCCTGCGTGTCGAAGCAGGCCATGGCCGTGGTGGGTACGCCCACGAGGGCCAGTGCCCCGACGGCGACGACTATTTTCCTGTGGTGCGACTTCTTACGGTGCTTCTTCATGCGGGACCTCACTCGGTGATCGCGAAGCTCCCGGCGCCGGACCGCGAAGGCGCCGGAGGAGTCGCCATTCTTAGAAGCCCGGCAGCGGCCTGGCAAGCCTCCGCCGCCGAGCCGTGGAGGAGGTCCGGGACGCGGCTTGAATCGGCCGGAAGATCGTGCATTCCCCCGTCGCGGCCGCTACGGCACGCGTCTGGCTCACCGCCAGAACCGCTCCCCGTAAGCCAGGTTGGAGCGCGGGAAACAGGAGCTCCGGATTCCTTTTCTGGCGGAGTACGGCATGTCATTACCAAACAGGCACATATGGCGACATGCGGACAGGTCGAGGATCACCGTGGGGGCCGCCGGGCCGACGTGCGGGCCGTGACGCATATCACGACCCCGAGGGGGAACCGGACCTCTCCGACGTACTCACGTCCCAGCCTGTCCTGCCGTCGGTGTGGCTCGGGCGATGAGCAGGGCCACGTCGTCGTGGTCGCCTGGGTGGCGCATGGAATTCAGGAGCTGGTCGCAGGTGTCGTCCAGTGAGCGGTGGGGATCGAGGGCATCGAGGAGAACTTCGAGGCGGGTGTCGATCGGCTCGTCGCGGGTCTCGACCAGGCCGTCGGTGTAGAGGACGAGCTGGTCGCCCGCCCCGATGGTGAGGCTGGTGGTGTGGAAGGCAACGCCGCAGCCGCCCAGCGGCGCGCCGGTGGGCAGGTCGAGGAGCTCGCGGGTGCCGTCCGGGTGGAGGAGGACGGGCGGCAGGTGCCCGGCGAGCGAGAGGTGACACTGCGCCGTTTGGGGGTCGTAGACGGCATAAACGCAGGTCGCGAGGGTGTCGAGACCCTCGGTGACATGGTCGAGGTGGTACAGGACCTGGGCGGGGTCGAGATCGAGATCGGCCAGCGTCCGGGTCGCGGTGCGCAGCTGGCCCATGGTGGCTGCGGCTGCGACTCCGCTGCCCATGACGTCGCCGACGACGAGGGCGGTCTTGTCGCCGCTGAGGGGAATCACGTCGAACCAGTCGCCGCCGATCTCCATGGTGGCCTGGGCCGGCCGGTAGCGGGTGGCCACTTCCAGGCCCGGCCGCCGCGGTGGCGTGTGGGGCAGCAGGCTGTGCTGGAGGGTGAGGGCGGTGTGGCGCTGCTCCTCGACGGCGCGGTGGCGCTCGGTGACGTCCACACTGGCGGTGGCCACGCCCAGCACGGTTCCGCTGGGGGTTTCGAGTCGGTAGAACGAGATCGACCAGGCGTGATCGTGGTCCGGGTCGGCCGCAGTACGGCCGACGGTGTACTGGTCCACGATCGGCACGCCGGTGGCCAGGACCTCGTGCATCGCCGCTTCGAAAGACGCGTCCACGGCGGGCAGCACCTCGTGGACGTGCCGTCCGACGTGGTCGGCGGCCGGCACCCCGTTCAGGCGCTCCTCCGCGGGGTTGACCGAGACGTACCGTAGGTCGGTGTCCAGCACGCCCAGCCCGATCGGCGACTGGGCCACCAGCCGGGCGGACAGTGCCAGGTCCCGTTCGACCTGCCGTACGGTCGCCTGGTCCGCGGCCAGGCCCAGGGCGTAGTACTCCTCCTGGGAGTCCAGCAGCCGCATGTTGCGGAACTCGATCATGCGCGTGCTGCCGTCCTTGTGCCGGATGGGAAAGGTGCCGGCCCAGTTGCCCTTGCCTTCCATGACCTTGGCGAACATGTCCAGCACGACCGCCAGGTGCTCTTCGTGGATCAGCAAGCGGCCCGCGAACTCGCCGAGTGCCTCCTCGGCGGTGTAGCCGAACAGGTCCTCGGCCTGCGGGCTCCACAGGTCGATCCTGCCTTCGGAGTCGAGGAGAACGGCTGCGACGCCCAGCACGTCGAGCAGGCCGCCCGGCCCGGACGCAGCGGCCCGCGCCCCGTCGGCATCGCCCTGCAAAGGCTCGATCGCACCCATACTCCGGACTCCTTCCGGCCGTGTAAGGCCGCAGCCTCCTGCCGGGCCGGGGCCGTGTACCGCGGCCTCCGTGCTCACGACCATCCCATCGTCCCCCGTCCACTGGCCGTACGTGCGCGCCACGCGGCCGTCCGTGCGCGCCACGCTGCTGAGGACAGCTCGTGGCGCCACGACCGGAAACGCAAGCGCCGGCGCTGAGCGGGCCCGCCGCCGTTCGGGGCCGCGTCATGGTCTCGATGAGTGACGATTGATTACGTTATGTGTCTATTCGGAGGGCGACGGGGATGTTCGGTCGGGACAGCAGACCTGCAGTCTCGGAGAGGAATGACATGAAGAAGCTCGCTTGGACCGCACGAGGGATTTCGGCGGTGTCGGGGGCCTTGCTCCTCGGAACGCTCGTGGCGCCGTCCGCGGCCGCCAGCGGAGGCATGGACCCGACCCCCCAGGAGAAGAAGTCCTCCGAGTCCAAGGACGGCCAGCGGGACGAGCACAAGAAGAAGTGCTCCACGTCGCGCGACATCAGTACCGCCGCGCCGGACTTCGTCAACTTTCCCACCGGAGTGATCTTCCGCGTCGCGACCGACCGGCAGGGACACGCCTTCCTCAACGACAGCCGGAATCCGGGCGTGTGGATCAACCTCGGGCTCCTCGCCAACGCCCCGAAGTGCGTCACGGACACCGCGGCATCGGTCACCGAAGCCAACCCCGGGTACCTCTACGTCAGCCTTCTGGGCAAGGACGGGGAGCTCCACCAGGCCCGGTGCGACACGTCCTCCACGCCGTTCACCCCGGCGAACCTGCCGGGCGCGTGCGGCACCGGCTTCGTGCCCGTCGAGGACACCCCCGTATAGGCGGATCGCGGCGTGTGTCGGGGGCGCGGTTGCCCGCGCCCCCTTTTCGTTCGGGGATGGACCAGGCGGTGCCCACCGATCAACCGGCTCTCCCGGCCCGGCAGCGTGCCCGCGGGCCCGGGAGGGCGGGGTGAAGGCCCCGGCGAGCCCCGGGGCGAGCAGCTGCGCCGCGTTCCCCGCCGGGTACGCCGTGCCCCCGTCACCGTGGGCGGGATCAAGCCATGCTTCCGTCACCTGATCGGCTCAGCAGGACCTAGAGTGTGCGCGTGACCGAGCAGAATCCCGAACTCATCGCCGGCCGGTACCAGCTGGTCGAACGCATCGGCCAGGGCGGTATGGGCCGGGTCTGGCGTGGCGTCGACCACCAGCTCTTCGGACGCGAGGTCGCCGTCAAGGAGATCCTCTTCCCCCCGGGTATGGACGACGGCGACCGCGCCGCGCTGCTCCGGCGGTTCACCGGCGAAGCCCGCGCGGCGGTCACTCTCAGCCACCCCGGGATCATCACCATCCATGACGTCGTGGAGCACCAGGGTGCCCCCGTCATCGTCATGGAGCTGATCCGCGGACAGTCCCTTGCCGACGCCATCCGCAGCCGGGGCCGGCTGCCCGTGCAGCGGGTGGCGGAGATCGGCGCCGCCATGCTCGACGCGCTGGCCGAGGCGCACGGGGCGCGGATCGTCCACCGCGACATCAAGCCGGACAACGTGCTCCTGACCAAGGACCGCGTCGTCCTCACCGACTTCGGCATCGCCCACCTCGCCGACGCCACGACCAAGCTGAGCCACAGCGGGATCGTCATCGGCACGCCGCAGTACATGCCGCCGGAGCAGCTGGAGGGCAAGCGCCCGACGCCCGCCAACGACCTGTGGGCGCTCGGCGCCACCCTTTACCACGCCGTCGAAGGGCACCCGCCGTTCGCGGCGGAGGGCCTCCACGCCCTCGCCGTGGCCGTGTTCACCCGCCCCCACCGGCCTCCGGTCCATGCCGGCCCACTGGCGCCCGTGCTGGACGCGCTCCTCGCCAAGGACCCGGCGCGGCGCGTGGGCGCCGCGGAAGCGGCGGAGATGCTGGCGTCGGTGCTGCGGTCCTCCCCGGCCCGGGCCGACACGTCCGCCGGGCACGGCCCGGGGCACGAGCCCGCGCCGGAACGCGAGCCCGGGCCCACTCCCCCACCCACGCCGGATCCGAGGGCGACCCCCGTACCGGCACCGGACGCGGCGGCGGAGCACGCTCCCGCTCCGAGGGCGCCGGAGCAGGGACCGTCGACGACGCCGTCACCGCGGACCCCCACGGTCCTGGACTCCGGCTCCGACGCCGGCACCCCGCGGCGCCCGGTGCCGGACCGGCCGACGGGCCCGCCCGTGCCCGTGCCTCCGGCCGAGGACCCGGTCACGCTCCGGGTGACGGCCGAAGTGGAGCACGGTGGGCGGGTGTCCGCCCGGAGGCGGGCCCTCACCCGGCGCTCCGTGGTCCTGGGCGCGGCACTGGCCACGCTCGCCACCGGCTCCGTCCTGACCTGGACCCTCACCCGTGACGACGACTCCCCCCACGGCGGCGGGGTGACCGGCAGCGGATCGGGGGCCTCCTCCGTCACGGTGGTGATCGGGGTGGACGCGCCCCTCAGCGGCGGGCTGTCCCCGATGGGCGTCGGCGTCAAGAACTCCGCCGACCTGGCGGCCAGGACCGCCAACGAAACCCGGCACGTCCCCGGAGTGAACTTCGAGATCGAGGCCCTGGACGACGGGGCCGACCCCGCCAAGGGCGGCCCCAACGCCGCCCGGTTCGTGTCCGACGAGAAGGTGCTGGGGATCGTCGGACCCCTCAACTCCGGTGTCGCCCGGACGCTGGTGGCACCGCTCGCGCGGGCGGGCGTGGTCAACGTGTCACCGGGCAACACCGACCCCGTGCTGACGCTGGGTCCCGACTGGGCCGCCGGCACCACGTCCCGTCCACACTCCACCTACTTCCGCACCGTCGCCACGGACGTCGACCAGGGGCCGTTCGCCGCCCGGTACCTGCACCGCGAGGCGAAGAAGACCAAGCTGTACGTGGTCGACGACGCGAGCGCCCACGGCACGGCCCTCACCTCCGGTTTCACGGCCGAGTTCACGAAGCTCGGCGGGACCGTCGTCGGTACCGAGCAGGTCGATCCCGCGGAGCGCGCCTTCGCGGGCCTGGCCGAGAGGGTGCGGTCCTCGGGCGCCGACGCCGTCTACTTCGGCGGCTACTACGACACCGCGGCGCCGATCTCCCAGCAGCTCAAGGAGGCGGGGGTGAGCGCCCCGCTGATGGGCGGCGACGGAATCTTCGACCAGCAGTACCTGACCGGGAACCCGAAGGCCGAGGGCGACCTCGCGACCAACATCGGCGTACCCGCCGAGGGGTCGGCGGCAGGGCAGGACTTCCTCGCCCGGTACGGGAAGGCGGGCTACCCGGAGGCAGCCGGCTGGTACGGCCCCTATGCCTACGACGCGACCTGGACCCTCATCGAGGCGGTGAAGGCCGTCGTGACGGCCAACGGCGGCACCCTTCCCCGCGACGCCCGGGCGAAACTGCCGCAGGCCGTGGCGGGGCTGGGCTTCGACGGTGTCACGGGGCGCGTCGCCTTCGACGGGAACGGCGACGCGGTCAACCGCAGGCTGACGGTGTACACGGTGAACGGCGGCAGCTGGTCGACCGTGACGAGCGGCCCCGCGCCCCGCTGACGCCCTTCGGCGCGACGCGCGACGCGCGACGCCAACCCTCAGGCCACTGCCGCCCGACCTCCGTCGCCGAGGCGTCCTCTACGGACTGTCCGCCAACACCACGTTGGCACTCCACGCCTCGCCGAACGTGTGGCCTGCCGCGCCGACCCCTGCGTGGAGACCTTCGAGCTTCAGCGTGTCGCCCACTGCGGCAGGCTCGAGGACATCACACAGCTCGGGGAACGAGGAAACGCCCTCCCCGTTCACTTTGGTGATCACGGCGCCTTGTTGGACACCCGCCTTTTCGGCCGGAGAGCCCTTACGGACATCGAAAACGAACAAACCTTCTATTCCCGCATCTTGAAGACGCTTCTGTGCGGCCTGTGATGCACCTTTATCAAGCCCGGAAACCGCAGCATCCCCCGCAAGATTGGGGTCCGATACCGCACGGATCCACCAGCCGGGATCATTCTTCATCGCACCGGCAGCCAGGGCAGGAATCTCGGCCGTCACCTGATCGCTGCTTATGGCAGCAGACACTTTGTCTTGCTTTATCGAGAGCCCGGTGTTGATGCCGATCACTTCACCCCCACTATTCAGCACCGGCCCCCCTGCCTCGACACCTTCCGTGGAATGGTAGATCAGGGAGGGATAGTCGGGAGTGGACTGGAAAACAATTCTTCCGCCCGGCTCCTCCTCCGCCTTGCCGGCGAGAGCTACAACATCCGCCTTTGGAGTGCCCGCACCCCGGTAGCCGAGAGAGGTGACGGCGTCACCGTCGAATACCTTGTCGCTATCCCCGAACTGCAAGTCTCTCAGACCCGCTTGCGGATTGGTGAGCTTGAGCACGGCCAGGTCCTGACAGAGGTCACTTCCCAGCAACCGGGCAGAAGCCTCCGGCTTACCGGCTACGAGCGCCTTCAGGTCGCTTTGCGCCGCAGTGATGTACGCCGTGGTGACGATAAGCCCTTTGTCGGCATCGTAAAGGAAGCCAGTACCGGATCCGACATCACCCAGCACTTGGACGACAGCCGCCTCGGCTTGCTCGGGGTTTCCGGGGGAGGGCTCGCGCGCTGTCGCACCGGTAGCCCCGGTAGCCCCGCACATTGCGATCAAGAGGGTTGACGCCACGACAAGATTGCTGTGTCTACTCATTGACGGGTCACCTGTCCGCGCCCCCCGGTAACCCCCCTGGGCAGCATGTCCGATGTGGCACGCGACGACCGCTTCTTCTTTCACCGTAGTCCCCCGGCCCCGGGGTGTCCTGGCAAACGGCCGACGCACGGGGCGCTACCGCAACCGCGGCCCCTGGTGGGGTATACGTCGTCTTGGCCTTACCCGATGCCGGCGAAGGGAGTGGTTGCCGTGGAGCGTACGGCCTGCTGTGTGGTGGGAGGCGGGCCCGCCGGGATGGTACTGGCCCTGCTGCTGGCCCGGGCCGGGGTGGAGGTCACCGTGCTGGAGAAGCACGGCGACTTCCTTCGCGACTTCCGCGGCGACACCGTGCACCCGTCCACCCTGTCGCTGCTGGACGACATCGGCCTCGCCGAGCGGTTCGCGGCGCTGCCGCAGCGGCGGGTGACGTCGGTGCAGCTGCCCATCGGGCCGGACCGCTCCCTCGTCACGGTCGGGAACATCGGGGCGCTGCACGGGAAGTACAACTACATCGCGATGGTGCCGCAGTGGGACCTGCTCGACCTGCTCGCCGACGAGGCGGCCAAGGAGCCTTCCTTCCGGCTGCGCATGGACACCGAGGCGACGTCCTTCCTGATGGAACGCGGCCGGGTGGCGGGCGTGCGGTACCGCACCCCGGACGGCACCACCGGTGAGCTCAGGGCCACGCTCACGGTGGCCTGCGACGGCCGCGGATCCTTCGCCAGGGCGCTCCCCGAGCTCGGCCTGGAGGGCTTCCCGTGCCCGATGGACGCCTGGTGGTTCCGGCTACCGCGCCACGAGGGCGATCCCAGCGGGCTCGTGGGAGGCCTGGGCGAGCGGTTCTTCAGCGCGCTCATCGACCGCGGCGACTACTGGCAGTGCGCGGGGCTCATCCCCAAGGGGACGGACGCCGAGCGCCGCGCCGAAGGCCTGGACCGGTTCATGGCCCAGTTCGCGCAGGCCGTCCCGTGGCTGGCCGACCGGGCGCACTCGGTCGCCTCCTGGGACGAGGTCAAGCTGCTCGACGTGCGGCTGGACCGGCTGTGCCGCTGGCACCGGCCGGGGCTGCTGTGCATCGGCGACGCCGCCCATGCCATGTCGCCGGTCTTCGGCATCGGCATCAACCTCGCCGTACAGGACGCGGTGGCCGCCGCCCGCCACCTCGTGGGACCGTTGCGCGCGGGGACCGTAGGGCTTCACGACGTACGCCGCGTACAGCGCCGCCGCATGCCCACGACGGTGGTGACCCAGGGCCTGCAACGCCTGGCCCATGCCCAGGTCATCGAGCCTCTGCTGGCCGGGCGCGCCGCGTTCGGCCATCCGCAGCGGGCGAAGCGGCTGACGGAGCTCGTCACCGACTCGCGGTGGCTGAACCGGGTACCGGCCTACTTCATCGGGTACGGAGCGCTGCGCGAGCGGCCGCCGGCGGAATCGATGCGCAGCGGCTCCAAGGTGCGGGGGGCGTCATGAGCGAGGGACCGGTCCTCCTCCCCTACGCCGACCCGGCCTTCGTCGCGGACCCGTTCCCGCTGTACCGGCAGCTGCGCGAGGACGGCCCGGTCCGCCGGGTCGTCATCGCGGGCGGCCTGGAGGCCTGGCTCGTCACCCGCTACGAGGACGGGCTCTCGGCCCTGTCCGACTCCCGCCTCAGCAGCGATGTGCGCGACGCCTCGGACACCCGGCTCCTGGAGCAGCTGCCCGACACGGAGCGGGAGGCGATGCTGGGCAACATGCTGCGCAGCGATCCGCCCGACCACACGCGGCTGCGCCGCCTGGTCTCCAAGGCGTTCACCGCCCACCGCGTGGCCGAGATGCGGCCGCGGATCCAGGCCGTCACCGACCGGTTGCTGGACGCGGTCGTGGCGGCCGGCCGCGCCGACCTCGTCGCGGACTTCGCGCTGCCGCTCCCGGTCACGGTGATCAGCGAACTGCTCGGGGTGCCGGTGGACGAGCGGCACGAGTTCCAGCACTGGACCGAGCGCATGATCATGCGGGGCGCGGAGCCGCCGGACCCCGCCGTGGTGAACGAGGCGTGGCAGCACATGCGCGCGTACGTCGCCGGGCTCATCCGCGCCAAGCGGGCGGACCCCGGCGGTGACCTGCTCAGCGCCCTCATCGCCGCCCGGGACGAGGAACAGCGGCTGACCGAGGACGAGCTCGTCGCGATGGTGTTCCTGCTGCTGGCCGCCGGCTACATCACCACGGTCAACCTGATCGCCGGCGGCATCGCCGTGCTGCTCGCCCATCCCGACCAGCTCGACCTGCTGCGCTCCGATCCCGGTCTACTGCCGGGCGCGATCGAGGAGTTCCTCCGCTACGACGGCCCCGTCAGCCCCGGGATCGCCCGCTTCGCGCGCGAGGAGCTGGAGATCGCGGGCGTGCGTATCCCACGGGGCGCGACCGTGCTGATCGGCTCGGCCGTCGCCGACCGGGACCCTGGGCGGTTCCCGGATCCCGACCGCCTGGACATCACCCGGCCGGACAACGCCCACCTGGCGTTCGGGCACGGCATCCACTACTGCCTGGGCGCTCCGCTGGCCCGCCTGGAGGGCCGGATCGCCATCGGCACCGCCCTGCGGCGCCTACCCGGCCTCGCCCTCGCGGTCCCCCCGGCGGAGATCCCCTGGCGCCCCGGAGGCCTGCGCGGCCCCCTGACCCTGCCGGTGACGTTCACCCGCTGACCACCCATCGCGGTCGTGAGCACGTGCCGGGGCGGTGGCTCTTCCCTGGAGCCGGGCAACCCGTTCAGTGCGGTGCCGGCTTCGGGTCCAGGGCGTTGCCGACGCTGCAGCCGCCTTCTCCGGGCATCCGCTGGATCCGGGGCGGCACCCAGACTTTGGTGGCGCCGGGGCCCACGCGGGCCAGAAGGCAGTCCTGCGCGTCGAAGCCGTTGCCCTTGACCGACAGGAGAACGCCGACCCGGCCGCCGTCCGCCTTCACCTCGGTACGGATCGCCGGATCCAGGTTCAGGGCGGCGAGCGTACGGCGCACCTCGGCCTCGTCCACCCGGCCGCCCTCCGGCACGCGCGGAAGTTTCGCTTCGAGCGCCTCGTACGGCAGCCGGGGCGGTTCGGGTGGCGGGGCGAAGGTCAGCGGAGGGTCGTCCGGGCAGTCCACGTCACGGGGATCCTCACTCCACTCCGTCTTGGGCGACACCCGCACGGAGAAGCAGCGCCCCACGACGACCTCCTCAGGGCCGAGCCATCCTTTGTACGCCGTGCCGGACGTGCGGACGACCACGTGGACGCCGTCCCCGTCGTGTGTCGAGGTACCCGTCATCCGCAGTACCTCCACTCCGTCGATGCCCGCGGCGGAGCGCCCGACCTCCTCCGCCGTGCGCGGACGCTGGCCGTAGAGCCGCTCGCCCGCCTTCCTGGCCACCTCCCGCGCGGCGTCCGTCGCCTCGTCTTCTGGGGACTGGAACACCCCGCAGCCGACGGTGAGGAGCAACAGCGGGGCGAGGAGCAGCAGTCGGCGCATGCGTCCACCCTTCCTGCGCCGCGCGCGGCGGGCAATCGCTCGCGTACTCAGACCGGCGTAGGTGATCGTACTCAGCCGGTGTTCGATCCGTTTCACCGCTGTCCGTCGCACCCCTCGAAAGAAAAGGTGAACTCGACTAGCGTTTCGCACATGGACCCCGAGCGTGCCGCACGGCTCGACAACATCCGTACGCCGCGCGGCCGTTACGCGAAGGGCGTCCGCCGCCGCAACGAGATCCTGGCGGTGGCTCTGGAGGTCTTCGCGATGCTCGGCGAGAAGGGCGCGCTGATCAAGGAGATCGCCGACCGCATGAGCATGTCCCAGGCCGGCGTCCTGCGCTACTTCGGTTCGCGTGAGGGCTTGTTGATCTGGGCCCTGGCCGAGCGGGACAGGCTCGCCAAGGAGCGAGTCGCCCAGGAGTCCTACGGAGACCCGATCTCGCCGATGGCCGCGACGTTGCGCCGCAGCGGCGATGTGGCAGGACTGGTGCGCCTGTACGTGAGCATGGCGGCCGCATCCGGTTTCCCCGACCACCCGGCGCGCGACTTCTTCGAGGTCCGCAACGGCGACATCCTCGTCTCCCTGCGCGACGGCCTCACCGAACTGCAACGCGAGGGCCGCCTTCGCCCCGACGTCACGCCCGACGCGATCGCCCGGCTGGCCCTCGCCGCAGCGGACGGCATCCAGCACCAGTGGCTGCTCGACCCCTCCGTGGACATGGGGGGCGTCATCGACACCATCGTCGCCCTGGTCGTGGACGTCACCTCGCATCCCGAGGGATCGGCCGTCGAGGCGCACGGGCCGCCGCCTCCCTGACGCACAACGCCGCAACCCGTACGCCGCAACCCGGACGAACGGCCGCACCGCGCGGCCCGGAACCGCTCCGCCCAGGTCAGAGCCTCCATCCGGCGGCGCCGAACGGCAGCCGCGTACGCAGAGGAGATCGTCCTTGACGCACGGACAGAGCCGCCTCCCCGGCACCATGCGAACGGTTCCCCTCCCGCCGAGCACGCCTCCGTGCCCGCAGAACGGACGCGGTGGTCGTGCACAGGCGTTGGTCCGGGCGTCCCGCTGGGCCGTCACCTGCGCGATCGTCGCGGTACTGGCGATGTCGGGCTGCAGCCGAGCCGGCGACGACCGGCCCCCGGAGGGACGGGCCTCGGCCACGCCGGTACCCGAGGGCGACGCGTTCTACGACCCGCCGAGTCCGCTGCCCGCGGGCAAGCCCGGCACGGTGATCCGCCAACGCCCCTTCACGCCGTCGGAAGCGAGGCTGACGCTGCCGTCGCGCACCTTCCTCGTGATGTACCTGAGCACCGGGACCGACGGCAGGCCGGTGGCCGCGAGTGGACTGGTGACCGTTCCGGACGGCCCCGCACCCACCGGGGGACGGCCTGTTGCCGCCGTGGACCACGGCACGATGGGAATCGGTGCGACGTGCACCCCGTCCCGGATGCCCGGCTTCGCCGGGCTGGAGGACACGAGTCCGGTCGCGAAACTCCTCGCGCGTGGATTCGTCGTCGTGCAGCCCGACTACATCGGTCTGGGAGTGACCGGGGTCAGGCACCCGTACCTCAACGGCAAGTCCGCCGCCTACGCCACTCTCGACATCCTCCGTGCCGCTCGCGGGATCGACCCGGGAGCGAGCACGACATCGCTCGTCTACGGCGGATCACAGGGCGGGCACGCGGCGCTGTGGAGCGCGCACTACGCCGATGAGTACGCTCCCGACCTCGACCTCAAGGGCGTGGTCGCCAACGCGCCGGCGGTCGGATTCGAGTGGATGCCCGCCCTGTTCGCCCAGCAGAGCGCGATAGCCACCCCCTACGCCGGAATGCTGCTGCTGCTCATGAACGGGGCCTCGGCAGCCGACCCGGCGGTCAAGCCCGCCGAACTCCTCACCCCCGAAGGGCTGGCCGCCGCGGACCGCATGTGGACGGAATCCTGCATCGTCGGCGACACCGTGGTCCCGCCCGCCGAGGGCATCCTCCGGCCCGGCGCCGATCTGGGGCCGCTGAACGCCGCCCTCAAGGCCAGCGCCGGCAACGAGGTCACCACCAAGGTCCCGGTGCTGTTGCCGCAGGGTGGAAACGATGTGCTGAGCAGCCTCAACCAGGCGCTCGCCCGGCAGCTGTGCGACAAGGGCGTGACCCTGGAGTTCAAGCACTACGCCGACCAGGGGCACACCATCGGCGACGGTCCGCTGGACGACGCGATCGCCTGGATGGACGCCCGGTACGTCGGGACGCCGATGGGCGCGAGCTGCGAGTTCTGAGCGGTCGACGAGGGTGGCGCCGGCCGCACCGCCATGCGGTGGTGCCACCCACCCCTGCGGTTTTCGATACGTCGGCGATATGCGGCGACTCGTACCCTCGGATCATGCGAGTGCTGATCGTCGAGGACGAGCCCTATATGGCAGAAGCCATCCGCGATGGCCTGCGTCTGGAAGCGATCGCGTCCGACATCGCCGGTGACGGTGACACCGCTTTGGGACTGCTGAGCGTCAACGCCTACGACATCGCCGTCCTCGACCGCGACATTCCCGGTCCTTCCGGCGACGAGATCGCCCAACACATCGTCGCCTCCGGCAGCGGAATGCCGATCCTCATGCTCACCGCCGCCGACCGGCCGGTCGCGCGGACACCGGCTCGGGTTCCCGGCGCGCGCATCTGCGCCGGGCGCTCCGCAGTCTCTCCGGGCCGGAGCCGTGGAAGCGCGGCCCGGTGCTCGCGGCGCTGGGGACGGCCCTCGGCCTGCTCATGCTGCTGCACGCGGACATCACCGACCGGGGCGGTCTCGGCAGCCTGGCAGAGACGTTCCTGCCGTGGTCCGGCCTGTTCGTGCCGGCTCTCCTTGCCAGGGCGCTGTGGCGCCGCTCCGCCGCGGCGCTGGTCGCGCTGCTCCTGCCGGTCGTGGCGTGGGTGAGCCTCTTCGGCGGACTCCTCTTCGACAACGCCCGGCCGGACGGTGAGGTCACCCTGGTCAGCCACAACGTCAACGCCGAGAACCCCGACCCGGCCGGCACCGCCCGCGACCTGGCCGCCTCCGGGGCGGACCTGCTGGCGCTCGAGGAGATGACCCCGCAGGCCACGGTCGCGTACGAGGAAGAACTGGCGACGGCGTACCCGTTCCACACGGTGCAGGGCACGGTGGGGTTGTGGAGCAAACTGCCTCTGTCGGACTCCCGGTCGGTCGACGTCCTGCGGGGCGATGCCGGGCCGCTGGCGAAGACCCGGAGCGCCGAGGACCCGCCCGTGGACCCGCCCCGGGCGCTGCGCACCACGGTGGCCACGGACCAGGGGCCGCTGGTGGTGTACGTGACGCACCTGGGCTCGGTACGGCTGATGCCCAGGCGCGGCTTCTGGACGGACTCGCGCGACGTCGGGGCGGCCGCGCTCGCCAAGGCCGTCGCCGCCGAGGAGAACGAGCGGGTGGTGGTGCTCGGCGACATGAACGGCACCACCGACGACCGCGCGTTCCACGGGCTCACCTCGCAGTTGCGCTCGGCCCAGGAAGCTGCCGGGGACGGCTTCGGCTTCAGCTGGCCGGCGTCCTTCCCGATGGCGCGGATCGACCAGATCCTGGTCAGGGGCGTGGAGCCGAAGAGCTCGTGGGTACTGCCGGCCACCGACAGCGACCATCTCCCGGTGGCGGCCGGCATCAGCTGGTGACGCCGCCAAGGGGTCGTGCGAGGGGTCGAGCAGACCGGGAGGCTGACGTGGCGGTCCGGGCGGTCACCCGAACCGGACACGGGTGTTGCAAGCGCCTGCGGGCCGATCGATCAATGCGTCAAACTGGGTCCATGTCCGGGCTGTGGAGTTTGCTGGCCGCCCCTGTCGGAGCGGTCGTGACCACACTGATCGGTGTGGTCGCGGGAAGTGCGGTCAGCAGGAGGACACAGGACAGGCACTGGGTCCGGGACCAACTGTCCGCGACGTGCGCGCGTGTGCTGCGCGAGTCATCAGGCCTACTCGTGGACCTCAGCGAGATGGAAGCCAGTCGACCCGATACCGTGCCCCAAGGCGTGGTGCTTCCCACCACCATCGACTGGCGACCGTGGAACGAAGCCTTGAGCATGGTGAACCTTGTCGCTGACAAGGAAATCGCGGAAGCTGCTCACGGTCTCGATGAGCAGATATGGCGTCTACACACCATGGTCAAGCGTGGCCTGACCCCCGAGGAGAACTGGCTCGTTCTACGCTCGGGGGTCGAATCGGCGCAGAACAGCTTCATCACCGTCGCGCGCCGCCGGCTCTCGGATGCTGGAGATCCACTCCAGCGTTTCTCTGGTCGGCCCGCTCCGGACGATCCGATCTGGACCTCGTGAGGGACCGCAAGTGCGTGCGCCGCTCGTCGGCAGCGGTGGCGGCACACCCCGGCGAGGCCCCCGGAAGTTGCGGGGCCCGGCAGAGTGCCCTGCGGGCGTCGTGTCACGCAGATGTGCGCTACGGCGCAGGACTGGCGGAGCGGGATTTAAGTAGTTCCTCCCGCCCCTCGGAGTAGTCGACCGAGCACGAGGGGACCTTTGAGGGGGGACCTTTGAGGTCTCGATCACTCCGAGGCCGACCCCCCGATCGCCAAGCGGGTAGTAGTCCCGCCAGGGCAACACCTGTCCGTCCGTTATGTCGACTTCGCCGAGTCCTCGCCTTGCTGCCACGCAGTTTGCTGAGGTGTCACCCCCGTCGCCGCGCACGCCGGCCTGCCCCAGGGTCGGAGATGTCCCGGACGGGCTCGACGGCCCGCCTCCGGGCCCCGTCGACGAGGAGTAGCCAGCCATGCCGGACACCCTGAAGGCCGCCGACTGCGCGTTCACACCGACCCCCCGCGAGCGCCAGGTCCTGGCCCTGCTCGCGGGCGGTGAGACGTACTGCGGCATCGGCCGGAGGCTGGGCATCAGCCCGCACACCGTCGACACGTACCTGCGCCGGCTGCGCGACAAGACCGGCACGGTCAACCGCACCCAGCTCGTGGTGCTCGCCCTCCAGCGCGGTTACGTCCCCTGAGCCCCACCAGACCCTTGGGTTCGCCCTGCCTTGCCCGTATTTGCAGCAAGCTGGGCACCCCTCATTTTGCGGTCACGCACGTTGGTGAAGGGCCCGCTCCCGTACGTACGCCACCTGGCTGCGCCAGTGTTGTCCATGCACCGCAGCCGCACTACACACCGCGCCGGGCCCGCTCAGCGGGCGGGCCCGCCATGTCCCTGGGGAAACCATGCCGAAGCGCCTCGTCCTGCTCCTCACCGCCGTCGCCACCGCCGCCCTGCTGGCCCTCCAGCCCGCTTCCCCCGCGTACGCCGACGACATCGAATGCGGCCACATCGAGCTCCAGTCGACCGGTACGTCCCTCACCGGCACGTCCCCCACCGGCACGGACGTCCAGCTGGGCGGCGACGGCCGGATGGAGCCGTGCGACACCTCCTGGGGCGGCTGATCCCCCGCTTCGCGAGCCAGACCGGCGCCGGATCCGTGAGCCACGTGCCCTCCGGACGGCAGACGGCCGGCCCCCGGGCGTCGAAGGCATCGGGGGCCGGCCGCATCCATCCACAAGGGGTACGAGGCGATGTCACACACCACGCATGGCGTCACGGGCGAGAGCGACCAGCGTCCGCGGAGCCAGGGCGTCCACCGCGCGGCGCTGGTGCTCGATCAGCGTCGCGGCGGCCTCGGTCAGTTCCCGGTCGTCCAGGGGCCGGCCCGGAATGTGCGCCCCGTCGGCGAGGACCGCCAGCAACAGGGCGTACAGGTTGGCGGTGCCCGCCTCGCGCACGGTCAGCGACAGGTGCGCGGACGGCACGTCCCCGACGGCGTCGGCGCGGTGCGCGAACCCCCGCGGTACGTACAGCACCTCGCCCGGTCGCAGCACGGTCTCCAGGAGCACGTCACCCGGGTCGCCGTCCTCCCGGGCCGGCTCCCAGTTGCCGTCGCGCGGTCCGGCGTAGACGTGCCAGCGCTTCTCACCGCTGATCTGGATCGCGAGGACGTCGGCGTCGTCGCGGTGCAGGGGGCGGCCCTGGGTACCGGCCGGAGTACGGAAGAAGAACGCCTCCACCTGGCGGCCGAGTTGCTCGCCCAGCCCGGCGGACAGTGCCCGTACGCCCTGGTGCCACTGGTCGACGTACCGCAGGAGCACGGTGGCCCGCTCCTCCTCGACCAGGCGCCGCACGAGGTCCCCGTCCGCGTAGTCCTCGACGAGCTCACCGAGCACCACCCGCGGGACGCAGAACCGCTCGACGGGCACGTGGCTGTCCGCATGGACCAGCCCGATGTACGGGACCTTGAGCAGTCCGGCGTCCAGAAGGGCGTCCAGCTCGGCGGTGCCGATCACGTCCACCGGGGGGCACTCGGGACGCAGCACAGCCGGTGCGCGGCGCCAGTGCGCGGCGAAGAACTCCTGCTCGTCGCCCACGCATCGGGTCAACCAGTCCATTCTCGGTCTCACTCTCGCTCAGGCCGTGGGGCGGCTGCTGTAGGCGTGCAGGCGGGCGCTGTGCACGAGGGAAGGGGCATCGGCTGCGTCGAGCCGGTCGCGTACGTGGGCCAGCAGGGCGGCGGCCGTCGCCGTCAGGTCCTCGTCGCCGAGGGGACGGGCGGGCAGGGCGAGACCCTCGGCGAGGAAGGACCGCAGCTCCGCCCGCAGGTGGTCGGCCCCGGCCTCGCGCAGCACGATCGTCAGGTGCAGCGAGGGACCGTCGGCCGTGGCCTGGGCGGTATGGGCGTACCCGTTGGGCACGTACAACACCTCGCCGGGCCGTACGACGGTGTCCAGCAGCACCTCACCCGGGGAGTCCTCCCGCACGGGCTGCCAGTGCCCGTCCGCCGGCCCCCCGTAGACCTTCCAGTGCTTGGCGCCGCTCAGCTGGAGCACCAGGATGTCGCCGTCGTCGCGGTGCACCGCACCGAAGCGCCCGGGTTGCGAATAGAAGAGGAAGGCCTCGACCAGCCGGTCGAGCTCCCGTGCCAGTCCCGCGGTGAGCTCCCGCACCGGCGGATACCAGTGATTGACGTAGCGCAGCTGCAAGGTGGCCTGTTCGTCCCGGATCAGGGCACGCACCCGCTCCGCGTCGAGCCAGCCCTCCAGGTAGCGGCCGGCCACCACCCGGGGCGGACAGTAGGCCGCCTCGGGTACCGCGCCCGCCATGGTGAACAGCCCGGCGTAGGGCACTCTCAAGGTGCCCGAATCCAGCAGCGCGTCCAGATCCGCGAGCCCCAGAACCTCGGTCGGCGGATCGGCCGGCCGCAGCAGAGCGGGCCCTCGGCGCCACTGCGTGCGCAGGAAGCGGTCCGCGTCGGTCACACAGCGTTCGAGCCAGTCCACGGCTCACTCTCCTTGCTCTGACCCGGCTGCCGGGGCCCGCCGCCCAAAAACGGTGGGCGGGCCCCAGCAGCAGACGGTCGGTCGTCGGGATCAGATGACGTCGGGGTAGCACTCCGCGCAGCCGGCCACAACGGCGCTGCCGGCCGGCGCGGCGTCGGCGGCGAAGGCGCTCGGCGCGAAGAGCGCCCCGCCGACGACCGCGGCCGCCGCCACGCCCAGCGCGGCCTTGCGGGAGAGGTTCAGACCGGTCTTGGCGGGAGCGTCGGTGTTCTGCGAGAAGTCCATGTCATCTCCGGTGAGTTCGTGTCCCGGGGCGTTTCCCCTTGACTGATCTCCATCCTGTCCCCCCCTCTCCCTCACCGACAGTGACATTTTTTCGCTCCCGCATCCCCGTGACCGGCACCCCGTGACCGGCACCCTGTGACCGGCACCCTGTGACCGGCATCCCGTGACCGGCCGCAGGGGCGAGCAGGGGCGCGCGCCCGTCAGTGGCCGGCCGCCCGCGTCTCGAACGCGCGGGTGTCGCTCCGGGCGGTGACGTGCTCGGGTGGTTCGACGCCGTCCGCGAGGAGGGGGTCGGCTTCCGGTTCGCCCCAGGTGGCGACCAACGGGAGGACTCCGGCCCAGATCCCGAGAGCGGCGTCGGGTCCGTCGCCGTCCTCCGGGCCGCCGGTGCTCGTTTTGACCGACGCCTCCGCGAGCGACAAGGAGAGCAGAGTGGTCGCCGCCATCTCCTTGGCGTTCGGCCGGCGCGCGTAGTCCCACTGTCCGGGTGCGGCCTGCTCGGTCAGGCAGCGCAGGCCCTCCAGCTTCTCCTCCTCGTCCGTGACCGGACGCGGGACGCCGTAGATCATCGCGCTGCGGTAGTTGACGCCGTGCTCGAACACCGACCGTGCGAGGACCAGACCGTCCACGTGCGTCACGGTCACGCACACCGTCGCCCCGGGTGAGGCGAGCAGGCTCCGACTGGCCACGGACCCGTGGAAGTAGAGGTTTCGGCCGTCGCTCCCGTAGACGGTGGGGACGACCATGGGGTGGCCCTCGACGACCACTCCGAAGTGGCACATGAAACCCGCGCCCAGGATCGCGTCGAGTTCGGCCCGGTCCAGGCTTCCCTGAGCCCGCAGGCGGCGGTGACGGGTGCGGTCTGAATCCGGGAGCTGGGACGGGAGTTGGCTGTGGTTCACGTCATCTCTTTCACAAACGGGGTTCCGGCTGGAGCCGCCGGACACAATCGGAGCGGCGAGTCCCTCAAGCTACCGATATCGGCAATCTCGCGCCAGCATTCAACGAAATCAGCGCCATATCGCTTCCCTGGCTACGGAAACCCTTGTCCGACGCGAGTGCCGACGATCCGCTCGCAACTCCTCGCGCCGAGCGGATGCGCGAGAAGACCTCCAAGTGGTTACTCAAAAGTAATATGATGGACCTTCAGCTCGCCGGGGCTTCACTGCCAGACTCCCCCCGCCTCGTCAGCCACCGGAGTCCATGACCCCCGTGCACGATCAAGTCCTCGGCACGCGCCTGCTGTTGGTCGCCCCATCTCTCTCGAACGGACCCGACATGCTTCGCTCCTCCCTGGCCGCCGCTGTGCTCACGGTGGCCACGCTCGCCCCCACCGCCCCGGCAGCGGCCACCACCGGTCCGTGCCACCTCGCCGGAACCGCGGGCCTCGCCGACCTCGTACCGGGCGACAGCACCCTGGGGCTCTCCGCACTGCCGGCGGCCACCCTCGACCTGCCGCCGCAGATCCACCTGCGGGGAACTGCGGGCACCTTCAACCGCAGGTGGTCCTTCGCCCTGCGTGAGGGCCGGATCCATGTCAAGGAAGCTGCCGAGAACGGTGGTTGGCGTGTGATGTCGCTGCCCGCATGCCTGGCCGGGCACGTCACCGGGATCTCCGTGGACGACGACGAGCTGGTCGCTCTCGACGAAGGCGGCAACATCTACACCATGGACCACGCCCTCAACGCGCCCTGGACGTGGAACTGGACGCACCGCTACGGGGCACCGCTGTGGCTGGGAGGCGGCAACACGGTCCCCTACCGGTCGGCCCGCTGGACCTGGTCGGTCCTGTCCCCCGGCGAGGACAAGGTGTGGCGCGACACCGCGGGCAACGATCACCCGGCGGGCGGCGCCAAGGTCTCCCACGTCTTCGCGCTCAACGACGACGGCAGCCGCATCACCTGGGTCGACCCCTGGCTCCCCGCCGACCACAGCTACGAGATGGCCACCCCGCTGCGCGGACGCTTCCAGGCCCAGGCGCTGTCCACCGCCGCCTCCACCTCGTTCGTCATCAACCGCTACGGGGACATGTACACCCGCCTGTACGACTTCGACATCGCGGGTTCCGACAAGGTCTTCTTCAGCTACTCCTACGAGGACCAGCGCGGGGCGGCCTTCCCCAAGATCCAGCTGCCGGCCCCCGACTGGATGCGCCAGCCCAAGATCCCCGGGCAGGTCACCGACCGGATCTCGATCCACAAGACCGGCGTCGGATCGGACGCCCGCGAACTCCGCGTCGAGGGCAGCGACCGCGGCCGCACCGGCTACTGGAGCAAAGCCCTCACCGCGCCCGAGTGGACCTTCACCTCCACCGGCGAAGCGGTCGAAGGCCACGCCCTGCAGAACACGCCCGCCGACCGCTCCGCCGACACCCTCGCCCCGCCCTCGCCGTACGACTACGCCGGCACGCTCGGCGACATCACCGCCCGCATCGACGAATTCGACGTCGCCGTCGCGGCCACACCCCTGGTCCTACAGGCGGGCGGCCAGGAGCTCCGGCTCACTCTGCATACGGTCGACGGCCTGCGCCAGACCCCTCGGGCCCCGGGGCTCACCACCCAGCCGAGGAGCTTCTACGGCACCGTCGAAGTTCCGCAGGCCGTCCTCGACGACCTCGACTCCTACCACCCCGCCCTGCGCGCCCTCGTCCGCGACCGGCTCAAGTCCGCCCGGTTCACCGACTCCGACGTCAGCGTCACCGACCAGACCCTGACCGTCGCCCACCTCGACCTGCCCCTGAACCGCACCTGACGGGGCGGCGCCCGACGCCGGCGTGACCGCGTCCCGGCCCGGTCACCGGGGCAGTGCGGCGAGGGCCGCGGTCACGGCGGTGCGGCTATGCGGCTATGCGGCTATGCGGCTATGCGCACCGACAGCCTGCACGACGGGATCCGTCTGCGGTGGTCGATGCGCACACCTGGTCGGCGGCCGCGCGGAGGGCGTCGGTGATCGATCAGGCTCCGGGGTGCTGGTACGGCTGCTGCGACTGCCCGTACGCTTCGTCGCCGCGAGCGCCCGCGGCTTGTGCCTGCGACTGCTCGGCCCATTCCCTGGGCACCTCCTGCCCCATGCCGCAGAACGTGCACTGAGACGCGTATTTCGTCGAGATGGGGAACAGCGGCACGAAGAACAGCGTGAACTTGGTGACGCGCTTCGTGATCGTGTGCGCGGCGGGGTTGCCGCAGTAGCGGCACGTCAGCATGAGTATCGCGAGCTGGTACCAGTACTCCTTGGTGCCAAAAATGATCATGGGTTCGGCCCTTCTAGCTCAGAGCCCACCGCCTGGCGGGAGAGACGCCGACCGAGATCCCCTCTCCCATCTTCCCAGGCGGCCCCCAGTGCCGCTCAGGGACCTGACCGGCACTGCGGACGAGCCCCTGACCTGCTGCTTCGGTGTCGAATACCGTCATGGAACAAGTCACCACGGGGTTCAAAGAGACCCTTGGAGCCGGCCATCCGCGCAGCCCAGTTGCTGACCGCTCGCAGGGGCACCTTCGATGGTGTTGCGGTCGTACTGGACCTTCTGGACGGTGACCGGCTTGGTGCCGAGCGCGACGTCGAACACGGCGTCATGTCCGGGAACACGCACGAGACGGGCCCCCGGAAGGGCTGTGGCGAGGGTGGTCGCGCCGTGCTCGGCGCCGGGGGCGTAGCGGATGACGGGCGGGCCGGCGGGGCGCGCGGCCGGTGCGGTCGCGGAGGTGTCGGTGACCTGGAAACCGGCGGCTCGCAGAGCCCGCGCCGCAGTGGCGTCGTCCACGCGGGCCTGCACCTTGTGCGGCCTGGCGGGCGTACCGGATGCCGGCTGGATGCGGGCGTCTCCCCTGATGGGCTTGTCCGCGGCGAGGGCGGACCACAGTGCGTCGGAGCGGGTCTGATCCCACAGCAGCGTCGAGCCGACTCCCGGGACCCGGTGGTCGAAAACGCTGATCGGCACGGTGGTGAACTCCCTCTGGCCGGGCTTCATCCGGCCCAGCGCCCATCCGATGCGGACCAGGTCTTCCATGCTGGTCGACGGGTCGGTGTGGACGGATTTCAGCAGGGTGCGCGCGGTCCGTGCGGCGGCGAGGGGGCCGGAAAAGGCATCACGGCCGGTCAGGCGGGCGAGAAGGTCGGTGGTGAAGCGCTGCTGCCGTCGGACGCGGCCGAGATCGCCGGGGTTGTCGATGTGACGGGCGCGGACGTAGCGGAGGCTGCCCCGGCCGTCGACCTCGTGGACGCCGGTGGGGACGTCGAGGCCGGAGTTGACGTCCTTGAGGGGCTTGTCGGTGCAGATGACGGCACCACCGAGGGCGTTGACCGCTTGTTCGAAGCCGGTGAACCCGGTTTCGAGGTAGTGGTCGACGTGCAGACCTGTGACCTCTTCGACGGTGCGGATGGTGAGGGTGGCCCCGCCCAGGGCATAGGCGCCATTGATCTTGCCGGAGCGGGCGGGTGTCCTGCCCTCGGGGTAGGTGACGTAGGAGTCACGGGGGATGGAGACGACACTGGCGCGCCGTTCGTCGGCGGACAGGTGGACGAGCATCATCACGTCGGTGCAGTTGCACCCCTTGCCGCCGACGTTCAGGCGGTTCTTCTCGGCCTTGGACAGTCCGGCCCGGCTGTCGATGCCGACGACGAGGATGTTGGTACCCGCCCCCGGTGTGCGGACCGGTGTGGGGTGGGCGGCGGGGGCGAGTGCGGTGAGTGTGACGAGGGCGGAGAGGACGACGAGAGAGGTACCGAGTCTGCGCATGACGGCCTTTCGGGGTGTACACGGCTTCGCGGAGTCGGGATTCGGGCCGGGGGCTACGGGGCGGGCGTGGCGGCTGCCGGGCTTGCCGGCTTCGCAGGCTTTGCCGGCCTTGCCGGGTAGTGGGCGGCCACGTTGTCGGCCGCCGGGCGGCGGGTGCCGGCAGGGCCCTGCGCGAAGGCACGTAGGACGTTCTCCGTGACGACACGGGTGAACGCGCCGGCCCGGGCGTTCAAGCCGTGGTGGGTGGTGCCGCCGGGCTCGCCCGCGTCCAGCGCCTCGACCCAGCGCATGGTGCCGGTGGCGAAGACTCCCGCGCCGCCGGGCAGCGTCAGGTAGGCCGAGTTCGCGTGCGCCCGGTGTCCTTTGCGCACCACCGGGGAGTGGGAGAGGATCTCGATCGGTCGCGGGGTGGGGTGTCCGGTGTTGACCCGGTCGTACTCGACCCCGACGAGGTGGGGGATGGACTCGCCGAGCCGGGCGCCGGTCCCCGCGAGCAGCCAGTGGTGGGGATGGGTGACGACGTAGGGGGCATCGACCGGGTAGCCGTCATAGATGACTCCGAGGAGCCTGCTCTCGGCGTCGGCCGCCGGGGAACGCCGGAAGTCGTTGGTCGGCGGGTGTCCGCTCTGGTAGCCCGGGTCCCGGGCGTAGTCTTCCTTGTAGCAGACGACGGTCCGGTGGGAGCCGATCGGGGACGACTCGTAGCGGATGCGGCGATAGCAGCAATTGGCACCCAGGACCGCCAGGTTGGTACCGGTGTCCCGCGCTTCGGATACGTGGAGTCGTTGCTCCGGGCTCCAGTACTCGTCGTGTCCCAGGGAGATGACCGCGGCCGCCCCGAGCAGCAGTCGCGGGTCCCGTGCGATGTCGAGGCCGGTCGTGTAGGCCAGGGGAAGGCCCAGGCGTTCGGCGAGTGCGACGAGCGGGGCTTCGTAGACGAGGAACTGACCGGATCCCCAGCCGCCGGCGTAGGGGCGGTCGAAGGAGACCGCCAGGGAGCGCGAGGCCTTCTTCCCGCTGGTCCCCTTGTAGAGGTCGGCTCCGCCCCAGCGGTTGTAGGCCTGCCAGGTCGCCACGGAGTTGACGATCACCAGGCGGCCGGTCGTGGAGGCGGATCGGATGGTGAGCGGCACGTATCGTTGCGCACGGCCGTCGCTGGTTTCCAGGCGCAGGAGGTAGCAGCCCTCGGGCCAGGCGGCGGTGTCCAGCCGGGCGGAGGGCCGCCAGTCGGCGCGGGTCATGCGGGTCTCGGTGTCGGTAGCGGCCGGAGGCTGCACTGCTCCGGGCAGCGGTGCGGAGCGCCATACCAGGCGTCCCCGGGTGCCGCCGTACCAGCCCATGCGGAACGCGGAGACGGTGTAGCCGGTCGCGGTGGTCGATACGTGCAAGTCCACTGGTTCGCCGGGCAGAACGCTGACCCGGCTGGTGAAGCCCTCGATGTCGCGGGCCGCTCCCGTGCGGGTCACGCGCCAGTCGGCCGTGCCGGTGAGGGCGTTCTCCGCGGATACGTCGAGGCCGCAGCGCGGGACGGCGTGCGCGGCAACGGCGCCGCCGCCAGGGATGCGGGCGGCTCCCAGGGACGCGGCGGCGAGTGCGAGGAGGCGTCTGCGGTCGGTCGAGAGGGAAGGGCGGCCGCCCGTTCCCGCTCCTTCGGTCGCCGGAGGCTTCTCCATTCACCTCTCCCGGGTCGCTCTTGCGCTGCCTGACTCCTTCGTAGTCAATGCCGCCGCCCCGTCACGCGATAGCTCGCCGTCGAGGACGGATCGGTCCCTGGAAGAGTCAATGCCGCTGATCCACTCGGCCCATCGGCGGAGTGCTCCCAGGGGCGCGCGGATCCGGCAGGCCGCCTTCGAGAACCGGATCGACACCGAGTTGCCGTCCGACAGCCCCGCCTCGACGTCAGACGGCGGGAGCCCCCGGACCTCCCGCCCCCAACGAAATGCTTCGGCTGCCGCGACGGAACAGACCAGGCAGCTGCCGATCACGACGACCAGCGCGATCGTCGCGAGGACGCTGCCGGGCGCGTCCGGGCGCGGGCCGAAGCGGATCGGTACCTCGCCCCGCGGATCGCGGGTCACCTCGACGGACCCGCCCGCCTGCGGCGCCGCCGCCCCCTTGAGCGCCAGGCGCTCCACCCCGCCGTCGCGACCGCGGCCTCGCGCTTGCCGAACCCCACGCGTCGTGCCCTTGGCTTACCCCGCTTCCGAGGCACGCACCCCGCTGAGTCAGGGACGACGCGGCCCTCCCTTGGGTGGCGTCAGCGACGGCGGGCGGGCTTCTCGGGTGAGGGCGCGTGTCGTGGACACCGAATGGGCTCGGCGAACTCCTCGCGTGTTACTTGACGGTAAGGAATGATGGCGGACGACCATCCACACGGCGGGGGCTGAGGCAGCGGTGACAACTTTCGACGAACGGACCATCGTGCACGCTTTCCGGGACGACGCCCTGGGAGAGCACGACGCCGTCGGTCTCGCCGCGGCGATCCGGCGGGGTGAGGTCTCCCCCGCCGAAGCAGCCCGGGATGCCAGGGAGCGGGTACAGGCGGTTGACGTACGACTGGGCGCGGTCCAAGCGCGCGTCGACAGCCCGGCGCACGCCGCTGGAGCGGACGGGGTCTTCGCCGGGGTGCCGACCTTCGTCAAGGACAACACCGACTACCAGGGGCTGCCCACGGGTCACGGCAGCGCCGCCTTCCGGCCGAGGGCGGCGCGCCGGCACGCGCCGTTCACCCGGCAGCTCCTGAGCAGCGGCGTGACGGTACTGGGCAAGACCCGGCTGCCCGAGTTCGGGTTCAGTCCGACCACCGAGTACGACGGCGCGGAGCCGGTGCGCAACCCGTGGAACACGGGCTACTCGGCGGGCGGTTCGTCGGGCGGCAGCGCGGCGCTGGTCGCTGCCGGTGCCGTGCCGATCGCGCACGCCAACGACGGCGGCGGCTCGATCCGGATTCCCGCCGCCTGCTGCGGACTCGTCGGCCTCAAGCCGACGCGTGGCCGCGTCGTGGCGAGTGCCCTGGGCCGGCAACTGCCGCTCGACATCATCTCCGACGGAATCGTGAGCCGTTCCGTGCGGGACGCCGCCGCGTTCCTCGCCGCCGCGGAGTCATACCGGCGGAGCCCCAAGCTGCCGCCCCTCGGCCTGGTCGAAGGCCCTTCGGGGCGACGGCTGCGCATCGGGGTCGTGCTGGACTCGCCGAACGGTGTCCACTCCGACGCCGAAACGCGGGCGGCGGTCACGGAGACCGCCGCATCCCTAGGTCGGCTCGGACACACCGTGGAGCCGGTGGAGTTGCGCATGGACCCGAGCTTCACCGACGACTTCCTCACGTACTGGGGGATGCTGTCCTTCCTCCTCGGCGTCACCGGCCGGACCCTCGGCGCGGACTTCGACCGCCACCGCATGGACGGCCTCAGCCGGGGGCTGCGCGAGGAGTACCTGCGGAACTGGCGGCGGACTCCGGGCGTGCTGCGGCGGTTGAAGCGTACGAGGGAGGCGTATGCGGCGTCCTTCCGCGGGCTCGACCTCGTCATGTCGCCCGTGCTCGCCCAGACCACACCGCCGATCGGCCACCTCAGCCCGACCGTTCCCTACGCGAAGCTGATGGAGCGGATCCTCGCGTACGTGGCGTTCACACCGGTCGACAACGTCGTCGGCACCCCGTCGGTCTCGGTGCCCGCCGCGGGCGCCACGACGGACGGGCTGCCCATCGGCGTCATGTTCTCCGCCCGCCCCGGCGGTGAGCGGAAGCTGCTGGAGATCGCGTTCGAACTGGAAGCCGACCGGCCCTTCCGGCGCATCCAGGACCAGTGACATCGACTCCGTCCGCCGATCCGATGAGGTCCGGCGCGCCCGGGCGCACCTGGTAGGGCCGGCCGCCGGTCCGCGGCGGGCGGCCCGGCACCCGGGGACCCCCGCGCGGACGGGCTTCAGGCCCGGAGCCGGGCCGCCGCCAGGGCGTCCTTGACCTCCCGCACGACGCGGGCCGCGTCCTCGGGGTTGTTCACCACGTCCGTGTGGTTCATGTCGACGACGAGGACCTCGCTGGCCGAGTAGTGCTTGTGAACCCAGTCGTCGTAGCCGGACCACAGCGTCCGGTAGTACTCGACGAGGCCCTCGTCCTGCTCGAAGTCGCGGCCCCGCAGCCCGATGCGGTGCAGCACCGTCTCGAAGTCCGCCTTGAGGTAGACCATGAGATCGGGTGCCTTGCGGTACGGCAGGCCGTCGATCTCGCGCATCATCTCGTCGAGCAGTCCCTCGTACACCCGCATCTCGAGGGAACTGATCCGGCCCAGGTCGTGGTTGACCTTGGCGAAGTACCAGTCCTCGTAGATGGACCGGTCGAGGACGTTGTCGCCCTGCCTGTACGCCTCCTTGACCGAGGCGAAACGCGTCTGCAGGAAGTAGAGCTGGAGCAGGAAGGGGTAGCGCTTCGCCTGGATCTCGTCGGGGCTCGCCGTGTAGAAGAGCGGAAGGATCGGATTGTCTTCCACGCTCTCGTAGAAGACTTCGCTGCCCAGCTCCTTGGCGAGGATCTCGGCCACGCTCGTCTTGCCGATTCCGATCATGCCGCCGACGCAGATCACTGACATACCTCACTTCTCCCTGGGAACCGCAAGCGCGAGCGCACTTGACATCTCGGGGGTCCGTGTTTGCCGCAGGGCGCGTCCACGGCCGTCCGGGCCCCAGTGTGCCGCACCGGGCGGAGCACCTACACCTCGGCCCTGGATCACCCCGGGCCGGGCCAGGCACACGCCCCTGGCCTGCGGATCCTTGCTACCGGCCGGCGGTGCGCGGCTCGATGAGCGGCTCCTCCTTCGGCTACTCCTCCCACCTCGACGACGGCAGCCACGGCGGGGGCACGGGCCCCGGGCGCACGGTGTGTGCCGTCGGCGGCTCCGGGGCCCCTGACTTCCCCGCCGGCGCCGGCCGGTGGTCCGGCAGCGGCCGGCCCGCTGCCGTCCGGGGCAGCTCAGAAGTTGCCGGGCGGCAGCGGAAGAGGCAGCCCGGGCAGGCCGTCGATGCTCTGCGCGATGTGGTCCTTCTTGGCGAAGTACGCGCTCAGCGAGGCGTCGTCCTCGCGCGAGAAGCGCTTGCCGTGCAGGTCGCGATCTTCGTCGTACGACATGAAGGGCACCCCGTACCCACAGGAGTCACGGACGAGTTCGGCCGTCACCACGATGATCGCGCGCAGCCCGTGCAGGGCCGGATCGATGCCCGGGAAGTGTGCGAGCAGTTCCTTGAAGCGCGGGTCGTCACGGAAGACGGGCTCGCCCCGGCCGTGCACCCGGACGATGTTGGGGGCTCCCTGGAAGGCGCACCACATCACCGTGATCCGGCCGTTCTCCCGCAGGTGCGCGATGGTTTCGGCAGTGCTGCCGGCGAAGTCCAGATAGGCGATCCGCTCCTCGTCGAGCACCGCGAAGGAGCCCTTGAGGCCCTTGGGGGAGAGGTTGACCGTGCCGTCACCCCCCAGCGGTGCGGTCGCGGTGAAGAACATCGGCTGCTGCTCTATGAAGGTGCGCAGCCGGCCGTCGATGCGTTCGTAAGTCTTTCCCATGTCTAAGGATTATGTAAGGAAACTCTTCGCCTGTCTAACGACCCGTCCGACCCGGCCGCAGACCTCGGCATCCCAGTTGCGCCGCGCCGGTCGCGCGGCGGGCAGCGACCGCACAGCAAACCTCGCCGAATCCGCCTCCCGGTATCACAAACGGGTAAAATGTCGCAAAAGTGACTAGAGCCTACGTTCTCCTCCACGCACCGGGAGGCGCAAGCGATGGATCCCTGGCTCATCTGGTTGATCACCGCATTGCTGCTGGGCGTGGCGGAGATCTTCACGCTGACCGCCGCGCTCGGGCTGCTCGGCGGCGCCGCGCTGATCGCCGCCGCATCCGCCGTACTGGGCGTTCCGCTCGCCTGGCAGTTCGTGGTGTTCGCGGTCGCCGCTACGGTCGGCGTCGTCTTCGTGCGCCCGATCGCCCTCCGCCGCCTCACCCCGCTGCAGAGCGAGCGCTTCGGCGTCGACGCACTGGTCGGTGGAGCCGCCTACGTCACCAGCGAGGTGACGGCCCTGGGCGGCCGAGTCCGCATCGGCGGCGAGGAATGGACCGCCTGCGCCTACGACGAGAGCCTGGTGATCCCTCCCGGCACGACCGTCGACGTCATCGAGATCAAGGGCACCACCGCGCTCGTCTATCCCCGGGAGTGACCCATGGAAGCTTCGGCGTACCTCATCGCCGGCCTGCTCCTCGCGGTGTTCGCGGTCTTCACCGTGATCCGTGCGGTACGGATCGTCCCCCAGGCCCGCGCCCGCAACGTCGAACGGCTCGGCCGCTACCACCGCACCCTGAAACCCGGACTCAACGTCGTCATCCCGTACATCGACCGGGTCTACCCGGTGATCGACCTCCGCGAGCAGGTCGTCTCCTTCAAGCCTCAGCCGGTCATCACGGAGGACAACCTGGTCGTCGAGATCGACACCGTGCTGTACTTCCAGGTCACCGACCCGCGCGCCGCGGCCTACGAGATCGCCAACTTCCTGCAGGCGGTGGAGCAGCTGACCGTGACCACGCTGCGCAACGTGGTGGGGTCCATGGACCTGGAGAAGACCCTGACCTCGCGGGACACCATCAACAACCAGCTCCGCGGTGTGCTCGACGACGCCACGGGCAAGTGGGGGCTCAGGGTCAACCGGGTGGAGATCAAGGCCATCGACCCGCCGCAGTCCATCAAGGACGCGATGGAGAAGCAGATGCGTGCCGAGCGGGACAAGCGCGCAGCCATTCTGGGAGCCGAGGGGCAGCGCCAGTCCCAGATCCTCACGGCGGAGGGCGACAAGCAGGCCGCGGTACTCCGCGCGGAAGGCAACCGGACAGCCGAGATCCTCAAGGCGGAGGGCCAGGCGCGAGCCATCGACGAGGTGTTCCAGGCCGTCCACCGCAACGACCCCGATCCCAAGCTGCTCGCCTACCAGTACCTCCAGACGCTCCCGCAGCTCGCACAGAACCCGGGCAACACGTTCTGGGTGATCCCCGGCGAGGTCACCTCCGCCCTCCAGAACGTCTCCCGCGCGTTCACCGAGGCCCTCCCCCCGTCCACCGCCACCCGCGCGGCGTCCTCCGACGACCTGGCCGTCCAGGCCGCGAACGACGCGGCGAAGGCCGCTGAGGCCGCGGCCGAAGCCCTCGCCGACGCGGCCGAAGCGGACAGCGAATCCCCCGCCGCGCTCCTGGCACGCCGGACCGCCGCGGAACCCGGCACGGAGGCGAAGCCACTGCCGGGACCGCCGGACTAGGTCGTCGCTTCCGGATCTTGTCGGCCGCGCCCGCGGCGCCTGGTGCCGGGCACGGCAGGCTAGGAGCGTGCCGCGTACCTCCCCGAGCGGCGAAGAACGCGATGCCGCGCTCGTCGGGACAGCGGCTGCCCGCATGACCGCCCGGCCTTGCGGGAACGGCCTCTGACCAGGTTATTCCGAGGGGGTAGCCCTCAAGGTTGTGTATTCTGATCATGACCGCTGAACAAGTTCAAGAAACCGGGGGGGCCGGTGCAGCGTCACCGAGTCATGCTTTCCGCTGCCGTAGTCGCAGCCACCATTTCTCTTGTCCCGGGTGTGGCGCACGCCGCCGACCCGGCCGCGAAGGACGCGTCGGCCAAGGACGTGTCCGCGAAGGTCGATGCCGCGCAGGAAGCGGCGGCGGAGGCCAGCACCTTCAAGAGTTCCACGGAGCGTTCCGTACGCAAGACCGTCGCCGTCTCGCCGGCCGAGCGGAGCAAGGCCGCCGAGCTGAACAAGGCGGCCGGGCTGCGCGGGGCGGCCGCGGACGCGGCTCCGCTCGCGCGGGAGAACGCGGGCCTCGACGTCGCGCTCGGCGCGAGGGGTACGAGCGCGCGCGGCATCGAGCTGACGTCCCATGTCTCCACCGGTGTCGCCTCCGCGATCCGGATCGAGACCAACTGGGGCGACGGCAGCGAGGTCGAGACCGAGTACACCGTCGAGAGCAAGACGCTGTCCTCGCGGCACACCTATGCCGAGGTCGGCGCGCACCCGGTCACGGTCACGGTGACCGACCTGAACAACGGCGTGAGCGTCACCAACAGCATGGGCGTCACCTCGGCCGGTTCGGAGTTCGTCCCGCACGACCCGGCCAGGCTGCTGGACACGCGCGACGGAACCGGCACGGGGTTCGCCCAGGCCGTCGCCCCGTACGGCACGACCCGGGTGAAGGTCGGCGGCAACAGCGGCATTCCGGCCGACGTGAGCGCCGTGGCCCTCAACCTCACGGTCACCAACGCCGTCGCCGCCGGGCACATCACGGCCTACGCGTCGGGCACGGAGCGGCCGGACGCATCGAACGTCAACTTCGTCGCGGGTCAGACCGTCCCGAACCTGACCATCGTGCCGGTCGGCGCGGACGGGTACGTCGAGCTGGCCAACCGCAGTTGGGGTCAGGTGGACCTGATCGCGGACGTGACGGGATACTTCACGCGCTCCGCCGCCAGCGGCTACACCTCGCTGGACCCGACCCGCCTCGTGGACAGCCGCAACGGCTGGGGTGACCAGCGGGGCGGGCTCCCCGGAGGGAGCACCTCCGGCCTCCGGGTCGCGGGCCAGGCCGGTGTCCCGGCCACCGGCGTCACGGCCGTGGCGCTCAACGTCACCGTCACCAACCCCAAGGCCGCGGGTCACCTGACGGTGTTCCCGGGCGGGCAGCAGGCGCCGTCCACGTCGAACGTGAACTTCACCGCCGGCCAGACGGTGGCCAACTCGGTGATCGTGCCGGTCGGCCAGGACGGCTGGATCGACTTCCGCAACGGATCCTGGAACGCGGCCGACGTGATCGTGGACGTCGTCGGCTACTACAGCGCCGACAGCAAGGCGTCCTACCTGCCCGTGAAGCCGACGCGGCTGCACGACTCGCGGGACTGGTCCTGGCCGGTCGCCGGACAGGACTACCGCTACCTGTGGCTGTCCTACGACAGGCCCTCGGTCACGGCTTACGTCCTGAACACGACGGTCACCAACACGATCGGCGACGGCCATCTCTCCGTGGCCCCGGACCCGAACACTCGCGATCAGTACATCGCGAAAACCCAGGTCCGGCCTACCCCGCCGAACTCCTCCAACCTGAACTGGACGCAGGGCACGACCGTCCCGAACCTGGTGCAGGCGAGCACCGGCAAGAACGGTGTCATCGACTGGTGGAACCGCAGCTGGCAGCCCACCGACCTGGTGATCGACATGTTCGGCCTGTACGAGAACCGCTGATCCACCCGCAGGTTTCGGCACGGGGCCGGCTCTCCCTCAAGGGGAGGGCCGGCCCTCGGTCTTGGGGAAGACGACCGCGGTGACGGCGCCGACGATGGCCCTCGACGTCCCTCTTGACGGTTCGGCAGGACGCCTCGTGCTCAGTGCGCCCATCCGCCCCTCGTCGATGCGGAGGCCGGGCTCAAGACCTGCGCCCGGTTCTCAATCCAGGCAGAATTCGTTTCCCTCCGGGTCGGTCATCACGATGATCCCCTCGTCCATACCGTGGGGCTCGAGCCGGTACAGCCGGCTCGCTCCCAGCCCCTCCAGCCTGGTGGCCTCCACCTCCAGCGTGGCCATCCGCTCGTCCCCGGTCTGGCCTGGTGCCGTGCGCACGTCCAGGTGCAAACGGTTCTTCACCGTCTTTCCCTCCGGGACCTTCTGGAAGAACACACGCGGCCCCTTGCCGTCCGGATCCGTGATGGCCGACCGGTCGTTGTGGTGCTCGGGCGGCACGCCCCACGCCGTCAGCGCAGCCGGCCAGTCGGGGAAGCCCTCGGGCGGCGGCTGGATGCGATAGCCCAGCGCCTGAGCCCAGAACGCCGCCAGCGCGCCCGGATCGGCGCAGTCGTAAGTCACCTGGAATTCCTTGGCCATGCCGCCTCCGACCGCTCGAAACCTGTCCGTGTCCTCGCTCCGGTCACCTCCCGGAGCGCACGGCCATCCTCGCACCGCCCTCTGACAAGCCCGCTCTCCGACCCTCGTGCCCACCACCGCGCGGGGCGGGGTCCCGTTGCGGCGGGGCAGCCCTCAGGAGCACCGACCGCCACCCCGACGGCCGTGCCTCCCGGGCCGGCCCCGGCGCCTGCGATGGCGACCGCTCCACCGATGACCAGGACCAGGTTCTTGGGGTTGACCACCGCCGGCAGGGCGGCCAGGCCCGCGGCCCGGGCCGGTCGATCGCCGCCATCCACCTCGGAGCCGGAGCCGGACGGCCTTCGCGAGGGCGGCCGCGGAACTGCTTGTAGGCGAGGACGACGAAGAGCACGCCGAGCCCCAGTTTGAGCCAACTGGTCCAGGCCGCCGGGCCACCTTCCTCGGCGGCGTCGGCTCCTCCGCTCGGCATGTTCCACGGCCGGTACGACGTCGGCTTCGCCTCCCGCCACTGGTCCACCTGGGGGCACGACCGTGTCATCGAGCTGCTGGGCCGGCAGCGGAACCTGTACGCCCATCTGCACGACCAGACGCTGCGCATGCTCGACGAGGGCCTGGTCGCCTCCGAGATCGCCGAAGCGATCCAGCTGCCGCCCGCGCTGGAGGGGGTCGGGCACGCCCGGTTCTTCCCCATCGTCACCCCCTGAGCGGAAAGCACCACGCGGCGCCCTCCCCCGCAACCGGAAAAGGCCCTACGGGACAACGCTCAAGAAACGGGCGTGCCGTTGTAGCGCGCCACCGCGATGGCCATGGCAGTTTTCGCCTGCTCCGGCGTCCCGGTCGTAATGATCTCGATGTTGGATCCGTCGTCGACCACCCTGGCCGTGAGGCGCGTTGGTTCCGTGTCGTCACGGGTGAACGTGACGTCCAGGTTTCCGGGGCCCCCGGGCGCCTTGACCGGTTCGATCACGACACGGGCGCCACCCGGTTCTGTGCCCTCGCGGCACTTCTCCAGGTCCTTGAGGACCGGCGTCTCCGTCCCGTCGTACGAGATGAACTCGACGATGACCCCTCCGTCACCTCCGTAGGCGACGCGTTGATCGAAGTCCTTGCCGATGCGGGCGTATGCCGGACACTCGGGCAGGTCGGGCACCATTTCGGGCTGCAGCACGATCGGCTTGACCGGGCTGCCCAGTACGCGCTCGGCGTCATCCTCGCTGAGCAGTCCCTGCGGAACCATGGAAATCGCGCTGGTCGTCCGGACGACTTGAGCGACTGCCGGCGGCGTGAGAACGGCCGGCGACAGGCCCAGCAGAGCGACCAGAACTCCGGCGCCGGCAAATGTGGTTGAACGCTTCATGGACGCACCTCGGCGTTGATTCGCGCGGAATTGCACATTCCACTGAGGGTGCTCACGTGCTGCGTACTGGGGCTCGTCCCGGGCGGGGCAGCTTGAGCGTCCAGCCGGAAGGTGCGCCGGGGAGTCCGAGGCGACCGTGGGCCGGGCCGCGAGGCCCACGCGTTCCTGGCCGGGCAGGTCCTGGACCTCGATGCGCAGCCGTCACGGGTACTCGCCTCACCTCTCAGTCTGGCACCGAGCGACGGGTTGCGCCCAACGACCGAGCGGGGACGCCAGTCCAGGCACGACCACGTCGACCGGCCATGATGGGATCCCTTAATCAACTGGAGGAACCATGCGCGTAGGGGTCTATCTCGCACACCCGCGGCCGGGAAGCTTCAACCACGCGGTGTTCGAGGCGGTCGTTGCGGAACTGAGCGGAAGAGGGGCCCAGGTACTGGCACACGACCTCTACGCCGAGGAGTTCGAGCCGCTCTTGTCCGCCACGGAGACGGGGACGGTCGAATCGGCGTCACCAGGCCATGACGCGCAGGTGGAGCTGCACCGCAATGAGCTGGCCACTTTGGACGCCGTGGTGTTCGTCCATCCGAACTGGTGGGGCATGCCGCCCGCCGTTCTCACGGGCTGGGTGCAGCGCGTACTCGCTCCTGGTGTCGCCTACAAACTGGGCAGCGCGGAGGGGGAGCCCGCTGGACTGCTGAAGGCGAACCGGGCCCTGGTGCTTAACACCTCCGACACTCCCCTCGACCGTGAGGAGCAGGAATTCGGGGATCCGCTGCAACGCATCTGGTCCTCATGCGTTCTCCCGTACATCGGCATATCCGACGTACGGCGGATCGTCTTCCGGACCGTCACCGACTCAGCCGACGAGCAACGCACGGTCTGGCTGGAACGTGCTCGCACGGAGGCGGCCGCACTCTTGATCTGACTGCCCTGCTCGCTGTGCGGGTCAGGCCGGGGTCGGGTCCCCGGGGATCTGGTGCACTTCGACCGGGTCGCTGCCGGGCTTCCCTCCCGGGCCGGGGCACGCCGAGGCCCGTGCGGCGATCTCCAGTGCCCGGTCCTCGCTCTTCACGTCGACCACCCAGTACCCGGCCAGGATGTGTCCCCCCTGGGCCGGCCCGTCGGTGACCTGCGGGCGCCCGTCGCTTCCGGCCCGCACCGTCTTGACCAGGGAGGGGCCGCCGAGGCCCTGCCCCTCCACCCATTCTCCGGCGGCGACGAGGTCATCGTTGAGGGCGCCCATGTGGGCGAACATGGCCTTCATGTCGTCGCCGGAGTACGACGACATGATGGCGTCCCAGTCGTCGGCAGGCACGTTCATCTGGATCATGTACTTCATGTTCCTCACCCTTCCGGGGTGACTGCTCGCTTCTCGAGCGTACGAAAAGGTAGACATCCGGGCGCCGCGAAACTCATCGGCGTCGCCGGCAGCGGATGCCGGCATGGCCCGGCATGACGCCGTGCGACCCCTTGACCGTCCCGAGGTGACCCGCCGCAGCCGATGGACGCGGATCGGCCATCCCCCTCATCCAGTCGCCCCGCCCTCCCGACTGACGCCCCTCGGCTGGGCCGCACGCTCGCCGACGAGGATGCGGGATCGCGCGGAGCGTGGCACGTCGGGCCGGGGTCGGCAGGCCGCTCGCGACCCGTGTATCCGCCCGCCACTCATGCGCAGCGGCACGGCGGAGGACAGTCGCCACCAGTTATTTTTCCATATGTTCGCGAATCTGTTGCAAAACCGATACATCCGCACCACCGTCCCGGCCTGAATTCCGGACGGCTTCGGAGAAAACTGTCGGCCGTTGCGCGCCAGGGTCACATCCGAGAAAGCAGGACCTTCACAGGTATCCGATCGACCGACAGTCCATTCGAACGCGGAGGTATTACGATGTCCGTTTGCAGGAACGACTCCCATAGAGCCCGACAGACTCTCCGAGTTGTCCGACGCACCGCCGGATTCCGTCCCCCTCGCCCCTTTCTTCTCCTCTGCCTGCTGATGGCGGGCACCCTGGTCGGCCCGGTTTCCCCGGCCGGCGCGGCCCCGTCCTACGGCGCCCAGGCCGTGGCCGTGGCCGCCTCAAAGGAAGGTTCCCCTTATGCACGCGGTGCGACGGGGCCGAGAAGGTTCGACTGCTCGGGCCTGATGCTGTATTCCTTCCGGAAAGCCGGCAAACAGCTTCCCCGCACCGCCGAGCAGCAGTACGAGCACACTTCTCACGTTTCCCGCGACAAGCGCGCATTGGGTGACCTGGTGTTCTTCCCGCAGGGCTCGACCGTCGAACACGTAGGTATTTACGCCGGCCACGACAAGATCTGGCACGCCCCCCGTCCGGGCACCCGCGTCAGGCTGGAACGCATTTGGAGCGATAACGTCCGCTACGGGCGGGCCGGCTGACGGCATGAGGAGGCTCCCGCCCCACCGGGGCCGCCCATCGCGGCAGCCCGGAGGGCGGGAGCCTCGGGATCCAGCGCGCCGCGGCGGCCGGGACGAACTGCCGATCTCCGATGTTCGTCAAGCGGATCATGCCCACCTCGGCAGATTCCGGGGCTCGTCGCGCTGCTCGACGGCACGTGCGCGAAGCGGGCCGCCCGGGTCGTGGGGCGGCCCGGCCGGCCCGGCCGGCCCCCCCCCCCCCCCCGGGGGGCGGCCCGCCCCCGGTGGGGGGGCGCGGGGGTGGGCGCCCCCCACGGCCGGGGCCGCTCATACGC
>NZ_JBHWVV010000002.1:83916-550827 GCF_042736715.1 Streptomyces sp. NPDC060049
TCCTCCGCCCCCCCGGTCCCTGGGGTGCTGGGCGGCCGCCTCGGCCGCCGCGGGCCGGCCGGCCCCGGGGCCCGTGGCCCGGCGCGGGCCGGCCCCCGCCCCCCCCCCCCCGCCCGACGCGCTGGGGCCCGGCCGCACGCTGAAGGCGGGACGTGCTGCTGGCCCCTACGTTCGGAGGCGACGGATCATCCGCACCGGATCGGCCCGGTGTTGAGGCGGTAGGTCACTCCGCCCCGGACCAACGAGCCGCTCACGCTGATGCATTGCCCCGTCGAGTCGAACCAGGTGTACAGCGGCCCGGCGTAGTAGTGGTAGTTGGCCGGATGTTCCTTCGGCGGGTCGATGGAGTAGTCGCCACCCTCGTCGAAGACCGCCACGGTGATGTGCGAGGCGAGGCCGTCGTAGGGACTGGACCAGAACTTCACGCAGTTCTGTTTGGTCGAACTGTTCCAGTAGGTGCGCGCGTAGCCGCCCCCCTTGGTCCCCGCCGGACTCTTGGCCCAGTACGTCTTGCCGTCCCAGCTGCCGGTGCACTCCACGGCGGCGGGAGCCGCGGCCGGCGCCGCCTGGGCGGTGGGGGAGGCAACGAGACCGAGCAGCAGCGCCATGACGCCGATACCCAACAGCTGTGGTTTACGCAACCGCTTCTGCAACCGCTTCATCCGCATCTCCTGATGGTCAGATGCCGTCGGCCCTGTTCGTCCAGGCCGTGCTTGGTACGCTCCGCCCCTCAGGGACCGGGCACCCGACGTTTCACGAAATCTCCACCGGTTTGCGTCTGCGTACCGACTGGAGCCGCCTTCGGAGCAGGCTCCCCGGCCTGGAAGAAGAGGCCACCGAGGCGGCGCGTCGGGGTCAAGAGTCCTCCCTCACCCCCGATCAGCCCCCGCCCCCGCCTCCAGCCGCCCCACACGCCCCTTCTCCCCCGCGGCCCAGCAGCCGCCGTCCTGCGAGCAGGCGACCGTGTCGAACGACCCCGGATCCAGCGCTCGCCAGGTGCGGCCGCCGTCCCCGGTCACGTCCGTACCCGTCGGGCCCACCGCGAGGGCCGTGCCGAGGCCGTACGGGACCCAGGCCGCGCCCGAGCGGTAGGCCGGCGGCGGTGTCGTCGCCTGACGCCAGGTGCGGCCCGCGTCCGAGGACACCGCCGCGGCCTGCGGGGAGGCCTGCCCGGTGCGGTAGTCACCCCCGACCGCGAGGCCCCTCGTACGGTCCCTGAAGGCCAGGGCGAAGACGCCCCGCGCCGGGTCGCCCGCCGGGACAGTGGAGTCGGCGACCTGCCAGGTCAGGCCGCGGTCCGTCGAGTGCAGCACCCGCGCGAGCGCTCCCCCGCCGGTGGCCAGCCAGACGTCGCGCGGCCCTGCGGCCACCAGGCACTGACCGCTCGCCGCGAAGCCCGCCTCACCCGGCAGCGCGTCCGGCATGCCGGCGTTCGGGAGCACGTGCCAGCTCCGCCCGCCGTCGTCGGTGGACAGAATGCGGAACTTCCCGTCCACCGGGTCGCTCATCGCGAGCCCGTGCCGGGCGTCGAAGAAGGTGAGGCAGTCGTAGAAGGCCCGCGGGTCGGCGTTCCGGAAGGTCTCCGTCCACGTAGCGCCGCCGTCCTCGGTGCGCAGTACCCGGGAAGCCTCGCCTTCCCCGATGGACAGGGCCACGGCCCGCCGGCCGTCGAAGGCCTCGATGTCCCGCAGTTCCAGCCCCTCCGCGACGGCCCCCGGCGGCGAGACGTCCCGCCAGGTCCGCCCGCCGTCCGAGGTGCGCAGCACGGTCCCCTTGGAGCCGGCCACCCAGGCCGTGGACCGGCTGACCGCCGCCAGCCCCCGGAAGCGGGCATCCTTGCCGGTCTCCTTCAGCGCCCAGCCCACGCCCCGTTGGCCCCGTAACTCGCCTGCGGCCTGCGCCGGCGCGGCCACCACCCCCAGCAGCAGAGCCGCCGCGCACATGCCAACTCCCAGAAGTCTCATGGCGCCGGAAGCTAACGCACCCCGCGTCCACCGTCCAGGGTGCCTCGCGGCCGCGGGATTTCCGTGCCGGTCCCAGCCATTCGTTGATGGCCTCGACGAAGACGGTGGCTTCGCAGCGGACGGCGTGCTTCTCGTAGCGAGTGACCACCGCCCGGTCCCAGACGACGTACTTGGATCTGCTTCCGTACGGGCTCAAACCGTGGAGAGTCCCCGCGCCGCCCGGCTGTGATCACGCACGACATCGACTCCTGGCCCTGCTCGACGGCCAGGGGCAGACCCGGAAGAGACGGCCTAGTGCTGTGCCTCCGGCTTCCACTCCTGGGCGAGGAGCCCGAGAAGAACCTCGTCCAGGAACTCGCCCATCACCCAGGCCGAGGAGCGCAGTACGCCCTCGCGGACGAAGCCGTTGCGCTCGGCGGAGCGCAGCATCGCTGCGTTGTCCGACAGCGTCTCGATCTGCAGACGTTGCAGGCCGCGCACGACGAATCCGTAGTGGCACAGCACCGCGACCACGTCGGTGCCGTAGCCCTTGCCGCGGGAGGACGGCAGCAGTCCGAGGCCGATGTGCGCGAAGCGGTTGTGGTTGTCGATGCCCCACAGGGTCGCCGTGCCGACCAGTGTGCCGCCGTCCAGCTCCACGACGGAGAACGGGACGTGCCCCTGCTCCTTGTCGTCCACCACGAGCCGCGGGTCCTTCGAGCCGGGCGTGATCGGCCGCCACGGGCCGCCTTCGGCCCGTGATGCGTTGACCACGTCGTCGTAGAGCTCGGCCCGCAGGACCGGGATGTCGTCCTCGTGCCGGGCCCTGAGCCCGACCTTGTTACCCCTCAGCATGCAAACTTCTTATCGGACCGGACTGGTTGGCGGCAAACCAATATGCGTCCGTTATGCGTCCGTCTCACGGGATGCAGTGGCCGCCGCCCGCTTTCAGCGCTCGCGCGGGTCGTGCCCGGCTCGCCTCAAGTGGCGTTCTGTGGTGAACGGGCTACGCCGTTGGCGTGAGCGACGCAGCGCAGTAACCATTCCCCCGCGTGCGGTCAGGAAAGGATCAGCCCCGGGTCGAACGTCGCCGTGTCGCGCGGTTTCCCGGTCCTCGATACGCATACGCACAGGCCCTTGAAGGAGACTGACCATGAGGTACGGGAACGAGCTTCGGGAAGAGATCGCCAAGCCGGGCACCACACCGCTGATCGGCGTGTACGACATGTACTCGGCCTCCGTGGCGGCCGGGCACTACGACGGGATGTTCGTCTCCGGGTTCGGCTTCGCGGCTTCCTACTACGGGCTTCCCGACATCGGATTCATCGCCTGGCCGGACATGATGGCCTTCGTCCAGCGGCTGCGCGGCGCCTTCCCCCGCCACCACCTCCTCGTCGACATCGACGACGGATACGTCGATGCCGAGGTCGCCTGCCATGTCGTGGAGGGCCTCGAACGGATCGGTGCCTCCGGCGTCATCCTCGAGGACCAAAAGCGACCCCGCCGCTGCGGGCACGCGGACGGCAAGCAGGTCCTGCCGTTGGAGGAATACCTGGAGAAGCTCGACATGGTGCTCGCCACGCGCAAGGACCTGGTCGTCGTCGCCCGCACCGACGCCACCGAGGAGGCCGACATCCTCCAGCGAGCGCAGGCCCTGTCCGCCACCGACGCCGACGTGGTGCTGGTCGACGGAGTCCGCAGCGTGGAGTGGATCGAACGGATTCGTGCAGTCGTCGGCGGGAAGCCGCTCCTGTTCAATCAGATCGCCGGCGGCAAGTCCCCGCGCCTCTCGCTCGGTGAACTCACCGGCCTCGGGGTCGACATGGCCATCTACAGCACCCCTTGCCTGTTCGCCGCGCACCGGGCGATGGATACCGCCCTCGCCGAACTCCGCCTCGCCGACGGGCGCTTGCCCGCTGTGGAGAAGGACGATGACATCGGCGTCGGCGAGTCCACCCGGCTCCTGGCCAAGAACATCGCACGCCACCACGCCGTACCCGCCGCTCGCGACAGCGCCGGCGTGTGAGCAGTACGCGCATCTCGCCCACCGCAAAGCTCCGTCGCGACCGTCTCGACGCCGCGCAACTCGCGGCCGGCGCCGCCCTCGTCGCGCAGCCCGTGAGATCGTGGAACGCAGCCCGGTACGGACATCCGTCAGCTCCTGAGAAGGGCATCCGCCTGCGCGCCGTGCCCGCCCGACAAGCCGGCCGCATCCGGGCCGGGTTCACGTCGAGCGGCTCCCGGACGGCACCGCACACCGCACACCGCGCAAAGGACACCCCCACATGGTCGAACACGATGCCCTCAGCGCCACCCGCGAGGCGTACGACGCCGCTGCCCCCGCCTATGCGCAGCTGTTCCGCGACACGTTGCGTGACAGTCCGCTGGACCGCGCGATCTTGGATGCCTTCGCCGAGGTCGTACGTGCGAGTGGGGACGGTCGGGTCGCGGACCTGGGGTGCGGGCCCGGCCACATCACCGCTTATCTGGACGGGCTGGGGCTGTCGGTGTTCGGCGTTGACGCCTCACCAGAGATGATCAAGCTGGCACGACAGGCCCATCCGGCTCTGCGTTTCGACGTGGGATCGATGGCCGCGTTGAGCATCGCTGACGGCGTGCTGGGCGGCGTACTCTCGCGTTGGTCGATCATCCACACTCCGCCGCGCGAACTCCCGCCCATCCTGGCGGAGTTCCACCGCGTGCTGGCGCCCGGCGGCCACCTTCTGGTCGGCTTTTCGGCTAGCGATGATCCGTCTCACCTCACGCAAGCCTTCGATCACACCGTCAACGTGGCCTATCGGTGGTCGCCGGATCACTTCGCCGCGATGCTGCGCGAGGCCGGCTTGGCCGAGGTAGCCCGGATGGTGCGCGAGCCTCAGCCCACCGACCGGCGTCAGTTCCAGGAGATTCACCTGCTCGCCCGCAAGCCTTGAGGGCTGTCCGACCGGACGCAGCGCGGCGTACCGGGCGACCGTCCGTCGTCTTCGCCGCCCACGACCGCTCGCCCCGGGCGAGTTCTCCGGCCTTGCGGTCCTTGTCGGCGTCCAGGACGTACACGACGGGCCGGCGAGTAGGCCGGAAACCGGCTGGGCGGGGACCGCGCGGGTCCCCGCCCAGCCTCGTCCGACTCAGGTGTGCAGGCGGCTGTTGATGCCGTCGTGGCTGTCGGCGTGGTCCTCGTCGAACCAGATGTCCCCCGCGGCCAGGTACCGGAAGGAGTGCACGCCCTTTCGGGGCAGGGCCACGGTGACGGCGCGCGTCCCGTCGGCACGCGGCACCAGCGCGTGGGCGCCGGGCTGCCAGTCGTTGAAGTCACCCACCACGCTGACCGGGCCCGGAGGCGTATCGGCGGGCAGGACGAACGTGACCTGAGTGCGGTCCTTGAGCTGCTTGCGTTCCAGCACGGAGACTCCTGGCGGCATGGGCGGGTCGTCGCGGCCATCTTCCCGCCGGCCAACGCCCCCCGACGTCCGGACACGCCAAGAGAAGTTTCCTTTCACCGCCCCGCACTGGGCCGAAGTGCGGACGCGCTCCCGGACGGGCCCGCGCGCGCCGGCCCGCCCCCGGGCCGCGGGGAACGACGTCAGTCGACGAGGGGTGGGGCCAACCGAGTTACGGAGCGGTCGACTCGTGGCCCTTCGTCACTTTCCGTAGTACATCTGTAAGTCGTGCGTAAACCTCGCTGCTGCGGGTGCCGGCCGCCTCCCTGTACGCCCTGACGCAAAAGGAGTCGTCCATGGTGACGTCCACCGAGCCTGTCACGCCCATCCCGGTGAGGGGGCGTTCCTGGGGGACCGTGCTGGTCTCGTGGCTGACGACGACCGATCACAAGAAGATCGGCCATCTGTATCTGATCGCGTCGTTCGGGTTCTTCATCATCGGTGGTGTGATGGCGCTGCTCTTGCGGGCGGAGCTCGCCCGGCCGGGCATGCAGATCGTTTCCAACGAGCAGTACAACCAGATCTTCACCCTGCACGGAACGGTGATGCTGCTGCTCTTCGCGACACCGACGTTCGCGGGCTTCGCCAACGCGATCATGCCGTTGCAGATCGGCGCCCCGGACGTGGCCTTCCCGCGGCTGAACATGCTGTCGTTCTGGCTGTTCCTCTTCGGCGGCCTGATCGTCGTGGGCAGCCTGCTGACCCCGCAGGGTGCCGCGGCCTTCGGCTGGACCGCCTACACGCCGCTCAGCAGCGCGGTACGCACACCGTCCATCGGCGGCGACATGTGGATCATGGGGCTGGCGCTGTCGGGATTCGGCACCATCCTCGGTTCGGTCAACTTCGCGACGACGATCATCTGTCTGCGCTCACCCGGCATGACCATGTTCCGGATGCCGATCTTCACCTGGAACATCCTGCTGACCTCGGTACTGGTGCTCTTCGCCTTCCCCGTCTTGGCCGCGGCCCTGCTGGTGCTGGAGGCGGACCGCAAGTTCGGTGCCCAAGTCTTCGACCCGCAGAACGGCGGTGCGCTCCTGTGGCAGCACCTCTTCTGGTTCTTCGGGCACCCCGAGGTCTACATCATCGCGCTGCCGTTCTTCGGCATCATCACGGAAATCATTCCGGTGTTCTCCCGCAAGCCGATCTTCGGATACCTCGGCCTGATCGGCGCCACGATCTCCATCGCCGGCCTCTCCGTGACCGTGTGGGCCCACCACATGTTCGCCACGGGAGCCGTGTTGCTGCCGTTCTTCTCCTTCATGACGTTCCTGATCGCGGTGCCGACCGGGGTCAAGTTCTTCAACTGGATCGGCACGATGTGGCAGGGCTCCCTCTCGTTCGAGACGCCGATGCTCTGGTCGATCGGATTCCTCGTCACCTTCCTCTTCGGTGGCCTGACCGGCATCATCCTGGCCTCGCCCCCGATGGACTTCCAGGTCACCGACTCCTACTTCGTGGTGGCGCACTTCCATTACGTGGTCTTCGGGACGGTCGTCTTCGCCATGTTCGCCGGGTTCTACTTCTGGTGGCCGAAGATGACCGGCACCCTCCTCGACGAACGCCTCGGGAAAATCCACTTCTGGACCCTGTTCGTCGGATTCCACATGACCTTCCTCGTGCAGCATTGGCTCGGGGCCGAGGGAATGCCCCGCCGTTACGCCGACTACCTGGCCGCCGACGGATTCACCGCCCTGAACACGCTCTCCTCCATCGGCGCGTTCCTGCTCGGCGCCTCGACGCTGCCGTTCTTCTACAACGTGTGGAAGACGGCCAAGCTCGCACCCCGTGTCGAGGTCGACGACCCGTGGGGCTACGGCCGATCCCTGGAATGGGCTACGTCCTGTCCCCCGCCGCGGCACAACTTCGTCACCCTGCCCCGCGTGCGCTCCGAATCACCGGCCTTCGACCTCCACCACCCGGAAATCGCCGCCTTCGACTACGCGGGCGGCCGCAAACGCGACGTCGTCGACCAGGACAGGGCCTCCGGTCCCCGCGGGTCTCTACCCGGAGCGGGCCCGGACCGGCCCGAGTAGGCGCCCGGCGCATGAGCGAGCGCCTGGGGACTTCGCCGTCCCGGAACCGTCGGGCCGTCCGTCCAAGACCCGGGCGGGTTCCGGCGAGGTGGCGGGCGAGACGTGACAGAGCCCGGCCGAGGTGGCTCCTGCCGGCCGGGCTCTGCGCGCGTGGGGTACCGCGAAGTCTAGAAGTCGTTGCGCTCGTCGCGCAGAAGGTCGTCCTCGCGCCGGCGCTCCATCTCCTCGGGGCGCTGGCCGCCGCGTGCCGGGTTGCCGCGGGAGGGCACGTCCCGCTCGGGGTGGACCGGGTCCTGCCCGGGGCGCTGGGGGCGGTTCTGCTCCTCGCGACCCTTGCCGGGTTCCTGACGCTTGTCCTTGGTTCCAGCCATGTCGGCCTCCTTGATGACGAGGGATAGGGGTTTCCTCACCGACCAACCTGGCATGGAATGTGACTGCCCGCATCATTTCGGCCACTAAGGGTGACTCCCGAAGGGAGCGGTGCCTTGGACACGCCGAAATGCGGGCCGCGCCCTGCGTGCCCAGGATGGAGCGCACACCCCCCCTCTCACCTCACGGCAGGAGCCGATCGCCATGCTGGAGCGCAAGCCGCGCAAGGACCGCACCGAGGTCACTTTCGTCCTGCCCGCAGACACCCCGCCCGGCCCGGTCAGCGTCGTCGGCGACTTCAACGACTGGCAGCCCGGCATCCACACCCTGGAACCGCGCAAGGACGGCAAGCGGGCCGTCACCGTGGCCCTGCCCAGCAGGAGCATCCACTCCTTCCGCTACCTCGCCGCCGGCGACTACTGGTTCAACGACGAAGCCGCCAGTGGCCCGGACGGACCCAACAGCCGCGTGCGCACGTGAGCGGCTGAACTCCTGTCCCGAGCCCGTCGCCTCGGCGTGTGGAGGAGACCCGCGACGGGCTCGGTTCGGAGCACGTACGAAGTACCGCGGGACTCCGGGGACAGCGGCACTCCGTCGGTGCGGGTGGTGCCCGTGCGGGCGGCGTGCGGGCGGCGTGCGGGTGGCGTGCGGGTGGACAGGCAGCGGTTGGTCGCCTCGCGCACGCACCCGGGCCCTTCTTCTCCCTCCTTCGGCCGTCATCCCGCCGGGTGCGCACCGGATGCCTTCCGGTGCGCGGCACGCCAGGCTGCCGTCAAGGGCAGCCATCACAGACGAGGACCGAAACCATGTCCCACCTCCGGCACATCGGCGTCATCAGCGGCGCGGCACTGCTGCTGCTCACCGCCACGGCCTGCTCGGCCGGCAAGACCACCGTGGGCACGCTCGACTTCCGCGCGGAGGACTCACCGGTCGTGGTCACGCACTCGAACACCCCCGTGCAGGGCTGCCACAAGATCGGCCTCCCGCGTGGTGCGGCCCACGTGCAGAACAACTCCCTGCTCGACGTCGTCCTGTACCGGACGCCGAAGTGCCAGAAGAGCGACAAGGCTGACGGAATCTACATCCCGGCCTCCAGCGCGAACGTGACCGCTCCCGGCACTCTGCCGTGGCGCAGCTTCACCGTCGTCCACTGACGGGCCCCGAGGCCCGGTGCCGCGACGCTTTCCAGGCCACACAACCCGTTCGACAAGCGTGCCGATACCTCCCCGGCCCAGGACACCCCGCCCTTGACCTGGCCCGGGGGATCAGAAACCGCGCGGGCCGCCACCGGGTGGTGGCGATCCGTGCCCCCCTCCACCGGAAAGCTCCGCCATGACGCGTACCCGCCGCCGAACCGCACTCTTGCTCACGGCGCTTTCCCTGTGCACCCTGCCGCTGGTCCACTCCGCCCCGCGCGCCGAGGCCGCCGGGCCCGCGCACTGCGCCCCCGGCACGCTCCCCGTCCACCCCGGCTCCCCGGACGGGGCCCCGCAGGGGCAGCTCGTCGCGCTCCAGCCCGACGTCGGCCCCCGCGGCGGCGGCACCCAGGTCACCCTGCTCGGCACCGCCCTCACCCCGTACACCCGGGTACTCTTCGGCACCCTTGGGCCCGACGGATGTTTCACCGGCCGGGAGGCCGCGGACGTCGTGGTGCTCAGCGACACCTCGGTCGTCGCCGTCGCCCCGGAGTGGCCCACGGCGGCGACCGTCTCCGTCTACGCGGCGACCCCCTGCGGGCAGCTCACGAACCCGCTCCCCTACACCTACCTCGACTGAGGCGGTGCCTTCGGCGTGTTCGGAGCAGGATGCGGACCGGAGGCAGGCGGGAGGCGCCTCTTCCGATGGGCAACCGTGGCGCGAAACCCCGGTCGCCCCGGAGGAGCTGCGCATGACCGGGCACCTACGCGCGGGGCAGCCAGCCTGCTGCGAAGTCCGCGTGGTTCCGTGCGCGCTGTGCCCGGTCCTCGATGAGCCGGCGGAAGCCCGCCAACGCGTACCGCTCCCCCGTGGCCGAGCCGCGCCCGCGAATGCCGGCGACCTCGGCCATGAGCTGCTGGGGCTGGGGCTGCCAGCCGGTGACCAGGACCCGCAGGCCCAGGCACTCGGCACGCCGGTGCAGGTCCAGGAGGTGCAGTAGGCCGTCGGCGTCCATGACCGCGACGCCGTGCAGGTCCACCAGCAGGTCCCGCTCGCGGGCGGTGACGTGGGCCAGCGCCTGCTGGAGCATCTCGCCCGCCTCCTCGTCGAGTTCCCCGCTGGCGCTGACCAGGACCGAGTGGCCGCAGTGCTGAACATCGACAGTGATCAATGCGTTCTCCTCCGCCACCGCACGCGTCGGCGCCTGCGGGCCTCCATCCTCGCCCGACACTCCCCAGCGCCGGTGCGAGGCTCGCTGAAGCGCAGGGACACGCCGGGTTTGGGGGTGGACTTTGACGATCACCCCACGGTGCTCGCGGAGACCGGCCTCACAGGGAAGAAGCACTCACCGCACTGATGTCCGAAGGGGCGGCGGAACACCACGACGCCCACGCGGCAGTGGGAAGAGCGGGCGACCGCACCGCGTGATGCGCCCCTTCAGAAATCTGCTACTTTCCGTGATCTTCGACGAACGGTGCGTAGATGGAGGACGGAGAGTCGTGACGGGACCCCGCGTGCGGCGGCCTTCGCCTTCGATGCGTCCTGCCGCAGGTGCGGAACCGGTTTCCGCGACCTTGCCGGTCGCATGCGCCCACGGCGCGGACGACCGGTCGAGACGTGCTGACCGAGTGCAGCGCTCACGCCGTTCCGCCTGATCGGGGCCGCCCGTCAGGTTCGCGCCGGTGTTCAGGACCTCCTCGCCATTCTCCGACAAGGAACTTCCATGACCAGTCAGCACGTCCCCTTAACGCTCTCCCCCGCTCCCGCGTCCGGTGGTGACACCCGTTTCGACCTCGGCCTGCAGTTGGTGGAGCGGCACGACGGAGGAGGGAAGCCGAGGGAATTCGAGATGCTGGGCCTCCAGTGGCATCTGCTTCCTCAGGTGTTCGCCCCGGTCCACACCGACTCCACCCGGCTGTTCACCCAATGGCTGCCGTTCCCCGTAGGGGGCAGTTTTCTGGAGGTGGGCTGCGGAGCCGGGGTGACGGCGGTGATGGCGGCGCTGGCGGGGTGCTCGCGGGTCGCCGCGGTGGACATCAACCCCGAGGCCGTCGCCAATACCGGGCTCAACGCCGCCCGCCACGGCGTGGCCGACCGGATGCGGGTGCTGCACAGCGATCTCTTCGACGCCCTGGCGCCCGGGGAACGGTTCGACGCGGTGTTCTGGAACTCCAACGTCATCTGCGCCCCCGAGGAGTTCGTCTACACCCGCCCCATGCAGCACGCGATCTTCGACCGTGGCTACGCCACGCACCAGAGGTACCTGCGCGACGGCCTGGCCCGGCTGACCGGTTCGGGCCGTCTTTTCCTCGGGTTCAACAGCCTTGGCGACTCCGGCCGGCTGAACGCGCTGGCCGCCCGGTGCGGTGTGCGGCTCACGGAGCGGGAACGGACCGCGCGCCGGGCCGGCGAGGTTCCGGTGACCTTCCAACTCCTCGAGGCCGCCGCCGTCCGCCAGGGACGGAGGAGCACGTGAGCGCCGCGCACACGTCGGCCGCCACCCCGGTCGAGCCCCGGCTCCGGCCCGGCATCGTCAGCTACCTCCGGCTCGGCAAGGCCCGGATGTACCACTACGTCTACGGCTGGGTCCTGGGTCTCCTGCTCCTGCGCCCGGAGGGAACCGCCGGCGCCCGCACACTGCTCGCCTTGGGTTGTCTGCTCGTCGGCACGTTGGCCTTCCAGTGGAGTTCGGCGGCCGCCGACGACGTGAGCGGCTTCTTGAACGGCAGTGACGCCCGCAATTACGCGGGGCGGCCACGGGTGACGATGGTGAGGAAACCACTGCTCACCGGGGCGCTGACCTTGCCGGAAGCGGTGCGGTTCGCCGTCGTCGCGTGGACCTGCGGGATGCTCGCGGTCCCGCTTGCCGCCGGCGTACTGGACCGGCGCGTTCCCTGGCCCGCCCTGGTGGTCGCCCTCGGCGTGCCGGTCCTCGCAGTCCAGTACTCCTGCGGCGTCAAGCTCAGCTACCGGCCGTTGGGACTCGAATCGACGATCTTCTTCACCGGCGCCTACACCGTGCTGATGCCCTACTGGTTCGCCGCCGGAACGGTCAGTCGGCAGACGCTCCTCGTGAGCGCGCTGTTCGGTCTGTGGCTGCTCCTCGTGGTGTCCTACGGGAACGCCTCGGACCGGTCGGGAGACGCTGCCGTCTCCCGGAAGACCCTTGCCGTCCTCCTGACGCCCGCGTGGTTCGCCGTCGTACTGCACGTGCTGGTCGCGGTCAACGCGGTACTGCTGGTGCTGCTGTTCACTACGACAGGGCTGAATTCCGGCCTCATCGCGCTGAGTGCTCCAGCGGTGGCGCTGCAACTCGCCCAGCTGTACTACGGGGTGTACCGCCACGAGCTGCGCAAGGCGCGGTTCCTGGTGCTGATCTCCATCGACCTCGGCTTCCTGGGCCTCGCCGCCGCACTCCTGGCGGGGCCGGCGCAATGAACCGATGCGTGGGGGACCGGGCCGTCGTGCTCGGAGGAAGTATCGCCGGGACGTTGTCCGCCAGGGTGCTCTCGGAGTTCTACCGTGAGGTCATCGTCGTGGACCGCGATCAGGTGGCCGGCGCGAGCCGTCCGCGGCGGGGCACTCCCCACGCCGGGCATGCCCACGGACTGCACGCCCGCGGCTGCCTCATCCTGGAGGAGCTCTTCCCCGACCTGCTGGGGGACATGCGGCGCGCAGAGCTGCCGGTGGGAGATCTGGGCGAGCAACGCTGGTACTTCAACGCCCGGCCGTTGCGGTCCACACGGACCGGCCTGGCGTCGATCACGGCGCGGCGCCCGGTGCTCGAGGAGTACTTCCGCGACAGGGTCGCCGCGCGGCCCAATGTCACGTTCCTGGAGCGGACGGAGTCTCTCGGCCTCCTGTCCACACCGGACGGCGGACGGGTGACCGGGGTCCGGCTGCGTTCGACGGCAGCGGATGCCGGCAGCGCCTTCGACCTCCACGCCGATCTGCTCATCGATGCCACCGGTCGCGGATCGCGCACGCCGGTATGGCTGGAGGAGCTGGGCTACGAGCGACCGGTCGAGAAGCGGATGGCGATCGGTCTGGCCTACACGACGCGGCTCTACCGCAGCCGCCCCGACATGCTCGACGGCACGCAGTTCATCAACTGCATCGCGTCACGCGAGTTCCCGCGAGGGGCGTTCTTCGGTCGGGTCGACCGCGAGACCTGCATCCTGTCGCTGACCGGCATCCTCGGCGACCATCCGCCCACCGATCCCAGCGGATTCCTCGCCTTCGCCAGGTCCCTGCCCGTCTCCGACGTCTACGAGCAGATCCGGCACGCGGAGCCCCTCGGCGACCCGGCTTGCTTCCGCTTCCCCGCGAGCTTGCGCCGGCACTACGAGCGGCTGCCCCGCCTTCCCCAGCGGCTCCTCCTGCTCGGCGACGCCGTGTGCAGCCTCAACCCGAACTACAGCCAGGGCATGACCGTCGCGGCCATGGAAGTACTGGCGCTGCGCCGACACCTTTCGCGCGGCGCGCCGCAATCCATGGCGTTCATGCGTGACGTCGGACGGATCGTCGACAACCCGTGGTTCCTCTCCACGACGAGCGACCTCAGGTACGCCGGGGTGAAGGGGCGCCGTGGGCTCACCGCGCGCATCGGCAACGCGTACGTGACCCGGTTGCACCACGCCGCGATGAACGACCCCGCCGCCACGGATGCCCTGATGCGTGTCGCGGGACTCGTCGACCGGCCGACCGCCCTCATCCGCCCGCGCGTTCTCCTCAGCGCACTGCGCCGTCAGGGCTCCCCGGCAGCGCCCGTCGGGTGACCGGACCGCACACGGCCGCAGGGGCCGTCCGCGCGAGCGCTGTCAGCCGAACGGTGCAGCAGGACGGCCCCTTCGGGGAATGCCGGACCGGCGCCCGGGGCAGCCGAGGCGGCGGCGGGCATCGATGACGTGCCCTGCCCGGGCCGGACGCACCCGCACCGGCCCGCCCGGCACCGACAGGAGGACCAGCATGTCGAAGGTCAAGGAGTCCATCGAGGTCGACGTACCCGTACGGGCCGCGTACGACCAGTGGACACAGTTCGAGTCGTTCCCGCAGTTCATGGACGGTGTCGAGCGGATCGAGCAACGCACGGACACGCTCACGCACTGGGTGACGAAGATCGGTGGCGTGCAGCGGGAGTTCGACGCGGAGATCACCGAGCAGATCCCGGATCACAAGGTCGCCTGGGTGACCCTCGGGGGCGAGAGCGAACAGTCGGGCCTGGTGACGTTCCGGCCCATCGACCCCTCGCACACCCAGGTCACGCTGATGATGGACTTCGACCCGGAAGGCATGGCGGAGAACATCGGCGACAAGCTCGGCTTCGTCGACCGGCAGGTCAAGGGCGACCTGAAGCGCTTCAAGCACTTCATCGAGGACCGTGGCACTGCCACCGGAGAATGGCGCGGACAGGTCTGACGCCGCCGAGCCGGCCGCCGCGCACCATGTGGCGCGGCGGCCGCCGGTGCACCGGCGCCCGGCGGCTCGCGCCATCCGGGCGGGACGCCCGGTGCCTTCGGCATGGCACCCGGGGCCGCAGTACCCCGAGGGGGATCCTGATGTCTCCCCCGCCGCAGGAGACGACCGTGAGTGATCCCAGCCGTCGAGTGACCCCGAGGACCGCACCCGCCGCAGCAGACGCCGACCTTCCCGCTCCCGGTGTCATCGGCATCGGACTCGCCGCGGTGCTGACCTTCGCGCTCGCCCAGGGCTCGTGGCAGTGGTTCGCCACGTTCATCGGGGTGACGCTCCTCGCGGTGATGCTCGCCTTCCAACGGCGGGCGCAGTGGACGCCGCGCCTCCGCTCGGCGTACATGCGCGGCTTGGTCGCGTACTCGCTCGTCATCGGCCTGTGCGTCGCGGTCGCTCTCGCCCCCTTGCTGCAGCGCAGGGCCTGGCTGTTCCCGATGCCGGGGACGCGCAGCGACTGCGAGCTGCTGGGCCGGTACGAGGCCCTCCAGGCGCAGGCCGCGCTGGGCAACCTGGCCGGCAGTGACGCCACCGCCCTGGCGTTCACGCAGGAAGTCCAGGCCGGCAAGGCCGTTGCCGAATGCCTCGCGGCCACGACGACCCTGTGGCTTCCGCTGTACGGGGTCGGGGTGGCGGTGCTGGTGGGGGCGGGTGCCTGGTTCCGCGACCGGGCCCGGGCGCGGCAGCTGCCCGACTCCGTCGCGGAACCAGCGATGTCCTCTCGCCTGGAGAAGTAGGGGTCCGCGCGGGGAACGCCTCACCGACGGTCTGACCGCGTCAGGGACCAGAAAAGGGGTCGGTGCCCGTGACGAAGTCCGCGATGCGCCGGCCCCACGTCCGGACGTCTGCGCGCGTACGGGAGAGATGCAGCTCGGCCTGCGGCATACAGTCGGCCAGGGCCGCCGCCGTCGACACGGGGTGGCCGGGGTCGTCCGCCCAGGTCAGGATCAGGGCCGGGCGCCGCAGCGCGGCGAGCGCGGTGGGCGGGGGCAGGTCGGAGCGGGCCAGGCCCCGCAGGACGGACGGCAGGATCGGCTCCGGCGGCGTGGGCGGGAAATCGGGGACGTCTGCGACGGCGGCGGGGCGGTGCGGGTCGCCCCGAGCGGCGAGCCAGTCCCCAGCCCCCTCCCGCTCGATGGTGTCGGCGGCGGCCAGGTTGGCCCGTGCGTACCCCTCCCGGGTCGCCCAGGCGGTCGGCGGGAGCAGCAGCACCAGCCGGGAGAACCGGTCCGGCGACCGGACGGCGGCGTGGAGGCAGGTGCCGCAGCCCATCGAGGCGCCGATGGCGTCGACGGGTTCCGCGCTGCCCAGGTGGTCGAGGAGGCTCAGCAGGTCGTCGGCGAGCGAGCCGTAGGTGTAGTCCTCCTCGACGGGCCGTCCGGTGGAGCGGCCGTGCGCGCGTGCGTCGTAGCGGACCAGGCGCCGTCCGGCCCGCAGGACCGGCGCCCAGTCGAACAGGTCCATCCGCTGCTCGACGGCCTGGCTGACGAACCCGCCGTGCGCGTACACCGCCAGGGGACCCGAGCCCGCGTCGTCGTAGACCAGCTCGGCTCCCCTGTGGCGGAACCGGCCCTCGGTGACCGGCGGCGTTCCCGGGGTCCCCATGATGACGCTTCTTTCCGGTCTTCCGGTCCCCATGCCCCGGACGTCGGCGCGGGCCGCCGGATGTCAGCGCTGCGCCGTGGAACTGGCTCCGTCCAGGGACTCGCGGATGATGTCCGCGTGCCCGGCGTGCTGCGCCGTCTCCTTGATCAGATGGAGCACGATCCGGCGCGCGGACCAGTGGACGGGCTCCGGCGGGGACCACGGGGTGACGGGCAGCGGCACGGTCCGGTCCAGGTCCGGCAGGCCCGCGACGGCCTCGTCGGTCGCCGCCGCGGCCGCCGCGTACTGGCGGAGCAGCCCTTCGAGCGTGTGGCCGCCACTCATCCGGTACTGCTCCATGTCCAGCATGCCGTCGGATAGTTCGCCGTCTCCTTCGACCAGGATCTGCGTCCATGCCCGTTCGCCGGACACGAGGTGCCTGAGGATCCCGCCCAGCGTGAGCTCGCTGACGGTGGTGCGCCGAGCGGCCTGCTCGTCGGTCAGCCCGCGGAGCGTGATCAGGAACAGCTGCCGCTGCGACTCGAGGGCTTGGACGAGCTCGCGGCGCTCGCCGGACAGCGGTTGGGCCTGGTGCTGCGAAGAAGAGGTCATGCACGGCAGGGTAGGCAGCAACTAGGCCGGATCCTGTCCTATATGGGGCCAGGGCCGGACCGGTGTCGACCGTGAGCGAGCGGGCACCCGCGTGCCCCGGACCGCCTGGAGTCCAAGATCGATTGTCAGTGACGGGTGAGAGGATCGAAGCATCAAGTCGGAATGAGGGGGAGCCTTAGTGTCCGGAAACCAGAATTACATCAATCACGTCGCTCTCGTCCTGGACGCCAGTTCGTCCATGTCGCACCTGAGCCGTAAAGTCGTCGAAGTCGCCGACCAGCAGATTGCGTATCTCGCCCGCCGGTCGCAGGAACTGGACCAGGAAACCCGCGTCACCGTATACGTCTTCGCGGACAAGGTGGAGTGCGTCATCTACGACAAGGACGTGCTGCGCATGCCGTCCTTGAAGCAGCTGTACCGGGCCGGTGGAATGACGGCGCTCCTGGCGGCCTCGCTGAAGTCACAGCAGGAGCTGGCGCAGACCGCTCAGCTCTACGGCGACCACAGCTTCCTCACGTTCGTACTGACCGACGGGCAGGAGAACGCAAGTCACCGCTGCCCGGGCGCCCCTAGCAACAACGCTCGTGAACTGGTGCAGGCCGTGGCCACGATGATCGAGACGCAGAAGGACAACTGGACCCTGGCCGTCCTCGTGCCGGACCAGATGGGCAAGCGCGAGGCCATGCAGTGCGGCTTCCCCAAGGACAACATCGCCATCTGGGATGCCACGAGCACACAGGGTCTGGAAGAAGCCGGGCAGGTCATTCTGAAGGCCACCGAGAACTTCATGGTGGGTCGCACCAAGGGTATTCGGGGTTCTCGGGCGGTATTCTCCACGGGCGCGGAGACGGTCAACAAAGACGCCATCGAGGCAGCCGGTCTCACCCCGGTCGATCCGTCGCAGTACCAGCTGATTCCGGTGGCCCGCGAAGCGGCGATCCGGGAGTGGGTCATCGAGTCGGGTCAGAACTACCGGACGGGATGCGCTTTTTACCAGCTCAGCAAGTCGGAAAAGATTCAGGCGCGCAAGCAGATCGCGGTGCTGGAAAAGAAGACGGACCAGGTCTACACGGGACCGGAGGCCCGGGCCCTGCTCGGCCTGCCCAACGCGGAAGTCCGCGTCAAGCCCGACCACAACGACGACTTCACGATCTTCGTGCAGAGCACCAGCGTGAACCGGAAGCTGGTACCGAGCACACGACTGCTGGTCATGGTCTGACGCCCTGGCAGCCCCACCAGTCCAACTGGTGGGGCTGCCCGCGATGTTCGTCCGCGGAGCCACCCGCCCGGCGGCGAACCGCTCCTGTCGTCGCGGCAGCGTCACGGCGCGGTCGGTGCGGTGCCCGCCTGGGGGCACCCCATGGCGGCCATATATACCGACCGCCTCGGGCGAGCCGCTGGTAGCGTCGCGGCCCATGACAATGCCCACAACACCCTTCTTCGTAGCGGCTGATGTCCACGGACACCGGACCGAATTCCAAGAAGCGCTCCGCGCCGCGGGACTCGTCGACCGCACGGGGCGGTGGGCCGGGGGCAACGCACGGCTGTGGCTGCTCGGCGACTACGTGGACCGCGGTCCGGACGGCATCGGCGTCATCGAGGACGTCCGGAGGCTCGCCGACGAGGCAACGGCCGCGGGCGGCCACGTAGGGGCATTGCTGGGCAACCACGAGGTGCAACTGCTCGCCGCTCACCGGTTCGGCGACGCATCCGTCACGGGGTGGGACGAACCCGGTGGATTCCGGGGCGGCTGGGCCCGCTTCGGCGGCTGCGAGGAGGATCTGCGCCGCCTCACCGCGGAGCACATCGCCTGGCTGCTCGACCTGCCCGCAGTCGCGCTCGTGGACGACCACCTCCTCATCCTCTCGGACACCGCCCGGTACCTGGAGTTCGGGTCGACCATCGCGGACGTCAACACCGCCGTGTCCGCCACTTTGAACGCCACGGACACCGCCGTGTGGCTCGAGTTCTGCGAGCGGATGAGCGACCGGGGGGCGTTCCGCGACGCCGAGGTCGCACACGTCGACGATCCCGTGTCGGTCGTGCTGGGCACGCTCGGTGGCACCGTGCTCGTGCACGGGCACAGCACGCTGACGAAGTACTTCGGCGTCGCGCCGGCGGAGGTCCGGGACGTGCTGCGGTACGCCGATGGCCGAGTCGTCGCCATCGACGGCGGGGTGTACGAGGGAGGCCGCATCCTGCTCGCCCGCCTCGGCTGACGCCACGGCCTCCACGTGCCCTGCGGAGAATTCACAGAAGCGGCTGTTACGAGGCCTTGCACCCGTTCGGCGCAAGGGCGGCGGGTGGCGGTGAAGCCGGGCGGCGGCGAGGCAGGGCACTGCCGCCCGTGCGCTTCATGGGCGCGCGTCGGAGCTGTCACCACCGAGGGTCAATGCGGCTTTGACGTGTGTCCCTTACAAGGGAGAGTTACCGAGATGTCCAGGTTGGGCAACACGGAGCGATTTCGTTGCTTTCGGGTGTGGTTCGGGTCCAGAGTGTGGCTCCTCGGCAGGACGCCGGGAACTGTTCGAAGTCCGCCCGGCTTGCACGAGGCCGGGCCGGACCGCCTGTTGAAGGAGCCTTCCGTATGTCTGCTTCTCTCGCCACCCGCCGCACCCTCGCCGGCCTCCTGGCCGCCGGAGCCCTGATCGGCGCCGCGGCGGTGCCGGCCGCCGCCGACGACCACCGGCGCGACCACCGCGGCACGCACTCCTCCATCGTCATCGGTGACGTCGAGAACGCCGGCCGCGGGCGCGACAACCGCGCCCTGAACAGCGAATGGGTCGAGGTGAAGAACACCGGCCGCCACAGCGTGGACCTGCGCGGCTTCACCCTCACCGACAAGCAGGGCAACCGCTACCGCTTCAACGGCTTCCGCCTCGAAGGACGCTCCAGCGTCAAGGTCCACACCGGCAAGGGCCGCGACACCCGCCGCGACGTCTACCAGGACCGCCGCCACCAGATCTGGGACGAGCGCGACACCGCCACCCTCCGCGACAACCGCGGCAACATCCTCGACACCGAGTCCTGGGGCCGCCGCGGACGCCACCACGGCCACTGACCCCCACTAGGCAGCCACACCCACAAGGAATGTGACCCTGCCACCCACCACCACACCGAACGGCGTGCCACGGCAAACCAGCCGCGGCACGCCACACCCATGTAGACCGGCACTCCGACCCCCCGCATGACCGGCCGTGCTACCGGCGCCCCGCGCAGTGCGGTTCCCTCACTTCTTCAGCCCTTGAAGCGCTGGCACAGAGTGAGGAACAGGTTCACGTTGGCGATGTTCTGCAGAGGCACACTGTCCACGGTCGTGCGCTTGAGGGATCCGTTGAAGATCAGCGTGCCGCTGTACGAGGAGATCTCGGTGATCTCCGACCAGGCAGCCGCGTGCTTCCTGCCCGCCAGGCCGTGGCGGTCGACCTTGTAGGGGCCGAAGTCCACCGTCTCGCCGCCTTCGATGCGTGCGAGGACCTTCGGCAACTGCGCGCGCGTGACGGCGTCTTGAATGTGTTCCCCCCAGGTGTTGGGCCAGAGGAACAGGGCGCCCTGCACCACCGAGGTGATACCGAGGGCCTGCTTGTCCTCCTTCAGGAAGACCCGAGTGCCAGGGCCTATGTTCACGGCGGCGCCGCTCGGGTCGAGGAGGGTGTACCGGGCGTCCCACGGGGCGCCGTTGCGGGTGCTCAGGTACCGCAGGACCCGCACGGTCTCCCAGTCGTACGCGGCCTCGAAACCCTCGGGGCCCGTCACGACCACACCTCCGGCGTACATGTAGAGCCGCGAGGCGTTGTGCTTGCCGAACATGCGGCTCTGCTTCATGCGGAACGTCCGGACCCAGTCACCGAGACCGCGCCCGGCGGCGAGTTCGGCGGCGGACGCGGTCGGCTGCTCGTAGGTGTCCTTCTCTTCCATGTGTCCCCCCGGGTACTGAAATTGACGATACGTCAACTTTCCATGGTGCCATGAGGCTGGGAGCGGACCCCGAGGGGGTGCCGCCGAGAGGGCCGGCTCGTCCTGTGTTTCGGCGGGGAGGTCGCCGTGCTGGAACCGGACCCGCTCGGCTCCTCGCCGTGACCGGCTGGTCAGGGCGCGGTGCTCCTCACGCCGGCGGTCAGAGTGCGGTTGCGGCGTGGACCTGGTCGAGGTGGATGAGGATGTCGTAGGCCCGGCCGATCGCGAGGCTGGGAAGCGGGTCGCTCTTGAAGGACGAACCCGCTTCGTAGACGGGCCGGGGCGTGTCGAGCCAGGCGCGGCCCGCGGCCGGCAGCGTGCGCAGGTCGAGGTAGTAGTCGCGCAGGCGGACCCGGTCGAGGGTGTGCTCCTGCATGTCGGGCGTGGCCGCGGGGACGGTGACCTCGCCCCAGGGCCCGCCGAGGGTGGTCGCGGTGAGGAACGACCCCTGGTGGAAGGTGAAGCCGATGGCGGCGTAGCCGCGGCCGAGGGCGCCGCGCAGGAAGACGCCTTGCGTGGTCGGGTACATGACGGGGTCACTGGACAGGTAGCCCACGTGGCCGTTGTGCGCCGACAGCAGCATCTTGTCGCCGGTTCGGCGATGCCACCAGACGGTGTTGTCGGCCATGACCTGGTCACGGAAGTGCTCCGCGGCGGACACGGACTGCGGATCGGACAGGTCGAGGGAGGCGAAGGCGAAGGTCTGGGCGATGTTGCGGGCGTGTTGTTCGGCCCATTCGTAGGCGTCACCACCGGCGCCCTTGTTCGCGGTGACCAGGTCGAGTGCCTGCTGGGCGGTCGTGGCGTTCTCGCGTCGTTCCGCGACGGGCTTGCGCAGGTAGGCGAAGACGTCGTCGAAGGGGCGCAGGCCCGCATACAGGCTCTCGATGCGCGCGAGGTCCTTGGGGTGGCTCGCGCGGACGTGGGAGGTGACCCGCTCGAAGACGGCGTCACCGAGCTTCGGCGCTCCGACGTCGTTGCCCATGAAGTGGACCTTCCGGCCGGGGTGCCGGTCGTTGTACTGCCGCATCCAGGCGATGAGGCTGACGAACTCCTCGCGTTCCCAAGGCGATCCGGTCAGTGTCTCCTTGGCGATCTTCCGGGCGTCTCCGGAGCCGCCCTGGAGGTACTCGTCGATCCGCAGGCCGGCGGTCCAGCTCATCTCCAGGGCGAAGGTGGTGAAGCCCTCCTCCTCGACGAGATGGCGAAATACGCGTTCCTTCATGGCGAAGAACTCGTGCGAGCCGTGGGTCGCCTCTCCCAGCCCGACCACCTTCGCGTCGCCGATCATGGCAGCGAGCGCCCGCAGGTCGGTGGTGCGGCCGCCTGGTTCCGTCGACCGCAGCGGGTGGGCGGCGCGTTCCAGCGCGCGGAGCGCGTCACCCTGCCGGCCGTTCGTCGGCGCCGGGGCCGACGTGGGTGCGGGTACGGGTGTGGCGGAGGCCGCCGGGGCCAGCAGGGCGGCGGCCACGAGGCCGGCCGTCGCGGCGAGCACCCTCCGTCGGCCGGTGGGCTGCTTGTGCGCGGTCATGCTCCGGTCGCTCCTGGATCAGGTGTTCCACTGGGACGGAACGATCATGGCCTGACAGCGCAGTCGGCCGCGCTGGGGTCCTCCTCCGACCTGACCGGGGGAAAACCCCAGCTCAACACGGTGGCTGGCCCCACCGAAAGAGTGTGCTGCGGACGGGGTCCTGGCGGGTGGCGCCCTGGGGTGCCGGGGCCACCCGCGACGCGGCGGGGATCAGGCGGCGGCCTGGGGCTGCCGTAGTTCTGCCTGCCCGAAGAGGAGGGCGTAGCCGCTCGGAAGCCGACGCAGGAGCCGGGCCAGCAGGTCGGGCCCCGCGAGGCGGGCGACGACGGACAGTACGGCGCCCGTGTCCCATCGGGCGGTGGCCGGTGTGCCGCCGGTGCGGGAGGCGATGTCTTTGACGAAGGCCCAGCCGGTGAGCTGTGCGGTGTCGGGGATCTGAGCGGTCAGGGTGAGGGCGGCCTCGACGGGCAGGCACTGCGCCAGGTCGACGCGTTCGTCCCCGGTGACGTGCCGGCCGAGGGCGGCCAGGACGGTGCGGACGGCTTCCTCGGCGCGTTCGCGGGTGGGGTAGGCGCCCTCGTAGCGCACGCGTTCCAGCATCTGGTCGAACGTCATGGCGGTGGAGGGCCGGTCCGGTCGGGGCTGGTCGTACATGGTGCTGCGGTTGCCTTTCTCTTCGAGGGTCCGGCTCCGGACGGTGGCGGGGGGGGGTGGTCAGGTGGGCTGGGGGTGACCGAAGAGGAGGTCGTAGCCGGGTGGGAGCTGGAGCAGGATGTCCCGGGTGAGGTCGTCTCCGGCTGCGGCGGCCACGGTGGAGAGGACCGCGCCGATGTCCCACAGGGCCGTCTTCTCGGTGGCGCCTTCGATCCAGGCGGCCGTCGCGCGGACGAAGCGTTCGGGTGTGAGCGGCTCCGTGGCCTGCAAGGGATTGAGGAGGATCAGGGCGTACGTCTCGGGCAGCCGGGACGCGAGCTCGGCTCGCACGGTGCCGGCCAGGTGCGCGCCCAACAGGGCGAGGACGACGCGGGCCGCCCGTTCGGCTTCCGGCAGGGTCGTGTACTCGCCGCGTTCCTGGACGTGGCCCAAGAACGCCTCCCTGCGCATCGACATCACGTCACCTCCAAAGGGGGGTGAAAGCGGCAAAGGGGGGCGCGGAAGGCGGGGTGCCGGAGGGGGATCGACTGTCCCCGCCTTCCACCGCCGGGTGCGGACGGTCAGCCGGAGATCTGCTTGCGGCCGGACTCGCCACCGATGGTGATCTTGCGGGGCTTGGCGCGCTCGGCGATCGGGATCCGAAGGGTCAGGACACCCGCGTCGTATTCGGCTTCGATGTGATCGCTGTCGAGGGTGTCGGCCAGCATGATCTGGCGGGAGAAGACGCCCAGGGGCCGCTCGGAGAGCTCCATCTGTACGCCGTCGGACTTCCCCGAGGGCCGGCGCTCGGCCTTCACGGTCAGCATGTTCCGCTCGACGTCGATGTCGATCGCGTCGGTGCTCACTCCGGGGAGGTCGAAGGCGATCACGTACGTGTCGCCCTGCCGGTAGGCGTCCATCGGCATCACGGACGGCTTCGACCACGTGCCCGACGTACCCGAAAGCTGCTGGACGATCCGGTCCATCTCACGGAACGGGTCAGTGCGCATCAACATCGCGAAACACCTCCAGTTGGTTCAGGCAGGAACTGCCAATGCGCTTCAACGTGCTTCCGTTGTAACATGTCATCGGAACGATGACAAGCAGAGAGTCATCCAGAGGATGACATTGCACGCCGGAGAGTGCCATGAACGAGTCCGCCCCGCCGAACGCGCGGGTCCCCTTCCTCGCCGCAGCCGCGGCGCTGGAGACCATCGGTCAGACCGTGAGGGCCGCCCAGCGGTCATCCGCAGGCACGCCGACGGCCCAGGCGGCGCCCGCCCCGAGCACGGTCCCGCATCCGGCTCTGGCCGCCCTGCTGATGCTGCGCGAGGTCCGGGAGCAGCTCGCCGGCTGGGAGTACGGACTGATCGAAACCGCCCGCGGGCAGGGCGCCAGCTGGGCCGACCTCGCCGGTCCCCTGGGGGTCGCCAGCCGTCAGGCCGCTGAACGGCGCTACCTGCGACTACGCCCCGGCGCCGCCGGAAGCACGGGCGAGGAACGCGTCCAGGCAACGCGCGACACGCGCGCCGCCGATCGCACCGTGACCGCCTGGGCCCGTGACAACGCGGCCGACCTGCGTCGACTCGCCGGCCAGGTCAGCTCCCTCACAGGACTGCCCGCCGGAGCCGAGAACGCCGTCGGCGACCTGAACCTGGCCCTCGCCGACAACGACGCCGCCCGCCTGGTCCGCCCACTGACCGACACCCGGCCGCATCTGCGGCCCGAGGACGCCGAGCTCGCCGAGCGCATCGACGCCTTGACGCGCCATGCCGACCAGCTCCGCCAGGACACCCACGACCAGCGGAGCGCGTGACCCGACCCGCCCCTGGACCGTCGACCGACCATCCGGGCTGGAGGGACACGCGCAGATCCAAGGAGTGATCCATCATGTTCGAACGCCCCGCGCTGGAGGCCGGCGGCAAGGACATCGCGGTGGAGGTCCTGGACCGCGCCGTCGCGGTCAGGCCCATCGGCGAGATCGACCTCGAGACGGCCGCCTCGCTCCAGGCCGCCCTCGCCGAGGCCCTCACCCACGCCTCACCTGCCAGGGCCGTCGTCGTCGACTGCGGCGGGCTCACCTTCTGCGACTCCTCGGCGCTCAACGCACTCCTCGCCGCACGACGAACGGCGCAGGAGACCGACACCGTCATCCGCCTGGCGGCCCCCCACCCCCAGCTCCGACGCCTCCTGGAGATCACCGGCGTCCTGCCCCTCTTCCCCGTGGACCAGGACCCGCCGACGGCCGACCGCTCCCCGCGAGGACGCCCGGACGCCCTCCCCCAGTAGCGCGGCCCGCGCCTCCCCGTCCTAGGCGCCATGGCGGGACAAGGCCTCGGCGGCATCGTCCTGGAGGTGGCCGTCGTGGTGCTCCAGGACGGCGTGGATGAGGCGGCGCAGCGTCTCCGGGACGGGCAGGCCGTCGGCGTGGTGGCGGATGAGGAAGTCGACGAACCGGGCCAGGCCGAATTCCTCGGTTCCGGCCCGGCGGGCTTCGGTGATGCCGTCGGTGTAGGGCACGAGCCGGTCGCCGGGCTCCAGCCGGTCCTGGCAGAGGCCCACGGCGAGCCCTAGTCCCGCGCCCTTGGGGTGGGCGGGAGGCAGTGATCCGCAGGACGCGTCCGAGCCCCGACGCACACGTGTCCGTACCTCTGCTTTCCTCCCGCTGTGGCCCCTGTACGCGCGGATGGCCGGGCCGGAGCGGCGCACCTATCCTCGCGGCATGGCATGCCGAATCAGCGAACTCGTCATCGACGCGGCGGACCCCGGCCGGCTGGCCGCGTTCTGGTGCGATGTCCTCGGTTACGTCGAGCTGGATCGAGAAGGGGACGGCAGCATCCAGATCGGCCCGCCCGGCGCCGGGTTCGGCGGAGCGCAGCCGACCCTGGTCCTCAACGCGGGCCGTGCCCCCCGGCGCGGGAAGCTCCCGTTGCACATCGACGTCAACGCGACCGACCGCGACCAGGACGCCGAGCTGGCCAGGCTGCTCGCATTGGGCGCCGTGCCGGTCGACATCGGCCAGACCGGAGACGAGGACTGGCACGTCCTGGCCGATCCCGAGGGCAACGAGTTCTGTCTTCTGCGCACTCGGCTGAAGCCGGTCTGACGCCTCGATCGGGACGACGGACGGCGCAATGCGCCCCCGACAGTGCGGGCATCTTGACGTCGGCCGTACGCTGCACCTTGAATCAAGTAGTGAACAAAGGTGCCCCGGACAGCCTGCCTTCGCGTTCATTCCTCGGCGGTGCGTTGTCATGTGCACGACTACATTGTCCCCCCACACCCGAAACGATGTGATGACCGTGCACCCCACCTGGCATCGGCGCGCGCTCTCGTGCGCCCTCGCCGTCCTCTGCTGGGGAGGTCTGGCCGCCCCCGTCAGCGGAGCCGCCGAGCCCGCCCCCGCACCGGCGGCCGCCGCGGCCGTGACCTTCTCCGACGACTTCGACGGACCGGCCGGAGCCGCCGCCGACTCCGGCAAATGGCAGATCGAGACCGGCGACAACGTCAGCAACCACGAGCGCCAGTACTACACGGCGGGCAACCGCAACGCCGCCCTCGACGGGCAGGGCCATCTGGTCATCACCGCCCGCCGCGAGAACCCGGGCAACTACACCTGCTGGTACGGCCGCTGCGAGTACACGTCGGCCCGCCTGAACACCGCGGGCCGCTTCACGCAGACGTACGGGCACGTCGAGGCGAGGCTCAAAGTGCCGCGGGGCCAGGGCATGTGGCCGGCCTTCTGGATGCTCGGCGACGACATCGGCCAGGTCGGCTGGCCGAACTCCGGCGAGATCGACGTGATGGAGAACGTCGGCTTCGAACCGTCGACCGTGCACGGCACCCTCCACGGGCCCGGCTACTCCGGCGCCGGCGGCATCGGGGCGGCGTACTCCCTTCCCGGCGGCCAGGCCTTCGCGGACGCCTTCCACACCTTCGCCGTCGACTGGGCCCCCGACTCCGTCACCTGGTCCGTCGACGGCGTCGTCTACCAGCGGCGGACCCCCGCCGACCTGGGCGGGCGCAGCTGGGCCTTCAACAAGCCGTTCTTCCTGATCCTCAACCTCGCGGTCGGCGGCTACTGGCCGGGCGACCCCGACGGCAGCACGGCCTTCCCCCAGCAGCTGGTGGTCGACCACGTCCGCGTCACCTCGTACGACGGCGGTTCCGGAGGCAAGACCGGCCAGATCAGCGGGCTCGCCAACAAGTGCGTCGACGTGGCCGGGGCGAACCCTGCCAACGGCACCCCGGTCCAGCTCTACGACTGCAACGGCACCGGCGCCCAGCGGTGGACCCTCGGCTCCGACGGAACCGTGCGGGCGCTCGGCAAATGCCTCGACGTCGCGAGCGGGGGCACCGCCGACGGGACCCCGGTCCAGCTCTACGACTGCAACGGGACCGCCGCCCAGCGCTGGGTGGTGTCCGGAGCCCGCGACATCGTGAACCCGCAGGCGAACAAGTGCCTCGACGTCACCGGCGGCAACTCCGCCAACGGGACGCGGCTCCAGCTGTGGACCTGCACCGGGGCCGCCGCGCAGAAGTGGACGGTGCCGGCCGGCTGATCCGGACCGGCCACGGGCAGGCCGACCGCCGGTCGGCCTGCCCGTGGCCGGCCTCGCGAACCCCGTAGGGGAGCGCCTGCCCACTCGGCCGGGACCACGGGCGCTGAGTACGCGGCCGAGCGGCCGCGACCCCGCGACCGCGCCGGGGACGGCCCTCAGGCCGGGGCGTTCCAGGCTGTCGTCAGCCCGTCCAGCCAGGCCGGCGGCAGCTCCTCGGCATCCCACTCCTCCCGCAGCTCCCGCGGCGCGGAGACGAGCCGCTCGAGCACGGCGATGCTCGTGGCGGAGTGGACGAGCGAGTAGCGGCCGTGGACCGTGATGGCACTGCCCGGCCCGAACGCGGCGAACAGCCGCTCCAGCCGGACCCGGTGGGTCGTGGCGAACTCCGTCAGCCGACCCGCGTACCCGGCCCGCTGCCGGGGGCTCATCGTGCCGAGGACGGCTGCGAGCACCTCCTCGGTCACCTCCGGGTCCAGCTCCGAGGCCGCGGTGAACGACTGGTACAGGGACGTCAGCGCCACTCGTGTCCGCTCCACTTCCATACGCCCGGCCCGCTGACGCTCCCCTCCCGGATCCTGCTGCCCGGTGGACCCCACGCTGCGCAGCAGCGTCCGCTCGGCGACCGCGCCGAGTTCCGCCAGCAGGTTCCCCGAGCCGTCGAGCCAGCCCGACTCGTACGCCTCGCCCTTGTCCCCCGGCGCGGTCCGGGCGCCGCCGCTCAGCTCCTCGTACGCGAGGGCCAGCGCACCCGCCTCCACGAGCCCGATCAGTTCCCGCGCGTCATCGAAAGGGACCCCCACCCGCGCGAGGAGCTGCGACAGCGTCGTCCTCGCGTTCTCGACACTGACCTCGTCCGGCCACTGCCGTCCCTCGTCAGCCGTGCTCATCAGGTCCTCCTCATCGCTCCGGTCGTGCGGTACGTCCAACGAGTCCGCCCCCTTCGAGGGTCCAACGCCCGACGGCCGAATGATGATCCCTCGGCGGCGGTTTCCCCCGGGCCTCCTTCCGGACGGCTGGGGAGCGCGTCGGCGGGGACCTGCGGCTTGGGCTCGCCACGGGCACCGCACCGCCCGATACTTCACCATCCCCGCACGATTCTCGGCCATGCCGGCGGCGGCGCGTCAGGGCAGGGGCATGCTCCACGCATGCAGGGGGATCCGCCGTCGGTGGTCTCGTCTTCGGTCTGGCCGCACCGGGGGGCCGGAAGAGCGGAAGGCCGGAGCGCTGACTAACGGAGCGCCGACTGACGGGGCGTCGGCGGGCGCGGAGGGAAACGCGCGACCGCGACGCCCCGAAAGCGGTCAGTCGGATGTCTGACGCAGAACCAGGGAGACGAACCCCCAGGCGTCCCGGTAGGCGCTCAGCCATTCGGCGCGCCGGGTCGTGGCCGTCGCCAGCGCGTGCGCGCTGTCGGGATCTCCGGGGTGGTCCAGGGCCCATGAGGCCAGTGAACCCCAGCAGGCCCATTCGTAGTCGTCCAGCTCGCGGCGCGTGCTGACGTGCCCGTAGACGGGGGTCCACCCGTCGGCGACGACGCGGTCCACGGTGGTCGCCAGGTCGGTGAGCTCCCCGAGCATCTCGACGGCTTCCTGCGACGGGGTGCGGTCCCAGAACCCCTCACCGATCAGGACGCGGCCGCCGGGAGCCAGGTGCTCACGGGCCGCCGCGAGGGTGGGGAGCAGGCCACCGAAGGCGTGCGTGGCCCCCACGCTGAGCACCAGGCCGAACGACTGCGCCGACACGAAGTCCGCGGCGGGCCGGCGGTGGAGGACGAGTCGCTCCTGGACGCCGGCGCGGCTCGCCGCCTGACGGGCCTCCGCCAAGGCGTCCTCGGAGATGTCGACGCCTTCGGCCCGCAGGTGCGGGCGCGTGGCGAGGGCGCGCAGGAGCCACTCCCCGCCACCGCAACCGAGGTCGAGCACACGCTCGTCGCCGCGCGGGATCCCGCGTTCGAGAAGCCGGCGCACCGAGTCGTCGTCGAGCGGGGAGCGTATCGGGTGGTCGGTGTGGGCGATCTTCGAGATCTGTTCACGGTTCACTGGCGCACTTTGTCAGCGTCAGGGGCCGCTCGCACCTCAATATGCCGACACACCGAAGCCTTGCCCGGGACTCGCGCCCGCCTGCCGGCCGTCAACCCGGCGATGACAGCGCCGGTCCTCCGCGTCACCAGTTGTTCGAAAGCGATTACCTCACGGTCGAACACGCGAAAATCTATGGCGGCTGAAGTAGACATTGGATCGTGACGTGGTTATGGTTTCTTTCGTAACGCAGAGAGACAGCAGGGCCTGGCAGACACGAACTGCCGGGCGGGCAGTACGCGCAGTCGCAGTTCGCAGGACTACGAAGTTGATTCACCGAGGGAAGAACGGAGGAGCCAGGCGCCATCAGGATCGCCCGGGCGGAAGTCCGAGCCCGGGTACCGCAGGACATCGATAGCGAGGTGGTCTCCGGTCAAGCAACCGCGATCCCCGCGCCCCCGACAGCATTCCGGTCGGGTCCGCGGACACAGAAGGCCGGCGCAGCATCAAGGTCGGCAGATGGTGTAGCAGTTCCTTCGGGGCCCTGGTGCCGTACGGCACCAGGGCCCCTCCACGCGTTCCACGAGAGAGGTGCAATGACAGCAGACGACTCGTTCGGCCGTCTCGACGACGACGACTGCCCCGCCTACACCATGGGCCGGGCCGCGGAAATGCTCGGCACCACCCAAGGCTTCCTCCGCGCCATCGGCGAAGCCCGCCTCATCACCCCGCTGCGCTCCGAAGGCGGCCACCGCCGCTACTCCCGCTACCAGCTGCGCATCGCCGCCCGCGCCCGCGAACTCGTCGACCAGGGCACCCCCATCGAAGCCGCCTGCCGCATCGTCATCCTCGAAGACCAGCTCGAGGAAGCCCAGCGCATCAACGCCGAATACCGCACCGCCGAACCAGCGCGCCGCACCGCCGCGACCTGAGACGGGCGGGATCCGCGATCGCCCTGCGGCCGGCGGCTCCCACGCGTGCCCGGCGGGCGCGCCGCTCCCTCAGGCCTTGCCGGGCAGGTGGTGGAGGGCCATGTGCCGCAGGTCGCCGTCCACGACGGTGAGGGTCAGGAACGTGTGGTGGGGCTGTCGGCGGCGATCGGTCGGAGATCCGGGGTTGAGCAGGCGCAGCCCGCCCGGGGCCGTGGAGTCCCACGGGATGTGGCTGTGACCGAACACCAGGACGTCCGTGTCGGGGAAGCGCGCGGCGCAGCGCCGTTCGCGCCCGGCCGCCGGGCCCGTCTCGTGGACCACCGCGAAGCGCAGGCCGCCGAGGTCGGCGCGCGCGACCTCGGGCAGCCTGCCGCGCAGAGCGGGCCCGTCGTTGTTGCCGTACACGCCGATCAGGCGGCGCGACCTCGACTCCAGCAGGTCGAGCGTGGCCTCGTCGGTCCAGTCCCCCGCGTGGATCACCGCGTCGGCCTCGTCGACGGCTGCCAGCAGGGCTTCTGGCAGGCGCTTGGCGCGGGCGGGTACGTGCGTGTCGGAGGTCAGCAGCAGCCTCATACCCCCACCGTAGGCAGCCGGCGCTACCGTGCGGTGACGAGGCCCGATTCGTAAGCCGCGATGACTGCCTGGGCTCGGTCGCGCACGGCGAGCTTGTCGAAGATGCTGGTGATGTAGTTCTTGACGGTGGACACGCTGATGTCCAGGGCGCGGGAGATTTCGGTGTTGTCGAGGCCGGTGGCCATGAGGTGCCACACCTCGACCTCTCGGGGGGTGAGTTCGCCCAGCCCGTTGGCGGCCGGCCGCGGACCGCGGGGCGTCCGTACGTAAGTGGAGATCAGCCGCGTGAGCAGGCGCGGCGCGACGGCGGCCTCGCCGGCGTGGACGGTGCGGATCGCCGCACTCAGCTCCTCCGGGGAGCTGTCCTTGGGGAGGAAACCGTAGGCTCCGGCGCGCAGGGCGCCCACGACGTACTCGTCGAGGTCGAAGGTACTGAGGGCCAGGACCCGGCAGTCGGGCACCGTGGCGGCGAGTTCCCCGGTCGCGTCGACGCCGTCCATGACGGGCATCCGGATGTCCATCACCACGACGTCCGGGCGCAGTTCGCGGGCGAGGGTGACGGCATGCGCGCCGTTCTCCGCCTCGCCCACCACCTCGAGGGACGGGTCCGGGGAAAGGATCAGCGACAGGCCGCGCCGAACCAGCGGCTGGTCGTCCACGATCAGCACCCTGATCCTCGGCGGTGTCGGCCCGGGCCCGGTCATCGGTGTGCTCCCTCGTGCTGGACGGCCGCTTCGGCCGCTTCGTCCATGGTCAGCGGCAGGTCGGCCACCACGGCGAACCCCCCGTCGGTCTGCGGGCCCGCGGTGAGGGTGCCGCCGTGCAGGGCGACGCGCTCGCGCATGCCGACGAGGCCGTAACCGCCCGTGCCCGGCGCGGGCGCCCCCTCCTGCGGCGGTGCGCCCCCGCCGTCGTCCCGCACCTCGATGGTGATCCGGTCCGGGTGGTACGTCAGTCGTACGGACGTGTGGGCGGGCCCCGCGTATTTGCGGGCGTTGGTGAGGGCCTCCTGGGCGATCCTGAACACCGTGAGCCCGACGGTCGGCGGCAGCGGACGCGGCGGACCGCAGACGCTGAGCTCGGTGGGCAGTCCGGCGAGACGGGACTCCGCCACCAGGCGGTCGAGGTCGTCGGCGCCCGGCTGGGGCAGCGGCGGCAGGTCCTCCGGTTCGTCGCCGGCCCGCAGTACGTCGAGGAGCTGGCGCATCTCGCGCAGCGCGAGCCGCCCCGAGGCCTCCAGGGTGACCAGGGCGTCGCGGACGACCTCCGGTTGCGCGATGTTGGCGCGGGCTCCTCCGGCCATCAGCTGCATGGTGGTGATGTGGTGGGCCACGATGTCGTGCAACTCCCTCGCGATGCGCCGGCGTTCGTCCGCCACCGCGCGATCGGCAAGGAGCCTGCGGTTGGCCGCCACCTCCCCCTGCCATCGGTTGACCGCCAGGCCGGTGCCGACGACGATCAGGGTCGAGAGGAGCGGGCTGACGGCATCCCGCCAGGGCGGAATCCGGCCATGGCTCTGGCTCAGCAGTGTCAGCGCCACCGTCGCGGCGGACGCGAGCACCGTGACCCGGCCAGGGCGGAGTCTGGCGACCGAGTAGAGGCCCACCACCAGGACGGCACCGAAGTGAGTGGGCAGCGGTACGGCCAGGGCGGCCGTCGCGTCGAGTGCCAGTACCGCGGCGAGTGCCGCCACGGGGTGGCTGCGCCGGGCGAGCAGCGGCACGGCCGCCAGCGCGACGAGGAGGAACCCGGCCACGCTCAGGTCGTGCTGCTTGTCGGGGTCGTTGAAGAACACGTAGCTGAGCAGGTTCAGCGCGCAGGCGCCGCCGGTCACGAGCGCGTCGTTGCGGGTCCACGGCGGTTCGGCGCTGTCCGTGTACAGCGAATCCCGGCCATCGCCAAGCTCGTCGTTTCGACTCCTGGGCATGTCTGTTCTCCCCTTTGTCCGGCCTCCCGGCCCCCGGGAAAGGGTTGCACAGCCGCAGGGGCGGCAGCCGCGGTGCCATGACCATGTGGCGGCGGTCAGCGTTCCCGACCCGCCCCGGAGCGGACCAGGACGAGGACCGGGACCAGGACCAGGGTCCTGGTCGAGCGCCGGAGAGGGACCCTGGTCCCCGGTCCGGATCATCCGCTGCCATGACGCCGGCCGGCCCCTGCGAATGATGGTCTGGGGACCGGCCGGGAACCCCCGGCAGACGTCCGATTTCAAGTCCGTCCGCCGGAGGACATCGTGATCCGCGCCCTGACCGGATACTCCACCCGAAACCCTTGGAAGGTCATCGCCCTCTGGATGGTGGCGGGTGTCGCACTGAGCGCCTTGGTCCCCACCTTGCTCGCCCGCGTCACCCAGCACCAGACCGGGGACTTCCTGCCCCGCAGTTACGACTCGGCCGCCGCGCTGCACATCGCCGAGGAGCAGTTCGGGGTGAACCCCGACGCCACCACGGTGACGGTCCTGGTCGCCCGGTCCGACGGCAAGGCCCTCGGCGCCGCCGACCGCGAGCGCGTCGCAGCCGAGGCGGCGAAACTGGCCGAGCGCCGGGTGATCATGCCCAGGGAGGACGACATGCCGTCCTTCCTGGTGCCGGACCGCTCCCAGACGCCCAGGATCGCCCCGGCGATGACGGCGCCCGACGGGAGTTTCGAACTGCTCTCCGTCCAGCTGACCGGGAACCCCTCGGACAAGGGGGTCCAGGGCGTCTACCGGACCTTCCGGGACTCCGCCCGGACGCAGTTCTCCGAGGCGGGGATGCGCACCGGTTTCACCGGGAGCCTCGCCGACACCGTCGACACCACCGATGCGCACGAGACCGCCGCGGTAGTCGGGGGCGCCCTCGTCATGGGGTTCATCGTCCTGCTGAACGTGCTGGTGTTCCGCAGTGCCGTTGCGGCCCTGCTGCCGCTGCTCGCGGTGGCCGTCATCGGCGGCGTCGCGGGGGGAGCCGTGGCGGGAGCCGCGATGCTCACCGGGCGCAAGCTCGACGCGGGCACGCCCGCGCTGATCCAGGTGGTCCTGCTCGGCATCGGCATCGACTACCTGCTGTTCCTGCTGTTCCGATTCCGCGAACACCTGCGTGCCCGGCCCGAGCAGTCCGCCCGCGAGGCGGCCGAGCAGGTCTCCGGCCGGGTGGGCGTCGCGATCACCTCGGCGGCGCTGACCATCGTCGCCGCGTTCGCCACCCTGGGCCTGGCGACCTTCGGACAGTTCCGCTCGCTGGGCCCCGCGATCGCCGTCGCCGTGCTGGTGATGCTGCTCGGCAGCCTCACCCTGATGCCGGCGCTGCTCGCGGCCGCCGGGCGCAAGATGTTCTGGCCCTCCCAGACCCTGCGCCGCACGCCGCGCGAGGGCCGTGCCGCCCGCTTCGGCGCGCTGGTCACGCGGCGACCGCTGGCGATGCTGGCGGCATCCGTCGCACTGCTCGCCGCGCTGGCCGCCGGCCTGGTCGGCATACGCATGGACTACGGCCGGGGCGACTCCGGTGACCCGACCCCCGCCGCGGCCACCGCGGCCGAGATCTCCCGTACGCTGCCGGCCGGCGTGTCGGACCCGACGAGCGTGTTCGTGACCGCCACGGACGGCGGCACCCTCAGCGCCGACCGCGTGGGCGGCCTCTCCCATGCGCTCACCCAGGTCAAGGGCGTGGGCCAGGTGGGGCAGATCGTCCTGAACGAGGACCGCCGTGCCGCCCGGATCGACCTGTACCTGACCGCCGACCCGCAGAGCCAGCAGGCCCGCGACCTGGCCTCCGGACCGGTCCGGGCCGTCGTCGCCGGGAACACGCCGGCCGGGACGACGGCGCACGTGGGCGGGACGTCGGCGGTCTTCGCGGACATCGCCACGGCCGTCGACCACGACTTGAAGATCGTGTTCCCGGTCGCGGCCGCGCTGATCGCGCTGATCCTCCTCGTGCTCCTGCGGAGCCTGCTCGCGCCGGTGGTCCTGATGCTCTGCGTCGGACTCGGCTTCGCGGCCACCCTCGGCGCCAGCACGCTGCTCTTCCAGCACGCCCTCGGCAAGCCGGGCGTCAGCTTCACCCTCCCCCTGGTGCTGTTCCTGTTCGTCGTGGCACTGGGCACCGACTACAACATCCTGATCGCCGACCGGATCCGCGAGGAGATGCAGCGCCCGGGCCCGGCCCGCGCAGCCGTGGCCCGTGCGGTGCGGCACACGACTCCGGCCATCGCTATGGCCGGGCTGGTGCTGGCCGGTTCCTTCGCCACGCTCGCCGCGACCCCGGGAAGCGAGCAGGTCGCCTTCGCGATGACGCTCGGCATCATGCTCTCCGCGCTCGTCCTATCGCTGGTGCTGGTCCCCGCTTCCGCCGCGCTCCTCGGCCGGGCCATCTGGTGGCCGGTCCGCCCGGGGTCCACCGCGGGCGGCCGCCCGCAGCACCGTCCGGCCGAGCCTGCCCGGGAGCCCGACCAGGTCGCCGCGCGCTGACTCTCGGGCCGGAGTGCCTCAGGGGTGCGCGAGCCCGTCTCACACTGACGGCGCCGGGCCGCGTCGGCGGCGGATGCCCACCGCGATGGAGACCGCCAGCAACAGGCCCAGGACGTGGGGCAGGGGCAGCTCGCCCAGCGCCCCCGTGAGGCGGCCGAGCGCGACGAAGAGGAGGCCCGCGAGGAAGACCGCGGGTGCCGTGCGCAACCGGGCGAAGGCCTGTCGGCCGGCGAGCACCAGCCCGCCGGCCACGGGCACGGCGGTGTACAGCCCGTCGAGCCGGTCCGGGAGCGGCCACACCGCGGACACGACGGTCAAGGCCGCTGCCCCGGCCAGCACGGCGCTCGTCCCGGTCGCCGTACGCAAGCGCGGGGCCGGACGCAGGTCGGGCGGGCTGAGCACGGCGACCAGGGCCAGGAGGAGAACCGGCCCGATGAGGAAGACCGCGACGTCGAGGCTCAGCCGGTCCGCCTGGGCGGCGAAGAGCGCGGCGGTGCCCGCCAGTACGCTCCACGCGCTTCCTGCCCGGCGGCCGGTCAGGGCCAGCGCGGCGACCAGGACCGTCGCGAGGCCGGCTGCCGCCGTCGAGGCCTCGGAGCCGGTATCGAGGACCGGGTAGCCGAAGTAGAGGGCGCCGAGCGTCACCCTGGACGAGTACATCGCGTTCGCGCCGACCGCGAGGACGGCGAACGGCGCCAGAGCGGCGAGGAACCGCCCGGCGCGGCGCGCCGAGCCCACTCCGAGCCGCATGCGCAGTGCGTGCCCTGCGACATCGGCGGCCTCGCGGATCCGGGCCGGCCTGCCCGCGCCGTCGGTGGCCTCGTGGTAGGCGTCGGCGATCTCGTCGCCGAACTCCCGGCGGTAGGCGGCCGGATAGAGCCTCAGCAGCGCGCTCACGCGGTCACCGCCGTGTTGAATCCGCCGAGCCCCAGACGTCGGGTCGCCTCCTGGGCGGTGCGCGCGATACGGGCCGCCTCGGCGGCCAGGACCTCTCGCCCACGCGGCGCCAGCGTGTAGCTGCGCCGCCTGCGGCCGTCGACCACCTCCTCCTCGTGGACGGCGATGAGCTCCTGCTCGAGGAGGCGCTCCAGGGCCCCGTACAGCGTTCCGGTGCGCATTTTCGTGCGGCCTTCCGAGATCTCCTCGACCTCCCGGGCGATCGCGTATCCGTGCCGTGGAGCGTCGGCGATCGCGGTGAGGATGAGCAGGGTCGGCTCTCGCAGAGGTTGATCGTTCACATCCGTACGATAGGTCGGCATCCGACATATGTCGATGACCGACCTATTGAGCCTCGGTCTTCGCCGCCCGGGGCCGGGCGAGCGGCTGCCCGAAGACCGAAGACGGTCGAGATGCCGGTCGGGCTCCTGACCGGCGTAGCCTCATGGAATGGTGCACAGCGACGCGGAAGACGCAGCCGGCTATCTGGCCGAGGTTCCCGAGGAACGCAGGGACGCTCTGACCCGGCTGCGGCAGCTGTGCCGAGAGGAGCTGGAAGGCTTCACCGAGGTCATGGCCTACGGAATGCCCGCCTACGCGCGCGACGGCACCATTGAGATCGCGTTCGCCAGCCAGAAGCAGTACGTCTCCTTCTACCTCATGCGCGGCGACGTCCGCGAGGCGTTCGAGGAACGGCTCGCCGGGCAGGACATGGGCAAGGGCTGCCTGCGGTTCCGCAGACCGGAGAACATCGACTTCGGCCTGGTGCGGGATCTCCTCAGGGCCACGGCCGCCCGGCCCGGCGAGATCTGCTGACGGGACCGGACCGGCACCGTTGCGCGCGCCGGCACCGGGCGCTTCAGCCGACCTGGATGCCGATCACGCAGGTGTCGTCGTCCGTGTCGGAGCGGCTCTCGGCGAGGAGGCGGTCCAGCCGCCCGTCCAGGTCTCCGGCTCCGGCGGCCGCCGCGTTCACCAGGTGGCCGAGCGAGTCCTGAACCGAGGAGTCCCGGCGTTCCACGAGCCCGTCCGTGTACATCAGCAGGGTGTCGTCCGGTTCGAGCTGCACCTCCCGCTCGACGTACGTGACATCGGGCAGCGCTCCGAGGAGCAGGCCCTCGATGAGCGGGAAGGCGTCGGCCTCGCCCCCGCGGACGAGTACGGGCGGCAGGTGGCCCGCGCGGGCCCAGCGCATCACCCTCGTGCTCGGGTCGAACAGGCCGCAGACGGCGGTGGCCGTCACGTGCTTGGCGAGGTGATGGGTGACCGTGTTGAGCCAGGACAGCAGCTGGGCGGGTCCCGCGCCCGTGACGGCGAGGCCGCGCAAGGCGTTGCGGAGCACCACCATGCCGGTGGCGGCCTCGATGCCGTGACCGGCGACGTCACCCACGGACAGCATGATCAGACCGGAGGGCAGGACCACGGTGTCGTACCAGTCGCCGCCGACGAGCGACTCCATCTCCGCCGGCCGGTAGCGGACGGCGATCCGCAGGCCCGGTGCCTCGATGGCCGGTGGGGTGGGGGGCATGATGGCGTGCTGGAGCTGGAGCGCCAGCCGGTTGCGCTCGGCGGACTCGGCCTCGGAATGGGCGAGCTGGTCCCTGGTGGCGGCCAGTGCGACCTCGGTCCAGTGCTGGGCGGAGATGTCCTGGTAGGCGCCGCGCACCGCGTGCAGCCGCTGGTTCGCGTCGAGGACGGGCTCGGCGACGACCCGGATGTGGCGGGTGATTCCGTCGGGCCTCTGGAGGCGGACATTGACGGAGGCGGGGCGGCGGTGGCGCAGCACCGCCCGCAGGAAGCGGCCGAGGGCGGCGGAGTCGTCCGGATGGGCGTAGCCGGGCAGTTCCCGCAGCCGTACCGGGGGCGCCGTGACCGGGAGGCCGTGCAGCGCGTACAGCTGCGCGTTCCACGTGGTCTCCCCGGTGGCGAGGTTCTCCTCGAAACCGCCGATGCGGCCCAGGCGCTGGGCGTGCTGGAGGAGATTGGCGAGCCGGGCCGTCTCGCCCTCGATCCGCCAGATCAGCAGGACGGCGGCGCCGTGACGGCTGACGCTGATGTCCGCGACCGAGGTGAGCGGGATCTGGTCGACGAGCGCGGTCAGGCTCATGCGTTCCGCCCTGAACGGCTCGCCCGTCGCGTGCACGCGCTCGATGATGTCGAACAGGCCGCTCTCGCCGGCGGCCATCGGATACGCCTCCAGCAGCAGCGCACCGTTGACATCACCGCGCGGGCGGCCCGCCGGGTCGACGAACCGGCTGCCGGTGTGGCGGATGCGGAAGTCGCTGAGCCGGCCCTCGGGGTCGAGGACCGGAGTGAGCACCACGGCCGGATCGTGCAGTCCCTCGGCGAGGTCGATGAGTTCCACGACGTCCGGGAGCACCGACTCGGCGGTCGTGAGGTCGCGCGGGGGCGACGCGTCCATGGTGCGTGCGCACAGCTCGGCGAGGGCCTCGATCTGGCGCTCGATCTGGGGTGGCTGTGTCGTCAGGGGCTGCGGCCAGCAGATTTCGAGGACGCCGTGGATCCGTCCGCCCGTCCCCGTCGGCACGGCCATCCGTCCGCCGTCGGGCCACTGGAGGTGGCCGATCGAGGGCAGTCCTTCGCGTCCGATCCGCGCGAGGGTGACCAGCCTGCGCTCCCGCAGCGCGAGGCGGGCGACGGTGGCGACACCCGGAGGTACGTGGCGCCAGCGGGCGGCCTCGCTCGCCGGGAACCCGGCGTGGCCCGCGAGGGCCAGCGAGCCGTCGGGCACCGCGGTCCATACGGCGACGGCGACCGCCCCCAGGGGGCCGAGGGCGTTCGTCAGGAGGGATTCGGCCACGGCCTGTGTGTCGGCGGCGGCGGCCAGCATGCCGCTCTCGGCGGTCCGCAGCCGGACCGACAGCGTGGAGTGCGACTCGGCCGGCTCGTCAGCCGTCCCGGTGCGCTCGACGAACGCGGCGGCGATCTCGCTGACGTGGTCGCGGGACGCCTGGTTGACGATGTCGGCGGCGAGTTCGAGGGAGGACATCCCGCTGTCACGGCACAGTACGTCGAGCTGCCGTGCCGCCGCGGCCGGCGTGCAGTGCAGCTGCCCGATCAAGATGCCCTTGGCCAGTTCGACCAGGGCCCGGCCGTCGGCGGCGGCCTGTGCCTCCAGCACCTCACGGCGCAGCCGTTCGACGGTGGCCACGAGGCGTCCCAACGGGGTCGGGGCCTGGTGCGGGATGGCGCTCGCGATGTGGTCGCCGACGGATGCGTCCCGCGGGCACGCGTCGTGCCGCTGTGTGTCCCCCGTCATCGCATGAGCCAGTGTCGGACGCGGGCGATGAGGTCGTCGGCGTCCACCGGCTTGGTCACGTAGTCGCTGGCGCCCGCGGCGAGGCTCTTCTCCCGGTCCCCGGGCATCGCCTTGGCGGTGACCGCGATGATGGGCAGGCCCTCGTACGCCGGCATGCGCCGGATCTCGGCGGTGGCGGCGTAACCGTCCAGTTCGGGCATCATCACGTCCATCAGGATGAGGTCGACGCCGGCGTTGCGGGTGAGGGCGTCGATGCCCTTGCGGCCGTCCTCGGCGTGCAGCACGTGCATGCCGTGGAGTTCCAGGATCCCGCTGAGCGCGAAGAGGTTGCGCGCGTCGTCGTCGACGACGAGCACGGTGCGTCCGGCCAGGTCGCCGTCGAGCACGTGGGCGGCCTGCTCCCGCTGCGGATCGCCGTGCACGAGGGGCAGGACGTCCCCCGGCTGCTCGGCGGACAGGTGGAGCGCGATGCGTTCGCGCAGCTCGTCCAGACTGGACAGCAGTTCCACGTGGCGTGTCGCGGACCGCGCCCGCAGGACCTCCTCCCGACCGGTCCTGACACGGGGGTTGTTGTGGGCGAGGACGGGCAGCGAGGCGAGGGCCGGGTCTCCGTCGAGCGCGTCGAGGAAGCGCAGCGCTTCGCCGTCGGGCATGTCGAGTTCCAGGACGACGCAGTGGAAGGCGTCGGCTGCCAGGGCGGCGGCTGCTTCCCGCGAGCTGGTGGCATTGACCACTTGGATGCCGCCGCGCTCCCCGGTCATCTGATGGTGGGCGGCGAAGTCCCGGTCGGCGCTCTCGGCGACGAGGGTGAGCAGGCCGTTCGGCCGTTCCTCGATCACCAGCAGGCGGCGGGGCCGGCGCTGCGCCGGGAGCACGGGTGCGTCCCTGCGGCCCGGATCGGCCGTCTCGGAGGCGGCGCCGGTCGGGAGCGCCGCGGGGATCTCGGTGGGGCCGGCGTCCTCGTAGCGCGCGCGGGTGACCGGTAGGTAGAGGGTGAAGGTGCTGCCCTGACCGGGCGTGCTCTCCGCGGTCACGGCCCCGCCGAGGAGCTGGGCGATCTCGCGGCTGATGGACAGTCCGAGGCCGGTACCGCCGTACTTGCGGCTGGTCGTGCCGTCGGCCTGCTGGAAGGCTCCGAAGACGGACTCCAGCTGCTGCTCGGGGATGCCGATGCCGGTGTCCCGGACGCGGAAGGCCAGGATCGCACCGCGCCGCGAAAGCCCTGCGGGGACCTCGGGGGCCGTAGCCGGTTCGATGCGGAGCTCGACGCCGCCGCGCTCGGTGAACTTGACGGCGTTGGACAGCAGGTTCCGCAGGATCTGGCGCAGCCGCGAGTCGTCGGTCAGCAGGTCCTGGGGGGCGTCGGGGGCGGTGGTGACGGTGAAGTCGAGGCTCTTCTGCGCGGTCATCGGACGGAAGGTGGCGTCGACGTACTCGAGCAGCTGGGGCAGGTCCACGCGCTCGGGATGGATGTCCATCTTTCCGGCCTCGACCTTCGACAGGTCGAGGATGTCGTTGATCAACTGGAGCAGGTCCGAGCCGGCCGAGTGGATGATGCCCGCGTACTCGACCTGCTTGGGGGTGAGGTTGCGGCTGGGGTTCTGCGCGAGCAACTGGGCGAGGATCAGGAGGCTGTTGAGCGGCGTGCGCAGCTCGTGGCTCATGTTGGCCAGGAACTCGGACTTGTAGGTGGAGGCCAGCGACAACTGCTGCGCACGGGTCTCCAGTTCCTGCCGGGCCTGCTCGATCTCCAGGTTCTTGGCCTCGATGTCGCTGTTCTGGCTCGCGAGGAGCGCGGCCTTCTCCTCCAGCTCCGCGTTGGACCGCTGGAGTTCCTCCTGCTGGACCTGGAGTTCCTCCGAGCGGGCCTGGAGTTCGCCGGTCAGCCGCTGGGACTCGCCGAGGAGTTCGTCGGTCCGGGCGTTGGCGACGATCGTGTTGACGTTGGCGCCGATGGTCTCCATCAACTGGGCGAGGAAGTCGCGGTGCACGGGGGTGAAGGCGGTGAAGGACGCGAGTTCGATCACTCCGAGCACCTGGTCGTCGACGACGATCGGCAGGATGATCAGGCTGCCCGGGGTCGTGTGGCCCAGCCCGGAGGAGATGACGTAGTCGCCGGGGACCTGATCGGTCGCGATGATCCGGTGGCTGCGGGCCGCCTGCCCGACGAGGGACTCGCCGAGGGCGAATCCGGCGCTCTCCACGGCGCCCGCGGGACGGCCGTAGGAGCCGACGAGGGTGAGCACGGCGCCGCGGGGTCCGTCCTCGGCGAGGTAGAAGGCGCCGTACTGGGCGGCGACGAGCGGCGTCAGTTCGTCCATGACGAGTTCGGCGACGGCGGCCAGGTCACGGTGGCCCTGCATCAGGCCGGAGATGCGGGCCAGGTTGGACTTGAGCCAGTCCTGCTCCTGGTTGGCCCGGGTGCTCTCCCGCAGCGAACCGACCATGGAGTTGATGTTGTCCTTGAGTTCGGCGACCTCACCTGAGGCGTCGACCGTGATCGAGCGCGTCAGGTCGCCCTCGGCGACGGCGCTGGCGACCTCGGCGATGGCGCGGACCTGGCGGGTCAGGTTGCCGGCCAGCTCGTTGACGTTCTCGGTGAGGCGCTTCCAGGTGCCGGAGACGCCCTCGACCTCGGCTTGGCCTCCGAGTCTGCCCTCGCTGCCGACTTCGCGGGCGACCCGGGTGACCTCGGCGGCGAAGGCGGAGAGCTGGTCGACCATCGTGTTGATGGTCGTCTTCAGCTCCAGGATCTCGCCGCGCGCGTCCACGTCGATCTTCTTGGACAGGTCGCCGTTGGCGACGGCCGTCGTGACGAGGGCGATGTTGCGGACCTGGCCCGTGAGGTTGTTCGCCATGGAGTTGACGTTGTCGGTGAGGTCCTTCCAGGTGCCCGCCACGTGGGGGACGTGCGCCTGTCCGCCGAGCCGGCCCTCGGTGCCGACCTCGCGGGCCACGCGGGTCACCTCGTCGGCGAACGCGGACAGCGTGTCGACCATCGTGTTGATGACCCCGGCCAGCGCGGCGACCTCGCCCTTCGCCTCCACCGTGATCTTCTGCGAGAGGTCGCCGCGGGCGACCGCGGTGGCCACCTGTGCGATGGAGCGCACCTGGCCCGTCAGGTTGGACGCCATGACGTTGACGTTGTCGGTGAGGTCCTTCCACGTGCCGGACACCCCCCGGACCGTGGCCTGGCCGCCCAGGTTGCCCTCGGTGCCGACCTCGCGGGCCACCCGCGTCACCTCGTCGGCGAACGCGGACAGCTGGTCGACCATCGTGTTGATGGTCTCCTTCAGCTCCAGGATCTCTCCCCGAGCGTCCACCCGGATCTTCTGCGTGAGATCGCCCTGCGCCACGGCGGTGGTGACCTCGGCGATCGAGCGCACCTGGGCGGTCAGGTTGTCGGCCATGACGTTGACCGATTCCGTCAGGTCCTTCCACGTCCCGGAGACGCCCTTGACGTCCGCCTGGCCGCCGAGCCGGCCTTCGGTGCCGACCTCACGGGCCACGCGCGTCACTTCCCCGGCGAAGCCGGAGAGCTGGTCGACCATCGTGTTGATGGTCTCCTTCAGCTCCAGGATCTCGCCGCGCGCGGTGACGGTGATCTTCTGCGAGAGGTCGCCCTTGGCCACGGCGGTCGCCACCTGGGCGATGGAGCGCACCTGGGCCGTCAGGTTTCCGGCCATGAAGTTGACCGAATCGGTGAGGTCGAGCCAGGCGCCCCCGACCCCGGGTACGTCGGCCTGGCCGCCCAGTGTGCCCTCGGTGCCCACCTCGCGGGCCACCCGCGTCACCTCGGAGGTGAACAGCGACAGTTGGTTGACCATCCCGTTGAAGACGGTGGCGATCTCCCCGAGCAGCCCGTCGGTACCGTCGGGCAGGCGCGTGCGGAAATCCCCGTCGCGTACGGCGGTCAGGCCGGCCAGCAACTGGCGCAGCTCCGACTCGCCGATCCCGCCTTCACCCGGCAACGGTGACACCCCGCTCGGTGAATCCGTGCCAGCCCGCTCGGCCATCCGCCAACCTCACTCTCGATACCAAACCGCTCCTGTACGCGGGAGCGCGGCAGTCTCCTGGCATCAGGGCGCGCCGGAGCGCCCGTCTCCGCAGGAGTCCTCCTTCGCCGCGGCACCGGTCCGGGGTGAAGGCTAACGCCGCCGTAGGGACGATAAGGCACAGTCGATCACACCGGAGGCACCCCATCCGGGCCCGAGGGGCGGGGGACGCGGCGGCAAGGACGCCCCGCGCGGCCCGAACCCGCCTTGTCGCAGCGCACTTTGGAAAAGCGCGGGTGCTCGCACGGGCTGTGGGTAGACGCGCCGGAGACGAAACGGGCACGACGGCAGAAGTGAGGTGAGGACATTGGCGGTCAAAGCGGTGGGCTGGGCACGTTCGTTTCCGGTGGCGGAGGGCGTCCGGGCCGCACGGCAGTGGACCGCGGGGCACTTGGCCTCACTGCCCTGGGACAGTTCGGCGGACGACACCGTGCACTCCGTGCTGGTCTGTGTCTCCGAACTCGTCACCAATGCGCACCTGCACGCGGTCGGCACCGCACATCTCGTGCTGACCTGGGACGGCCGCTGCCTGCACGTGAGCGTCGCCGACGCCGATCCCCGGCTGCCCAGCCCCCGCAAGCCCGACGCCGACGGGGGCGCCACGTCCGGTCGCGGTCTGGGGATCGTCGCCAGCCTCGCCGATTCCCTGGACGTCCACGCGTGCCACGGCGGCAAGGCGATCACCGCGTGCTTCCGGCCCACAGGTGGACCGGACCCGCACGCGGCCGACGCTCACACGGACTGACCGGCATGCGGCCGGACAGGCGCCGGATCGCGGCACACGGGCGCGCCCGGCGCCAGTTCACGGCTGGAGGGCGTCTTCGACACTCGCGTGCAGGGACAGGACGGTGTCGGCACCGGTCACGGCGAAGAGCCGCCGCAATTGCTCGCCGGGGGCGGCCACGCGCAGGGCGGTGAGGTGGTGCAGCCGCAGGAGCAGGTTCAGGAAGGAGGAGTCTCCGAAGGTGATGGCGCCGGCGTCCAGAACCACCAACGGGTGGCTGTCGGCGGCGGAGCTGAGGGCCTCCTCCAGAGGGGCCAGCGTGTCCTGGTCGAGCTCCCCGTGAGCCGCCACCACCCACCCGGTCCCCGCCGAATAGCTGTCCCCGACCACACCCTGCTGGAATGCATCCCCTGCTCCGGTCATGTCCGCCTCCCCGGATCGCCACCTGTACGTTCCTGCTCAAGGGAGTATGCCTGCTCGTTCCGGCGACGAGGACTCCCGGGGCCGTCGCGGCTCCCCCCAACCCACGGAGCGACCCGTCCGGCGAATCAAATGTCACGCGGGTGTGTAGAACTGGAAAGGCGGGGCATGAGCGCCCCGGCAGCCGTCAGTCAATCGGGAGGGAGCGGCCACCATGTCTCGCTCGGCCACCGTCGTAGGGCCCATTCGTGCAACAGACGCCCAAGTCCCCGCTTGTGACCCCGCCACCGCCGGAACGCCGGCGCAGGAGGTGGAGCCGATCCGGGTGGAGGACGCCCGCGAGATGGCGCCCGCCGACGCGCGCGAGCTGTCGCGGCTCTTCTTCGGGAAGCTGCGCACCCTGGAGGAGGGGACGCGCGAGTACCAGTACACGCGCAACACCCTGATAGAGATGAACGTCTCTCTCGTGCAGTTCGCCGCTCGACGCTTCCGCGCCCGCGTGCTGGGCGGCGGTCTCGACATGGACGACATCATCCAGGTGGGAATCATCGGCCTGATCAAGGCCATCGACCGCTACGACCCCGATCGGGAGGTCGAGTTCTCCACGCTCGCCCTCCCCTACATCACCGGTGAGATCAAGCGCTACTTCCGCGACACCACCTGGGCCGTGCACGTCCCCCGCCGGCTGCAGGAACTGCGTACCGAGCTCGCCAAGGCCCAGGAGGCCCTGAGCGACACCCTGGGCAGGGCGCCGACGGTCAAGGAGGTCGCCCAGCACCTGGAGCTGTCCGAGGAAGAGGTCATCGACGGGCTGGTGGCCGCGAACGGCTACACGAGCGGTTCCCTCGACACCGCCGCCGTGGACGGCGACACGCCGTCCTCGCCGAGCCGAGCGGCCCGACCGCTGGCGGAGCGCCTCGGCGAGGTCGACCCCGCCATGGAGCTCTTCGAGGACTTCCACACCCTCGCGCCGCTGCTGAAGCAACTGGACGAACGCGACCGGCTCATCCTGCAGATGCGCTTCGGCCAGGAGAAGACCCAGGCCGAGATCGGCGCCGAACTGGGCATCTCCCAGATGCAGGTCTCCCGCATCCTGTCCCGGACCCTCGCCCGGCTGCGCGCCGGAATGCTCGCGGTGTAGGCTCCGCCGATGTCGTCCTTCCACCGAAACGACCGCTCCGCCTCCCCCGTCGGCGCTCAACCGGGCCCGTCCGACGCCGTGGGGGCGGACGCGGTCGTGCGGTGTCCGGGAGCGGGGACGGGCGGGACGCTGACCGCCCTGCTGTTGCAGGACCGCCCCGGCGCACGCCTGAGCGGCAGCGGCGACCTCGACTCCCGGCAGGCCCTGTCGGCCGCGCTCGGCGTCGTGACCGGGATCCCCGGCCCCGTCGTCCATCTCGACCTTTCCGCCGTGTCCTTCCTCGACACGGCCGCGGTCGCAGAGCTGGTACGGGCGGCGGACGCCCTCAACAGGCAGGGCCGGTGCCTGTTGCTCCACCACCCGCCATACTCGCTGCGTAAGGTAGTGGAGATGTTCCCGGACGAATGCGCCGCGCTGGAGGTCGCAGCATGATCACTGTTCCTGCGCCCACCGGGCACGGGGCCTTCGTCCATCCCGCGCTCTTCTACCAGGACCTCGGCGAGTACGTGAGCGGCGTGGGCGGCTTCGTCCGTGCCGCCCTGGCGTCCGACGAACCGGTCCTCGTCGCCGTGCCGGGCGCACATCTGGACGCCGTGCGCGAGAGTCTCGGCGAGGCCTCGGCGGAGATCGCCTGGACGGACATGACGGAGCTCGGCCGCAATCCGGGCCGCATCCTGGCCGCCTTGCAGGACTTCGCCGACCGGCACGCGGGCCGGGCGGCCCGGATCGTCGGCGAGCCGATCTGGCCCGGCCGCTCCGCCGCCGAAGTACTGGAGGCCACCCGGCACGAGGCCCTCATCAACACGGCCTTCGCCGGCCGGGCGGCCACCATCCTGTGCCCGTACGACGTACGGGCACTGGCGCCCGCGGTGGTGAGTGACGCACGTCGCACGCATCCCTCACTGATCGAGAAGGGCCTGGACCTGCCGAGCCCGGCCTACACGGACGCCGCGAAGGTCTCCGCGGACTGCGATCGCCCCCTGCCCGAACACGACGGTGAGGTGCCCCGGCTCGAGTACTCCCACGGCGGTCTCGCCGACGTGCGGGAGTTCGCCGAGGGCTGGGCCCGCGGAACGGCGCTGACGCCGGCGCGGCGCGGCGACCTCGTCCTGGCCATCAGCGAGGCGGCGGCCAACTCCCTCTCCCACGGCGGCGGGAGCGGCACCCTGCGTCTGTGGACCACCGCGGACGCCGGGGTGCGGGAGGTCGTCGCGGAGATCCGTGACGGCGGTCGCCTGGCCGACCCCCTGGCGGGGCGCCGTCGCCCTTCCCTTGCCTCGACCGAGGGCGGCCGTGGTCTGTGGATGATCCACCAGCTCTGCGATCTGGTCGAAGTCCGCGCCACCGAAACCGGCTTCACGCTGCGGCTTCACATGGCAACGCCCTGAGTCGGGCGGTCCCCTATGCTGTCCCGGCAGGCTCCAGGTACCCCGGGCCGCCGGGGGCGTACGGACCAGCCCGGGACGACGGCCACGGCCGCGCCGGTCCGGTCCCGGAAGCAGAGAGCCAGCGTCGATCTGGGGGTGTAAGACCAGTGGAGACCGTCGGACCGGAAACGGGAGATCCAGTGAGTACCGGCCTTCCCGTCGGAGGGCAGCGTCGTCGGCTCGCCCTGTCGGGCGTGCGAGGTCCTGTGGCCAAGGGCCGCGATTTCACGCGCCAAGCCCTGAGGGACTGGGGCTGGGACGGCACCGAGACCGCCGAGGACGCACTGCTCCTGGTGTCCGAGCTGCTGACCAACGCGTCCCTGCACGCGGACGGGTCACACGAGCTCGTGCTCACGGCCGGCGAGGTCCTGCGCATCGACGTGTACGACGGCAGCACGGCGCTGCCCCGCCGCCAGCCGGCCCCGCAGCGCGGCGTCCCGGGCGGCCACGGCCTGTACATCGTGGAGCGGGTCGCCGATCGCTGGGGTGCGCGCGCGCACGAGCACGGCAAGGCCGTCTGGGCCGAGATCGACGCCGCCCGGCTGCTGTCGGGCATGCCGCCGGGACGATGACGGGTCCGGCGCGCACCCCGGGGGCGAGCGTCCCGGACCCGTCGCCGCCGCGTCACCCGCTGGAGTCCTGAGGGAAGGGGTCGTCCCGGACGGCCGCGAGGACGAACGCGTGCCCCGCCGGGTCGGTGAACCGCCGCAGCGTCGTGCGGTTGTCGAGGCGGCTGCCGTCCTCCTCCGCGGCCACCGGGCGCGCCCCGAGGGTCACGGCCTCGCGCTCGGCTTCGTCGAGGGAGTCCGCGGCCACCAGGATCCGTAGGTGGGCCTGCTCGGAGTCCTGCGGCGCCGGCCAGCTCGGCGGAGCGTACGTCGGATCGCGGCGGACCCCGAGCACCACGCCGGTACGGCCGCGGACGAGGAACAGCTCCCCGTCACCGGTGGCCGGACCGGCCGAGGCTCCGAGCAGCTCCGCGTAGAAGCGGGCCAGGGGCTCGGGCTCGGCACAGGCCAGGACGAGAACACTTGTCTTGAGTACGGTCATGTCCCGCGTGTGCCCTGCGTCGTCGCCCGTACGCGCACCGTACTGGCGCCACCTGTCGGGCGGTTACTTCACCGGCCACGGGCGGCCGCCGTCGGCCGCGGAGCCTTCCGCCCCCGGTGCGGGGCCCAGGAGGACGCGCGGCAGGGCGTCCGGGTGCTTCTCCGCGAGCCAGGCGATGAGCTGTTCCCGTACCGCGCAGCGCACCGTCCACAGGTCGTCGGCGTCCTTCGCGGTGACGATGGCCCGCACCACGATGGTGGAGGGCGTCGTCTCCGTGACGGCGAGGTCCCAGCCGCGGCCGTCCCATTCGCGGCAGTTGTGCAGTATCTCGTGGACCTTGTCGCGCATGAGGTCGACGGGCGCGCTGTGATCGCAGTGGAGGAAGACGGTGCCGGTCATCTGGACTCCGCCGCGCGACCAGTTCTCGAAGGGCCGGGTGGTGAAGTAGGAGACGGGCATGGTGATCCGGCGTTCGTCCCAGGTGCGGACGGCGAGGAAGGTGAGGGTGATGTCCTCGACCACCCCCCACTCGCCCGCCACCACGACCGTGTCGCCGATGCGCACCATGTCCCCGAAGGCGATCTGGAAGCCCGCGAAGAGGTTTCCCAGGGTGGACTGGGCCGCGACGCCGGCCACGATCCCGATGATCCCGGCGGAGGCGAGCAGGGAGGTGCCGAGCGCGCGGAAGCTCGGGAAGGTGAGGAGCATCGCGGCGGCGGCGACGACGGCGACGACGACCGTCACGACGCGCGTGATCAGCGTCACCTGGGTGCGGACCCTGCGGACCCGGGCCGGGTCGCGGGTACCGGTGGCGTAGCGGGCGTACCCCGATTCCACGACGGCCGAGGCCACCGCCACGATCAGCCAGGCGCCGGCCCCGATCAGGGCGAGCGCGAGGATCCGGCCCACCGCGGCCGCGTCGTTTTGAAGCGGCGGCCACGCGATGTGCCGGTAGGCGCCCCTGAGCAGGGCGGCGAGCAGGACGATCTGCAGGGCGGGGCGGCAACGCCGCAGCTTGTTCCACAGGGGCGTCTCCGGGTGTCGCGCGTCGGCTCGGCGCAACAGCAGGTCGACGGCCCATCCGGTCGCGAGGGTCAGCAGGATCGAGCTCCCCAGGACGGTCGGCACGAGAAGAACGCTGTTCATGTCTCCCCAGCGGATGTAGGCGGCGTGGACCTTCACCCGCCTGCCCCACGCGGGGGGAGCTGACACAAGGGGGCCGCGAGCACCGTGCCCGGAGCGCGCCCCGAGGGCGCCCCGAGGGCGCCGCGCCGCCGGGGCCCGCGCATGGGGCCTTCCAGCGCGGGTAGCCGCGCCACGAGACGTCCGGAAAGACGGCCCGCGCCTCGAGGTGACGGGCCGGCGACGACAGGGAAGGGGTGCGCATGTCGCACGTCGAGGAGTATGTCGAGGTCAATGTCCCGGTACGCACGGCCTACAACCAGTGGACGCAGTTCGAGGAGTTCCCGGCCTTCATGGAGGGGGTCGAGCGCATCGACCAGCGCACGGACACGCTCACCCACTGGGTGACGAACGTGAACGGCGTGCAGCGCGAGTTCGACGCGCAGATCACCGAGCAGCTCCCGGACCGTCGCGTCGCGTGGATGACCGTCGACGGTGAGGCCCGCCAGGCCGGGATCGTCACCTTCCAGCCGATCGACGCGACCACCACGAAGGTCGTCCTGCACATGAACTGGGTGCCGGACGGGCTGGCCGAGACGGCCGCCGACAAGCTCGGCTTCGTCAAGCGTCAGGTCGCGGGAGATCTGAAGCGGTTCAAGCTGTTCATCGAGTCACGCGGTGTCGAGACGGGCGCCTGGCGCGGCGAGGTCTGAGCGCGATGGTCACCGGAGCCGCGCGCGGGGGTGCCCGGATCGCTTCCCGGGGAGGCCGGGGCCGGGAGGTCGCGGCGCGCTGCGGGCTGCTGGCCCGCGGGGTGTTGTACGTGCTGATCGGGCTGCTGGCCGTGCGCGTCGCCGTCGGGGACGGGGGCGGCAAGGAGGCGGACCGTCAGGGCGCCCTCCAGGAGCTCGCGGGCAAACCCTTCGGCGGTGTCCTCATCGGGGCGGTGGGCGTCGGGCTCGTCTGCATGGCGCTGTGGCGTCTGTCGGAGGCGGTGTTCGGTGCGGCCGGCCCGGATGGCGACAAGGTCGTGAAGAGGCTGGCGTCGGCGGCCCGGTTCGTCTTCTACGCCGTGGTGGCCTTCTCCGTGTTCACGTTCTCCGCGGGCGGCGGACGCTCCGGGGACCAACAGTCGCGCGATGTGACGGCGAAGGCGCTGGACCTGCCCGCCGGGCAGTGGCTCGTGGGAGCCGTCGGCCTCGGGATCTGCGGAGCGGGGGTCGCCATGGCGGTGCAGGCGGCGCGGCGCAGCTTCCGCAAGCGCCTCGCCATGGGCGGGGCCTCGGCGGGGTCGCGCAAGGCCGTCGATTTCCTCGGGGTGACAGGCGGCCTGGCCCGGGGGACCGTGTTCGCGGCGGCCGGCGGTTTCATCGTGTTCGCGGCGCTGCGGTACGACCCGGCGCAGGCGAAGGGGCTCGACGACACCTTGAGGTCGCTGGCCCAGACCACGGCGGGGCCGTGGCTGCTGCTCGCGGTCGCCGTCGGGCTGGCCCTCTTCGGGGTGTTCTCCTGGGCGATGGCCCGGTGGGCCGAGGTCTAGGCCGTCTCTTTCGGATCTTGTCGGGGGCGGACGGGGCGGGGACGGGCCCTTCTTCAAGGCGGTTACCCGCCGAAGGGAAGCGGAAATTCCCCGAGTCTCGGCCAAGTTGCGCGTGCGCCCCCGCACGCCCCCCGCAGTGACGTTCCATCACCCCGTTGCGGGGGCACCCGCGTGGTGCCGTTGGTTCGTCTACCGAGGAGAGCACACGATGACGAAGGTCCTCGTCCTGCACAGCGTCAGCCTGGTCCGCTCGGCACTTGCCGCCCTGCTGAGATCGGAAGGGCCCTTCGAGGTCACGTCGGCGGGCTGGCGGACCGCGGTGCGCCAGGCCGAGTCCTTGCGACCAGACGTGACGGTCGTCGACCTCGACTGTCCGGGGGCCACGGCCGCGCTGGCCGGCAAAGGACGGGTGGACCGCCAGGTCCTCGCGTCCCCGTCTTCGGTACTGGTCCTCGCGTCGACCGGCGCGCCCGGTTCGCTGCACCGGGCGTTCGGGGCCGAGGCGCGCGGCTACGTCGACAAGGACGGCTCGCCGGGGCGGCTCGTGCGGGCCGTACGGAAGGTCGCGGCGGGGGAACGGTTCATCGACGCCTCTCTGGCCTCCGCGTTCATGGAGGCCGAGCCCTTACCCCTGAGCCCGCGGGAACTCAGCGTCCTGGCCAGGGCCGCCGAGGGCGATTCCATCGCCGAGATCGCCCGCACACTGCACCTGGCGAGCGGGACGGTACGCAACTACATGGCCGCGGCGACCCGCAAGACCGGTGCCCGCAACCTCATCGACGCGATCCGGATATCCCGGGGGGCCGGCTGGGTGTGAGCCGCGGCCGTCGCGCAGGGGCCCGACCGGGGCGTCGTCAGTCCTCGGCCCGGTTCCACTCCCCCACCAGGTCGCGGTACAGGGCCGACCGGGCCGGGAGCTCCTCGTGCGTGCCGCACACGGCGCGGGTTCCGTCGAGGACGAGGACCCGGTCGGCGCGGGCGGCGGACGAGACGCGGTGGGCCACGACGACGAGGGTGCCGGGCCGGGCCGCGAGGGCCCGCTCGGCACGCTCCTCCGTACGCGGGTCCAGGTGGCAGGTGGCCTCGTCGAGCAGCAGCAGCGGAGCCGGCGAGAGGTAGGCGGCGGCGAGCGCCAGCTGCTGGCCCTCCCCCCGGGAGAGCAGCCGGGGGGAGACTTCGCCGTCCAGGCCGCCGAGCCGCTCCACCAGGTCTTCCATCCCCAGGGTGCCGACGGCACGCATCACCTGGGCGTCCCCGGGCACCGCGGCGTCCGGCCCCGGGGACAGGTGGGTCAGGTTCTCCCGGACGGTACCGGTGAACACGTACGCCCGCTGCGGCAGCAGGGTCCGCCGCGGATCCGGCCCCGTGACCCCGCGGTCCCTCCGGGCGGCCCGGCCGGCGACGAGGACCGTTCCCGCGTCGGGTGACAGCATCCCGGCGAGCAGTGCGGTGAGCGTGGACTTGCCGATGCCGCTCGGGCCGACCACGGCAAGGTGCTCCCCCGGCCGCACCACCAGGTCGAGGGCGTCGATGACGGGAACCGCGCCCGGGCCGTAGGCGAAGGTGACGTTCCGGAGTTCGGCCGCGGCAGCGTTCGGGTCGGTGGGGACGAGCGCCGGCGGGTCCGCCGCGGGGCTGCCGCCCGGCTCGGGCGGCGGCGGGTCGCAGAAGCGTTCGAGGATGACCAGCAGGCGGGTACCGGCGGAACCCAGCGCCGTCATCAGGGAGTCGACGGCGGGCAGCAATGCCTGCACCACGTACAGGAGGCCGCCGGCCAGCGCGCCGGCGGTGACCCCGTGCCCGAGCAGCCAGGGCGTCGCTGCGAGCAGCGCGATCACCGGCAGCCGGCCCGCAGTCCCCAGGGCCAGGGTGCGCAGGGCCGCCCAACGCGCGAGCGTGCGCGCCAGCCGCTCCTGGGCGGCGATCAGGGGCTCCACCCGGGCGTCCGCCGCCGTCTGCCCGCCGCAGGCGACGATGTCGCGCAGGCCCTCCCCCAGCGAGCCCAGCCGGTCCGACAGAGCCTCGTCGGTGTCCAGGGACCGGCGCTGTACGGACGCCATGGGGCGGAGCGTGGCCAGGAAGGCGACCGTGCCCAGCATCAGCGGGGGCACCACGATCAGCAGCAGCGCCGGGGCCAGGGCGGCCATGCCCGCGAGGGCCCCCACGAGTGTGAACACGAACGAGCGTGCCGTCAGCAGGAGCCCGGCGAAGGAGTCCCTGGCCATTTCCGTCTGCTGGGTCAGCCGGGACACCGCTCCCGTGTCGGGGGCGTGCGCCGGGTCGGCGACCGCCCGGTGCAGTGCCTGACGCACGGCGCGCCGGACCAGGCCGTCGCGCAGCGGCTCCACGAGGTCGGCCAGTGCGGCGAACACGCCCCGCAGCGCGAGTCCGCCGAGCAGCGCTCCGACCGCGGCCGCGGCCAGCCAGGCGAGACCGGTGGAGGTGCGGCCGGCCAGGAAGCCGTCGTCGAGGGCGCGGGCCACGCCGTAGCCGCCGAGGAACGTGTGCGCGGATTCGAGGAGCGACCATGCCGCCAGCCGCCACAGAGCGCCCTTGCGGGCGCGCAGGAAGCGCCGGGCCTCCGGGGCCACCCGGCGCCAGGTCTCGCCCTCGGTCACCGCGCCACCTCCTGTTTCCCCGGGGTCGCCCGGCGGTCGTCCGCTGCCGAGGACTCGGCCGCCTCTGCCGCCGTCTCCGTCGGGGCCTCCGCCGACGCCTCGGTCGGGGCCTCCTCGCCGGCTCCCGTCCGCGGGTCGGCGGCGAACACCGCCCGGTAGTCGGGGTCGCGGCGCCACAGCTCGCCGTGGGTTCCGGCGGCCCGCATCCGCCCGTCCTCGAGCCAGACGACGAGGTCGGCGCGGGCCGCGGAGGAGAGGCGGTGCGCGACCACGATCCGGGTGCCGGGCCGGACTTCGCGGGCGAGCGCCCGCTCGACCTCGCGGGCCGTGACGGTGTCGAGGCTGGAGGTGGCGTCGTCGAGCACGAGGAGTCGGCCCGCATGGCAGAAGGCCCTGGCCAGTCCGAGGCGTTGGACCTCGCCCCCGGACAACGGGGCGTCGGCGAGCCGCGTGCCGTAGCCGTGGGGCAGGCGCCGTACGAACGTGTCGGCGCCCGCGGCGCGGGCGGCGGAGCGCACCGCTTCCGGGCCGGGCTCCGGGCCCGGGCCGAACCCGATGGCGTCGCCGATCGTGTCGCCGAGCAGCACGGGCCGGTCGAAGGCGTACCCGACCTCGCGGCGCAAGTCCTCGGCCGTGACGTCCGCCAGGGGTACGCCGTCCAGCAGGACTTGGCCCGCGTCGGGGTCGGTGAGCCGGCCGGCCACGGCGGCGAACAGCGTCTTTCCGGCGCCGGAGCGCCCCACCACCGCCACCGTGGTGCCCCCGGGAATCACCAGGCTGATGTCGCGCAGCACCGTCGATCCGCCGCGCACGACCCGGACGCCCCGCAGTTCCAGGGTTCCGGGGCCGTCCGGCGGCAGGTGCGCCCGGCCGTGGCCGAGTGCGGGCAGCGCCAGGAGGGCGGCGGTCCGCCGGGCGGCCGCCCGGCCGCGGACCACGGCCGCCAGCCCGCCGGTCACGGCGCCGATTCCGGCAGCGAGGCCCGCGTACCTCAAGGCGGCGAGGAGCTCGCCGACCCCGATGGCGCCGGCCGACAGGCGGACGCCGCCGACCGCGAGGACCGCGTAGAGGAGCGCCGGCATGAGGACGGCGGAGCGGGCCGTCGTGCCGCCGTAGACCTGCCACATGCGCCTGCCCTCGGTGCCGAGCTCGGGCAGCCGCCAGAGGATCCTCGCGCGCTCGCGGTCCGCGGTACCGGCGGCGGCGATCGTGCGCGCCCCCGTCAGTGCCTCGACGAGGCGGCCGGCGGTCGCGAGCTGCACCTGCTGGTAGCGGGCGACGGTGGTGAGGGTGTCGCGGGCGAAGGCCCGCAGCAGGAGCAGGAGCAGCGGAACACCCGCGAGGAACGCGAGGGCCGTCCACGGGTCGATGAGGAGGAGCGCGGCCACCGCGCCGAGCGGCGGCAGCAGCGCGGCGACGGCGTGCGCGGCGGCGGCCGGGACCTTCCCGGCCTCGGCGGCGTGCGCGGTCAGCCGTGCGGCGGTTTCGCCGGGTGTGTACCGGGCGGCGTGATGTGGAGCCGTCCGCAGCAGCCGGGCCAGCCCGAGCCTGCGCAGCCGGGCGGTGGAGCGTCCGTCCACCACGCCGGTCAGTCGTGCGGCGGCGGCGTCCAGCGCCACTTCGGCCGCGATGACCGCGGCGCACAGCAGGGTCCAGGCGGGGCCGGACGGGTCGCGGCGGAGCAGCAGGTCCAGGGTGTGGCCGAGGACGGCCGGTTCGGCGAGCGCCGCCGCGGCGGCCGCCACCGCGCATCCGAGGACGGCCGCGGTCCGCCCGCCGCTGTGCCGGGCGGCCGACAGGAGGGCCCGGTCGGCGCCGCGTGCCGCGGTCGGCGCCGGGTCGGCCGCCGCGTCGGGGGAGCTCATCGGCGGATGCCTCCAGTGATGTGGTGCGGGCCCGGGCGGTGAAACCGCCCGGGCCCGGAATGACCTGGTCAGTTACAGGTCGTGATGCTCAGGCTGCTGTCGCCGCAGAGCAGCAGGCTGGCCCGGCTGCCGCCGCCCGTCATCGCGACCTCGGCGGTCTCTTCCTTGGGGGTCTCCATCGACTGCAGGTCAAGAAGCGTCATGTCAGATTCCTCTTCTTTTCTCGGGTGGTGCGATGGGTCACGGTCCCGGACGGGACCGGTTCGGGGGCCGCCGCGCGCTCGCGCAGCGGCGGGAGGAACGGCAGGTGCGCGCGCCCGCCGGGCGCCGCGCTGCCGAGGGCGAGGAGAGCGCCGGCCGTGCCCGTGGCGAGGTCCATGGACAGCCGCATCATCTGCTCGCCGGGGAAGGCCAGATGCCCCTGGTACGGCACGGCGTGCCGGGCCAGTGCGTCGATCTGGCGGGCGATGTCGCCCGGCCCGGTGCCCGGGCCCGGTGTGGTGGTCCGGGCCAGGTGGAGGATCATTCCGGCGGCTCCGCGCATGAGCCCGGGCTGGGCGTAGAAGGTCGCCTGGGCCGCGCGCACGATCTCGCGCCGGGCCTGTTCGAAGCGCTCGTCCGGGCCGTGCTCCAGCCAGTCGTCGATCACCATGCCGATGCCGACGCTGCCCTCGCCGAGGTACGGCATCGTGCGCCAGCCCTCGTTCACCTGGAGGGTGCCGTACGCGCTGGTGACACAGCGGTCCAGGTCGCGGTGGAGGGCCTGGGAGGCCTGGACCAGCAGTTCCTTGTCACCGGTGCGTTCGTAGAGCCGCAGGGAGAGCAGGGCAGGGCCGGAGTTGCCGTACAGCAGTCCCGCGCGGCGGGGCCGCTGGTCCGGCCGGGCGATCAGGTCGGCGCAGCGCAGGGCGGCGGCGTTCAGCTCGCTCTCGCCGCTCGCGGTGCCGAGCGCGTCCAGGGCCAGGCCGATGCCGGCGAGTCCGCTGTGCAGGTCGGGGCCCGCGCTCTCCCAGGGCTGGTGCAGCAGCCGGTCGGCGAGGGCGAGGGCGCGGTCGTGGTGTCCGAGCCGGTGCAGCGTCCAGGCCGTGCCGGCCAGGCCGTCGTAGAAGCCGAGCGGAGTACCGGAGACCGGGTCCGCGGTCCGCTCGAGAAGCCACTCCTCGGCCTCGGGCCAGGGTCCGGCACCGGTCTCGGCGAGGGCGTGGAGCACTCCGCAGATGCCGTAGCCGAAGCCGGTGCCTCCCCCGGCGGTCGCGAACTGGGCGATGTCTCCCGGGACGAGGCGGTCCTCGCGGTCCGGTGTGGCGCCGGCGCGCAGCGCCGCGGTCATCGAGGTGCGGGCGGCCGGCCATTGCCGTGGCTCGACGGGCAGGTACGGGGCGGCCGGCAGGCGTGGCCGGCCGCCCGCCGCTCCCTCCGGGGCACCGGAAAGGATCTCCTCGACGGCCTCGTCGAGGAACTCCCGTGGTACGGGGAACTGTTCGGCGATGACGGCGGCCAGATGCACGGCCTTGGCCCGGTCGAGGACGAGGAGGCTGGTCAGGGGAAGGAACAGGGCGAGCCGCAGGCAGGCGAGGGCGTAGCGGTCGACGGAGAATCCGCGCCGCTCGGCCGGGGCGACGAAGGCGGGATTGGCCACGGTCTGGCGCAGTCCCTCGTCGATGTGCGCGGCGGCTTCGAAGTCCAGCAGTGCGACGGAGGGTTCGCCGGTCGCCTCGTCCTGCGCCACCATGATGTTGAAGAGGTGGAGGTCGTTGAAGACCACGCCGCGGGCGTGCACGGCGTCGACGGCTTCGGTGACCTTGCGGTGGATCGTGAGGGCCCACTCGGTGTACGAGGCGAGCTCCGCCGGGTCGGGATCCGCCTCGATCAACGGGTGGCGGCGGGCGAAGTAGGTGTTGAGCGGTTTGCCGGCGAGGTGCTCCAGTACCAGGAAGTGGTGGTCGCCGACCGTGAAGGTGCCGCGGACCGCGGGGACGCAGTCCAGGCCCGACAGGCGTTCCAGTGCGGCCTGTTCGCGGTGCAGCCGGGTCACGGCGTCGGCGCCGTCGGCCGCGAGGCCGGCGTACGGCCGCGCCTCCTTGAGGACCACGCTCTCGCCGGTGCGGGTGTCCTTGCCGACGTACACGCCGCCGCCGTTGGAGAAGTGCAGGGCCCGCTCCACCGTGAAGGGGACGCCGCTCAGGGTGACCGCGGAGCGTGCCGCGAGGTGCGGCGCCAGGAAATCGGGCGGTTCGAGCCACTCGGGCGGCCGGAAGGCCGGCTCGCGCCGGTCCGGTACGAGCCTGCCGTCGGGGGCCTGGATCGCCGGAACCAGTTCGCCGTGCTCGTCGTAGCAGTGCCGCAGGGTGAAGCTGCCGTAGCGCAAGTGGACCGGTCCGGAGCCCCAGCGCAGGTCGCTGAGGATGTACGGGCCGGCCGCCCCCGCCAACGCGGTGTCGAGATCCTCCGCGATCCGGCGGCACTGCCCCTCGTCGGCCGGGTACACGGTGATGAACTTCCCGCTCGCGGCACGGTCGGCGTACTTGGCGTTGCGCAGGTGCAGCAGGTACCGGCTCGGTATGAACTTGAAGGCGATGCTCCGTGCGGTGCAGTACTCGTACACCGTCGTCAGCAGCGACTCGGCGTTGTCGAGCGTGGCCGAGACGTGGATCTTCCAGCCCTGCGCGGGCAGTTCGGCGCCGACGGGACGCAGTGCGAGCCAGTCGCCGCTCCGGTGTGAGCGCCACCCCGGAGGAACGGGGGCGAGGGCCGCCGGGTAGCTCTCACCGGCCCGCCGGTACGGCGCGTCGTAGAACCAGCGGTCGGCGTCGCAGAATGCTGCGTACCCCTTGTTCACACCTGCTCCCTCGGTCGGCGGCACTCCGTCGTGGCACACCCGAAGGTGTCACGGGCGGCGTGCGCGCCGACAGTCACCGCTGTCACCGATGGGGTGTGCAGTACTCACGAGTCACGAGGCTCCGCCTCTCGCCGCCGGGGCGGGCGGCCGAGCGTCCAGCGGTGCCACCAGTGCCTTCGGCGCGGGTGTACGGCCCGCCCCAGACGGCGGCCGATCAGCAGGTATCCGAGGAGCGCTCCGGACGTGTTGAGGATGACGTCGTCGATGTCGAAGACGCGTCCCGTGACGAGGGCGCCCTGGGTGAGCTCCACCAGCGTCATCAGGCAGACCGTCACGGCGACGACCCGGAGCGGACCTCGGGCGGGGGGCAGCAGGACGGGCAGGAGCACACCGAAGGGCATGCCCAGGAGGAGGTTCCCGCCCAGTTGGCGCACCGCCTCGATCGTCGACGTCCCGTCCAGGTAGGCGTTGATCGAACGGCCGGGCCGGACGTTGCTGTGCACGAGGGCCGCCGAGGCCGCGGACGGTTCCAGCGTCAGCCGGGCCAGGACCACGCTGAACAGGACGGTGCCGACGAAGGCGGCCACCATGGCCAGCGCCCGGACGGCCGGGTGCGCCGGACGGGTCAGCCTCGCTCCGGCCCGCGCGGCCGCTTCCTCTTTCTCCGGTACCGCTCCGCGCCGCGGCGCGTATCTCCATGTCATGCGGGCGCGTCTGCCCTGTGGACGGCCCGGCACGCGCGCACCGCTGACGGTCCGCCGGGCGGGCCGCGGTCCTTCGTACACGACGTCGGCCACGGCGGCAGCGCCGCGCCGGCACCGGTACGCCCCTGCGCGAGTGCCCGGCGGGCGCATGCGCGCTTCCCCGTCGGGCACTCGCGCGGCATGACCGACATCCCCCGCGGCGCACCGGGCCGAGCCCGTCCGCGCACCGCCACCCTCGCGGCGCGCACCCGCGCCGACTTGCGGCGTACGGCCGTCCACGTCTGGACCGACGATCTCGCCGACCAAGCGGCCGCCCTCACCTACTACGCCGTGCTGGCGCTCCTGCCGGCGCTCGTCATCGCGGTCTCCCTCGTGGGGCTGGCCGGCGAGGCGACCAGGGGCCGGCTGATCGCCGAGCTCACCTCGTACGCACCGCCCCAGTCGGCGCAGGTCCTGAGCGACGCGCTCGACGGCCTCGCGGCCGAACAGCCGTCGATCTGGGCCCTACTGGTCAGCGGAGTGCTGAGCGCGCTGTGGTCGGCGTGCAGTTACCTCGCGGTGTTCCGCCGCGCCCTGCACACGATGCACCGGGTGCCCGACAAGCGGCCTCCGCTCCGTGCGGCCCACACGCTCGTCATCAACGCCGTGGTGCTCCTGGTCCTGCTCGTCGTCGGCGCCCTGGTACTGGTCGTCTCCGGGCCGCCGGCGCACTGGGCCGCACGGGCCGTCGGCGGGGCCGGCGCGGAGGGCATCGCCTTCCTGCGCTGGCCCGTGCTGCTGGCCGTCGTCACCCTTCTGGTACTGATCCTCTTCCGTACGGGCCCGGTGCAGAGCCGGGGGACCCGCCGGGGCCTGCCCGGCGGCGTCCTGGCGGCCCTGCTCTGGCTGGGCGCATCGGGGCTCTTCACCCTGTACACGGAACTGGGCACGTACGGCCGGCTCTACGGCTCGCTGGCCGGCGTCGTGGTCTTCCTCATCTGGCTCTGGTTCGCCAACCTGGCCCTGCTCACCGGTGCCGTGTTCAACGCCGAACGGGCGAGGTGAGCGGCCAGGGGCCAAGCCTCAGCGGCCGGGGGAAGGGGACGTCGGGCCGTGGCGCCCGGCGGGCGGCCGAAAGGCTTCGATCTCGGCCCATACGACCTTGCCGGTGCCATGCCCGTAGGAGCCCCACCGGTCGCAGAGCCGCCGCACGATGTGCAGGCCGTGGCCCCCGGGAACACCCGGTCGAGGTGTGGTCCGGGGGCGCGGCGGCACGGTCGTGTCGTCGACCACGTCGATGCGCAGGGCACCCTCGCCGACGGTCAGTACGAGCTCGCTGCAGCCGCTCGCGTGCAGGGCCGCGTTGGCCAGCAGTTCGGATACGACGAGCAAGACGTCCTCGGCGCTCTCGTGCCGGCCCCAACCCCAGTCCGACAAGGCCTGCCGGGTGAAGTCACGTCCCTTGCCCACCGCGCCCGGCACACCGCGCAGGGCGAGCCGCCGACGCTGGACCCACACCGGCGCCCCCGGATTCGGAGCATCACCGAGAGGTGCTCTCGTCGTGTTCACCGTGGCCTCACCCCGATCGTTGACGCTGTCGAATGCTGGACGGAGGCGAGCGGCTGCGCCTGCGGCGGACCGCTCGGGGCGGTCGTCCTGCGACCGTCCTTCCCCCGGTCCCGCGTATGCCCGCCCTGATCGCCCGGACACGTGGGCACGCGGCACGCGCGCAGCGACGGATTCCCGGACTCGGCGGTTCTCCGGCCGGATGGCCGTGCGGCGGGCGGGCCGACGGGCCTGGATCAGGGCCTGCGCACCTTCAGGGCGTGCAAGGCGCGCGATATCGGGTAGGCGCGGCACATGACCACCACAGTTCCCCTTGCCGCCACCGGCTCCTCGTCCCTGTTCCTGATCCTCGCCGGCGTGATCGTGGCCGCGCTCCTGATCGCCGCGTTCTGGTACGGATCCCGACGCGCCGCACGGCGCAGGGACCCCGGGGCGCGGCCGGCCGACCAGAGCCCTCAGGCGCAGGCCCGGCAGGACTCCTGGCACACGCCCCAGGACGACCCCGAGCAGCAGCGCCCCCGCCCGTGACCGCTCCCCGTGTCCACCCTGGCCGCCAACTCCGCACATCTCGTCCGCCGCCTCGAGCCGCGCCGCATCGATCGAGTTGACGTGCGGTACGCGTCTCCCACCCGGCCGGTCCGAGCATCCGAGAGCCGTCGGCCCCAGCACTCCCCCGCCGGCGCCGGCCCGTGGTCCGTTCGGCGCAACAAGGGCGTGTTCGCTGGGGCCCGCCGCCCGGGCGGTGGATAGTCGTGCGGTGGTGGGCTGCGTGGCAGCGATCCCCGCCGACGCGACGCAGGGAGAGTGGATCCGATGGTGAAGAAGGCATTGCTCGCTTGCACACTGGCGGCCGGCGTACTGATCGGGCCGCTGACTGCGGCCGGCTGGGCAGCCGACGGCCGCGCCGCGGGCGGGCCCGCGCAGGCCAAGGCGTACCCCGTGGGTGTGGTGGAGTCCCGTGCGGCGCTCAACGTCCGCGAGAAGCCGACCGTGTACTCGGACGTGGTGAAGAAGCTGCACCCCCACGCCCGGGTGCTCCTCTCCTGCCAGAAGCGCGGAGGCTGGGTGGACGGCAATCCGCTCTGGTACAGGCTCCACGGGTCGAAGGGCTGGGTCTCGGCCCGCTACGTGCACAATCTCCAGCCGGTCCGCCCCTGCTGAGACGCCGTACCCGGACGCGGCCCCCGCAGGTGTGCGGGGGCCGCGTCCGGATCGCCGAGCACCCGTGCGGCGGCCGCCGGCGCCACGCTGGGGGGTCTCTGCGGGGCTCAGCGGGCGGACGGCAGCGCGGGGCCCTCTTCCCGCGGCGCGTCCAGCCGGCGCCTCTCGCGCTCGTCGAGACCACCCCACACCCCGGACGGCTCTCCCGCGAGCAACGCGTGACGCAGGCAGTCGCGCTGCACCGGGCACAGGGCACACACTTCCTTCGCCGCCGCGTCCCGCCGCTCGCGGCCCGGCCCCCGCTCGGCCGTGGGACGGAAGAACGGGCGCGCACCCAGGTCCCGGCAAGCGGCCCCCTCATTCCACAGCCAGTGGTACTCGGCACGACCGAACGGACGCGACGCACTTCCCACCTCGGAACCTCCATCGTCCGGTGACAGGACCGCTCAACGGTGTCCCGACGGCCCTCGTCGTGCTCGCAGGGTCCGCCGGACGAGCAGGACGGCAGCCAGTACGCCGCCGATCGCGATCACCTTGGTGCGGTCGGTCCGCGCCGCGCTCGCGGCCCGGCCGGCCTTCCCCCGCAGGGAGTCGAGGTTCTTCTCCCCTGCGAGCCGTCCGACGTGCGCGGCCGCCTTCCGGAGGCGGCCGGTGACCTGCGCGACCTGCCTCTTGGAGGAGGCCGTCCTCCCCTGGGCCCGTACGGCGGCGTCGGCCTTGGAGGCGAGCGCCGTGACGGTCCGTCCGAGCTCCTTGCGGGTGCGGGCGACCTGCCGGCGGACCTCCTGTGCGGTGGGGACGGATTTGCCGCTGTTCAACCCTGCGATCGTCATCGGGCTGCCCTCTCCTTCGAGTTGTCCGGAACGCGTGGGCGAGGACGCGGGTCTGCGCTGTCCTCAGCACCCTCGTCGCCGTCCCGCGATGTCTGTCTCACCTGTGCTGCGCGGATACCCCCGAACGCTCCGGCGACGCGCGCGGGGCCGCGATACCGGACCGGGACGGGTCCGGTCGACCGGGTACGTCAGGCCCCGACGGTGGCGATCTCGGGCCGGGTGATGAAGACCGCCGCGGGCACCAGCTCGTGCTCGGCCGAGATCAGGTCGTCCGGGTGGCGGAGGTTGTGCGCGACGACCTGCGCCTCGCGGTTGGCCATGTGCTCGAGCGGCGGGGGTGTGCTGATGTCGCCGAGGGCGAAGGCCCCTTCCGCGGTGATGCGTTGGTAGGCGTCGACGACGATGCGGCCGTCGTCGCGGACGGCGATGCCCGCCGCGTCGAGGTTCAGCCGGCCGCTGTCGGGGACGCGGCCCGCGGCGACCAGCAGCATGTCCGCCTCTACCGTCGGCGCGTCGTCGAGGGTCAGCCGCAGCGCGCCCGGCCGGCCGCCGACAGCGGTGACCTCCCGGCCGAGCCGGAGGTCGTAACGGGTGCGGGCCAGCTCGTCGAACCGTTCGGCGACCGTCTCGTCCTGGGGGCCGAGCAGCGTTCCTCCTCCTCGACGATCACGGCGGAGCTGCCGGGCGCTGATGTCGACGGCGCCGTCCGGAAGGTCGATCCGCAGCTCCCGGGGGCCGGTGAAGCGCGCCGTGCCCTCGTACACCGTGACGGAGTCCGCTTCGACGCGGCCCCGGCGGCCCTCTTCGCGCGCGGCGTCCAAACGCTCGAACACCCGGTCCCGCACCGATGACTAGAGGTCGTGGTGACGCATCACGTCAGGGTGCGAGGCCGGGGCCGGGCGTGCCCATCGAGCGCACGACCCGCCCGGCACGTGCCGACCCGGACCCGCCGGGCCGCCCGGCTCACCGCCGCGCCCCACCGGCTACCAGTAATGGCGTCGGCCGCCGACCGCGTGACCGACGGACCCCATGGCCCACAGCACCGCGCCCACGACGAGCAGGATGACTCCGATGGTCCACAGGATGGAGATTCCGGTCAGAAGTCCGATGAGCAGGAGGATGAGTCCGGCGAAGAGCATGATGTCCTCGTTCTCGTGTCGGGGATGCGGCGGACCGGTTGGATCCGCCGTGGTGTGTCGGATCGCGTGTACCCCCGAATTCCCTTCTCATCTGGCCGAGGGCGAGATCGGCGCCTCGAGCCGGCGGGGGTGACGCCTCGTCATCCGCCAGAAAATAGTAGCCATGGACATAGTAGCCATGTACGCTATTTGACATGAGCAAAGGTACGTCGGATCCCACGCCCGGTTTCCTGGTGTGGCGACTCGCCAACAAGTGGCGTGTCGCGGTCGACCGCGCGGTGGCTCCGCTGGGTCTCACCCACGCGCAGTACTCGCTGGTCGCATCGCTCCACGGCATGCAGCGCGCCGGCGAGCGGCCCAGTCAGCGCCGGCTCGCGGACCACACCGGCATGGAAGCGCTGTACGTCTCGAAGCTGGCGCGCGCCCTGGAGTCGGCCGGCCTGATCGAGCGCGCCCGCGATCCACACGACCCGCGCGCCGTGCAGCTCGCCCTCACCGAGCAGGGACAGGCCGTCACCCGAAAAGCCATCGCGGTGGTCCAGGAACTGCTCCGGCAACTGCTGGAGCCGCTCGGCGGCCTCGACGCTCCGCGGACCCGCGCGTTCACCGCCGAGCTGACGGCCCTGCTCGACGCACCTCTCGCTCCATCCCGTCCTGACGACGAGACCCAGGGGAGAACACCATGACCGGCACCGCCTCCACCACGACCACACCCTTCGCCGACGCCCGCTCCCTCGGGCTGGCCCACTACGCCGCCCGCGGCCTCCTGGAACACGTACTGGCCCGCCACGGCGTCACGTTCCAGCAGCAGATCGCCCTGCGCGCCGCCGTCACCGCCGGCGCCCCGCAGACGCCGCACGACCTCATCACCCAGGTCCAGGACTCCCTCAAGACCGATCCGGTCGAAATCCGCGGCACCCTCGACGAGCTGCTGGAGAAGCAGCTGCTCGTCGAGGACGGCGCCTGCCTTCGCCCCACGGACGCGGGACGAGAGCTGCTCGACGCCGTCGGCGCGCAGACGGCTCCCCTCAGCGCCCGCGTCTGGGGCGGGATGGCCGCCGAGGACCTGGCGGCCGCCGGCCGCGTCCTCGCCCTGGTCACGGAACGCGCCAACGCGGAGCTCGCGGCACTGACCACCTGACCGTGACGGAGGGTAACGATTCCCCGCGCTCCACTGCGGGCCGGGCGGCGCCGGGCACCCGCCGCCAACCCGGCCGTGGGGTGCCGGAGCGGCTCTGGCAGGCTGTGGGTCGCGGCCCGGAGTCACGGTGCGGGTCGCGTCGTGATAGGGGAATCTCATGGCCACAGGGGCGATCGACACCGCACAGGTGCCCAAGGCGCTCCTCACCGGAGTCCACACCGCGGCGCGTCGCATCCAGATGCAGTCGTTCGCCGTCGACGGCGCCTCGGAACATGTCTACGTCCTGCAGTGCATCCCGGCCGGTGTCCGGCTCGAGGACGAGGCGAAGGCCCTGCCCTTCGAGGAACGGCTCACCGCGGGCGACCTGGTCTGTACGCGCATGGACTTCCAGGGCAACGTCCTGGACCGGATGTACCTGCGCGGATTCGGGCACGGCACCGCACTCGGCGTCGTGCCGCGGGCAGGCGGCGGGGTCGACCTCTGGCTCGACGGGCTGGCCAGGCCGGAGGGCTACGGCAGCGAGGGACAGGCCGTGGCCACCACGGCGTACGTTGCCTCCACCGACACGGCCGTGGACTGCGGGGACCGCAGCAGGGTCCGTACGTGGGCCCCGTCCGGCGTCCAGCAGCACTACGTCCCCGCGGTCGACGTCCTCAACCGGCGCATCGCCGTCGCCACGCGGACGGTCATGCCCGCCGACCGGTACAGCTACGTGTACACCTACCGGCTCTACGACTTCGACGCCGCCGCACGCGGCACCTGGATCCCCCTACACTCCGTGACGCGCACCCAGCCCTACCCGCAGGGCGTGGCGACCTTCGGTGACCATCTGTACACGTGGACCGGTCGCGGCGACGAGGACGACGCCTGGGTGACGACCATCGACTGGCGCACCGGCGAGCCCGTCCAGTCCACCCTGATCCGGCGCGAGCCGTCCGACGCCACCCGTGAGCCCGAGGGGATCGCCCTGTGGACCCCGGCCGGCGCCGGAGCGGCCGAGACCCGGCTCTGCCTCGGCTTCGGGGTGTCGCACGTGCTGCCCGACGGCTCCCGCTCCGACCGCGCCCTCACGGTGAAGTACCTGGCCGGCCCCGCGGAGCCCGACCTGACCGTCCGCGTCCTGGTCGACTGGACCGACATCACCCTCGCGACGGACGTCACGTCGGGGTTCGCCGGGCGCCCGCCCCAGGCACGGCTCATCTCCCTCGCCGGGAGCCGGCTCCTGCAGCTGTCCGGAACGGTCACGTGCTCCTTCGCCGACTCGAACGCCGAAGGGGTCATCGGGACGCTCCCGGCCGCGCTGCGGCCCAGCTTCGACCTGGCTGTCGTCTGTCCCCGCAATGCCCGCACCGGACGGGCGGTCTGCCGGGTCGGGGTCAACGCCAACGGGACGCTCTACGCCGAAGGCGCGGCGCCCGCGAACACGATCGACTGGATCCAGCTGGACAACTTCTCCGCCGCCTGGGCCTGACCGCCGACGACCCGCTCCATCCCCGAAAGGCCCCTTCATGACCACCGCCGCGACCCCCGGCCGCAGCCGCCGCTACCTGCTCGCCGCCGCCGTCGCCGTGCCCGCCGCCGCGGCCGGGGCGACCCTGCTGCGCTCCTCGCCCGCGACCGCCGACACCGACGTCGCCGTCGTACAGCCCTGGACGCCCATCACGCCGGCCGCGCACGTCCTCCCGGACGCCAATCCGCCGCACGCCCGGATCGTACGGATCGCGGGTACCGAGTTCCTCCAGATGCGGGGCGGCATCACCTGCGAGACGGGGTACGAGTTCAACGGCGGGAACCCGCCCGAGACGTACGACGTGCTGGGCACCCTTCCCCCGGCGCTGCGGCCCGCGACGGCCGCCGTCCGCGGGGTCGCGCCCCGCAACGACCAGGCCGGTTCCGGCAGTTGCCAGGTGGAGGTCGTCCCCGCCGGGGAGATCCGCGTCTTCGGCGGCCTGAAGACCAACAAGATCGCCTGGGTCCGACTGGACAGCTTCTCGGCGATCTGGCGCTGACACTCCCGGGGTACCGACGACTCCGGGGCTGTCCGGCCGTTACGGGCCGGACAGCCCCGGAAGCGAGCTGTGTCAGGACGACCGGGGCCCGGGCCCCGGGGTCGCACGCGGGTCAGACGATGCGGCCACCGAAGGGGCCGCCGCTGCTGTAGTAAGTGCCCAGCTCGGCACGGTACTCGGGGTCTCCGAGGTGCTTGTCCCGGTGGAATTCGGGGGCGTCCTTGATCTGTTCCTTGGAGCGGTCGACGTAGACCTTCTCCTCCGCCGCGTCCACCCGTATCACCGTGCTCGCCGGAAGGAGGACCTCCTTGCCGAAGATCCACACTCCGGTGTCCACGACCAAGTAGGCGTCACCAACCTCGTCGGAGTGCTTGTCCACCTTGCCGATGCTGCCGTCGGTCGCCTGGACCTTGTAACCCGTCAGATCGGCGCCGGCCAGGTGCCCGGTGGTCGACTTGTAACTCCACACATGTTCAGTCACGCGAGAACAACTCCTCCGGTCAGCGGAAGGCGGCCGGATCTTCCCTGCCGCCCGTCCTTTTCCGTATGTCGTGCGGGGCGTTCGCGCACCCCGCACGAACGTCGCCTGCCCCCTGCTCCGCGCTTCATTCACCTCGGTTGCCGTGCGGTCGCCGGCGGCCGCCCGAAGTGGCGGGCGGTGGGCGCCAGTGCGGCCGCGGCGGGCACGAGGAAGCAGGACGCGGCGCAAGCGGCGAGGACCGGAGTGACGCCGAAGGTGTCGATGGCCGGCGCGATCAGGGCCAGGCCGATCGGCGCCAAGCCGTAGGACACGAGGAAGTCGAGCGAGGAGACCCGGGCCAGCTTGCCCGGGGCGACTTCACGCTGGATGGCGGTGAACCAGGGCACGTTGAACAGCTCGATGCCGATTCCCGCCATGACGTAGGCCCCGATCACGACGGCCGGGTGGACGGGCAGCATCAGACTCAGCGGGGCGAACCCGTACGCGGCCAGCCCCCCGAAGGCGGCCCAGCCCGGGGAGCGGGGGCGTCGGCGGGCGGTGACCAGGGCGCCGCCGAGGGCACCCACGGTGTAGGCCGTCACGGCCGCGGCCAGAACCCACTCGGTGCCGTAGCGATCGCGGCTGATCAGGGGCAGGGCGACGCTCGTGGCGGAGTAGCCCAGCGCGATCACGGCGGTCAGGGCGCCGAGGCCGGCGATGAACCAGGGATGGCGTCGGGCCTCGCGCATGCCGTCGATGAACTCGGCGCGCAGCGAGGCGCGCGGAGTGGGCCCGCCGGGCTCGGCGCGGGCGCCGGGGGCGGCGCCGCGGGCCGGTGTGAAGGCGGCGACGAGCCAGAGCAGGCCGATGCCGAGCAGCAGTGTCCCGACGCCGAGGAAGGCCGCGAGCAGCGCGGTCAGGGTGGGGCCGGCCAGCGTGGACGTCCGGACGGCGAGGGTCATGGCGGCGTTGGCCTGCTGGCGTCGGTCCGCGTCGACGGTCTCGGCGGTCAGGGCCTGGAAGGCGGGCCGGCAGGCTCCTTGGCCCGCACCCGCGAGGGCGGCGGCGACGGTCATCAGCACCAGGGAGCGGCCGAGGCCGGCGGCGAGCAGCGGGGCGGCGGCGGCCGCCGCGAGGGCGGACCAGAGCACGACGGCACGCCGGGAGTGCCGGTCGGCCAGGACGCCGCCGACCCCGACGGCGACGAGGAACCCGGCGGTGCGTGCCGCGAGGACCAGGCCGAGGCCGGCCGCGTCGAGTTCCCGGTGCAGGACCGCCAGGCCCAGCACGCAGGGCAGGGCCCAGGTCGCGAGCCCGGAGGCGGTGGTGCCCGTCCACAGGCGCAGGAAGGTCGCGTCGCGCAGGACGGAACGGGTGGGCGGCGGACCCGTGTCGGGCGCTGCGGGTGCGGGCGTGGTCGCCACGTGTGGTGCTCCTCATGCGTCGGCAGGTGTGGGGGTGGGTCCGGCGAACCGCACCCCCGGGCGTCTTTATGAAAACGATAACCATTAAAGTACCCTCCCGAAGGCAGTATTTCTGCCCGGTACATGACAACCCCACGCCCTTTTTCAGACCGGAGAGTCCATGCGCCACCGCGCCCGCCCCGCCCATCTCGGCGTCACCTCCGCCCGCACTCCCGCCCGTGGCCTTGGCGTTCCCGCGCTCGCCCCCGCCCTCGCGGTCGCCCTCGCCCTCGCGAGCGCGGGCTGCTCGGCCGCCACGGGCGACCCGGCACCGGCCGCCGAGGCCGGCGCCCGGGCCGCCGACGCACCGGCGGTCATCACCAGTTGCGGCCGCGCACTCGATGTCACCCGGCCCCCGGAGCGCGCCGTCGCGCTGGACCAGACCTCGACCGAGACCCTGCTGGAACTCGGCCTCGGGGACCGGATGGCGGGGACGGCCAATCTGAAGACGAAGATCCCGGCGCGGTACCGGGACGCGTACGCCAAGATCCCCGTCATCTCCCCCAAGGTCGCCACCAGTGAACAACTGCGCGCAGCCACACCCGACTTCGTGATGGCCGGCTCCAGCGGCCTCTACACGAAGGACCGGGCCGGCACCCGCGAGGAACTGGGCGCCCTCGAGGTCCCGGCCTTCGTCAGCGCCGTGGACTGCCCCCAGCAGAACGAGGCGGGAAAGACCCCCTTCGAACTGCTCTTCTCCGACTACGAGAACCTGGGCAAGGCCTTCGGCGCCGAGGAGCGCGCCCACGAGCTCGCCCAGGAGCAGCGGGCCGCCGTCGCCAAGGCGGCCGAAACCGCCTCGAAGGTCCCGCAGGGCGGCGAGCGGCCCACCGTCGTCTACCTCTACTCCGCCTTCAACGGCATGCCGTACGTCGCGGGCAGGAACGGCCTGCCCAGCGAGATGAGCCGGATCGTCGGAGCGAAGAACGCCTTCGACGACGTGAACGAGGAATGGCCGGAGGTGTCCTGGGAGGAAGTCGCCGAGCGCGACCCGGACTTCATCGTGATCGGCGACCTGTCCGAACGGGGCCGCCCGGGTGACAGCGCCCGCGAGAAGCGCGCGACGATGGCCGGGCATCCGGTGATCTCCCAGCTGTCGGCAGTGCGCGACAACAAGATCATCGAGGCGCCGGGCATCGAACTGGACCCCTCCGTACGGTCCGTGCACGCCCTGGGCCTGCTGGCCGCCGGGATGAAGGACCTCGGACATGCCCGCTGACGTCGCCGACAGCCCGGCCCGGGGGGCTCCGCCCGCGGATCCGCCGCCCGGCCCGCGCGCCGACCCGCTGCACCCGGCGGCCCGAGGGGCGGGGGCGGCCGCGCCGCTCAGCGCGCCGGCGGCCCCGTCCCGGCCCGTGCGGTCCGCCCCGGCCCGGGCGGGGCTGTTCCTCGCGCTGGTGTTCGTACTCGCCGCGTCGGTGGCGGCCGGCACGCGCATCGGCACCACCGACGTGGGGTGGACCGACCTCGCCAAGGTGCTGGGCGCCCGGCTCGGCCTGGGCACCGAGCCGCTCCCGCCGCTCGTGGACTCGCTCATCTGGGACCTGCGCCTGCCCCGCGTCCTGATGGCAGCCCTGGTCGGGGCCTCGCTCGCGGTCTGCGGCACGGTGCTCCAGGCCGTCACCCGCAACGCCCTCGCCGACCCGTACCTGCTCGGCGCGTCCTCGGGCGCGTCCGCCGGAGCCGTCACCGTGGTCGTGCTCGGGGTGGGCGCCGGCACCCTGGGGGTCACCGGCGGCGCTTTCGTCGGCGCCCTGCTCTCCTTCGGTCTCCTGCTGGCCCTGCTGCACCGGACCGGGCTGGACTCGGTCCGCGTCGTCCTCACCGGCGTGGTCGTCGGACAGCTCTTCACCGCGCTGACCTCGCTCGTCCTGATGGCCTCGGCCGACGCCGACACCACGCACGCCGTCACCCACTGGCTGCTGGGCTCGATGGCCCCCGCCCGCTGGGACGCCGTCCTGGTCTGCGCGGTCGTCACACCGCTCGGCCTGGCCGTTGCGTGGCTGTGCGCGAACTCCCTGGACGCCCTCGCCTTCGGCGCGGACACCGCCGCGTCCCTCGGGATCGACGTACGGCGCACCCGCATGCTGCTGCTCGTGGTGACGGCCGTGCTGACCTCGGTGGCGGTGGCCACCGTCGGCGCCATCGGGTTCGTCGGCCTGATCGTCCCGCACGGGGTGAGGTTCCTCGCCGGACCACGGCACCGGGTGCTGCTGCCTTACGCGGCGCTCGCGGGCGCGGTGTTCCTCGTGTGGACCGACGCCCTGGCGCGGGTCGCCTTCGCGCCCCGGGAAGTCCCGGTCGGCGTGCTCACCGCGCTGATCGGCGTACCGCTGTTCCTCCTCGTCCTGCGCAGGCGGGGTGACCTGTGAGGATCACCGCCGAAGGGCTGAGCTGGTCGGTGTCGGGCACGCCCGTCGTCCGCGAGGTCGGCCTGGACGTCGCTCCGGGCGAGACGGTCGGACTGCTCGGCCCCAACGGTTCGGGCAAGTCCTCCCTGCTGCGCTGCCTGGCCGGTCTGCGCGAGCCCGACGCGGGCACCGTGCTCTACGACGGGGTGAGCGTGCAGGGCTGGAGCGCCCGCCGGATCGCGCGGAGCGTCGCCTTCGTCGAACAGGACTCCGCCCTCGACACCGACCTGCGCGTCGCCGACGTCGTAGGGCTGGGGCGGACCCCCTTCCGGGACCGCTGGCGAGGGCCGGACGACACCGACCGCGCGGTCATCGCCGCCGCACTGGACCGCGTGGGGCTGACCCCGATCGCCGGGCGCACCTGGAAGACCCTGTCCGGCGGCGAGCGGCAGCGCGCCCACATCGCCCGCGCCCTCGCCCAGCAGCCGTACGGGCTCCTCCTCGACGAACCCACCAACCATCTCGACGTCAAACACCAGTTGGAGCTCATGGAGCTGCTGGCCGTCGCGGACCAGACGGTCCTCGTCGCGCTGCACGACCTCTCGCTCGCCGCCCGCTACTGCGACCGGCTGCTGCTCATGCACCACGGGCGCCTCGTCGCCTCCGGCGCCCCCGCCGCCGTCCTCACGCCCGGACACCTCGCGCAGATCTTCGAGGTGGACGCCGAACTCGCCACCGACGCCGCGGGCCGCCCCGCGATCACCTACCGCGGCCCCCTGCGCACCAACGCCCCCTCGATCCGCTCAGTGACAGGAACCCCATGACGACCCGTACGAGCACCACGCCCTCACCCACCGTCGACGCCCTGATCTCGGCCGTACTGGCCGGTGAACACGGCCCGCTGCCCCGCGACCTCGTGGCGACCAGCGTCTTCTGGACCCCTACCTCAACCAGTACGTACTGGTGCGCCTCGGCGGCTCCTTCGGCGGCTGTGCCTTCGAGGCCGGTGAGATCGACCCGTCGGTCTGCCGTGACGCCTCGGGAGCCCCGCTCGACGTCCTGCTGCGCGAGGCACCGCGCCCGCTGCGGATCGCCGCCCTCGACGCCTACCTCTGCGAACGGCACCCGCACGGCGAGAGCGGAGCCGAGCCGGTCACCCTCCCCGCCGGAACCCCCGAGGTGCGCGCGCAGGCCCGCGACGCGGCCATCGCCGGACTGCTGGACATCGGGAGGGGGGCCAGGGTCGGCCTCATCGGCGTGGTCAACCCGCTGGTCGCGGCGATCCGCGCGGCCGGCGGCGAACCCCTGCCCTGCGACTTCAACCTCAAGGCCACCCAGTGGGGCGACCCCGTCACCACCGACATGCACGAGGTGCTCGACCAGGCCGACGCCGTCGTCGCCACCGGCATGACCCTCGGCAACGGCTCCTTCGACACCATCCTCGACCGCTGCCGTACCCGGGGCATCCCCCTGATCGTCTACGCACAGACCGGCAGCGCCGTGGCCAGGGCCTTCCTCGGCTCCGGAGTGAGCGCCCTGTCCGCGGAGCCGTTCCCCTTCTCCCAGTTCAGCGCCGGTCCCACCACCCTGTACCGCTACCGGGCGGCGGGCGCGGCGTGATCCCGGCCCCCCGCCGGCACACGCGTCCGCGACGGCCCGGCTCCGACCTGCGCGGTACCGGCCGCGCCGCCTGCCACCACGGCGAGATCCTCCAGGGCGTCTTCCGCGACGCCACCGGGCGCAGGTGCGCCGGCCTGGTCACCCTGCCGATGGCCGGACCCGGCAGCACGGCCGCCTTCACCCGCCGACCCGGCACCCCGCCGGACCGGCTCACGGTTTTGCCCGGCGACCGCGCGAAGGCGGCCCGCGCGGCGGTCCTCGCCGTGGGGGAATGCGCGCGGCGGCGCCGGGAGCCGCCCTGCGGCGGCGAGCTGCGGATCACCGGCGACATACCGGTCGGCCTGGGCATGGGCAGCTCGACCAGTGATGTCATCGCCGCGGTGCGGGCGGTCGCGGACTCCTACGGGATGCTGCTGGCGCCCGACACCATCGCGCGCCTGGCGGTGCGGGCCGAGCTGGCCTGCGATCCCCTGATGCTCGACACCCGCCCGGTGCTCTTCGCCCAGCGCGAGGGCCGGGTCCTGGAAGTCCTCGGCCCCAGTCTGCCCCCGCTCGTCGTCGTGGGCTGCGCCCTGGGCGCGGGCGCACCCGTGGACACCCTCTCCCTGCCGGTCCAGGTCCACGACGACAACGACGTCCTGGCCTACGAACGGCTGCGCGTCCTCCTGCGGCGGGCCGTCGCCACGGGCGACGCCGCCCTGCTCGGCGAGGTCGCCACCGCCAGTGCCCGGCGCGGGCAGAAGCTGCTGCGGCACCCGGAATTCGACACCCTCGCCGGCATCGCCCGGCGGGTGGGGGCCGTGGGCGTCCAGATCGCGCACAGCGGCGCGGTGGCCGGCCTGCTCCTCGACCCGGCCGCTCCGGGCCTGCGCCGCCGGATCCGCAGCTGTGTACGGGCCCTGGACGGCAGCGGGATTCCCGCCACGCGCGCCTTCACGACCTTCCCGGTTTCCCCTGCCTTCCCTGCCCTCCCTGCCCTCCCTGCCTTCCCTGCCTCCCCCGCCTTTCCCTCCCCTCTCGACGATCAAGGAGCTTCCGAGTGGACCAGCACATCGCGGATGCGATCGGCCGACCGGACCTGATACGCCTCGACGACCGGCTCGTCTGCCTGCGCTTTGAGACCATGAAGGTCGTCTCCGCCCTCGCCGCGGTCCGCCACCTGCTCGACACCGGGGCGGTGCGCCGCGGGGACACCCTGCTGGACAGCTCGAGCGGCATCTACGCCTACGCCCTGGCCCTCGCCTGCCACCGCCACGGCATGCGCTGCCACATCGTCGGCTCGGCAACGGTCGATCACACCCTGCGCATCCAGCTCGCGGTGCTCGGGGCGACCCTGGAACAGATGGAGTCCTGCAGCGATCTCAAACTGGACCAGAAGCGCCGCGTCGAGCGCATCCACGACATCCTCGCCGAACACCCCGAATACCACTGGATGCGGCAGTACCACGACGGCATCCACTACTCGGGCTACCGCGCCGTCACCGACCTGATCCGCGAGTCGACCGTTGGTGACGCCCTCACCGTCGTCGGCGGAGTCGGCTCGGGCGCCTCCACGGGAGCCCTCGCCCGCTACCTCCGGGAGGACTCCCCCGACGTCGAACTCGTGGGAGTCCAGCCCTTCGGCAGCGTCACCTTCGGTGCGGGACACCTCGCCGACCCCGCGATCATCATTGCCGGGATCGGCAGCTCCATCCCCTTCGGGAACGTGGGCCACGCGTCGTACGACACGCTCCACTGGATCTCCTTCGACGCCGCGCTCGCCGGCAGCGTCGACCTGCTGCGGCGCCACGCGGTGTTCGCCGGGCTGTCCACCGGTGCGGGCTACCTCGCCGCCCGCTGGGAGCGGGACCGGTCCCCGGAGCGGACCGTCCTCTTCATCGCCGCCGATACGGGCCACCGCTACGTGGACACCGTGTACGCCCGCCACGCGGAGGCGGCCGCGCTCGACTCCCTCGTCCCGCGCACCGTGGCGTCCCAGGCGGACCTCGCCCTTCCCTGGTCCCGGATGCGGTGGGACCGGGCACCGGCCGAGGCGGGATCCGGGCCCGGCCCCACGGGCTGATCGGCGTACGGCGGGGACCCCCGGCACGGCCGAGCCCGGAACGCGGGGCTGTGTCAAGTAACGAATAGCCGGGTCTACGGCCTCACCCCTCCCGCGGGCACGGTGGAAGGCCACCGCCCGTCCGGAGCAGAGGCAGGAAGATCCCTCATGACCGATATCGCCATCATCGGACTCGGCTGCCGCCTCCCCGGTGCCCCCGACATCCGCGGCTACTGGAAAGCTCCTGATGGGCGGATCCGTCACGCGGTGACCGTGCTGGAGCGGGAACTGCGGCGCCCGGACCAGGCACCGGCCCCGGCCGCCGCCGCCTGACCCGCTGCCATGGACACCACGTTCCAGTCGATCGCGCCGGGCCGCGTCCACCGGTGGGGCGGCGCCGCCCTCGTCGTGGCCCGGCGCCGCGACCTCCACCGGGCACCGGACCTCTCACCGGCCGAGCAGCGCGTGGTCCGCGGGTTGCAGGGCCGGCGCCGGGCCGAATGGGCGGCGGGCCGGGTGCTCGCCAAGCGCCTGGTCGGCGTCGTCGTCGACGCGCCGGCGGACGAGGTGGAGATCCTCCCGCGTGCGGACGGCAGCCCTTGCGTCGTCGTCGGCGGCAGCCCGATGCCGGCCGTGAGCGTCTCCATCAGCCACACCACCGGCCACGTGGCCGCGGCCCTCGCGCCCGGACCGGTCGGAGTGGACCTGTGCGAGAGCGCCTCGGCCGACGCGGTACGCCGGGTCGCCGACCACGTCCTGTCCCCCGGGGAGCTCTCCCTCATCGGAACGGACCGGCCCGATGCCATGGCGGGTGCCTGGGCACTGAAGGAGGCCGCGGTCAAGGCCGACCGGAGCAGCATCTTCGGCTCCGCCCCGCGCGGCATCGTGATCCTCGGCCTCCGGCCGCCCGTACTCAGCGGACGGCGCCTCGCCATGGTGTGGCGGGCGTCAGACGCGGTCCTCGCCCTCGTCCTCGCCCAGCCGGCCGTACCGCCGGACCCCCGGAGGGTCCTCTTGCCCGGTCCGGCCCGCTGAGCGTGCCCCATGGCGGCACTGCGTTGGTGCTCATTGCCCCGCCGGATCATGCTTGTCAGTGGAACCCCTGGCCGTGCAGGCCCCGCGACCGCGGGCAGAACTAGCGAGGGCGAGATGAGCGGCGATGGAGCGACTTCCCACCTCTCCTGGTGAGCGGCCGGAGGAGACGGGCGTCTCCTCCGGGGCGGCCTACACGGCCACGGCCACCATCAACGAGCAGGGCATCGTCACCGAGTGGAGCGAGGGCGCCCGTCGCCTGCTCGGCTACCCGCCCGCCGAGGTCGTGGGGCTTTCCGCTGCCGGTCTGCTCGCCGATGGCGCCGACGGTCCGGTGCAGCTGATCCCGCCGGGGCTGGAGCGCTGGAGCGGCACGGTGGCGCTGCGGCACCGGGACGGCAGGCGGCTGGAGCCGCAGCTGCTGGCGCACCGGTGGACGGCCACCAGCGGGGTCGCGAAATGGTTCGTGGTGTCCGCCGTGGCGGACGGATCGCGCACCCCGCGGGACGAACCGCTGAGGGAGTGGGCGTTCGCCCAGTCCCCCTGCTTCCTGGCGGTCTTCGACGAGGAACTGCGGCTGGTGCTGGCGAACGCCGGCATGACGCGCGCGCTCTCCCTCTCGGAGGCCGAGATGCGCGGGCTGCGCCTGCCGGAGATCGCGCCGGACCCGGTGAGCGACGAGACCGACCGGAGGATGCGCCTGGCGTTGGAGACCGGTGAGCCGCAGTACGTGGACGCCTTCGTCCACCTTCCGGGTGCGGGCTCGCAGCGCGGCTGGGCGACCTCGCTGGCCCCCTTGCGGGACCCGGACGGCCGGGTGTGCGGCGTGTGCCTGGCCGCGCACGACAACAGCGCGACCGAGGGTGCCCGCCCGCAGCCGCTCGTACATGACGACAACTACGCCGACGCCGCCGCCCGCATCGGCACCACCCTGGACAGCAGCCGTACCGCGCAGGAACTTGCCGACGTCGCCGTCCCCCGGTTCGCCGACTTCGCGCTGGTCGACCTCCTGGAGCCCCTCCCGCGCCGTGACAGGCCTCCTACCGGCCCCGTGTCGGGCCCGGTCACCGTACGTCGTACCGCCGTGCGGTCGATCGTCGACGGAAGTGCGGAGTCCAGGGTCCCGGTCGGACAGACGGGTGTGTATCCACCGCTGTCACCCGTCGTCGCGTGTCTGGCCGCGGGCCGGGGCGCGGTGTACGGGGCCAGGGACCCGGCCGTGGCCCACTGGGTGGCCCAGGACCCCGAAGCGGCCTGGATCGTCGAGTCGGGGACCCACTCGATGATGGTGGTACCGGTCTCCTCGGGCGGTATCACCCTCGGGGTGGCCGTCTTCGGCCGTCACCAGCGCAGGGAGCCCTTCCAGCCGAGGGACCTGTGGCTGGCCGAGGAGCTCACGGCCAAAGCGGCCGTCAGCATCCGCAACGCGCCCCGGCACCTCCGGGAGCACACCACCACCATGACGCTGCAGCGCAGCCTGCTCCCCCATACGCTGCCCGATCAGACGGCGCTGGAGATCGCCACCCGGTACCTGCCCGCCGGGGGCGAGGCCGGAGTGGGCGGCGACTGGTTCGACGTGATCCCGCTGTCGGGAGCACGGGTCGCCCTGGTCGTGGGCGACGTCGTCGGCCACGGCATCCGCGCCTCCGCGACCATGGGCCGGCTGCGCACCGCGGTGCGCACGCTCGCCGACGTCGACCTGCCGCCCGACGAGCTGCTCACCCATCTCGACGACCTCGTCATCCGCCTGTCGGACGACGAGGCCGGCCCGGGGGGAGCCGGTGAGGCCGCCGGGGGCATCGGCACGACCTGCCTGTACGTGGTCTACGACCCGGTCACGCGCCGCTGCACCGTCGCCCGGGCGGGCCACCCCCCGCCCGTCGTCGTCTCCCCCGACGGCTCCGTGTACCTCCTCGACGTCCCGGCCGGCCCGCCGCTCGGTCTGGGGGGCCTGCCCTTCGAGACGATCGAGGTCGAACTTCCCGAGTGGAGCATCCTCGCCCTGTACACCGATGGTCTGCTCCAGGCCCGCGACCACGACATCGACGACAGCCTGGACAGCATGTTCACGGCGCTCGCCCGGCCCGCCTCGACGCTGGACACGGTCTGCGACCGCGTCCTGACGGCGCTGCTGACCCACCCGCCCGATGACGACGTCGCCCTGCTCGTCGCCCGGACCCGGGCCCTGCACGCCGACAAGGTCGTCGTCTGGGAGGTGCCGTCCGATGCGTCCGTCGTCGCCCAGGCCCGGCGGGACGCCACCGAGCAGCTGAGCGCCTGGGGGCTCGACGACGCAGCGTTCGTCACCGAGCTCGTCGTGAGCGAACTGGTCACCAATGCGATCCGCTACGGCGAGCCGCCCATCCAGCTGCGCCTGATCCACGAGAACAACACGCTGATCTGCGAGGTCTCGGACTCGAGCAACACCGCCCCGCACATGCGGCGTGCCCGGATCTTCGACGAGGGAGGGCGGGGTCTGCTCCTGGTCGCCCAGCTGGCCCAGCGCTGGGGCACGCGGCATTCCTCCACCGGCAAGACCATCTGGGCCGAACAGTCCCTCATCGGACCCTGAGGAGGGGCACGTCTTGGCCGCGATCGCGGCCAAGACACGCCCGCGGACGTTCCCTGTGACACGGCTGTGACAGTTGGCGGACACGGTGATGAAGTCCCGCCGCCAGGCTCTTTAACAAGGACATACACCCACATTCGTGGATATGTCCCCTGCTTCCGAGGGTGTGAGCAGAGATGACCGAGCCGACGTGTCGGAGGGAATCCCATGAGCCTCACACTCGCAATGCCTTACGCCGAAGCCCCCGCCCCCGCCCCCGCGCTCGCCCCGCGCGAGGAGGAGGCACTGCGACACATCGCCGCAGGGTGCACCTACGTGCAGACGGCCCGCTCCATGGGACTCTCCAAGCACACGGTCGACGCCTACCTGCGCCGTATCCGCGCCAAGCTGGGCGTCAACAGCTCCGCGGAACTGGTCCGACAGGCCATCCGCCTCGGCCTCTGATCTTCACCCGCTCGTCCCGCCCGGCGTGGCCTACGGCCCGCCGGGCGGACCTGTGAAAACCGGGAGGGCCCAGTCCGGAGGCCCCGGGGGCGGTACGTGCCCCTCGGCCGGCGCCGGAGGCCGCGGATCGGCCTGCGGGGGCTGAGCGAACCGCCCGCCCACACCGCACCCGGTGGCGACGCGCAGGGCCGCCACGAATTCCCGGCAGGATCCGTAGCGGTCCTCCGGAACCTTCGCCAGAGCCTTCGCGAAGACCTCGTCAGCAGCCGGCGCGACTCCCAGCCGCCTCTCCGCCAGGAGGGGCGGCTGGTCGTATTGGTGCGCCCACAGCAGCGCCGGAGCGTCGTCGCGCACGAAGGGCGGCCCGCCGGCGAGGGTTTCGTACACGACGCAGGCGAGGCTGTAGACATCGCACCGGCCGTCCACCGGCCGACCGGAGATCTGTTCCGGGGCCATGTAGTCGAGCGTGCCGACGAACTCGCCCGCGGAGGTGAAGCCGGTGAGCGAGAGGGACCTCTTCGTCAGGCCGAAGTCCGTGAGGTACACGTGCTCGGGGTGGTCGCTGTCGGTGCCCGCGGCGACCAGGATGTTGCCGGGCTTGACGTCCCGGTGCACCAGGTCGTGATCGTGGGCCGCGTCGAGGGCGGACGCCACCTGCGCGGCGATGCGCACGGCGGTCGCGACGGGGAGCGGACCGTCCCGGTCCAGCAGGCCCCTGAGGTCCAGGCCGTCGACGTAGCGCATGGCGATGTACAGGACGCCGTCGGTCTCACCGGCTTCGAAGATCGGCACGATGTGCGGGTGGTCGATCCTCGCGGCCACGCGCGACTCGTGGGTGAAGCGGCGGCGGAACACGTCGTCGCGGACGCGCTCCGGAGCGATGAGCTTGAGGGCGACCGTCCGGTCCAGGCGCAGGTCCTTGGCGCAGTAGACGACGGCCATGCCACCTCGGCCGATCATGCGCTCGATCCGGTAGCCCGCGATCTCCTTACCGATCAGGCCGGAGGGCCGGCCCGTGTACAGGCTTGCTTGCGATGCCGTGCCCATCAGGCGCCTCCCCGCACCCCGGCCGAGCCGACGGGCGCTTCGCGCAGCCGACGCTGCCGGGGCCGCTCTTCTCGTACTCGAAAGTCTATCGAGTGATCCATACGCGTGCCCGGCAAAGGCCCTGAGCGGGAAGCCCAGGGCCCTTGGAACACGTGTCGGCGCAGGTCAGTCCTCGCCACCGTTGCCGCCCCTGCCACCCTGACCGCTGCTCTGGCAGCCGATGCCGACGCAGATGCCGCCGTCACCGCCGGCGCCCCCGTCGCCCCCGTCGCCGCCGGGCCGTGCGGCCCCGCCGTTGCCGCCGTCGCCGCCGTTGGAGCTGCCCGCGCACACGCCGGCACAGACCCCGCCGTTGCCGCCCTTCGTGCCGTTGCCGCCGACGGTGCCGTCCGTGCCGTTGCCGCCGTTGGCGCTCCCGTTGCACTGCCCGACGCACACCCCGCCCTTGCCGCCGTTGGTGCCGTTGGCCGCTCCGTCGCACTTGCCCGCGCACACCCGGTCACCGACGCGGACACTGCCCTGGCCCATCTTCACGCTGCCGGCGCCCGCTTTGAGCTTGCCGAGACCCCCACCGGCCCGGTTGCCGCCCTGCCCGTCGCCCCCGCCGCCGGAGGCGAGGCCGTGCTGCTGGCCCGCGAGGATCTGGGCCGCCGGGGTCGCGGGAGCCGCTGTGGCGGCGGGAGCCATGGCGCCGGCACCGATCAGGACCGTCGAGACGAACATTCCGATACGAAACTTCCGAGAGTGCAGCCGCATGAGATTTCTCCCTGTAAGAAATTGATTTCGAATGTCATTCCGGCGGCGGAAAGAGCGGACTCCCCGGCCCATCGGGGCCGAGGAGCCCTACCGCTCCGGATTTCCGTCCTTGGTTCTCACGGGGAGAAGGGGGAGTCACCTCCCATCAGGGCGACCCAGTCACCTTCCTCGTACTGCTCCTTCCAGGTGTCGAGCTCAGCCTCCGAGACCTTGTACTTGTCGGCGATCTTCTCCTTCATCTCGTCCGAGTCGTCGGACATCAGGACCATCACGATCTGCACCTTGTCGACGACGGAGAGATCCGACTTCTCCTTGTCGGGCAGGTCGTCGAAGCCGAGGCATCCGGAGCGGCCGGGCTTGCCGGGCTCGCCCGCCTCGCCGGGCTTGCCGCCCTTGCCGCCCTCTCCGCCCTTGCCGCCCTCTCCGCCCTTGCCGATGTGGAAGCAGGGTGCCGGGTGGTCAGCGACGACCGAGGAGCTGGTGCCGGTCGAGGTGGGGTGTTCCGAGGCCTGCGCGGCACACGCCGTGCCGGTGACGAAGGCCAGGGACACCGCCGCCAGGATGAGCGGACGCTGCCAGGAAGTCGTGAACATGGGATTTCTCCGTTGTCGTGATCAAGAGGAGGGGGTGGATGAGGAGGAAGTGGGGGCGGGGGGTGGGGGGTGGAGGCGGGAAGGCCTCCACCCCGTCGATCCGATTCCGTTACTAGAAGGGGAACTTGAAGCCGAGACCGAGGCCTCCGGCACCGCCGTCACCACCGGCGCCACCGACCTTGCCGTTGCCGCCGTCACCGGCCGCGCCACCGGCGCCACCGTCGCCGAGGCTGTCGCCGCCACGGCCGCCGTCGCCGCCGCCGCCGCCCTTCTCCTTGCCGTCACCGCCGCCGCCGCCCGCTCCGGCGTCGCCGCCCTGCTCGAGGAAGCCGATGCCGCCGTCGCCGCCGTCGCCGCCGGTGCCGCCTTCCTTGCCCTCGCCGCCGCCGCCGCCACCACCGCCGCCGCCGCCGGTCCGGAAGCCGAAGCCGCCGTCGCCGCCCTCGCCGCCGTCGCCGCCCTTGCCCTTGGCGCTGGCACCACCGGCACCGCCGGAGCCGCCGCCGCCGCCGACCTCGCCGGAGCCGCCCTTGCCTCCGGCGCCCCCCTTGCCTCCATCGGTCGGGAGGGCAGTGGCCACGTGTCCGGGCATCGGAGCGGCCGTTGCCACGGAGGCGGGGAGGACGATCCCTCCACCGATCACAGCGATGGAAGCGGCCAGCGTCGCGAAACGAATCTTGCGGTTCATGGTGTTCTCCTAGCGGATGAATGGTCGAGGTGCCTGGTAATTCGGGACGGTGCGGTGTAACAGGGAGGGAGGAAATTCTCCGGAAGGAGGTTTCCCTCCCTGCCCTGTTGCCTCGTTCCGTTTCCAGTGAGGCCTTCCCGCTCCATAAGTAAGCCCCGCCGGGCACACCCCGGTCACGTTCCGGAAACTCGGGGCTTGACACGTTCCGAGGCGCGGGATAAAAGGGCAGGCGGTCGGAGATACGGGGCCCGAACGAACGGCATTCCATGCCGGTCCGCGGGCGTGCGTCCCGAAGGGGCATCCCGCCGTGGCGCCCTCGATCGTGCTGGGCGTGGGAGGGGGCGGGCTCCAGCCCGCGCCCGACGACGGTGGGAACTTCGACTTCGCGCTCTGCGTGCCGGCGTGCGCGCGGCGGCCGTCCGCGGCAGCGCTTCCTCACCCTGCCGGCCGAAGGCCCCGCGCGTGGCCGTTCAGCCGTGCAACAGCCGCGTCCACTCCTGCGGCACCCGGCCGGACGGTCCTGGCGCCGGCTGGTCGGCCGGGTGGCCGGCGGGCGGCGTCAGCTCGGGGCCGGCCTCGTACAGCTCGTTGGCGGCATAGTCCCAGAACCACTCCTCGCCCGGCTCGAAGCTCTGCACCAGGGGATGACCGGTGGATTTCCAGTGGGCGGTGGCGTGCTGGGCGGGCGAGGAGTCGCAGCAGCCGATGTGGCCGCACTGGGCGCAGCGGCGCAGGTGGAACCACCAGCCGCCCGCCTCGTCGCACTCGACGCAGCCGGTGCCGGTGGGCGGGACGCTCGGGTCGACGCCGTCGGTGGCGGTCATACGGGCTCCTCGGTGGTCTCGGTCGCGGGCTCGGTACCGGATTGCGGGTCGGTCAGCGGCAGCAGTACCTGGAAGCGCGTGTCGCCCGGTGCGGAGTCGACCTGGAGGCTTCCGTGGTGCTTGTCGACCACGATGCGCCAGGAGATGTCCAGGCCGAGACCGGTGCCCTCGCCGACCGGTTTGGTGGTGAAGAAGGGATCGAAGATGCGGCCGCGGATGTCCGCCGGGATGCCGGGTCCGGTGTCCCGGAACTCCACCAGCAGCCGGTCCCCCTCCCGTGCCGTGCGGACCGTCAGTGTGCCCCCGCGGCCCGTGCCGGCCATGGCGAAGACGGCGTTGTCGATGAGGTTGGTCCACACCTGGTTGAGTTCCGCGGGGTACGCGGGCACGTCCGGCACGGTGCGGTCGTACTCCTTGACCACCTGGATCCCGGGTCCGATCTTGCCGGTGAGCATGATCAGGGTGCTGTCGAGCAGTTCGTGGACGTCGACGACCCGGTGCGGGGCGCGGTCGAGCTGTGAGTACTGTTTGGCGGCGTCGACGAGGTGGGAGATGCGGGTGGTGGAGTCGTCGATCTCGTCCATCAGCAGTTCCGTCTCGACCGTGTAGTTGAGCCAGCCGATCGCGCCCGGCAGGAGGTCCTCGGCCACGGTCGCCGCGACGTGCTCCAGCCAGTCCGTGTCCAGGCCGGCCTGGACGAAGGTCGGTGCGATCCGCCAGCCCTCCGGGATGCCGTGGTCCTCGAGCCAGTCGGAGAGTTCGTCCTCCCGGTCGGACGCCTCCAGGGGACTCAACACCGGCGCCTTCGCGACGCGTTCGGCGGTGCGTTCCTGGATTTCGATGAGGTCGGCCAGTGCCTCGCGGGAGTAGTTTCCCTGAGCGATGTGGGCCAGCTTGTGGCGCATCTTGCCCACGCGTTCGCGCAGTGCCGCGGTGGCCCGGACGGCCGCCGCGGCCGGGTTGTTGAGTTCGTGGGTGAGCCCGGCGGACAGCGATCCCAGAGCCAGCAGCCGCTCACGCTGTCCGATGGCCTGCTGGGTGCTCCTCGAGCCGAAGAAGAGGCCTTCCAGCAGGTGCGCGGCCATGGGGAACCATTCCCGCATCACGTCCGCGAACGACTGCGCCGGGAGCACGAAGAACCGCGTCGGCTCGGTGACCCGCATCGAGTTGTTGTAGGTCTGCGGCACGCGGTCGCCCAGGTAGGCCTGCATGGCTCCCGCGTACACCCCGCGCTGCGAGGTCCTGCCCACTTCCACGTCGTCACCGCCGACCCGGCGTGACATGACGACGGTGCCCTCGATCATCACGTAGAAGCAGGTCGCCGGGTCCCCCTCGGCGTACACGGGACCGGCTTCGAACCGCTCCACCCGGCCCTCCGCGCACAGCCGCCCGAGCTGCTCCGGGGAGAGCTTCTCGAACAGGAACAGCGAGGCGATCTCCTGCGGGCCGCAGGGCATGGCCTGCCCGCTCACGACTGCTCCAGGTACCGGTGGACGAGCATCACTGCCATGGCTCCCTCTCCGACGGCGGACGCGACGCGCTTGGCCGACTGGGCGCGTGCGTCGCCCGCCACGAACACGCCGGGAATGTTGGTCTCCAGGTGGTAGGGCGGGCGGTCCAGCTCCCACTCGGCCGGCGGCCGTCCGTCGGGGGTGAGGTCGGGCCCCGCCAGGATGAATCCGTGCTCGTCGCGCAGCACCGTACCGTCCAGCCAGTCGGTCAGCGGGGCCGCGCCGATGAAGACGAACATCCACTGTGCGTCGACGAGTTCGGTCGCACCGCTCGCCACGTCCCGCAGCGTGAGCTGCTCCAGGTGCCCCTCCCCGTGTGCCGCCTCGACGACGGTCCGGGGCCGCACCGTGATGTTCGGAGCCTCCTCGACCTGCTGGATCAGGTAGTACGACATCGACGCGGCCAAGGACTCGCCGCGCACCAGCAGCGTCACCGACTTCGCGCCCCGCGCCAGGTACATCGCCGCCTGTCCGGCGGAGTTGGCGCCGCCGACGATGTACACGTCCTGCTCCAGGCAGGAGGACGCCTCGGTGAGCGAGGAGCCGTAGTACACGCCGCAGCCGGTCAGGGCGGCGCAGCCGGGAGCCCGGAGCTGGCGGTAGGACACACCGGTCGCCAGGATGACGCTGTGCGCGGCGATCGCCGAGCCGTCGGAGAAGCGGACGACGCGCGCCGCGCCGTTGACCTCCAGCCCCGTGACCTCCCGCGCGGTGAGGATCTCGGCGCCGAACCGGCCGGCCTGGCGGCGGGCGCGCTCCGTGAGCTGTGCGCCCGAGACGCCGTCCGGGAATCCGAGGTAGTTCTCGATGCGGGAGCTCTGCCCGGCCTGCCCGCCGGTCGCGGACCGTTCGACCAGGACGGTTCGCAGACCTTCGGAGGCCCCGTACAGTGCCGAGCCCAGCCCGGCCGGACCTCCGCCGATCACGACGAGGTCGTAGAAATCGGCGGTCGGCGTCGTCGCGAGCCCCACGTGGGCAGCCAGGTCGGGGGCATCCGGCTCGATCAGCACGGTGCCCCCGGGAGTGACCACGACGGGCAGCCGGTGTCCGTCGGCGCCGGCCGCCCGCAGCAGGCGCTGCCCCTCCGGCTCGTCGCAGGAGTACCAGCGGTAGGGCACCTGGTTGCGGGCCAGGAACTCCCGCACGGCCGACGAGCGCGCCGACCAGCGGTGCCCGACCACTTTGGTGGCGGGTACGGGCCGGTAGTCGCTGGCGCGCCAGGCCGCGATCAGGTCGTCCACGACCGGGTAGAGCTTCTCCTCCGGCGGGTCCCACGGCTTGAGCAGGTAGTGGTCGAGGTCCACGACGTTGATCGCGTCGATCGCCGCGTTGGTGTCGGCGTACGCGGTCAGCAGCACGCGCCGCGCGCCGGGGTACACCTGGACGGCCTCTTCGAGGAACTCGATGCCGTTCATCTGGGGCATGCGGTAGTCGGCGAGGATCACGGCCACCAGGTCGCCCCGCAGCTTCAGCTCGCGCAGCGCCTCCAGCGCGGATTCGCCGGACTCGGCGCGCACGATCCGGTACGCGGAGCCGTAGCGGCGCCGCAGGTCACGGGCGACGGCACGGGACACTCCCGGGTCGTCGTCCACGGTCAGGATGACGGTCCGCGCTGCGTCGGTGACCTCTGCCATGCGTCTCCCGCCCGGACGGACTGGACCGGCGGGCGCGGTGAGCCGCCCGCGCCCGGTTCCCGCCCATCGTATGTTCGATCGCCCTGGTTCGCTCCGGGACACCCGGGCGGCGCCCGCGACGCCCGCGACCGTAGATCGCCGATCGCGGGGTGGCCGACCGGGCACCCCCGGGGCCGTGCGGATCAGGCGGGCGCGGCTCGGATGCTCAGGCGGGTGGGCGCCGTCGTCAGCGGCGCAGGCAGGCGCAGGCCCGCTCCCCCGGGCGTGACCGAGCCGAGGACGCTCGCGTGCCGGGCTCCGGTGCAGGAGGGGACGGTCGCGGGCAGGCCGTGCGCGGTGAGCCAGCCGAGGACGGCGAAGGCGTACGCCTCCTTCGTGCCCGACGGCAGCCCGAGCTCGTCCGACGTCCTCAGCGGTACGCCGCCGCCGGGCCCGCCGAGCTCCTCCCGCAGCCACCGCATCAGTACCGGGTTGCGGGTGCCCCCGCCCGAGGCGATCACCTCCGTCGCCCCGAAGGGCCGTACGGCGTCGGCGACGGTCCGCGCCGTGAGCCGGGTCAGGGTGGCGACGACGTCCTCGGCCGACACCTGCCCGAACCCGTCCAGCGCCGCACGCAGGTAGGGCAGGTGGAACAGTTCCTTGCCGGTCGTCTTCGGCGCCGGCAGGGCGTAGTACGGCTCGTCCAGCAGCCGTCGCAGCAGCGGTGGATGCACGCTCCCCCGCGCCGCGAGCGCGCCGTCCACGTCCATGCAGGGCGAGCCGCCCGACCCCGAGGCATCGAGACCCGGGGCGGCGCGCCCGGAGGCAGCGCGCCCCGCCAGGTCGCGCACCGCCGCGTCGATCAGCGCGTTGGCGGGCCCGGTGTCGAAGGCCAGGGGTCCGCCGGCCACCCCGTCCGCGACCACCGTCACGTTCCCGATGCCGCCCAGGTTGAGTGCCACCGGCACTCCCGGCCGTCCCCGCAGCCACATGACGTCGACGACGCTCACCAGCGGCGCGCCCTGGCCCCCGGCGGCCACGTCCCGCGTACGGAAACCGGAGACGACGGGGCGGCCGGTCGCCTCGGCGATCCAGGCGGGCTCGCCGATCTGGAGCGTGCCGTGGACCCGGCCGGCCCGCGCCCAGTGGTAGACGGTCTGCCCGTGCGAGGCGATCAAGTCGGTCCGGCCTGCGCACAGTTCGCGGTCGGCGCGCACCGCCGCCGCCGCGAAGGCCCGGCCGATGCGCGTGTCGAGCCGGCACACCGTGGCGAGATCCGTCGCGGCGGGCGGCAGCGCCCCGGCCAGCTCCGCCCGCAGATCGTCCTCGTAGGCGGTGCTGATCATGCCCAGCGGGGTGAGCACCAGCGTGTCCCCGTCCAGGACGAGGTCGGCGGCGGCCGCGTCGACGGCGTCGTACGAGGTGCCCGACATCAGGCCGACGACCCGCAGGGCGCTCACCGCAGCGGCCGCTCGTGGTCGTCGCCGCGCAGCGTCAGCAGCGCGGCGGCGCTCACCGCGCAGGCGCCGGCCGCGTAGTAGGCGGGGACGTCGATGTCCCCGCTCCGCGCGACGACCTCGGTGATGATCAGCCCCGCGCTGCCGGAGAACACGGCGTTGGACAGCGCGTAGGCCAGCCCGAGCCCCGTGTAGCGCACCGTGGTCGGGAACATCTCCGCCAGCATCGCGGGCCCCGGCCCCGCCATCAGCCCGACGGCGGCCCCCGCCGCGAAGAGCGCCGCACCCTTCGCGGGAGTCGGCGCGCCGGTGTCCTGCAGCAGGTGCAGGAGCGGCAGCGCGAGCACGGCGACCAGCAGTGCTCCGGCGAGCATCACCGTCCGTCGCCCGATCCGGTCGCTCACCATGCCGGCCGGCAGGATCGACGCGGCGAAGCCCAGGTTCGCCAGGACGCTCGCGACCAGCGCCTGCTGGAACGTCGCGTCCAGCGTGTTCTGGAGGTAGGAGGGCAGCACCACCAGGAACGTGTAGCCGGCCGCCGACCACCCCATCAGCCGCCCGACACCCAGTGCGACGGCCCTGACCGTCTCTGCGGCGGGCGGCCGCCGCACGGCTTCGCCGCTCTCGCCGCGGGCCGACACGAAGGCGGGCGTCTCGTCCAGGCGCAACCGCAGCCCCAGGGCGACGAGCCCGAGCGGCAGCGTCAGCAGGAAGGGCACCCGCCAGCCCCACCCGTTCAGTTGCGCCGTGGTCAGTACCGTCGCCAGGAGCGCCGCCATTGCCGCGCCCGCGAGCAGTCCGAGCGACACCGTGAACGACTGCCACGCCCCGTACCGCCCCCGGCGGCCGGGTGGCGCGCACTCCGTCATGAGTGAGACCGCACCGCCGAACTCCCCGCCCGCCGAGAGCCCTTGTACGATCCGCAGCGACGTCAGCAGCACCGGGGCGGCCGCGCCGATCGACTCGTACGTCGGCAGCGCGCCGATGAGCGTCGTGGCGCCGGTCATCAGGCAGATGACGAGGACGAGCGTCGGCCGGCGGCCGATCCGGTCACCGAGCCGCCCGAACACCGCCGCCCCGACGGGCCGGAAGAAGAACGCGAGGGCGAACGACGCGTACGTCTTGACGAGCCCCTCGACCTCGCCGCCACCCTCGGGGGTGAAGAAGTGCGCCGCGATGACGGTGGCGAAGTAGCCGTAGACGCCGAACTCGTACCACTCGATGAAGTTGCCGACGGACCCCGCCACCAGCGCCCGGCGGGAGCCGACCTGCCGGGCTGCCGCAGGAGACCGGATCGGATCGGGGGCGGCTGAGAGCATGGAGCAAGCGTGCTGACCGGACCGCCGCTCCACAAGTTCCGTCCGCCATCTGCCGTACGCCGTCCGGCGCGACCGTTCGCCGCCGAGCCCGCACCGGCGGAAATTGCCTACCGCGGCGGCCTGGAACGGCGCAGACTCCTCCCATGGCTGACATGGAGTCGTTCCGGGAGACGGTGACCGCGTGGGCGGCCGGTGGCTCCGACGGCCCCGGTGGCGCCGGCGACGCCGCACACGAGCTGGCCGCGGCGCTGCACGTACGGACGGTCGTCCTGCTCGAAGGGCCGAGCGACGCCGCGGCGGTCGACGCGCTGGCCGAGAGCCGCGGCCGGGACCTGGCGGCCGAGGGAGTGTGCGTCCTGTCGATGGGTGGTGCGATGAGCGTCGGGCGCTTCGCCCGCCTCCTGGGGCCGCCCGGCCTGGGTCTGCGCCTCACGGGACTGTGCGACGAGGCGGAGCGCGGCTTCTACGCCCGCGGCTTGCGGCAGGCCGGTGCGGCCGACCAGGACTTCTTCGTCTGCGCGGCGGACCTGGAGGACGAGCTGATCCGCGCACTGGGCGCGGCACGGGTGGAGGACCTCGTCCGGGCCGAGGGCGATCTGCGCCCCTTGCAGACCTTCCTGCGCCAGCCGGCACAGCAGGGCCGCACCTCGCAGCAGCAGTTGCGGCGCTTCTTCGGCACCAAGAAGGGGCGCAAGATCCGCTACGGCCGCGTCCTCGTCGAAGCCCTCGACCCCGACCGCGTACCGGCGCCACTCGACGACCTGCTCTCGAGCCTGTGATCCGTCCGAAGCGGCCCGCGCATCCTGGCGGCGGCCACCCCCGGAAAGTATGATCAAGCAATGTCTGACACGACCGAGACCACGCCCGGCTGGCTGACCACGGATGAGCTGGAATTGGCCAGGGCCCGGATGCCGATCCTGTACGTGGAGGCCGTGCCCGTGCGGGTGGACCACAGCGGCGAAGTCACCGGCATCGGGTTGCTGCTGCGCATCGGTCCGGACGGAACGGTCAGCCGAACCCTGGTGTCCGGGCGCGTCCTGCATCACGAGAGGGTCCGTGACGCGCTGCTGCGCAACCTGGAGAAGGACCTCGGTCCGGTGGCCCTGCCCCATGTCCCGACGTCCCTGCAGCCCTTCACGGTCGCCGAGTACTTCCCCACGGCGGGCATCACCTCCTACCACGACCCGCGCCAGCACGCGGTGTCGCTCGCCTACATCGTGCCGGTGTCCGGCGACTGCCGCCCCCGGCAGGACGCGCTGGACCTGGTCTGGTTCAGCCCGAGCGAGGCGGCCTCGCCGGCCGTGCAGAGCGAGATGCCGGGCGGACACGGAGTGCTGTTGAAGCAGGCGCTCGCCCATGCGGGACACGCCTACTGAGGAGAGCCCGAGCTGCTTCCCTCAGTCACCGGGCGGGAGCAGGGGGCCGAGGGGGCCCAGGTCGAGGTTGAGGTCTTCGAGCGCGAATCCGTGCTGGGCGCAGAGGTCGGCCAGGCTGTCGTGGAGGGCCAGCAGGGTGGCGCCGAGTTCTTCTTCCTGCTGGTCGGTGAGGTCTCCGGCGTCCACGCGGCGCAGGGCCTGGCGTTCGATGAGCTGACGCAGCAGCTCGACGAGGGTGAGGACGAGTTTGAGGAGGTCCTCTTCGACGGTCTCGCGGTCGGCGTGTATGCGGTGGGCGGGGCGGGCCGGCCCCTCGTCGCGGGGGGCGGGAGGCGCCTGGATGAGCCGGAAGGCGCGCGACATGGTGTCACCGACGCCTTCGAGGCCGGGCTCGGTGCGGGGACGCCGCCGGGGCGGGTGCTGTTCATCGCTCATCGTCGCCGCCGCCCCGCGCGGGAGGAGGGACCGTCTCGGAACTGACGGAGACGATGAGGGCGCGCAGCGATATGCGGACGAGGTCGATGTCCGCGATGGACAGGACGATGTCGCCGGTGATGACCACTCCGCCGCTGAGGAGTCGGTCGAGGAGATCGACCAGGGCGACCTGGCGGCCGGGCAGAGGTTCGCCGTGCTCCGCGAGGGTCATGGTGCCGGCTCGTGGGCGTCGGCCGGACCCTGCGCGTCCGCCGGATCCGGGGCGCCGGCCGGGTCCGGGGTTCCGGGAGGTGGCATGGCGAAGGAGTACGGCGCCCAGGGTCCCGTGACCTCTACCCGGATGTCGGGGAACTCCTGTACGGCCTGCTCGACGGCGGTCCGGAACTGTTCGGCCTGTCCGTTGGGGACGAGGTAGGCGTCGTTCAGTACGTTCTCCTGGGGGCCGCTCAGGGCGCCGCTCTGGGGGGCGTGGCGTACGCGCTGCGAGGTGTGGCGGGCGGCGATCGCCTCGACGGCCCCGGCTGCCTGCCGCGCCTGCTGGTAGACGTTCTCGCGGGCGTGGCGCTGCGCGCTGCGGCGCCGCAGGTACGCCTTGCCCGGCGTGGTGGGTGCGGCCTCGCCGCCGTCGCCCGGACTCTCCTGCGTGGTGCGCGGGAGGTAGATCTTGACGCCGTATTCGGTGTGGGCGTCCAGGCGGGCCAGGCGCTGGTCCAGGGTGTGGCGCTGTTCGGTGAGGGCTCGGCGGGCCCGGCTGTCGTCCTGGTAGACGGTGGCCATGCGCAGGGGCAGGACCGTGGCGTGGGTGGCGACGGCCTGCACCACCTCGTGGTGGGCCCGGGCGACGTACTCGAGCCACTGCAAGTCCTCGAAGTGGTCTTTGAGGGCGGTCTCGTTGAAGTCGCGGTGGGGTACCGCGCTGGTGACGAAGGCGAGGCCGGTGTCCGTTTCCGTGTCCGTGTCCGTGTCCGTGTCCGTGTCCGTGTCCGCTGTATGGCCCGGGTCGGGGTCGGAAGTGCCGGACAGGAGCCGGACGGGTGCCCGGTCGATGCCGCGCACTTGGGCGAGGACCGCGCTCAGGGTCTTCGTCCGCCGGACGACGGCGTAGACGTACGTGAGGGTGCTGGTGTCGGCGGGCGCGGGCGTGTTCACTGCGGGCGCCCCTTCGTCGTGCGGCCGGCCGGTCCGCTGCGGGGTTCTTCCTCGAAGACGCGTTCGCGAACTTCGCGCTCCTCTTCGGCTTCGTCGGGCTGCTCACCGCGCAGGGCCTCCAGCTCGGCGCGCAGACGGCGGTTCTCCTGCTCCAGCGGGCTGCCGGTGTGCCGGGAGGACAGGGAGGGATCGTGTTCCCACCAGTCGATGCCCATCTCCTTGGCCTTGTCGACGGAGGCGATCAGGATCCGGAGTTTGATGGTCAACAGTTCGATGTCGAGAAGGTTGATCCGGATGTCGCCGGCGATGACGATGCCCTTGTCCAGGACCCGTTCGAGGATGTCGGCGAGGCTGGACGAGGAGCTGGGCCCGTACGGGACCGGGGCGGCGCGGGAGGGAAGGGCGCCGAGGCGGCCGGGGAGTGGTTCGGTCACGATGGCTTGCTCGCTTTCCCGGTCAGGGCATCGGATGCCGGAATTCCGCGATCTCTGCCAGACGGTCGAGGAGCTCGTCCTCCCGCTGCTCGAACGTCTCCTGGTCGATCTCCCCGCTGACCAGCCGCTGCTCCAGCTCCGCGAGCTCGCGCCAGACGGGGGCGGGGTCGTAGTACTCCTCTTCGGCCTTGTCGACGACCCGCTGGGCGACCCACACCACGCCCCGCACGGGCGCGAGGGGGAGCGTCAGCAGTTGGGTCAGCAGTCCCATGATCATTCCTCCGTTCCCGTCCGGCGGGCGGCGGTGGTGGTGGCGGTCGCTACACGAAGCTGTAGGGGGGCAGGGGTCCGGTGAAGCGCAGGTCGACGCCGCCGTCGATCGCGCGGGCGAGATTCGTCTGGGCGGTGTGGAACGAGTCCTTGTGTTCGTCGGGGACGAGGAGGGAGAGGTTGAGGAAGTCGCTCCCCGAGGATGCGTGCGTGACGTGCTCGCGCGCGAAGGGGAGGAGCGCCTCGACGAGGCCGGCCGCCAGGGTCTCCTGCCGGGCCTGGACCTCGCGGGCCACCAGTTCCCCGAGGTCGAGCGGCAGTCGCGGGTCCTGGTCACCGCCGCGGATCCGGTCGTTGAGGTGCTTCGCCTCGGGCGAGTCCTCGAGGATCTGGTGCAGCAGCGGTTCCTCGTCCGCCTGCGAGGCCCGGACGTGGTACTCGGCGCAGCCCTGCAGACGCTTCAGGGTGGCGAGGTAGTCGTCGGCGCTCTCCTCCAGCGCCTTGCGGACCTCCAGGTCGTCGGCTGCGGTATAGCCGAACTGGAGCGGCAGCACGACACCGTCGCCCATCAGCCGCTCCTGTACCTCCTGGTGCACGAGGAGGTCCCGGCGCTTGGGCCTGATCTCCTCGGAAACGTCGCTGACGACCGCGCACAGCGGCCCGGCGGCCACCGTCCGCAAAGGTGCGCCGTGGGAGCCCACGCCGGTCAGGCCGTCGACGCGGAGGGGGTGGGCCTTGTCGGTGATCGAGTACACGTAGAGCGCCATCGGTCACTCCTTCTCCCGGCGTACCGGACGCCGGACCGGGCGGCGCCGCTTGGGGGCGGCCTCCACTTCCTCTTCCTCCTGCTCGTCCTCTTCCGGTTCCTCGGACCGCGAGGACCTGCCCTGCAGGGAGTCGGTCACCGCCTCGACCGCTCCACTCAGCGCACCCTTGGACTTCCCGCGGGCCCCGCCTTCCACCATGCTCCCCACGACCTCGGGCAGCTGGGCCGGCGCCTTGCGGCCCGCTTCGAGGTCGAGGCGGTTGCACGCCTCGGCGAAGCGGAGGTACGTGTCGACGCTGGCCACCACGATGCGTGCGTCGATTTTGATGAGCTCGATGCCCACGACCGAGATCCGGACGAAGATGTCGATGACGAGACCACGGTCCAGGATGAGCTCCAGGACGTCGTAGAGGCTGCTCGTGTTGCCTCCTCCTCCCCTGGCGACGGCGCTGCCGCCTTGCGGAACCATGGTCATGACGTCTCCCTCCGTGGGCTGCCTGCCCTCAGGTCTGCCGGTCGATCATTCCTCGGCTGTAGCGGCGGGTCCGTTCGTAGGAGATCAGCTCGCCCTCTTCGTCCAGCGCGACTTTGTAGCTGGCCATCACGCTCGTGGTGTCCGGTATCCGCTCCAGCTCCACGACTTCCACCTGCGCCTCCCAGCCGTCGTCCGTCGGCTTGAGCGAGGAGACGGACTCGGGGGGCCGGCCCAAAAGTTGAGCCAGCTGCTCGGCGGCCGAACGCATCGCCGCGGCGGCGGTGGGTACACCCGGACGCCGCCGGGAGGCAGGGCGCCGGGACGGTTGCCCGTCCTGGTCTCCGCTCTCGCCGCGGGAGGTGCGGGAGGTGCGGGAAGGCGCCCGCCGCGGGCGCGGTGCTTCTGCTTCGGCCATGAGCCCCTCCCCTGGGGAGACGGCCTCTCACCAACAGACTGCCCCGAAATATGCGCATAAGTCCCATATCCAGGGCAGGAGCTTTTCGAGGACGGACCGACAGGACTCCAAAGTCGCCGCAGTGCCAGCACCAGGCCTCGCAGGCGCACCGCCGCGTCCGTAAGCGCCACCCTGGTAAGGGGATGATCATGCAGGACACCGCCAAGATCGCGCTCGCGGCCGCCGTGGTCGGGGGCTACGTGCTCGGCCGAGCCAAGAAGGGACGCCTGGCTTTCACCGCGGCGACCTATCTCGCCGGCCGCCGCTTCGGCCTCGAACCGGGGCAGCTGATGAAGGAAGGCCTCTCGCGACTCAAGGAGATGCCGCAGTTCGCCGACCTCGGCGAGCAACTCCGCGGTGAAGCCCTCGACGCCGGCCGGCAGGCCCTGAGCGCCGCGGCCAACCGCAAACTCTCCGACCTCGCCGACACCCTCCGTGACCGTACGCTCGAGCTCAATCGCGCCGGCTCCGACCGCGATGAGGACGAGGACGACGAGGAGGCCTACGAGGACGAGGGAGCGGAGGACTACGAGGAGGGCGACGAAGAGGGCGACGAGGAGGGCGACGAGGAGGAGGACTACCCGGAGGCCGAGGGCGAGGCCGAAGAGGAGGAAGAAGAAGAGGAAGAGGAGGAAGAAGCACAAGAACCGGAGGAAGAAGAGGAGGAAGAAGAGGAAGAGGAAGAAGGGGCAGAGGAAGAGGAGGAAAGCGAACCTCCGCCGAGGCGCCGGCAGGCGCGCACCCCCACTCGGGCCCGCACCGGCAAGACGGCTCCCGCCCCCGTCCCCGCCCGCAAGGCCGCGCAGCGGCCCAGCGCCACCAAGAGGGCCGCACCCGCGAAGAAGAGGGCCGCACCCGCGAAGAAGACGGCCGCCAAGAAGACGGCGGCGAAGAAGACCGCCGGCACGAAGCCCGCGGCGAAGAAGACCGCACCGGCACGCAAGCGCGCCGCTTCCAAGAGCGCGCCCGCACCCTCCAAGACCGCCAAGACCGCCAAGAAGACCTCGGCGGCACGCGGCGAGAAGACCACGAGCCGCAGCCCGGCCCGCAAGACGGCCACGAAGAAGACCGGCCCGGCGACGCCGAGCAAGAAGACCACAGGCCGCAGCCCGGCTCGCAAGACGGCTGCCAAGAAGTCGGCGGCCCGCAAGCCGTCAGCGCGGAGGTAGGTCATGGCAACCTCACAGCGCGCCGAGGCACAGGAGTCCTCGGGACTTGACCAGCTCATGAAGGAACTGTCCGGATACCTCGGCGCCCAGGCGGACCAGCTGGCCGACAAAGCGACCGACAAGCTCGGAGACCTGACCGACCAACTCCACGACGTGGCCGACAACGGCGGCAAGCTCTCCGACATCGCCGGAATCGGCAGTCGGATCACGCAGGGCGACTCCCCGCTGAAAGCCGTCGCCGGGCAGGCGTTCGGCAAGCTGAAGGACAAGGTGTCCGACACCGCGTCCCAGGTGTTCGGCAAGGGCCGGGGCCGCAAGAGCGGCGGCAAGGTCGTCAACATCGTCGAGGCCATCGACGTCGGACTGCCTGTGCGGACGACCTACGACCACTGGACGGAGTACGAGAACTTCAGCAGCTTCGCCAAGGGCGTCCGCGACGTCTCGCGCAACGACGACACCACGAGCGACTGGAAGGTCAAGGTCGGGCCCTCGACCCGTTCCTGGACGGCGACCGTCGAGGAACAGGTACCCGATGACCGCATCGTGTGGACCTCCAAGGGTGCCAAGGGAACGACGCGGGGATGCGTCACCTTCCACGAACTCGCGCCGGCGCTGACCCGCATCGTCATCGTGGTCGAGTACCACCCGGCGGGATTCTTCGAGAAGACGGGCAACGTGTGGCGCGCGCAGGGCCGCCGCCTGCGACTCGACCTCAAGAACTTCCTGCGCTTCGCCATGCTCAGCACCGACGAGCCCGAGGGCTGGCGCGGCGAGATCCAGGACGGCGAAGTCGTCCGGACGCATGAGGAAGCCCTCGAAGAAGAGGAAGCACAGAGCGAGGAAGAGGAGGGCGAGGAAGAGGAGGGCGAGGAAGAGGAGGGCGAAGGCGAGGACCAGTACGAAGACGAAGCCGAGGCCGAGGCCGACGAGGAGGGGGACGAAGACGAGGCAGGCGAGGAAGAGGGCGAAGAGGAGGAAGACGAGGACGACACGTACGACACCGACGAACCGGAGGAGGAAGAGGACGAACCGGAGGAGGAAGAGGAAGAGGAAGAGGAGGAACCGGAAGAGGACGAGGACGAGCAGGCGCCCCGCAGTCGTCGGCGCCGGCGACAGGCCGCTTGAGCCCGTTCCGGCCGCACCTATGGGGGCGGCGGCGCGCACACGAAGGGCCGGCAGGAGGCTTCTCCTACCGGCCCTCTCCCGCACGGCGAGTCAGTGCTTGAGCGTGTCCTTCGCCTTCTGGACGGTCTGCTTGGCGTCGCCCGCCATCTGCTCACTCCGCCCCTTCATCTCCATGCTCTCGTTGCCGACGGCCTTCCCCGTGGTCTCTTTGGCCTTGCCCTTGGTCGTCTTGGCCACGTTCTTGATCTTCTTACCTGCGCCCATGCCTCTCACCTCCACACCGCTTCGGCGCCGGGCAGCTCGGTACCACCCTCAGCCCCTACCCCGGATAGCGATAAACATACGATTACGGGGGAAATCGGGCGGTGCGTCGCGTACTTCCCCTGCCGGAGCCGACACCCGAAGGCATTTTGCAGGAGCTCGGCTCCACCCGCGTCAGGTCCGGGCGCGCCCCGGCCCGCCCGGAGCGTGTGCCGGGTCGTCCTCGGGCGCCAAGCCGAGTATGTCCAGCAGCAGCGCCAGATCTCTCGGGTCGGTCGCGCGTGCGGCGACGGCGCGGCGCGCCGCCGCCCGGTCCGTGGTCCCGGAGGACGCCAGGAGAGCCAGCTCGTCACAGCCAAAGGGATCCTTCACCTCGCCGATCCCACCACGGCCACGCGTGACGCGCAGCCGGACTGCTCCACCTGCCCGCGCCCGCTCCTTGAGCCGATCGGCGATGTCACGCCCGGACGGCGACCGCCCGCGGTCGTGATCGATCAGCTCCGCCGTGTCCGCACCCGCACCCGCACCCGCACCCGCATCGACGGAGCACGGGAGGTGACCCCGTTCCGCAAGACCGCGCCCCCCACCCCCGTGGGGGGGCTGCGGTCCAGCCGGGACCTCCCGCACTCCGTGCCCGAGATGACCCCGCCTCGCGGGGCCGTGCCCGTCCGATGGCCGTCCGGCGCCTCCGGTGTCGTCCGCTCCGTGCGGGAACGGTCACCACGCTAGGGCCGGGAAGGCCGGCCGGCCCCTGGCCGCACGCGCCAGCAAGGGGACCGCACACGCCACAAGGGGACCAACCACGCCGCGATGGAGGCACAACGCGCCAAAGCCCGTCGGTGATCTGGCAATTCATGCTGGTCTATGCTCTGCCCCTGTGGTCTCGCATGCACATCAGGGGACAACCTCCTCCGCCCTCACCCGCCTCAGCGTCAACGTCGCACGCCTGCTCGACATACCCCCGCACGGCTACGCGCACCTGCTCGGCCTGGCCCCCGAGCACCTCAACGACGACCTGTGCCGAACTCCCGCCGCAACGAGCATCCGCGTCGCGGAACTCACGACCGTCCACGCTCACTGGACCGAGATGTCCGTGCTCCTGGCACAGCAGTCGAACATCGGCAGCCTCGGCGTCTGGGACTACCTGATCACCTCCGCGGCCACCCCGCTCGAAGGGATCCGAGACGCCTCGGCCTACTTCGCCGCCGTCGCCGACACCGGCACCGACAACCTCCGCGTCACCGAGGACGGCGATCAGGTCACCATCAGCCACGTCAACGAGGCCGACCTGACCTACGAGGCTGCCTGCGCCATCCGCGCCTACGCGCTCGGCCTGTACCAGCGGCGGCTCAGCGAAGCCGCGCAGCGGCGGCTCATCCCCCTGCGCGTCACCCTGGCCTCGGAAGCACCCCGTCGGCACGAGGCCCTGACCGGGCTCTACGGCACTCGCGCCATCGAGTTCGAAGCCCCGGTCAGCTCGATCACCTTCCTCGCCTCCGACCTGAACACCCCGGCACCACATGTCCAGCCCGGCCTGTCCCGCGTGCTGCGACGCCACGCCGAGCAGACCCTCGCCACGGCGATCCCGCTGCACAACTGGCTGGACCTCTTCCGCACCGCCCTGGCCTCCGCCCACGAGGAAGCCCCTCCCACGCTGTCCGCGGTGGCGCGGCGCATGGCCGTGAGCCCGCGAACCCTCCAGCGCCGCCTCGACGAACACGGCACCACTTGGAGCGGCGAGGTCGAAACCGTACGCCGTGAGCACGTCACGAGGCTGCTCCACGGCACCGGCCTCAGCGTCGAATCGATAGCCGCCCGGAGCGGTTACGCCGACGCCCGCGCCCTGCGCCGGGCGGTCCATCGCTGGTACGGCGCCACACCGGCCACACTGCGCCGCACCGGCTGGCGGGACCGCGGCGCGACAGACCTCCCGGACGCCGGCTAGCCGTCTCCTCTCGCGGGAGGCCCCCCTGTGCCGTTCCTCCCCGTTGCTCGTCTCGATGACCGCGGCCCGCCAGGGGGCTCGTGTCAGTCGGGGATCCCCGGCATCCCCCACCGGGCGTTCCTGTCACGGACGTCCGCTCGCGGACACGTCTCGCGCCACGCCGTAGTGATCGGGGGACGGCCCGGGCGCCCGGCGAGCCGCCTGCGCCCCAGGCTCAGGCGAAGCGTCGCCGAGTCGTCGATGACGTTGTCGCGGATGACGACGACCCGGCCCACCTCGCGGGGTCGCCGTGAGAAGACCGGAGCGGGGGGCCTCGGGGGGCGTCTTCGCGAAGGACGAGGTCCCGTTCGTCCGTCCCGGACGCGAGATGTCGAGGACGGCCGCGGCGAAGCCCTTCGCATCCCGCCGAGCGCGTCGCACCCGCGAGCTCGCCTGATCTCCCCGGGCCGCGCCGGACACGGCGACCGCTTCGCGCCCCTGGAGGCCCAGGCCGCCTTTCTCGGATCTTGCCTGCCCCGCGCGCTCGGCCGCCGGGGTGGTTCGAGGAGCGCAGTGGGCGCAGTACGGCACGGCTCGCTGAGCCTCCGCAGGCTCCGGTACGAAGCTGTGCGCTGCTCCCCACGCCACCGCGCCGCGAACACGGAGGTCCGTAGGCCCATGCCCCACGCACATCTGAGACCAGCAGAACCGGGACGCGGGCCGGGCAGGAGGGCCGGGGTGTCGGCCGCGCTCGGCCTGGCGCTCGTACTCGCGCTGCCCGGAAGCGCCCTGGCCGCCCCCGGCGACCTGGATCCCGGTTTCGGGCCCGACGGGCGGGTGACCTCGGTCATCGGCGGCTACGCCGAGGGCCACGACATCGCACGGCAGGCCGACGGCAAGCTGGTCGTGGCGGGCCTGAGCGACGCCGGCTTCGCGCTCGCCCGCTACGACGTCAACGGCAGTCTCGACCCCGGCTTCGGCGGGGACGGCACGGTGACCAGCGACTTCGGCGGCGGCGCCCACGCGGCCAACGCCGTGGCGATCCAGCCCTCGGACGGGAAGATCGTCGTGGCGGGCACCACCGAGGTGTTCGCGGAGGAGGGCGGCGGCTGCTGCTTCTTCTCCGTGGCCCGCTACAACACGGACGGCAGTCTGGACGCGGGCTTCGGCGACGGCGGCCTGGTGCGCGTCGACGAGTTCGGAGGGTCCGCGGACGGCGCGGACGTCGCGGTACAGCCCGACGGCAAGATCATCGCCGCGGGCAAGGGCGGCGGGGGCGGCTTCGCGCTGGTCCGCCTCGACACCGAAGGAGACCTGGACCCCGGCCTCGGCGGCGACGGCGCGGTCGTCGCGGGCTTCACGCCCGGCTCGCCCCAGGACGCGGGCGGCATCGCCCGCGGCCTGGCACTCCAGCCGGACGGCAAGATCGTCTCGGTGGGCTACGTGGGCAACACCGCCTTCGACATCGGCCTGGCCCGCTACCTGCCCAACGGCAGCCTCGACACGACCTTCAGTGGTGACGGCATGGTGACCGCGGACTTCGGCGGCACCGAGTTCGGCAACGCCGTGGCGGTGCAGCCGGACGGCAGGATCCTCGTCGCGGGTTCCGGCGGCGCCGGCTTCGCCCTGCTGCGCTACAACGCCGACGGCAGTCCCGACGCCGGCTTCGGCACCGGCGGGCGTGCCTCGGTCGCCTTCCCCGGTGACGGCGGAACCGCGTACGCCATGGCGCTCCAGCAGAACGGCAAGATCGTCCTCGCCGGCCGGGCGAACGACCCGAACAGCTCCGAGGCCAACGACTTCGGCCTGGCCCGCTTCCACCCCAACGGCACCGTGGACACCGGTTTCGGCGGCGACGGCTTCGTGGTCACCGGCTTCGGTGACTTCGACGAGGCCCGCGGGGTGCTCGTACAACCCGACGGCAAGATCGTCGCGGCCGGTTACGGGGCGGGCTTCGCCTTCGCCCTCGCCCGCTACGGGGGCGGCGACGGGGCGCCTCCGCCCCCGCCGCCGAGCTCGGACCTGTCGGTGACGAAGTCCGGTACGCCCACCGTGAGCATCGGCGACCGCGCCTCGTACACGGTGACGGTCTCCAACTCCGCGAGCTCCACCGCCACCGCCACCGGCGTCACTCTCTCGGACACGCTCTCCGGAGCCGGCGCGGCCCTCACCTCGGCCGCTCCTTCGCAGGGCACCTGCACGACCACCGCGACGACCGCCAACTGCGCCCTCGGCTCCCTGGCCCCGGGCGCGAGCGCCACGGTCACCGTGACGGCCGAGCCCCGGACCACCGGAACGCTCACGGACAGGGCCGCCGTCAGCGCCACGCAGCCGGACCCTGCGGCCTCCAACAACACGGCGACGGCGACCACTTCGGTGAACAACGCCCGAGGCTGCACGATCATCGGGACCAGTGGCGCGGACACCCTGAACGGCGGCTACGCCAACGATGTGATCTGCGCCCTCGGCGGCAACGACACCGTGCGCGCGACCTACGGCAACGACACCGTGCACGGCGGCTACGGCAACGACGACCTCGACGGCGGTTTCGGCGACGACACGCTGAACGGCGGCCCGGGCAACGACACCCTGACCGGCTACTACGGCAACGACCGCCTCACCACCACCGACGGCGTCCTCGGCAACGACACCGCCAACGGAGGCAGCGGCACCGACACCTGCACCACCGACTCGGGCGACCTCCGCATCAGCTGCCCCTGACACGCGCACCTTCCACGGGAGCCGTCGCCCCGGCCGCGGCTCCCGTGAGGCCGGCCCGGGGCGGCGGTGCGCGGTCACGGAGCGCAGCCGCGTACGTACGCCCGGCGCCGGTCACGGGGCCGCACCCGCGGCCCAGTAGACTCGACGGCTGTGGCGGATACTCAGTACGAAGACTTGTTGCGTTTGGTGCTCACCTCCGGGACGGCCAAAGCCGACCGGACGGGCACGGGCACCCGGAGTGTCTTCGGGCACCAACTGCGCTACGACCTCTCGCAGGGGTTCCCGCTGGTCACCACCAAGAAAGTGCACCTCAAGTCCATCGTCTACGAGCTGCTGTGGTTCCTGCGCGGCGACTCGAACGTCGGCTGGCTGAACGAGCACGGCGTCACCATTTGGGACGAGTGGGCGGACGCGGCCGGCGAGCTCGGCCCGGTCTACGGTGTGCAGTGGCGCTCCTGGCCCACTCCGGACGGCAGGCACATCGACCAGATCAGCGAGGTCCTCGACACGCTGCGCCGCGACCCTGACTCCCGCCGGATGATCGTCTCCGCCTGGAACGTCGCCGAGCTGCCCCAGATGGCGCTCGCGCCGTGTCACGCCTTCTTCCAGTTCTACGTCGCCGACGGCAAGCTCTCCTGCCAGCTGTACCAGCGCAGCGCGGACCTGTTCCTCGGTGTCCCGTTCAACATCGCCAGCTACGCCCTGCTCACCCACATGGTGGCGCAGCAGGTCGGGCTCGAGCCGGGCGACTTCATCTGGACCGGCGGTGACTGCCACATCTACGACAACCACACCGAGCAGGTGACCGAGCAGCTCTCGCGGACCCCGTTCGCCTTCCCCGCGCTGCGTCTGCGCCAGGCCGGCTCCCTCTTCGACTACGCCTACTCGGATGTGGAGATCCTCGGCTACGAGCACCACCCCGCCATCAAGGCGCCGGTCGCCGTATGAACATCGGGCTGATCTGGGCGCAGACCCTCGACGGCGTGATCGGCGCGGACAACGCGATTCCGTGGCGGCTGCCCGAGGACTTGGCGCATTTCAAGGCGACCACCCTTGGCCACCCCGTGGTGATGGGGCGCAAGACGTGGGACTCGCTGCCCGCGCGGTTCCGTCCGCTGTCCGGCAGGCGCAACATCGTGGTGACGCGTGATCCGCAGTGGGCGGCCGAGGGCGCGGAGCGTGCCGGGTCGATCGCCGAAGCGCTGGAACTCTCGGCCCGCTCGCCGGGAACGGCCGCCGCCGAGGCATGGGTGATCGGCGGCGGGGAGATCTACCGTGCCGCCCTGGCCCACGCCTCGATGCTCTCGGTGACCGAGGTCGACTCGCCGGTGAAGGGCGATACCTACGCTCCCGTACCGGACGCGACGTGGAGCGTGGCCGAGGACGAGGGCTGGCGGACCTCGGCGTCGGGGCTGCGCTACCGCATCCGCAGGTACGCGCGGTAGCGCCCCCGCTCCCGCGACTCCGTCAGCTCCTGTCGCAGAGCGCGGCGAGCAGGGTCTCGCTCCGGTTGACGCCGCCGCCGCTGCCGCTGCCGCTGCCCGCCATGGCGTCGATGTCCTTCACACCGAGAGCGTTGACCTCGACGAAGGCGGCCCGGCCTCCGGTGGTGGCCGCGGCTATGGTCTGGTAGCCGGGCCAGATGCCGTAGTGCCCCCAGGCCTCGCCGCCGCACGGCAGGGAGAACTTGTCCAGGCCGAGACCGTAGTTCGGGGCGGTGCTGCCCGGGGCGTTGGTGGGCGTGGTCATCTCGGCGAGCTGGGCGGGGGGCACCACCCGGCCGGCCATGAGGGCTTGGAAGAACCGGGTCGCGTCGGCCCCGCTGGTGACCAGGCCGCCGCCGGAGAGTCCGATGCTCGGCTCGACGCGCTCGGTGATGTCGACCCAGATGAGGCCCAGGTCGAGGTTCCCGCGCACGTGCCCGGGAGGCAGGGTCGGGTCGCCCGGTGCCGGGAGGTAGGTGTTGGTCAGGCCGAGCGGGGTGATGATCCGGGAAGTGACCGCCTGGCCGTATGTGGTGCCGGTGGCCTTCTCGATGATCATGCCCAGCAGCATGTAGTTGGTGCCGGAGTAGTGGTAGCCGGCTCCGGGGGCGAAGTACTGCGGCTTCGAGAGGCCCCAGGAGGTGAGCTCGGCCAGGGTGTGCGTCCGGTTCTGCTGGACGACCATGAAGTCCCACAGATTGGCCTGCTTGGCCTCGAGGTAGTCGTAGATCCCGCTGGTGTGGTTGAGCAGCTGGCGGACGCTGACGGCGTTCCCGTCGTAGCCGTTGCCCTGTACGACGCCCGGCAGGTACGTCTCGACGGAGGCGTTCAGGTCGACCTTCTGCTCGGCGACCAGCTGCATGACGACGGCGGCGGTGAACGTCTTGGTCAGGCTGCCGACCCGCACCTTGTGGTCCGGGCCGAACGGCAGGTTCTGGTTGATGGCCCGAGTGCCGCTGGACACGCTCCACAGTCCGTCCCCGTCGCGGACCACGGCTCCGGAGCCGGGTGCGCCGTGGCTGGTCCTGAGCGTGTCGATCGCGGACTGCGTCGCTTGGTGCGCTGCCGCGGGCGCGGGCTCGACCGCGACTGCCGCCGGCAGGAGGGTCGCGCTCACCGTGGCGGCGAGACCCATCGCCACCAGAGCCGACCTGATTCCCGATGCTGTACCCACATCAATCCCCGATCCCCGTTGTATGAGCGGTCACGCCCCGACCCCAGCAGCGGGCTGCGGCCCGGCCGGACTATAGGTCAGGGAGGGCGAGATACCCATGGCGGCTCAAGGCGGCCGGTGATCTTCGGCCATCGCGGGGGCGCCGCCTCGGATCCGGGCCCGTCACCCCTCGCCGCCTGGGCGCTCCCCTGCCGGACGACCTTCCGCCGGCGGGCCCGCCGCTCGCCGCCGCGACCCCGCCGGGTGCACGCTCCCCCGATCCCCGCGCCTGGTCGCGCGAGTCTTCAGAATGTGTTCACCCCCGCGTGACCTGCGCATTCCCGACCGGGCGGGGTGCGGCCGGTCGAATGAGCGCTCCAGAGGTCTGGACCACACGAGATGCGCCAATCCGTTGGCTCATTCGCCCTGTTGGCCGTCCCGCAACAAATGGTCTATACCTTTGGCGTTATGGTGGCCACCTGACACGGACGCATAAAACAGCCGTGGGGGGCTTTATGACCTTTCATCATCTTCCGCAACCACCTTCCGACGAAGAGCTCTACTGGTATTTCGGCCCGCAACGACGCTGGGTCCTCATCGCCACCTCGCTCGCCTTCGCCTTCACCGCGGCGACCATGTTCACCTTCGCGCTGCGGACCCCGGCCCTGTGGGCCTTCCTCGCCGTGCTCGGGCTCAACGTCGTCGCCCTCGCCCTCTCCTCGGTCAACAGCCTGCGCCAGCGCCGGCTGACCCGGCCCTCGCACGAGGTACTCGTCCACGCGTGGCAGCCGACCCGACTGCCGGACGTGGACCTGTACTTGCCGACCTGCGGCGAACCGCTCCCCGTCCTGGCCAACGCCTATCGCGCCGTGGCGGCCGTCGACTGGCCCGGCGCACTGACCATTTGGGTGCTGGACGACGCCGACCGGCCCGAAGTCGCAGCTCTAGCCGCCTCGTACGGCTACGCGTACGTGGTGCGGCCGGACCGGGGGCACCTGAAGAAGGCCGGCAACCTCAACCACGCACTGACCCTGAGCGGCGCCGAGTTCATCGCCATCCTCGACGCCGACTTCGCGCCCCGGGCGGACTTCCTGCGCCATCTCGTCCCGTACCTGGCCGACCCCGCCGTCGGCATCGTGCAGAGCCCGCAGTGCTTCGACACCGACGGGACCATGGGCTGGATCCAGCGGGCAGCGGGCTCCGCCCAGGAGTGGTTCTTCCGCTGGATCCAGCCGTCCCGGGACGCGAGCGACGCCGCCATCTGCTGCGGCAGCAACGCCGTCTACCGGCGCAGCGCCATCGATCTGGCCGGCGGCTTCGCCCGCCTCGACCACAGTGAGGACCTGTACACCGGACTCGCCCTGCACGAACGCGGTTTCCGCACCCTGTACGTACCCGTGCTGGTCGCCAAGGGCACCTCCCCCGACCAGGTCACCTCCTTCGTCAACCAGCAGTACCGGTGGGCGATGGGCAACCTGCACCTGCTCGGCACCCCGGTACTGCGCCGGATGGGCGCGCCCTGGCGGATGCGCCTGTGCTTCTACGAGGGCGTCGTCGGCTACCTGGCAGCCGCCGTGAACACCTTCGCGGCGCCGCTGCCGCCCCTGGTGATGATGTTCTGGTACCCGGACCACATCCGGCCCTGGCACGTCCTGCCGTTGCTGGCCCCGCTGTGGCTCTGGCACGTACTGCTGCCGCGGATCAGCCGGACCCGCTGGCGGGTGGAGGTGATCCGGGCCAACGTCCTGACGAGCGTGGCCGCCGCCACCGCCTTCCTGCACACCCTGCGCGGCCGCAGCGCCGACTGGGTGCCCACCGGAATCCGGAGCCCGGCCCCCTCCGGCGGGATGGCCCGCCGGGTCGTGGGCGTCTCGCTGCTGTGGCTCGTCCTGTCCAACGGCGCGGCCGCCGCGGGTCTCGCGCTGGCCGTGGCCCGCAACGGCTGGGAGCCCAACTGGGGCCTGCTCCTGTACTTCGTGGTGCAGTGCCACATCAACGGGCCGCTGATCCGGGACCTGATCACCGAACTGCGTCCGGCGGCGCCCTCGAGGCGGACGGGCGCCGCCGGCGGGGCCGCCCCGGCTCCCGCCGCCGTCCGCCGGCGCACCGGTGTGCCGGCCTTCCCCCGCCACCGCGGCCGTGTGCTGCCCCGCCGCTGGCCCGAAACCCTCGCGGCCTCGGCGATCCTCCTGCTCACCGGCCTGCTGGCATCCGGGTGGGTCAACCCGATGCTCCCCTGGCTGACGTGAAAGGCTTCTCCACCATGCCGTTCCCCATGGCACCCGGCGCGCGCCGCAACCGACACCCGCGCGACAGCACCCCTCCGCCAGGTCCCCCGTCACCCCCGCCCCGCTCCGGCGGCGAGTCGGGTCCCAGCCCGCACCGCTCCGCCTTCCGGCCCGACATCGAGGGGCTGCGCGCCGTCGCCGTCCTCGCGGTCCTCGCCTTCCACGCCGGGATCCCGGGGCTGGCGGGCGGCTTCGTCGGCGTGGACGTCTTCTTCGTCGTATCCGGCTACCTCATCACCGGCCTCCTCGTCCGGGAGGCGGTCACCACCGGCCGGATCCGGCTCCTGGACTTCTTCTCCCGGAGGGCGCGCCGCCTCCTTCCCTCCGCCGCCGTCGTACTGGGGGCGGTGGCCGTGGCCGGAGCGTGGCTGACCGTGCCGCTGCGCCGCGCAGACCTGGAGCACGACGTCGTCGCGGCGGCGCTCTCCGCCGCCAACTGGCGGTTCGTCGCCCAGCAGACCGACTACCTCGCCGCCGGACAGGACCAGAGCCCGCTGCTGCACTTCTGGTCCCTCGCCGTCGAGGAGCAGTTCTACCTCTTCTGGGCACCGCTGCTCGCCCTGATCGTGCTCGGCGCTGCCCGGGCGGTGCGCCGTGGCCGCGCCGTACGCTCCGCCGTGGCACTCGCCTCCGTACCGCTGGTCCTCGCGTCGTTCGCGCTGTCCCTGGGCTGGACCGACCACTCCGCTTCGCTCGCCTACCTCGCGACACCCTCACGGGTCTGGCAGTTCGGGGCCGGCGCGCTGCTCGCCCTGCTGCCCTGGCACCTCATGCGGGGCCCCGGGCCGCTGCGGCTGCTGTGCGGCTGGGCCGGGGGCGCGGCGATCGTCTGGTGCGCCGTGTCGTACGACACCTCCACGCCCTACCCCGGCTACGCGGCCCTCGTGCCGACCCTGGCCACCGCCGCCGTCATCCTCGCCGCGATACCCGGCCGGGGCGAGCGCGGCGCGACGGGCGCCCACGGAGTCGACCGGCTGCTGGCCGGGCGGGCGCCCCGGGCGGTGGGGCGGCTCTCCTACAACCTGTACCTGTGGCACTGGCCGGTGCTCGTACTCGCCGAGGCCCGCTTCGGCGCCCAGGGCTGGCCGGTGAGGGCGGCGCTCACCCTGGGCGCCGCACTGCCCGCCTACGCCACCATGCGCTGGGTCGAGCAGCCGCTGCGCCGCAGCCGCACCGTCGGTGAACTCCCGCGCCGCGGACTGTCGGTGGGCGTCACGGCCGTCGTACTGCCCGTCGTGCTCGCGCTCGTGGTGGGCACCACGACGCTGAACCTGCTGGGCCCGGCCACGCCCGTCGAGCTGAGCGGCCTTCCCCCGGGGGCCGCCTCCGGCCCCCACCTGCTCGACCGGGTCACCGGTGCGCCGCTCCAGGACGGCCCCGTGGTACCCGGCCCCGCCCAGGCACGCAAGGACTTCCCGCCGGACGGCGCCTGCGAGGTCGCTCCGGCGGTGACCCGCAGCCCGGACTGCCTGTTCGGTGCGGTGGACAGCCCGGACCGGATCGTTCTGCTGGGCGACTCGCACGCCGGCCAGTGGTTCTCCGCGATGCTGGCCATGGCCTCGCAACGAGGCTGGGCACTGCAGGAGTTGGTGAAGCAGGGCTGCCCGCTGCCGCAACTGGCCGTGGACAGCCCCCAGCTCGGCCGCGCCTACCGGGAGTGCGACACGTGGCGGGCCGACGCGCTGGAGCGCCTGCGGCAGCAGCCGAAGCCGCGCCTCATCGTGATCGCCTCCCTCAACCGCTACGCCGCGGATCCCGAACTGCTGGCCGCGGGCTGGGAGAAGACCCTCGCACCGCTGCGGGCCATCGGCGCGCCCATCGTCTACATCGAGGACACCCCCGTCCCCGGTACGGACGTCCCCGCGTGCGTCTCCGGCAGTCCCGAGGCGCCCACCGCCTGCGCGTTCAGCCGTACGGCCGCCCAGCGGCCCGATCCGCTGGCGCGGCGGATCGCCTCCGGCGCACTGCCCGGCGTACTCGGCGTCAGCGTGAACCCGGTCCTGTGCCCGGGCGACGGCCCGACCTGCCCGGCCGTACTGGACCGCGTCCTGCTCTACCGGGACGACGCCCACCTGACCAATGTCGCGGCCGTCGTCCTGACCCCCCGGCTCGAGCGGCTGTTCACCGAGGCCGGGGCGCTGCCCGCCGTCGCCGCGCCCGGGACGCCCGGGTGGACCCGGCTGCTGCGGGACGACTTCGACGGCCCCGCGGGCAGCGGGCCGTCCGCGGCCAACTGGGTGCACGACATCGGTACTTGCTATCCGGGCTGCCCTGCTCCCCAGTGGGGAACCGGCGAGGTCGAGACCATGACCGACTCGCGCGACAACGTCCGCCTCGACGGCAGGGGCGTGCTGGAGATCGTCCCCACCCGCACGGAGGGCAGGTGGAGTTCGGGACGCATCGAGACCAGGCGCTCCGACTTCGCGCCGCCTCCCGGGGGGATCCTTCGCATCGAGGCCTCTATCGCCCTGCCCGACGTGACGGGCCCGAAGGCGGCGGGCTACTGGCCGGCCTTCTGGACCCTCGGCGCGCCGCTGCGCGACGGGTACACGGGCTGGCCGGGCGTGGGGGAACTCGACGTCATGGAGTCCGTCAACGGGCGGGACGGCGTCTCGGCGACCATGCACTGCGGGATCCTCCAGGGAGGCCCCTGCCAGGAGCCGGCCGGCCTGACCTCGGGCCCGCAGCCGTGCGACGGCTGCCGCTCGGGGTTCCACTCCTACGCCGTCGAGGTCGACCTGTCCCCCGGCGCCGAGGAGGTGCGCTGGTACCTGGACGGCCGCGTGCACCACCGGGTGGCCGCGTCCCGGATGGACTCGGAAACGTGGAAACAGGCCGTGGACCACGGACTGTTCCTGATCCTCAACGTGGCCATGGGCGGTAGCCTCCCCCTCGCCGACGGCGCGGAACCGGGCCCCGACACGGAACCTGGCCACCCGATGCGGGTCGACCACGTCACCGTCTCCAGCCGCGCCCGGTAGAGACGGCCCGAGCGCGGGCGCCCCTCCCGCAGGGATGCGCTCTCCGCGCCGTCACCGCGCTGTCCGGTCCGCTCCGCGGTCCAGCTCCTCGAGCCGGTGCGCAGCGCTCTCCGCCGTCCTCAGGGCTTCGGCGCGATCCCGGTCGGCCTGGCGGTGGAGGCGCTTCGCCTCCACCGCCGCTCGCCGGGCTTCCTCCACCCGGGCCCGCAGGGTGGCGAGTTCATCGCGCAGCGCGGCCTCCTCGCCCTCGGACCGGTCCCGGGCCGCCGCCGCCTCGGCGAGGTGCTCGTCGGCGCGGCGCAGTGCCGCCGCCGCGTCCGCGGCCTCTTCACGGGCGGCCGCCAGCCGGGCCCGGCGCTTCTCCGCGGCCCGCCGGGCCCGCGGATCCTCGCGGTCGTCCGTCGCCCGCGCGGGGGTCGCGGCGGACGCGCGGCGGGAGGCGGGAGCGGCCGGCGGGGGTGCGGCGGGGCCGGGTGCCGGGGCGGCCGGACGGGGTGCGGCGCCCGGGGCGGGCTCCAGGCCGTCGAACCCGACCGCCCCGGTCGGCGCGGTGGCCATGCGGCCCGCCGCCCATTCGCCCGCCGCGTCCTCGTCGGCCAGCACCCCGCGGTAGAGCTGCTCGAGCTCCCGCAGCACCGTCTCCCGGAGCGGCTCGCCCGCCGCGGCCGCCAGTTTTCCCGTCTCCCGGGCCATTGCGCCGATCACCCGGTGCTGCTCGTGCGTCAACGCCCGCAGCTGCCCGCCGTCCAGCTCCCGATGGGCGCGGCGCAGCTCCGTGCCGAGGCGCAGCAGCGCCTCGGCCTCGTCGGGGCGGGTCCGGGCCAGGAGGTTCGCCGCCCACACGGCCAGCCTCGGTTTGCGCAGCCGTCCGATCGCGGCCGCCGCGTCGGTGTCCTTCTCCCGGCGGGCCCGGGCCACGTAGGCGTCGCGGGCCGCGGTGAACTCCACCGGCTTCACCCCGTACAGCTCGAAGACCACCGCGTCCACGTCCATGGCCACCACCATGCCCCGCGCCGTTGCCGCGGGCCGCCCCGCCACGTCGCCTCCCGCCGATGTCCGCCGCACGGATCGCGCACCGCCGGCGTAGCGACGGGGCCGGCGGCTCCCGGACCGGCGTGCTCGCCCGGACCGCGCGGGAAGGGTGCGACAGTGGACGGCATGTGCGGCCGATACGCCTCCTCACGGGCACCGAAAGACCTCGCGGGCCTCTTCGACGCCCAGCTCGACCCCGACCGGGTCCTGGGACCCTCGTGGAACGTCGCGCCCACCGACGAGGTGTGGGCGGTCCTCGAACGTGCCGCCCGGGACACCGGGGAGGTCCGTCGGCAGCTGCGCCCGATCCGGTGGGGCCTGGTGCCGTCCTGGGCCAAGGACCCGGCGGTGGGGTCGCGGATGATCAACGCGAGGGTGGAGACCGTCCACGAGAAGCCGGCCTTCCGGCGAGCCCTGGCCAAGCGCCGGTGCCTACTGCCGGCGGACGGCTTCTACGAGTGGATCGCCGTACCGGCCACCGCATCGGCCAAGGCCTACAAGCAGCCGTACTTCATCCGGCCGGAGAGCGGTTCCGTGATGGCGATGGCCGGGCTGTACGAGTTCTGGCGCGACCCGGCCGTCGCCGACCGGGACGCCCCGGCGGCCTGGCTCACCACGGCCACGATCATCACCACCGAAGCCACCGACGCGGCCGGCCGGGTCCACCCGCGGATGCCCCTCGCCCTCGACCCCGGCGACTACGAAGCCTGGCTCGACCCGTCCCACGAGGACACCACGGACCTCCGCGCCCTCCTGCACACGCCGGCCGGCGGACGCCTCACCGCGACGGCGGTCTCCACCGCCGTCAACAGCGTCCGCAACAACGGCCCCCACCTCCTGGACCCCAGCGCCTGACGGCCCGCCTCCGCTCGGACGTTCGTACGACTCCGGTCCCCGGTTCGGCTTTTCCCGGCGGGTTCCGCACGACGATCCGGCATTCGCCGCCCGTCACGGGCCGCTCGCTGCGATGCTTCCGCCGGTATGACCGGGCCGCCGTCCTTCCAACGGGTCCCGGGGATACCGGCGCAGGGACGGACCACCGACGGGGAGCGGCGTGCTCCGGTCCGTCGTACTGGAGCGTCCGGCCGTGGCTTCCCAGGAGTTTTCGCCTCCGGCCGCTGCCGGGCGGAGGCGAGAGGGGGAGACTTCGATGTCTTCGAAAGCTGTGTTAAACGGTTCGCGCGCCCAGTGGCGCACCCGGCTGCTCGCGGTGTCCGCGTCGTGCGCGCTGGCCGCGGGCGGCCTGACCGTTCTGGCGGCCCCGGCGTCCGCGGACGGGGTGTGCGCCACCCCTGTCGTGGCGGGAGCCACCACCACGATCACCTGCTCGGCGGGCGGCTCCGGAACGGTCACCGTGCCCGACGGAGTCTCCAGCGGTGTGGTGACCCTCGACGGCGCCGGCGGCGGGAACGCCGGCGACGGCACGCCGGGCGGCAAGGGCGCGCACCTCGTCGCGACCGTCCCCGCCACGCCAGGGCAGACGTTCAACGTCAGCGTCGGCAGACGGGGTGCCAACGCCGCCGCTAGCACGCAGTTCGGCGTGCCCGGCTTCGGCGGGGCCCTGGTCGCGGTGACCACTGCCGCCAACGCTCCGCTGCTGACCGCCGGTTCGGGCGGCGGGGCGGGCGGCCCGGGCATCGGATCCCCCGCATACCGGGGAGCGGCCGGCGGTGACAGCGGCAGCGCGGGCGCCGACGGCAACGGTCTGGCCGCCGACGCGCAGGGCGGTACGGGCGGAGGCCCTGGCACCGGCATCGCCGGCGGGGCCGCCGGCACCGGGGGGCCCGGCGCGGACAACGAGGGCCCGGACGGTTCCCCGGGCGCCTACCCGAACGGTCCGGGCGGCGCCGCCGCCCAGGGCGTCTTCAGTCCGACGGGCGCCGGCGGGCGCGGCGGAGCGGGGTACGGCGGCGGGGGCCGGGGCGGAGCCGGCGGCAGATTCGGCGCCACCGGGGGTGGCGGCGGAGGCGGGGGCGGAGGATCCAGCCTGGTCTCCGGGACGGTACCCGGCTCACCCGTCACCCTGACCGAGGGGTCCAACGCCGCGGACGGCCGGATCGTGTTCGCCTTCACCCGTGGCGCGCCCACGGTCACCTCCGTCAGCCCGGACTCCGGCGTCGCGGCCGGCGGCACCGTCGTCACGGTCACCGGAACCGACCTGGCGGGCGCCGCCATCACCTTCGGTCCGGGCAACCCCGCCACCGACGTCACCTGCACCCCGACGTCCTGCACCGCTACCGCTCCGGCCGGGACCGGGACGGTCGACGTCCAGGCCACGACCGCGGGCGGCAGCAGCGCCCTCTCCCCCGCCGCCCGGTACGCCTACGTTCCGGTGCCCGTGGTGACCTCGCTCAGCCCCTCCGCCGGCACGACGGACGGCGGCACCGTCGTCACGGTCAACGGCACCGGCCTGGGCGGCGCCACCGCGCTCACCTTCGGCCCCGGCGGCCCGGCCACCGCTTTCTCCTGCTCCCCCACGGCGTGCACGGCCACCGCGCCCGCCCATGCCGCGGGCACCGTCGACGTCCAGGTCACGACGCCCGGCGGCACCAGCGCCGTGGTCGGCGCCGGCCGCTACACGTACCAGGTTCCGCCCGCCGACATCGACGTCGACCTGACCGCGCAGCCGAACCTGAGCCTGCTGGTCCCCTACCTCACCTACACGCTGACCGCCCGCAACACCGGCCCCGGCACGGTCACCTCGGCCACGCTCACCGCGAGTCTGCCGCCGGGCTCCTCCGCCACCGGACTCTCCCCGGGATGCACCGGCAGCGGGACCACCGTGACCTGTGCGTACGGCGCCATCGCCGCCGGCGCCGGCTCCGCCAAGACGTTCCGCGTACCGCTGCACCTGCTCTCGCTGGGCAAGATCTCGGTGACCGGCACCCGTACGGTGTCGGCGCCGGCCGACCCCAACGCCCTCAACGACAGCGCGACCGCCACCTGCACGGCCGTCTCCGTCCTGCTGGTCACCTGCCCCTGACCCTTCGCCACGGCAACGCGCGCCGGCCCGCCTCCCCCGGGAGCCGGGCCGGCGCCCGCCCTCACCTCATGGGGCCGGGCACGCGGACGCCGGGACCTTGCCGCGGTGGATCCAGAGGAGCGTTCCCGCGAGCAGTACGGTGCCTCCCAGCAGCCAGGGCAGCGGTCCTGCCGGCAGGACACTGACGACCAGGCCCGTGAGGGCTCCCGCCAGTTGCAGGGTGAGGGACTGGACGGACAGCGCGGTGGCCCGGCCCGTGCTGGGGACGCGGCGGTGCAGGATGTCGTTCTCGCTCGGTCCCGCCGCGCCGAGCCCGAGGTAGACCAGGCCGTAGCCGACCACCGCGAGGATCATGGAACCCGTTCCCGCGGCGGCCGCGGTGGCACCGAGCAGAAGCAGGCCGCCCGCGCTGGCGCCGAGGCTCATCATGACGGCCCGTTCGCCGCTTCCCGCGAGCCGGGCGGTCCGGGGTGCGAGGTGGCTGCCCACGGCGGAGCAGACGAATCCCGCGCAGGCGAGTGCGGCGAACAGCACCGCGCCCGACCCGGACGCACCGGTGAGGGCCGCGGCCCGGCCCGGTGTGAGGAGTTCGACCGCGGCCAGGGCGCTGCCGGCGGCCCCCGCGCTGAGGAGGATCCGGCGGACCAGTGCGTCGCGCGCGCCCAGGCGCAGTCCGCCCACGACCGTCGCGGGGATGCCCCGGATCACGTCGCGCAGGGTGGCCGTCGGCCGGGGCGCCTCCCGTAGAGCCGTCAGGACGTAGAGCACGAAGGCGATCTCGACGGCCGCGCCCAGGAGCGGCGGGACGGACAGGGGCAGCACCAGTGCGGAGGTCGCCCCGCTCAGTCGGGAGCCGAGGTCGGGGCCGAGTCCGAGCAGCCAGGGGAGGGCGCCGCCGAGCAGGGTGCCCGTGGCGAGAGCGGCGGACGTCGCGGAGGAGCCGCGGGCCAATCCGGTGCGCAGCTCGGTGTCGGGGCCCGAGTGGGCGTGGACGGTGTCGACGTACCAGGCTTCGGCCGGTCCGCTGGACAGGGCACGGCCCGCCCCCAACAGGGCCATGCCGAGCCCGAGGAGCCAGCCGGTGGTGCCCAGGGCCACGAGGGTCAGGGCGGCCAGGTTCGAGAGGCCCGCGGCGGCCAGGACGACGCGGCGTCCCAGGACGTCCGAGAGCCCTCCGGTGGGCAGTTCCAGCGCGGCGGCGGTGAGGGAGTGCGCGGCGAAGAAGCCCGCGATGGCCGTCAGGGCCATGCCGCGCTCGGTGAAGAGCAGGATGAGGGGGGCGATGGTCAGTCCCAGCGGCAGCCAGAACAGCACGCAGACCGTGACGTAGCGGCGGCGTGCGGTACGTATGTCCAGCGGGCCGCTCACGACGCGTCCTCGGCTTCCGTCGCCGCGGGGGCGGAGGTTGCCGGTTCCGCGTTGGGATCGCGCGGGGCCAGCGGCAGTCCGGCGGTGAGGAGCATGACCTGCGCGGCCCGTGGATCTCCCGCGTCGCGGCTGGTCAGTTCCTCAAGTTTCCGGTCGATCGTCTCCCAGAGTTCGCAGAGCGAGCCGGGGGTCAGGCGGGGCATCAGGTCGCTGATCCCGGAAGGCTCCACCCACTCCTTGCCCAGCCGCCCGTCGGCGACGTCCGCCTCGTGCCGGACGAGGGTGGCTTCCAGGTGTTCGATCTGGGCCCTGCGCGACAGGCTGATCCAGGCGCGGCTGCCCGGTGTGGACTCCATGGCCTTGTTGCTCCAGGAGGTCACGGAGTGCACCGCCCGCCAACGACGCTCCCGCCCGTCGCGGTTCTCCGCCTCGACGACGAAGGCGTACTTCGCGAGCACCCGCAGGTGATAACTGGTGGATGCGGACGACTCCCCGGTCCTGACCGCGAGTTCACTCGCGGTGGCCGGGCCGTCCTGGCGCAGCATCCCGAGCAGCCGGATGCGCAGGGGATGCGTGAGGGCTTTCAGGGCTGCCGCGTCCTGCTCGGGGTCGAGTACGCGTCGCTGGTCTTCGCTGTCCATGACGGGAGGCTAGAACGGACCGCGAACATTCCAAAAGTATTTTTGCAGAGATTTTTTTGCAAAGTGGGCCCGCGGGAACGGGACCGGCCTCGCCCCGGCCGGCGTCCGGTGCGGTATCGATCGGCTCCCGTCGGCCGCGCATGACGGGCAGGCCGGGCGGCATCGGGCACATTGGTGCAAGACGTCGGGTGCGTTCGGCAGTCCCCGAGAGGACGCACCCACGTCGTGCCCCGCCACGCCCCGGCCGACGCGGCGCGGCGCCCGCGCGGCGCCGCGGGGGCGGCCCCGATACCCGGCCGAAGAGCGGACCCGCTCGCGCGTTCGGTCCCCGGGGTCGCAGCGCGCATCCGTTCCTGGCGTGCCGTACCTCCGTCCGGCCGTGCCCCGCGCGAGGATAGGGGGCCTCAGGCCCAGGACCCCGGCCGGGCCGTCAAGGAGAGGGGCACCGTGACTGCTTCGTTCACCACCGAGACCGAGCGCCGCGGCAACACCGTTCTGATCAGTGTCTTGGGGAACTTGGACTCCGCCGCCGCACCGGCGCTGCACCAGGCCCTGCGGGACATCACCGCCGACATCACGGTCCTGATGGTCGACCTGCACCACGTGCCGTACATGGACACCGCCGGCCTGCTGCTCCTCCTGGACCTGCACCGGCGGGCCGAATGCCTCGGCCTGCGCGTCCTGGCCGTCGGCTGGCAAGCACAACCCCAGCAGCTCATGGCCGCCGTCGCCGGGATCCCGGGACCCGGCTCCTCGACCGGCGAGCGCTTCGCCCTGGCCGGCTTCCGCCACCTGATCGAAGGCCGCGCCGAGCGGGCACGCGCCCTCGACCTCGAAGACGCCCGCACCTGAGTGACTCGCCGTGCCGGACCGTGAGCAGGAGCCGCGGCCCGGTCCGCGGGTTTCGCCGCTCAGGGGCCGGGCAGCCGCCGAAGAGACGTCCGAGGTAGACGAGGAAGACGAGCACGAGGAGGCGGCCATGGACGATCAGGGCGGTGCCGGAGGCGTGCCTCCGTCGGACGGACACGGATCCCGGCCCAAAGCGCGACGCCTCCTGCGCCGCGACGAGGGAACGACGGAAGCCGCCGACACGGACGAGGCCAGCCGCCTCGACCAGCCGAGTCCCAAGCCGGGCCCGCGGACCGGGCGCGAGCACTGGACCGGCCCGAACCCGCAGGACAAGGGGGGCGAGGGAGAGGTTCGACGCAACCGGTAGCAATGCCCGGGACACCCGGTCCACGGGCAGGACACCGGCGCGACCGCTCGCCCGCGCCCGCCCCGAGCCCCCGCGAGACCTCCGCGCGCGGGGGCGGCGAACACCCCGGACGCGGGCGTGTACCGGACGGTGGGACGGGGGCATACCTCCCGTACCCGCCTGCGCCCCTCCGCCCGAACGCTCCTCGCTGCCTTGGACCGAAGGAACCCCATGTCTCAGACTGCCGATGCTCAGGGCTCTCCGGGCAAACCGCTCCTCGTGCGGCCGACGGCCGCGCGAGCCGTGGGGATGCTGATGGCCGCGACACCGTGCTCCGTCCGCGACGCGGAGCGGATCCTGGCGACGGCCGCCGACCTCGCCAACGTGAACGTCATGGACGTGGCGGCGGCGATGACCGCCGGACCTGGCGCCGCGCCGGTGCCCGTGCGCCTCGAACGCGCACTGCGCCAGGCCGTCAGGGCCGCGCGGACCCCGGTCCGGGCGAAGACGGCACGGACCGCGGTCCTGCCGAGCCGCACCCGGGCCGAAGAGGTCCTGTCACGCCTGCGTGGCTGCCAGGCCCGCCTGGCAGCCACGCCCGCGGATCCCGGCGCCCTGCGCGCCATGGACGACGCGGCCTACACGCTGTGCGTCCTCATGGACCGGCGCACCGCCTACGACGCCGTGCTCGCGGCGGAGGAGCTCCTGGCGACACCGGCCTGACCCGCGCCGCGGCATACACGGTCGGACTGCGGGAAGCCGACAGGTAGCGACTCGTGTGGCTGAAGGAGGCTGAGATGTCTCGGTCAGTCGGGATCGACCTGGGAACGACGAACTCCGTGGTGGCCGTCCTGGAGGGCGGGGAACCGACGGTCATCCCCAATGCCGAAGGCGCCCGGACCACGCCCTCCGTCATCGCCTTCGCCAGGGGCGGCGAGGTCCTGGTCGGGGAGCTGGCCAAGCGGCAGGCGGTGACGAACGTGGACCGCACCGCGCGCTCGGTCAAGCGGCACATCGGGGAGGCGGACTGGCGGTTCCCCCAGAGCGGCGACATCGACGGGAAGCGCTATACGGCGCAGGAGGTCTCGGCGCGCGTGCTGCAGAAGCTGAAGCGCGACGCCGAGGCGTACCTGGGCGAGGACGTCACGGACGCCGTCGTCACCGTCCCGGCCTACTTCAACGACGCCCAGCGCACCGCCACCAAGGAAGCGGGCGAGATCGCAGGGCTCAAGGTGCTCCGCATCGTGAACGAGCCGACCGCCGCCGCCCTGGCGTACGGCCTCGACAAGGACGACCAGACCGTTCTCGTCTTCGACCTCGGCGGCGGCACCTTCGACGTGTCCCTGCTGGAGATCGGCGGCGGCGTCGTCGAGGTGAAGGCCACCAACGGTGACACCCACCTCGGCGGTGACGACTGGGACCAGCGCGTCGTCGACCAGCTCGTGAAGCAGTTCCAGAACGGCCACGGGATCGACCTGTCCAAGGACAAGATGGCGCTCCAGCGGCTCCGCGAGGCCGCCGAGAAGGCGAAGATCGAACTCTCTTCCGCGACCGAGACGACCATCAACCTGCCCTACGTCAGCGCGTCCGCCGACGGCCCGCTGCACCTGGACGAGAAGCTCACGCGGGCGCGGTTCGAGGAGCTGACCGCGGACCTGCTGGAGCGCTGCAGGGCTCCGTTCCACCAGGCGGTCAAGGACGCCAAGATCAAGGTTTCCGGCATCGACCACGTCATCCTCGTCGGCGGCTCCACCCGCATGCCCGCGGTGTCCGAGCTCGTCAGGTCCCTCACCGGCAAGGACCCGCACAAGGGCGTCAACCCGGACGAGGTCGTCGCCCTCGGCGCGACCCTCCAGGCGGGCGTGCTCAAGGGTGAGGTCAAGGACGTCCTGCTCCTCGACGTGACCCCGCTGTCCCTCGGCATCGAGACCAAGGGAGGGATCATGACCAAGCTCATCGAGCGCAACACCACGATCCCGACCAAGCGCTCCGAGATCTTCACGACGGCCGAGGACAACCAGCCGTCCGTGCAGATCCAGGTCTACCAGGGCGAGCGCGAGATCGCGGCGTACAACAAGAAGCTCGGCATGTTCGAGCTGACCGGCCTGCCGCCGGCCCCGCGCGGTGTCCCGCAGATCGAGGTGTCCTTCGACATCGACGCGAACGGCATCATGCACGTCACGGCCAAGGACCTCGGCACGGGCAAGGAGCAGAAGATGACCGTCACCGGCGGCTCCTCCCTCGCCAAGCACGACATCCGGCGGATGGTCGACGAGGCGGAGCAGCACGCCGAGGAGGACCGGCGCCGCAAGGAGGCGGCCGAGACCCGCAACAGCGCCGAACAGCTCGTCTACCAGACCGAACGGCTCCTGAGGGACGACCAGGAGGCCGGCAGGATCCCCTCCGACGTCACGTCCGAAGTCCGGGCCGCCCTCGCCGAGCTGAAGGAGAAACTCGAGGGCGAGGACGTCTCCGCGATCCGCTCCGCGACGGAGAAGGCCGCCTCGGCCGCCCAGAAGATCGGTACCGCGCTCTATTCGAAGGCGCGGGAACCGGACGGCCCAACCGCCTCCGAGGAGCGCCGGGGGCAGGACGGGGACCAGGGTGAGGACATCGTCGACGCCGAGATCGTCGACGAGGACGGCCGATGAACCGCGGCACGAAGACGGAACGCATGTGAGGTGAGGAACCATGGCCGCTCAACGCGTCATCACGGTGTTCGGTGCGACCGGCCGGCAGGGAGGCTCCCTGGCACGGGCGATCCTGGCCGACCGGGACGGCGAATTCTCCGTACGGGCCGTCACCCGTCACCCCGACTCCGATCCGGCCCGGGAGCTGGAACGGCTCGGGGCAGAAGTGGTCCGGGCCGACATGGACGACGAGGACTCGCTGGCACCGGCCTTCGAGCACGCGTACGGCGCCTACCTGGTGACGAACTTCTGGGAGCACACCTCGGCCGAGCGGGAGAAGACCCAGGCGCTGGCGCTGGCCCGGGCCGCCTCGCACGCCGGAGTGCAGCACGCCATCTGGTCCACCTTGGAGGACACCCGGGCGTGCATCCCCCTCGACGACGACCGGATGCCCACGCTGCAGGAGCACTACAAGGTCCCCCACTTCGACGCCAAGGCCGAGGCCGATCACTACTTCACCGAGGCGGCCGTACCGACGACCTTCCTGCGGACCACCTTCTTCTGGGAGAACCTCTACAGCTCCTTCGGCCCGTACCGCGGCGAGGACGGGGCCCTGCGACTGTCCCTGCCCATGGGAGGCAGCAGGCTCTCCGGCATGGCCGCGGACGATGTCGGCAAGACGGCGGCGGCGATCTTCGCACGCGGCACCGATCTCATCGCCGCCACCGTCAGCATCGCCGGCGAGCACCTCACGCTCGCCGAGATGGCCGCCGCGCTCACCGAAGCGGTCGGCGAACCGGTCGCGTACGAGCCGATGTCCCCGGACGCGTTCCGCGCGCAGGGCTTCCCGGGCGCGGACGAGGCCGGGAACATGTTCCAGTACTACGCCGACTGCGAGGACCGGTTCACGGCGGCGCGCGACCTGACCGCCGTCCGCGAGCTCAATCCGGCCCTCCAGGACTTCGCCACGTGGGTCGCCGCGCACCACGAGGCACTGCGTCTCGCCTGGAAGTGACCGCGCGCGCCCGGAGGTGACGGCGGCGGCTCGTAAGGGTTTCAGCTGTCGGGCGCCGCGGCCGAGATCGCCGCCAGGGCCGATCCCGGATCCTGTTCGACCGCCAGATCGCCGAGGGTGACGATGCCGACGAGTTCGCCGTCCTCCGTCTGGACGGGCAGGCGCCGAAGGGCCTTGCGGCGCATCAGGTCCAGGGCGTGGTCGACGCCGTCGCCGGGTCCGACGGTGACGGTCTCGGTGCTGCAGACGGCGAACACGGTGGTGTCGGCGGGATCCTTGTTCTCGGCGATGGCGCGAATGACGAGGTCCCGGTCCGTGAGGACACCGCACAGCCGGCCACCGTCGACGACGAGGACGTCCCCGATGTCGGCGTCCCGCATCACCCGCGCCGCCTCGGCCAGGGACGTCAGCTTCTCGATGGTCACCGGATGCCCGGTCATCACCTCGTGGACTCGCCGGGTCATGGCTCCTCCTGCCGTCGGGAACCCTCCTACGGTGCGGCTACCCCCCTGAGCACGGCATAAGCCACGTCCGGCGACGCGAGCACCGCCCCGGGGCGCGGCGGATCCGGCGGCTCCGCACGGCCTGCGCGCTCACGCGCCTTCCCACCGCCCGAGCGCGGCCCGCAGCACCCCGGCCAGATCACGGACCACGACATCGGCACCGTGCGTGTACATGCGCGCCGCCAGCTCGTGCGAGGAGGAGCGGTTGATCCCGGCCACGAGGGCGAAGCCCCCGCGCATGCCCGCTTCCGCCCCGGCCGGGGAGTCTTCCGCCACCACGGCCTGTGCGGGCGGTACGCGCAGGCGCCGCGCGCCTTCGAGGAACAACGCCGGATCCGGTGTGCCCGCGAGGCCCAGCCGATCTGCCTCCGTGCCGTCCACGACCGTGTCGAACAGACCCCGGATCGCGGACGCGGTCAGCATGTCGCCCGCATCCCCGCAGGTCGAGACGGCGGCGCACTTCACGCCCCAGGCGTGCAGCGCGGCCAGTACGGCCCCCACCTCCGGGAACGCCTCCACCGGGCGCTCGCTCAGCGCGGCGAGGAAGGCCGCCTCCTTGGCCGCGGCGACGGCCCAGACCGTGGTGCTGCCCGGTGCGTCGCCCGGCCGGCCCTCGGGCAGCCGCAGGCCCCGGGAGGCCAGGAAGGCGAGCGCCCCCTCGAATCCGGGCTTCCCGTCGACCAGACCCAGGTCCTTGAACTCGTCGAAGGGGTGGAGCTGCCACGCGGCGAGCCCGGACGGCGGCACGGCTTCCAGGCACGGGTCGAAAGCGGCCTTCCACGCGGCCGCGTGGAGGCCCACCGAATCGGTCAGGACGCCGTCGACGTCGAACACCACGCCGCGCAGGCCCGGAGCAGAGCGGGCCGGGGCGCGCGTGTCCGCGGGAGCCGCCGTCATGGTTCCGTTCGTCGACGCCGACCGGTCCGTGCGGAAGGGCGAACCTCTGCTGTCCATGACGGCATCCTCCTCGGGGTCTGCGCCTGCTCTCCGGCCCATGCTTGCGGGGCCGCTGCGCGGGTAGTCGTCCCTCGAACGGCGAACGCGAACCCGACAGGACAGGGGGCCTCGGTATGGACGGCCCTGAGCTCTCCCAGCAGGAGCGCATGATTCTCGAGGGGATCGAGCAGGACCTGCGCACCGACCAGCTGCTCGACCGCCGGCTGCGCACCCTGCGCCGCGGTCTGCGGCCCTGGGTCTCTCCCCTGGGCTGGTCCCGCCGTCACGGGCTCGGCGTGAGCACCTGTCTGCTGGGAGTCGTCTGCGCGGTTCTGTTCGTTCGCGCCGTCGCCACCAGCTCACCTACGCTGATCTGGGCCTTCGCCGCGGTATGGGTCTTGACCCTGGTCTGCCTGATGCTACTCGTCATCCGGTGGTGCCGCCGGGCCGTGGCTGGGGCCGCCGGCCGCGAGGAGAGCTGATCGTTCCGCCGCTCCGACCGGCGACCGGGGGCTCCGGCCGGGCCAGGGACGCGACCCGTGGCCCTGTCCGCGGCCGTGCGGGGTCGTACCGGCCGGGCCGGCCGTCCGCCTTCTCCAGGCGGGCGCCGGCCCCGGCGAGCGAGCGCGGCCTCGGGGGATCCTTGGAGAAGTCACGCCGTTGGTGATAACGCTTCAGCGCCTTCTCGGCCTTCATTCAGGCCTCCTCGCGCTCCGGTCCGATCGTGAGGGTCTCGCGCGCGTGGTGTTCCAGGATGTCGATGACCTCCTGGTCGGAGACCTGGCGGAAGTCGTCGTACCAGATGCCGACGGCCCGTAGGTCGCGGTGGGGCTGGAGGCAGACGATCCGGTCGGTTTCCCGGCGCAGGTCCCCCGCGGAGTCCTCTGCGCACACCGGTACGGCGAGGACGAGGACGGCCGGGTCCTCGGCCCGGATCCGGCGCAGGGCCGCGCGGGCGGTGACTCCGGTGGCCAGTCCGTCATCGACCAGGATCACCGTGCGACCGCGCAGGTCGGGGGCTGGGCGGCCGCGGCGGTAGAGGGCCTCGCGGCGGTGCAGTTCGGCCCGTTCCCGTGCCACGTCGGCGCTGAGTTCCTCCGGGCTGATGCCCAGCAGTTCCAGCGCCCGCCAATCGAACAGGGGCGGGTCCTCGCCCGCGATGGCGCCGATCCCCACCTCGGGCCGGCCCGGCATGCCGATCTTGCGGGCCACCAGCAGGTCCAGGGGGGCGCCGAGGGTCCGGGCGACCTCGGCGGCGACGGGGACGCCCCCGCGCGGGAGTGCCAGCACGATCGGATCGGGCCAGCTCTGGGCCGCGCAGACCTCCTCCAGCGTGGCGGCGAGCTGCCGGCCGGCCTGTCGTCGGTCTTGGAATCGCATGGCGATCGCGCCTCACCTTCGCCTGGGGCTCGTCACATCCCGGTGGGCCGCCTTCGGGGGATGTGTCCGCCGGGCCGTCTCCCACCGCTTCGGCGGCCCCGATGGTGGTCACGTAGGGCGCATGCCCCGGCGGGTCATGATCACGCACGCAGGCTGGTCGGCCGCGAGGACCGCACCCGGCTCGCCGGAAACACGAACTCCCGGTACCGGCGGTGGGCCGGTACCGGGAGTCGCGTGCACGATCCGGAGAGGCGCGAGGTCAGCGCGCCGGTCCGGAGAGTGCCCGAACGGGGACACCGTTCATGGCGCAGCGCCGCGCGGTCAGCGGGTGGCGATGAGCTCGAGCGTGTCGATCACGCGGTTCGAGAAGCCCCACTCGTTGTCGTACCAGGCGACCACCTTGATGTGGCGGCCTTCGACGCGGGTGAGGGCCGAGTCGAAGATCGACGAGGCGGGGTTGCCCGTGATGTCGGACGACACGAGCGGGTCGTCGGAGTACTCGAGCACGCCGGCGAGCGGCCCCGCCGCCGCGGCGCGGTACGCCTCCAGCACGTCCTCGAGCGTCACGTCACGGGCGACGGTCGTGTTGAGCTCGACGATCGAACCGACGGGAACCGGCACGCGGATGGAGTCGCCCGAGAGCTTGCCCTCGAGGTTGGGGAGCACCAGGCCGATCGCCTTGGCGGCGCCCGTGGTCGTCGGCACGATGTTGACGGCGGCGGCGCGGGCGCGGCGGGCGTCGCGGTGCGGGCCGTCCTGCAGGTTCTGCTCCTGCGTGTAGGCGTGCACCGTCGTCATGAAGCCGTGCTCGATGCCCGCGAGGTCGTCGAGCACCGCGGCCAGCGGCGCGAGCGCGTTGGTCGTGCACGAGGCGTTCGAGACGATGGTGTGCAGGGCCGGGTCGTACGCGTCGCTGTTCACCCCGAACGCGAGCGTGATGTCCGCACCGTCCGCCGGCGCGCTGACCAGCACCTTCTTGGCGCCCGCATCGATGTGGGCGCGGGCGGCCTTGGCCGTGGCGAAGCGGCCGGTCGCCTCGAGCACGACGTCGACGTCGAGCTCGCCCCAGGGGAGCTTCGCCGGCTCGCGCTCGGCGAGCACCTTGATGCGGCGGCCGTCGACGACGAGGACGTCGCCCTCCACGGTCACCGGGCGGCCGAGCCGGCCGGACGTCGTGTCGTAGGCGAGCAGCCGCGCGAGGGTGGCCGGCTCGGTGAGGTCGTTGACCGCGACGATCTCGAGGTCGCTGTCGCGTTCGAGCAGCGCGCGCAGAACGTTGCGTCCGATGCGGCCGAATCCGTTGATGGCGATACGAGTCATGGTGTGTCCCTTCGGTTCGCCACCAGGTTCGCGTGCGGCGGCCGCGGACGACAGCGGCGCGATCGCCACGGTCCGCAAGGATCGCGCCAAAGGTCGTGGGCGGGCGGCCGCGCCGTGCTCTCGGCTCACTCGCCCCGGGCGAAGGTGCGCCGGTACTCGCTCGGCGTGGTGCGCAGGATGTGCTGGAAGTGCAGCCGCAGGTTCGCGCCGGTACCGAGGCCCACGTCGGCGGCGATCTGCTCGACGCTCCGCCCGGAACGCTCCAGCAGTTCGCGGGCCACGTCGATGCGCGCCCTCATCACCCACTGCATCGGCGTGTACCCGGTGTCCTCGGCGAAGCGCCGCGAGAAGGTGCGCGGGGACACCGCCGCGTGCCGGGCGAGCACCTCGAGGGTGAGGGGCTCGCCCAGCCGGTGCAGCGCCCATTCGCGGGTGGCGGCGAAGCGCTCGCCGAGCGGCTCGGGCACGCTGCGCGGTACGTACTGCGCCTGGCCGCCGCTGCGGTAGGGGGCCGCGACCAGCCGCCGGGCCGTGTGGTTGGACGCGGCCACCCCGACGTCGGTGCGCAGGATGTGCAGGCACAGGTCGATGCCCGAGGCGGCGCCGGCCGAGGTGAGCACGCTGCCCTCGTCGACGAACAGGACGTTCTCGTCGACCCGCACCAGCGGCCACTTCGCCGCGAGGGCCCGCGCGTAGTGCCAGTGGGTCGTGGCCCGCTTGCCGTCGAGCAGGCCCGTGGCGGCGAGCGCGAAGGCCCCCGTCGAAATGGCGGCGAGCCGCGCACCCCGCTCGTGGGCGGCGACGAGCGCGTCGACGACGGCTCGCGGCGGGTCGTCGCGGTCCGGGAGCCGGTAGCCGGGGACGAAGACGGTGTCGGCCCAGGCGAGCGCCTCCAGGCCGTGGGCGACGGAGTACGACAGGCCGTCGCCCCCGGTCACGAGCCCGGGCTCCGCGCCGCACACCCGTACCTCGTACGGCATGCTCGCGCGGGTCGTGAACACCTGCGCGGGAATGCCGACGTCGAGGGGTTTCGCCCCCTCGAGGACGAGGACGGCGACGTGGTGGGGGCGGGAGGCAGGCACGGGTCGAGGGTACGCGGGAGCCGAAACCGCACGGCTCCGGCCGGGCGGCCGCGTCACGGTCGAAGCCGCGGACGGGGCTCGGGGAGGGTGGGCCGCCCCGAGCCCCCGGGCCGGCGGCTACCAGCGGTCACCGTTCTCCACGCCGTCAGTTCGGCTGCCTCCGCGCCCGCTGCAGCTCGTGCTTGATGGCCCAGGCGTCGGCTACCGGCCCGATGTGGCCGAGCTTGTCGGGATTGAGCACCGCTCGGATGGTCTGGATCTGCCCGTCGAGCACGTCCAGGACCAGGGCCTGGAGCACCTTGCCGTCCCGGTCGCGGAAGATGGCGCCCGGCTGGCCGTTGACCTCGTGCGGCTCGCACGACACGTCGATCCGGATCAGCCAGGGGAAGACCGTGCCCAGCACCCGGGCCACGTTCGACGCGCCCGTGACGGCCTTGGCCAGCTGCGGGGCCTTGCCGCCGCCGTCCCCGACGAGCTGCACGTCGGCGGCCAGCAGATCCTGCAGCCCGCCCACGTCGCCGTCCTTCAGCGCGTCGAAGAAGCGCGTCGCCAGTTCCTGACGCTCCCGGCGGTCCGCCTCGAACCGCGGTCGCCCTGCCTCCATGTGCCGGCGCGCCCGCACCAGAAGTTGGCGGCACGCCGCCTCGGAACGCCCTACCGCCGCGGCGATGTCGTCGAAGCCGAAGGCGAACACCTCCCGCAGGACGAACACCGACCGCTCCAAGGGGCTGAGCCGCTCCAGGAGCAGCAGCGCCGCCATCGACACCGAGTCCGCCAGCTCCACCGACCGTGCGGGATCTTGGTACGGATCGCTCAGCAGCGGCTCGGGCAGCCACTGGCCGACGTACTCCTCGCGCCGCACCCGCGCGGAACGCAGTACGTCGATCGAGATGCGCGTCACCGTGGCCGAGAGGAAGGCCTTGGTCGACGTGGGACGGGTCGTCGAGCCGTCGAAGCGCAGCCATGTCTCCTGCACCGCGTCCTCGGCTTCACCGACGCTGCCCAGAATGCGATAGGCGATCGAGAACAGCAGCGACCGCAGATCCTCGAACTCCTCGACCTTGCTCACGCCGAATCCCTCCCACTGATGCCTTCCCGCCTGGCCGTACTGGTCGACGCAGGGGCTATCTGATGATCATCCGGACCGTCGGGGGGTCAGAGCAACGCCCCCCGGGCCGGCGGTCCGGGGTCCCAGCCGGACCCCGAGCCCGCCGTTGCCGCCGCTCAGTGCAGCTGCCCGACCTCGTAGGCGCCGGCCGGCTGCTGGGCGATGACGTTCAGCCGGTTCACCATGTTCATGAAGGAGACCAGGACCGCCAGGGCCGTGAGCTGCTCCTCGTCGTAGTGCTTGGCGGCCCGCGCCCACACCTCGTCACCGACCCCGCCGGCCGCGTCCGCGACGCGGGTCGCCTGCTCCGCGAACTCCAGCGCGGCACGCTCGGCCTCGGTGAAGACGGTGGCCTCGCGCCACGCCACGACCAGGTGCAGGCGGATGGAGGTCTCACCGGCGGCGGCGGCCTCCTTCGTGTGCATGTCGATGCACATGGCGCAGCCGTTGATCTGACTCACGCGCAGCGCCACCAGCTCCTGCGTCGCGGCCGGCAGGGACGAGTCCTTGATCACCTTGCCGGCTGCCAACAGGTGCTTGAAGGCCTTGCCGGTGGTCGGGCTGGCGAAGTAGTCGAGTCGCGCGTCCATGGTGTGCTCCTTCGTGGTCGTCAGTGGCTACACCCTCTGAGACGGGGCAGCCCGCTCCCCTGTGACACGGACGAATGTGACCTGCGTCTCCCACCGACGCGACAGGCCCTACGGGAGGCAGTCAAAGCAATGCTTATGGAGTAGCGATATTTCCACGGAAGAACTTATGATCGAGTGCACGGTGACTACGGGGAGCAGGAGCGTGGGACGAGCATGAAGACGATCGGGCTGATCGGCGGAATGAGCTGGGAGTCGACGGCCGAGTACTACCGGATCCTCAACGAGCGGACGCGCGAGCGGCTCGGCGGGCTCCACTCGGCCCGCTGCGTGCTCTACTCCGTGGACTTCGCGGAGATCGAACAGCTCCAGGCCCAGGGCCGCTGGGAGGAGGCAGGCGCGGTGCTGGCCGACGCCGCCCGGTCGCTGGAGGCGGCCGGAGCGGATCTGCTGCTCCTCTGCACCAACACCATGCACAGGGTCGCGGAACACATCGAGGCTGCGACCCCGGTGCCGCTGCTCCACCTGGCGGACGCCACGGCCGCCGCCGTCCGCGCCGCGGGACTGCGCCGGGTGGGGCTGCTGGGCACGGCGTTCACCATGGAGCAGGACTTCTACCGGGGCCGCCTCGCGGCGGGCGGGCTGGACGTCCGGGTCCCGGATGCCGACGGACGGGCTCTCGTGCACCGCGTGATCTACGAGGAGCTCTGCCTGGGCGTGGTCCGAGACCAGTCGCGTGCGGCGTACCGGCGGGTCGTCGAAGACCTCGTCGCCGAAGGTGCGGAGGGCGTCATCCTCGGGTGCACCGAGATCGAGCTCCTGATCGGCCCCGAGGACAGCCCCGTACCGGTCTTCCCCACCGCCCGCCTGCACGCCGAAGCGGCGGTGGACTCCGCCCTGGCCGAACGCGCCGTGTGAGGCGGCGGGCAAGGGGCGTCCGTCGGGGCGGGTCAGGCGGTGCCGGAGACGGACTTCCACGCGGTACGGAGGCGTTCGGCGGTAGCGGTCGCCTGGTCGAGCCCCGCCCGGTACGCCGGCTCCCAGCTCGCCGGGTCGTACAGGTTCGAGCCGAAGGCCCGCACCGCGTCCGGATCGGGGCTGACGGTCACGACCGTCTGCGCCCCGACGGCGGCCGGCTGCTGCTCGAACCCCTCCCTGGGGGACAAGTGCGCCAGCGGCTCGATGACGACCAGCGCGCGGGCCCCGGCCGCGAGATCCGCGTTCGCCCCGGCGCGCAGGGCGCCGTCCATGTACCGCCGCCCGTGGATGGTGACGGGCGGCTCCGCCCCGGGGAACGCGCTGCTCGCGGCCACCGCGTGCACCAGCGGTACGCCGCTCGTGCGGTCCCACACCACGGGTTCACCCGAGGCCGCGTCCACCGCGGTGATCAGGAACCTCCGCTCCGACGGCCAGGCATTCGATCCGATCAGGGCGCCCCGCCGCGCGAGCAGGGCCCGCTCGGCATCGGGGTCCACGTCGGACTCGGCGTGGTCGAGGGCGATGCGTCCGACCCGGCGCCGGGCCTCGCCGGGTTCCAGCCCGGGTTCGCCGAGTACGGCGAAGACGGACCCGATCACGGCGGCGTCGACCTCACGCCGGGGGGTCTGCGGGCCCGGCTCGCGTGCCGGGGCGGCGAGCCGGTCGAGGTCCTGGCCGGTGCCCAGCATCGCGCCGACGATCGCACCGGCCGACGTACCGACGGTGAGGTCCGCTTCCCCGAGATCCACCCCGCCGCGGCGCAGTCCGGCGGCCAAGCCGGCCATCCATGCCGTGCCGACCAGACCTCCCGGGCCCAGTACGAGCGTCCGGTCGGATATGGCTCCGGTACCGAGGTCCATGAGTCGTCCCCTGTCGTCAGGTGGTGATCAACGTGATCGACGGTAGGACCTCAACTCAACTTCAGGTCAAGGCAACGAAGTTGCTGGTGCAGAAGTTGCACTGCGTGCGCGCAGGTAGGCCTCCAGCTCGGCGGACCCGGTCAGCATCGCGCGTCCGCGGGCGGTCAGCCGACCGCGCCAGTCGCCGAGGGCGGCCTCCAGCGGCTCCAGCCCGCCGGCCGCCCGCACCTGGGCGATCAGCGGGGCGATCTGGTCCAGCAGGTAGCCGCCCCGCCTGAGCTGGTGGGCCAGCCGGGCGTCCCGTACGTCGGCCTCGTCGTAGACGCGGTATCCGGTCCGCGGGTCGCGGCGCGGCCGCACCAGCCCAGAGCGCTCCCACTTGCGCAGTGTCGCGGACCGGATCCCGAGCTGCCCTGCCAGCGGTCCGATGAACGTGACGCCGGACGGGAACTCCGCGTCGGGCCCGGACGGAGTGGTGGCTTCCAGGTCGCGGAGGGCGCTCTCCACGGCTTGGAGCGTCCGGCGGTCGTCGAGGAGCTGGGCGTGGCTCTCGTCGATGAGGCGCAACGCCTCATCGACGTCATCCCCGTTGACCGCCCGCATGATCGATGTCGACCTCCGGTGGCCGTGGCCGGGCAACAGGGCGAGGAACGCGCCCAGAGCCCGCGCGTGGAGCGGCGCATAGGTGCGGTAGCCGTGGGACGTGCGCCCGGCGGGCGGAAGGACGCCGGCCTCCTCGTAGTTCCTGATCGCCTGCGTGGACAGACCGTGGCCGCGCGCCAGATCGATCGGCCTGAGCCGGTCACCGGTTTGAAGGTTTCGCATCCTTGTCCTGCCGAAATCACGCGAAAGTTTCAATCGAAGGTTCAACGATACCGTTGAAGGCATGGCTACTGACATCAAGGACGCCGTCCATGCCGTCGAGGCTGCCGCCGTCATGGGGCTGCTCCCGGCCAGGCCGCGGATGCTCGCCCTGGGCGAGCCGACCCACGGCGAGGACGCTCTGCTCGACCTGCGCAACGAACTCTTCCGGCAGTTCGTCGAGCAGGAGGGCTACCGGACGATCGCGATCGAGAGCGACTGCGTGGCGGGCCTCGTCGTGGACGACTACGTCACCTCGGGCGCGGGCACGCTCGACGGGGTCATGGAGCGCGGGTTCAGCCGCGGCTGGGGCGCCTCCGCGGCCAACCGCGAACTCGTGCGCTGGATGCGCGCCTACAACGACGGCCGTCCCACCTCCGAGCGCCTGCGCTTCGCCGGCTTCGACGGTCCGCTGGAGATCACCGGAGCCGCGAGCCCCCGGGAGGCCCTCACCGCACTCCACAGCTACCTCTCGGCCCGGGTGGAAGCGGACCTGCTCCCCTGCACCGCGGAGACCATCGACCGCCTGCTCGGCGCTGACGACTCGTGGACCGAACCCGCCGCGATGAGGGACCCGGCCCGGTCCGTGGGGCAGTCGGCCGCTGCCGGCCGGCTGCGGTTGCTCGCCGACGACCTGGTGGCGCTGCTCGACGCGCAGACGCCGCACCTGGCCGCGGTGACCGCGCCGGACGCCTTGGACCGGGTACGTCTGTACGGGCGCACCGCGACCGGCCTGCTGCGTTACCACTACTGGATGGCCGACGCCTCACCGGCCCGCATGACCCGGCTGGTGGGCCTGCGGGACCAGATGATGGCCCACAACCTCCTCGCGGTCGCCGCTCGGGGCCCCGCGCTGGTCTACGCCCACAACTCCCATCTCCAGCGGGAGAAGAGCACCATGCGGATGGGCGGGATGCCGCTGGAGTGGTGGAGCGCCGGTGCGCTGGTGAGCGCACGGCTCGGCGAGGACTACGCATTCGTGGCCACGGCCCTCGGCACGATCCGGCACCAGGGAGTGGACGCGCCGCCGCCGGACACCGTCGAAGGACTCCTGTACGCGCTCCCCGAGGACCGCTGCGTCGTCGACGCCCGGCGCTTGGCCGCCGCCCTCGGCGACATGCGGCCCGCGCCCCGCACATCCCCCTGGTTCGGCTACGCCCCGCTCGCCCCGGCCCACTTGACGGACAGCGACGGCATCGTGTTCGTCAAGGACGTCCGGCGGAACTAGAGGTGTGACCGGGAAGGTCCAGGTCCACCGGGTCGGCGCCGCGCGCTCCGCTCATCCGGCGAGGAACGCCGCCGTGGCCGCGACGAACCGGTCGGCGTCGTCGAGCCACGGGTAGTGGCCCGCTCCGGGTTGCACCGTGAGCGTGACGTGAGGGAAGACCTCCGCGAGCTCCGCGACCGTCGCGGGCGGGCTGTTCAAGTCGACGTCGCCGGTGAGGAGGAGAACGGGCGCCCCGAGGGCGGCGAGCGCCTTCCGGGTGGCGTGCGGGTCGAAGGCGCCCTCGGCTCCGAAGAGGGCGACGGCCTCCTGGTTGCCCGGCCGGGCGGCCTCGTGGTGCTCTCGGGCCGCCGCGTCCCACCGGCCCCAGAAGAAGGGGGCGATGGCTTCCCAGTCGCTGCCCGTTCCCTCGGTGATCGCCTCCAGGGCGGCGAACGCCGCCGGGAACCACGGTTCCTGCCCGCGGAGCCGGGCGAGCTCCCGGCGCGTCCGCGGGGTGACCGCCACGCCGACGGCCCGGGGGCTGGGGCCGATGAGGGCGAGCTTGCCGACGTTCCGCGGGTACCGGGCGGCGTACTGCATCGCGATGTTCGACCCCGCGGAGTGGCCGAGCAGATCCGTCCGGGGAAGTCCGAGGTGCACGCGGAGCGCCTCGACGTCGTCGACCAGGCGGTCGCAGCGGTAGGAGGCGGTGTCCTCGGGGATCGCGGACCGGCCGGTGCCGCGGAGGTCCAGGACGACCAGCCGGCGGTGCGCGGACAGGCCGCCGAGGTCGCCGAGGTACGCGGAGTCCGCGGGGCCTCCGGGGATACAGACGACCGGCTCGCCCTGGCCGCTCACGCGGTAGGCGAGCTGGGTTCCGTCAGGCGCGGTGAAAGTGGGCATGGGACGGATCCTGTCAGCCATAACCGAGTTATACAACCGGGTTATGCGGCGCGGGTGCCCGGGTATATAACTGGGGCGTGGCAGCCGAAGAGAGCACGCGCCGGATCCCCGAGACGCCGGCCGGGACACTGACCGAGGAACAGGCCGAGCGGATGCTCACCGGCATGAACGAGGTCATCCGCGCGGGCGAGGAGATGCGCAAGCTCCGCGCCGAAATGATCAAAGTGTTCGTCGGTCTCGGCTGGACGCAGGAACGCATCGCGCAGCTCACCGACATGAGCCAGCCCGCCGTGTCCAAACAGGTGGCGAAGCACAAGGCCGACGCCCCCCAGCCCCCGATGGGGCTCTCCCTCGACCAGCACGACGCCCCCTGGCTCGAAGGACGCCTGTGGGGCCTGGCCGAGAACATCTCCGAGGCCTTGGGGGAATCCGCCCGCTGCACCCGCTCCGTCGACGCCCTCACCCGGGGCAAGAAGCGCTTCACTCCTCAGAACGTCGACGAGCTGCGGCGCCTCGTCGAAGAGGATCTGAGGCTGCACCGGGCGGACCTGCCCGCCGGCCACCAGGCCGCGTACGACGAGATCAGCCGCGGTCTCGACCTCCCGCCGAAGACCACCGCCGCCCCCGCACAGGCATCCGTGCGCCGTTCCCTCGCGCACCGGATCCAGCGCGATCGGCTCGGCGCCGGCAGGTGACCCGCCCGCGGCACGAGGTCCGGCCGTGACGGCCGCGGCGGAGCGGGCCCGGTCGGGTCAGCCTCCCGAAAGCCGGTACGCGTCCCGGGCCAGGGTCAGCGCGATCAGGTCCCGGGGCCGGGACAGCGAGCGCGAGGTCAAGTGCTCCAGTCGGCGGAGGCGGTTGAAGACCGTGTTGCGGTGGCAGTACAGACGGCCGGCCGCGCGGCCGGCCGAGCCCTCCGCGGCCAGCCAGGCGTCCAGGGTCTCCAGCAGCATCGCCCTGTCCGCCGGATCCAGCTCCAGCAGGGGCCCCAGGACCGACAGGACCAGCTCGGCCGAGAGTTCCGGCTGACGCACGACCAGGGCCGTGGGCAGCCGGTCGGTCAGCTGCACCAGCACCCGCTCGTCCGGACCGCAGGTCCGCAGCGCCGTCTCCGCCAGCCGCCGCGCCCGGCCCAGCTCCGCCAGCCCGTCCACGGCGGGGCTGATGCCGCCCGGCCCGGGGCAGCGGTCCGCCAGCTCAGCCGCCAGGTCGGCCGGCGAGGAGTCGCCCAAGGCCACGACCGCCAGCTCCCGTTCGGTGCGCATCCGCCAGAACAGCCGCATCCCGCGCGCCGCGACCACGCGGTGCACCTCGTCGCCCCGGTCCGCCGGCAGCACCACCACCGCGTACCGCCCCTGCTCCGGCAGGTCCAGCGCGAGCGCCGTCCGGGCGGCCAGCCCGGGCGTGGCGTCCCCCTCCAGCAGGGCGTCCAGCAAGGCCTGCACGCGCTCGTCGCTGCGCCGCCGCATCTCCAGCTCCGCCGTCCTGTAGGCCTCGGCCGTCGCGGTCGCCTGCTGTTCGATGCCCGCCCACATGGCCCCGGCCGCGCGCGCGAGCACCGGCAGCGCCTCGGGGTCCTTCTCGGTCACGATGTCCAGCAGCGCGTCCCAGGTGAGGCGGCCCGCCCTGCGGTACGCGTAGAGCAGCAGGCCGAGCGGCAGTCCCTGTTCGGCCCGCCTGCGGCCCAGCTCCTCGGCGTACAGGAGGTCCTTGCGCGGCGCGGACCGGCGCGCGGCGAACGCCTCGATCCCGTAGTGCATGGCCTCGTTGACCTGCTGCCAGTGCTCGTCGCGGGGTACGGCCAGGTCGAAGAGGGGCGAGTGTTTCGCCAGGTCCTCGATGAGCTGGTCGGTGAGTCCGGAGATGCTCGCGATCAGCACGTCCGCGGCCGACAGCAGGACCGACCATTCCTGTTCCGTGCGCGTTCTGCGTCCGCCCATGACCGCCTTCCGTGCACGTTCCGCGTCCGCCCGTGGCCGCCGAGGATGCCATCCGGCCCGGCCCCCGTCAGCGGCCCCCGCACGAGGTCTGTGCGTGTGCACAGCGCGCTCGGGCCGCAGCTGGTCATCGGCAGCGATTCCGCATCCGGCCGTGGACGCGGGCCCGGCCCGGTGCTGGTCTGTGCGCCAGCACAAGGCCGCGAAGAGAAGGGAGAGGACGTGGCTTCACTACAGGTGCGCGCGCTGTCCGCCGGCTACGGGCCGGTCCGGGCGCTGCGCTCCGTATCGCTCGACGTGCCCGCCGGCGCGGTGGTCGTCGTACTCGGCGGGAACGGGGCCGGGAAGTCGACGCTGCTGCGTGCGGTGTCCCGGACGCTCACGTTCCACCGGGGCGCCGTGACGGGCGGGACCGTCAGCTTCGGCGGCCGGCCGTTGGACGGACTCGGCCCCGACCGGGTCGTCGCCGCCGGCGTGGTCCAAGTACCGGAAGGGCGGCAGGTGTTCACACGGATGACCGTCGCGGACAACCTCCGCGCCGGGGCGCTGGGCGCCCGTTCGGGAGCCCGCGCGGACGTGGCCCGGTCCCTCGCCCGGGTGCACGAGCTGTTCCCCGTACTGGCGGAGCGGGCACGGCAGCGCGCCGGCCTGCTGTCCGGCGGCGAACAGCAGATGCTCGCCCTGGGCCGGGCACTGATGGCCCGCCCCCGTCTGCTGCTCCTCGACGAGCCCACTCTCGGGCTGGCACCCAAGATGGCCGCCGTCATCGCGGAGACCGTCACCGAGATCAACGCATCCGGCACTTCGGTGCTCCTCGTCGAGCAGAACGCGGCCGTGGCCCTGCGCCTCTCCTCCCACGCCTACGTCCTGGAAGTCGGCGAGGTGGCCCTCGACGGCCCGGCCGCGGAGTTGGCCGTCTCCGACGAGGTCCGCCGCCGCTATCTCGGCATCACCGACGGAGCCGGGCGGGTGCCGGCGCCCGCCGGGGCGCCCCGGGAGCTGCGCAGGTGGTCCGCGTGAGCGCGGCCTGGTCCCCTCCCCCACCGCCTTCCCCCTCCCCTGCGGCGGCGCCCTCCCCTCCCCCGCCGCTCTCCGTCACCGATGTCACCGTCCGCTTCGCGGGCCTGACCGCACTCGACGGCGTCTCCTTCGCCGTGGCCCCCGGGAGCGTCCACGCCGTCATCGGACCCAACGGGGCGGGCAAGTCGACCTGCTTCAACGTCCTCTCCGGTGTGTACCGGGCCACGAAGGGCAGCGTCCGCTTCGGTACCGCCGAGCTCACGGGCCTCGCTCCGCACGAGGTCGCGGGCCTGGGCATCGCCCGCACCTTCCAGAACCTGGCGCTCCCGCCTCACACCACCGTCGCCGACAGCCTGCTCCTGGGCCGCCACCGGCTGACGCGGTCCGGGTTCCTGGCCACCGGACTGCGGCTGCCCTCAGCGGCCCGCGAGGACCGCCTGCACCGCGAACGGGTGCGGGAGATAGCCGAGTTCGTCGGCCTGGAGGGCGACCTCGCGGCGCCGGCGGGCTCCCTCCCGTACGGAAAGCAGAAGCTCGTCGAGCTCGCCCGGGCCCTGTGCACGGAGCCCCGGCTGCTGCTCCTCGACGAACCCGTCGCCGGCATGACCGCGGACGAGCGCCGCCGCACGGCCGCCGTCATCGCGGGCGTCCGGGACGGTCTCGGCATCTCGATCGTGCTGGTCGAACACGACATGGGGGTGGTGATGCGGCTCGCGGACGAGGTGACCGTACTCGACTTCGGCAGGCGCATCGGCGGCGGGACTCCCGCGCAGGTGCAGAACGATCCCGCGGTGGTCCGCGCGTACCTCGGAGAGGAGGAACCGGCCGCGTGATCACCTTCCTCGAACTGCTCATCGGCGGAATCTCGATGGGTTCCGTCTACGCCCTGATCGCCCTCGGCTTCGTGATCATCTTCAAGGCCACCGAGGTGGTCAACTTCGCCCACGCCTCCCTGCTGCTGGCCGGCGGGTACGTCACCGCGGCCCTGCACGATGAACTCGGCTTCTGGCCCGCCCTCGCGGTCGGCACCCTCGCGGCGGCCGCGGTCGGGGCTGCGATCGAGTTCCTGGTGATGCGGCGCTACCGGGGCCAGGACCAGAGCGTGCTGGCCATCGTCACCATCGGCGTCGACATCCTCCTCATCACCGACCTCACCCGGCGCATCGGCACGGACGTACTCCCGCTCGGCGACCCGTGGGGCGACCGCGTCGTCCACCTCGGTCCCGTCACCCTGGCCCAGACCCGGATCGCCGCCATCCTCGCCGCCGGCCTGCTGATCACCGTCTTCCTGCTCGTGTTCCGCCACACCTCCTGGGGGGTGGCGATGCGCGCCGCAGCCGAACGGCCCGAGACCGCCGCCCTGATGGGAGTGCGCCTGGGCCGGGTCTCGCTCGCCGCCTGGGCGGTGGCCGGGGCGCTCGCCGCCGTCGCCGCGCTCTTCCTGACGGTCTTCCCCACGCCGGGTCTGGAGCGGGCCACCTCCCTGGCCGCGCTCAAGGCCTTCCCGGCGGCGATCCTCGGGGGCCTCGACTCCACCACCGGCGCCCTGGCCGGCGGACTGATCGTGGGAGTCACCGAGGCCCTGGCCACGGGCTACCAGGGCCAGCTCGCCTTCCTCGGCCGCGGCATCGGCGACCTCGCGCCGTACGTGGTCATGGTCGCCGTCCTACTGGTCCGGCCGGCCGGACTCTTCGGTACGAAGGAGCTCGCCCGTGTCTGACACCCGGACCCGGACCGTCTCGGCGGCCGTCGCGGGCGCGGTGCTGCTCGCGCTGCCGTTCTACCTCGACCGGTTCTGGCTGCAGGCCGGGCTCTTCGCCATGGCCGCGGCCATCGGCGCCATCGGGCTCAACCTGCTGACGGGCGCCACCGGCCAGCTGTCCATGGGGCATGCCTTCTTCCTCGCCGTGGGCGCGTACGGCTACTGCGCGCTCGCCGGGGACGGCAGCACCGCCGGCGGCCACACGCTCGTCGGCCTCGGCCTGCCCAGCTGGCTCGCCGCGGTCCTCGCGGTCGCCCTCGCCGGGGCGGCGGGCGGTCTCTTCAGTCCGATCGCGGGCCGTCTGAGCGGCGCGTACCTCGGCATCGCCACCCTCGCGCTGATCTTCATCGGCCAGCACCTGCTCTTCAACGCCACGAGCCTCACCGGAGGCTTCAACGGCCGCGCCGTGGAGCCGCTGTCCCTCTTCGGCATCACCTTCGACGACACCGAGACGGTCGTCGCCGCCGTCCCCTTCCAGTCCGCCGAGAAGCTCTGGTACGTCGCCCTCGCCGCCCTCCTCGGCGGTGCCCTGTTCGCGCGCGGGGTCCTGCGCGGCCGGCCCGGCCGCGCCATGAACGCCCTGCGCGACCACCGCATCGCCGCGGGGGTGATGGGCGTGCCGGTCGCCCGGACGCGGGCCGCCGTCTTCGTCCTGTCGTCGATGTACGCGGGGCTGGCCGGCGTACTGCTCGCTCTGGTCTTCCAGCGCACCGTGCCGGACTACTTCGGCATGGTCCTGTCCCTGGAGTACCTCGCCATGATCGTCATCGGCGGTCTGGGCACGGTCGCCGGAGCCGTGGCCGGTGCGGTCTTCGTGTCCCTGCTGCCCCAGCTCCTCGCCCGGTACAGCGACACCCTCCCCTTGGTGTCCGCGCCCGGTACCGGCGGGGTCTCCCCGGGCGAGGCCTCCCGCTACCTCTACGGCGCGGCCGTCGTCGTGGTCGTCCTGTTCCTCCCCGGCGGCCTCGCCCGCATCGGCGCCGTCACCCGGATCGTCCGGACCCGGTCCCCCCTCCCGAAGGAGCGAACGTGAACAGAAGAAGGCTCGGTACGGCGGCCCTGGCGGCCGCGCTCGTCCTGACCGGCGCTGCCGGGTGCAGCGGCAAGGCCAAGACCGATGCCGGTGACAAGCCCGCCGCGGGCGGTGTGAAGGCCGGAACCGGGGTGAGTGACACCGTCATCCGGCTCGGCGCGCTCACCGACATGACCGGTGTCTACGCCTCGCTCGGCAAGAGCGTCACCCAGGCCCAGCAGCTCTGGGTCAAGCAGGCGAACGCGGCCGGCGGAATCTGCGGCCGCACGATCGAGCTGACCGTGCGCGACCACGGCTACGACCCCCAGAAGGCCCTCGCCGCCTACACCGAGCTGGAGCCGACGGTGCTGGGCTTCACCCAGTTCATCGGCTCGCCGTTCGTCGCCGCCGTCGAGCAGCGCATCGACGGCCAGGACAAGGGACTGGTCATCCCGCAGGCCTGGTCCGCCTCGCTCCTGGGCAGTCCGTACATCCGCACGGTGGGCGCGACGTACGACATCGAGACCGTCAACGCCGTCGGCTTCCTGCTCGACGAGAAGCGGATCGCCTCCGGCGACAAGGTCGGGCACGTCTACTTCGAGGGCGACTACGGCGAGAACGCGCTCACCGGGGCCAAGCACGCGGCCAAGGAGGCCGGGCTGACCATCGTCGAACAGAAGATCAAACCGACCGACAACGACATGACGGCCCAGGTCGCCGCCCTCAAGCAGGCCGGGGTCAAGGCCGTGGTCGTCAGCGCCGGTCCCCGTCAGGCCGCCTCGCTCGTCGGGGTCGCCGCGGCCGGCGGGTGGAACGTGCCGTTCGTCGGCAACAACTCGGCCTTCTCTCCGCAGCTGCTGGCCACCCCGGCGGGCGCGGCACTGCAGAAGGACTACTACGTCGCCTCCTCCGCCCTGCCGATCGGCTCCACGGAGGCGGGTCCGGCCGCCCTCGCCGCCGCGTACAAGGCGGAGTACCCGGACGCCGGCCTCGACAACGGCGTGGTGGCCGGATTCACCGCCGGCTCCCTCTTCGGCGAGGTGCTGAAGAAGGCCTGCGCCGACAAGGACCTGACCCGCGAGGGCATCCGCAAGGCGCTGCTGGGCCTGAAGTCGTACGACAACGGCTTCGGCATCACGCACGACTTCTCGGACCCCCAGGCCCCGTCGACCCGGCAGAGCGTGATCATGAAGCCCGACGCGACGGTCCCGGGCGGCATGAAAGTGGTGAAGGAGGCCTCGACGGCGCCCGCGGCGGCGAAGTTCACGCCCGCCTCCTGAAAGACCGGCACGCGTCGGCGCGGACGGGCACGGCCTTCGGACGCCCAGGGCGTCCGAAGGCCCGCTCCCGGCCGGACGGAGCGGGGACAGGGTGCGCAGCGCGGGCCCGGCACCGTGACAGGGTGAACGGATGACGACGAACGACGACCACGCACCCGGCCCCCGTCCCGGAGGTTCCCCGCCCTGGCCGGCCACCGCCGCGGTCCCCAGCGATCTCCTGGCGGCGAAGGCACTCGTCTACGACCCCTGCGGGTTCAGCTGTTCGCTGCCGGTCCCCGAAGCCGAGAGCGCCGACTACGCCGCCCACGCCTTCACCCTCGACGGCCTGTCCGTCCGGTTCCGCGCGGCCAGGACGACCCCGACGAAGGCCGGACAGTTCGTCACGGTGTGGAAGAGGTCCGCGGCCGGGCCCATCCAGCCCTTCGACGCCGCGGACGCCGTCGACCTCTTCGTCATCAGCTGCCGCGAGGACCAGCACTTCGGCCAGTTCGTCTTCCCTCGGGAGGCCCTGCGCCGGCACGGCGTCGTATCGGCGGACGGCATCGGCGGGAAACGCGCCTTCCGCGTCTACCCGCCCTGGGTGACCACCACCAACCGCCAGGCCGCCGGCGCGCAGGCGTGGCAGCTGGACCACTTCCTGTACCTGCACGGTGGGCAGCCCTTCGACCCGGCGCGCGCCCGGACGCTCTACCACCCGTCGAACGGCTCCGGCGCGCACGCTCCGCAGGTCGGCCGGACGAGGGCCTGACGGTCGGGCGCGGAGCCACGAGCCGGCCGCGGGACCCGTCTCTCACGGCGCGCCGGCCGCGGCCCCCTCGCCGCCCCTGGCCAGGGCGAGCACTCCGGCGCTGATGAGGACCAGCCCGAGCACCTGGGGGACCAGCCACCAGTGGGTCCGCAGGTGTTCCTCGTACAGGAGCACCCCCAGCGCGACGCTCACGCCCGCGTCGCCGAGGGTCAGCGCGGGTTGCGAGGCGACCAGCGGGCCGCCCTGCATGGCGTGTTCGAGGAGCAGCAGGGCGCAGACGCCGCTCGCGGCGAAGGCGTAGGTCTCCCAAGTCGTCAGGAATGCGCCGATGCCGTCGTCGTCGAGTACGTGCACGGCCGACTTCATCAGGGCGGCCGTGAGCGCGTAGCAGACGGCGGTCGCCGCACCGAGACACCCGGCCCGCATCCGGCCCGGTGGCCACCGCAGTCCTACCGCTGCCAGTACCGCCACCGCCGCCGCGCACGCCGCCAGTGCCAGGACCCACCGGTCGAGGGGGACGTCCGTACGGTTGCCGGCCGGCGAGGCGGCCACCAGTACGATCCCGAGCCCGCCCACCACGCCCGCCACCGCGAGCCACAGCGTCCCGGGCATGCGACTGCGCGCCACCAGCGAGGCGATGAGCAGCGCGAGCGGCAACTCCAGCACGAACAGGGGCTGTACGAGGGCCAGCGCGCCCGTGGCGAGCGCCACGGCCTGCCCGACGCCGGCGGCGATCACCGCCAGGATCCCGCCGATCCACAGCGGCCGCCTCATCAGGTCGACGACCAGCCCGAACCGGAAGCCGTCACTCTGCGGCACCGTGAGCGCGGCCCGCCGCTGGAGCACCGTCGCGAGCGCGTTGCTGAGCGCCGCGAACAACGCGAAGAGGACCGGCAGTACGAAGCCCATGCCCCGATCCTCGGCCACGCACCACGTCTCCCCGACGCCGACACCACCCCGTACCGGCCCGGCACCGCTCATTCCCCCGTCCAGTCCCACGGGCGAAAGGGACCGGGCGCTGCCCGGCGTGCGGGGCAGCGCCGGAGCCGGCGCTCAGACCACCGTCACCGGGTGGCGCACGACCGCGTCGAAGAGGTAGCCCTGCGTGTTGTGGGCCGCCGTCGCGGGCTGTGTCCGCCCGGTGGCGTCCGTGGCCCGGGCCAGCAGGGCCGTCGGCCCCGGGGTCCGCGGCGTCCACGGCAACGACCAGCGCACCCAGCTCCCCCGGCGCGGGGCGTCGTGCAGCCGGGCCCGCTGCCACCGCGTGCCTCCGTCGGTGCTGACCTCGACCCGGTGCACGGGGGCCGCGCCCGACCAGGAGCGTCCGGTGAGCAGCCGCTCGCGGTGCACCGGGACGGCGGCACCCGGCTCCAGTTCGAAGGCGCTCTTGAGGGTCTGCCGGGTCAGCGGAGCGCTGCCCTGCGGAGGCTGGTCGGGCCCGAAGAGCCGGTACAGGTCGGTGTTCCACGGCGTGTACAGCGGCTGCCCGCTCACCTCGATGTCCCCGACCCACTTGATCGAGGAGATCCCGATCCAGTCCGGTACGACCACCCGGACCGGCCCGCCGTGGTCGGGCGGCAGCGGCTCGCCGTTCATCTCGTACGCGAGGATCACGTCGTCCAGCGCCTTCGACACGGGCAGCGGGCGCCGTACCCGCCCCAGGTTCACCCCGTTCGCGACCACCTCGTCGTCCAGGCCGCGGGGCAGGACGTCGACGGCCCGCCGGGTCACCCCCGCGCGCCGCAGCACGTCGGACAGCCGGGCCCCGCGCCAGCGGGCCACGCCGATCGCGCCGAGGGTCCAGGCGGTCCCGGTCACCTGCTGGCCCTGCTGCGTGGTGTAGAAGCTCCGGCCGTTGCCCGCGCACTCGATGAACAGCGTCCGCTCGACCGCCGGCAGCGCGCGCAGCCGGTCGTACGAGAACTCCACCGGCCCGCCGGACAGGGCGTCACCCCACACCTTCAGGTGCCAAGCATCCCTGTCCAGGCGCACGGTGGCGGTGTGGTTGCGTACGAAGAACCGGTCGACGGGAGTCAGCGGGCCGGTTCCGCGCAGGGCGGCGAAATTCGTCTCCGCGTTGGTGCCCCGGACGGTGAACAGCTCGGGCGGCAGCGCCTTCACTATCCCGGGCGGCGCGGCGCCGGCGGCCGCGGCGGCCTCGGCGGCGACCAAGCCCAGGGAGCCGGCCGCGGCGGCCCCGGCCGCGAACAGCCTGAGCAGGTCGCGTCGATCCACTCCGGCCGAGCGGGCGCGGCCGCGCTCCCACTGCCGCAGGCGCGCACGGTCGTACTGGCTCTCGTCCGACAGGTCGAGGGGCATGGCGGGACACTCCTTGCTCGCGATTCCCGACGGACCCTAGGAGCCCGGCCCCACCTGCGGGAACCGACTCACCGCGATGGCCACGAACCTGCAACACGGCCGCAATGCCGCTCCGTCCGGGCCGGCCCTGAGGTGGCCGGCCCGGAGGGCTTGATCAGACGAGGTCGAACCGGTCCAGGTTCATCACCTTGTCCCAGGCGGCGACGAAGTCCTTCACGAACTTCTCCTTCGCGTCATCGCTCGCGTAGACCTCGGCGAGGGCGCGCAGCTCCGAGTTCGATCCGAAGACGAGGTCGGCGCGGCTGCCGGTCCACTTGACCTCGCCGGTGGCGCAGTCGCGGGCCTCGAAGGTGTTCGCGTCCTCGGAGGTCGCCTTCCACGTCGTGCCCAGGTCGAGCAAATTGACGAAGAAGTCGTTGGTCAGGGACCCGGGGGTCGTGGTGAGGACACCGAGCCTCGACTGCTGGTGGTTCGCGCCCAGGACGCGCAGGCCGCCGACGAGGACCGTCATCTCGGGGGCGCTCAGGTTGAGGAGGTTAGCCTTGTCGAGCAGCAGGTACTCTGCGGGCAGTCGGTTGCCCTTGCCGAGGTAGTTGCGGAACCCGTCGGCGGTCGGCTCGAGCGCGGCGAACGACTCCACGTCGGTCTGCTCCTGCGAGGCGTCCACGCGGCCGGGCGTGAAGGGGACCTCCACGCCGAAACCGGCGTCCTTCGCGGCCTGTTCGACGCCCGCGGCGCCGGCGAGGACCACCAGGTCCGCCAGTGAGATCTGCTTGCCGCCGCCGCGGGCCGAGTTGAAGGACGCGCGCACGCCCTCCAGGGTACGCAGCACGGCCGCCAGCTCGTCGGGCTCGTTGACCTCCCAGCCGCTCTGCGGCTGGAGTCGGATGCGCCCGCCGTTGGCACCGCCGCGCTTGTCGCTGCCGCGGAAGGACGAGGCCGACGCCCACGCCGTGGACACGAGCTGGGACACCGAGAGGCCCTGGCCGAGGATCTCGCTCTTGAGGGAGGCCACGTCCGCGGCGTCGACGAGCTCATGGTCCACCGCGGGCAGGGGGTCCTGCCACAGCAGCGTCTCGGCCGGGACCTCCGGGCCGAGGTAGCGCACGACGGGGCCCATGTCGCGGTGGGTCAGCTTGAACCACGCGCGGGCGAAGGCGTCCGCGAACTCGGCGGGGTTCTCGTGAAAGCGCCGCGAGATCTGTTCGTAGGCCGGGTCGAAGCGCAGCGAGAGGTCGGTCGTGAGCATCGTCGGGGCGTGGCTCTTCGACGCGTCGTGGGCGTCGGGCACGGTGCCCGCCCCGGCGCCCTCCTTGGGCCGCCACTGGTGCGCTCCGGCGGGGCTCTTGAACAGCTCCCACTCGTAGCCGAACAGGATGTCGAAGAAGGTGTTGTCCCACTGGGTCGGGGTGTTCGTCCAGATCCCTTCGAGACCGCTGGTGATCGTGTCACCGCCCTTGCCGCTACCGAAGGAGTTGGCCCAGCCGAGGCCCTGCGCTTCGATCGGGGCGGCCTCGGGGTCGTCTCCGACGCTTTCCGCCGGGCCGGCGCCGTGGGTCTTTCCGAAGGTGTGGCCGCCCGCGATCAGGGCGACGGTCTCCTCGTCGTTCATCGCCATCCGGCGGAACGTCTCGCGGATGTCGCGTGCGGCCGCGATCGGGTCCGGAGTGCCGTTCGGGCCCTCGGGGTTGACGTAGATGAGGCCCATCTGGACCGCGCCGAGGGGGTTCTCCAGCTCACGCTCCCCGGTGTAGCGCTCGTCGTCGAGCCATGTGGTCTCGGGGCCCCAGTAGACGTCCTCGTCGGGCTCCCACACGTCCGCCCGGCCGCCGCCGAAGCCGAAGGTGTCGAAGCCCATCTGCTCCAGGGCGACGTTGCCGGTCAGGATCATGAGGTCGGCCCACGACAGGCTCTGGCCGTACTTCTTCTTCACCGGCCACAGCAGGCGGCGAGCCTTGTCGAGGTTGCCGTTGTCCGGCCAGCTGTTGAGGGGCGCGAAGCGCTGCTGGCCGGCCCCGGCGCCGCCGCGGCCGTCGCTGATCCGGTAGGTGCCCGCGCTGTGCCAGGCCATTCGGATCATGAACGGGCCGTAGTGGCCGAAGTCCGCGGGCCACCAGTCCTGCGAGGTGGTCAGCACCTCGGCGATGTCCTGTTTGACTGCCGGCAGGTCGAGCGTCTTGAACGCCTCGGCGTAGTCGAAATCCCCGCCCAGGGGGTTGGCCACGGCGGGGTTCTTGGCAAGGATCTTCAGGTTGAGCCGCTCGGGCCACCATTGGCGGTTTCCCCCGCCCTGGGTCGGGTGCGGGGCGCGACCGTGCGCGACCGGGCAGCCCCCCGCGCCCTCGTCCTTCGCGTCTACGACGATTGCATCATGGTTCTCAGACATGGGAATCCTTCCGGACCGGACCAGGCGGCCGCGGTGATCAGGAACTGCATGCGGTGGAACGTTCCGGGCGCGGGACCCGAGGCAACGGGCCCCCGTCGAGCGGGACTTGCCGGCGTCGAGATCGGTTGCGTCCAGTTCTCCCGCCGCTCTGAAGTCTTCCTGTCCCTTGGCTATCGACGGAACCGATCCTACGATGGACGCAATCCAAGTCAAGAAAGACACCAAATCCGCATCCAGTCGGATCCGGGACGTCCGCCGGTCGTTCCGGGACGACCCGCCGCACCTGAAGGGTTGAGCCGATATGAGTGACCTGCTGGAACGGCTGCGAGGGCGCGGCTGGCGGATGACGTCGCAGCGGCGCGTGATCGCGGAGGTCCTCGACGGCGACCACGTCCACCTCACGGCCGACGAGGTGCACGCCCGCGCGGTGGAGCGGCTGCCGGAGATCTCCCGGGCAACCGTCTACAACGCCCTGGGCGAACTGGTCTCCCTCGGCGAGGTCTTGGAGGTCACCTCCGACGGCCGGGCGAAGCGCTACGACCCCAACGCACACCACCCGCACCAGCACTTGGTCTGCTCCGGCTGCGGCCTGATCCGCGACGTCCACCCGAGCGGCGACCCCCTGGCCGACCTCCCGGACGCGGAACGGTTCGGCTTCACGGTGGCCGGGGTCGAGGTCACCTACCGCGGACTGTGCGTGTCCTGCGCGTAGGGGATCGTCCGACGAGAGCGGACAAGAAAGGCAAGGAGGAATCACCCACCCCTTGCCGCTCTCAATTTATAACGCACCGGGGGGCTTGCGGCAAGGGCCCGGCCGTCGGGCAGAATCGCGGATCCAAGGCCAGGACCTGCAGATTCGGGAGATCCGCGTAGTGCGTTTGCTGTTGTCAGTTCAAGGGTCGTGCAGTCACGTCGAGTCGGAGGCGGGACCCGCACCGCGGGTGCGGACACTCCGTAAGGGGATGCGGCGGGTGGGCGCGCCGCCGGCCGTCGCGCAGGCGACCGCGGATCGGAGCTGAGGACATGAACCCTCTGACCACCAGCGCGTTCGACCTTCCCGACCACCTCTCCCCCAAGGCCGACCCGGCCCTCGTCGACGGCGACGAGCGGCACTTCGCGGCCATCTCGGAGAGCCTCGAAGCGGCGATCGCCGAACTGTCCGACCGTCTGGAGGCCGTGCGCAAGGCGCCCGGCGGCATCGGCCGGGAGGCGATGGACCGGGACTCCGAGATCCACCGCCTGACCGGCCGCCTGCGCACCCTGCGCCGCTTCGGCCTGGACCTGTGCCTGGGACACACCGTCCCCGCGGACGGCTCCGGGCCCGTCTACATCGGACGCCTCGGCCTCACCGACAGCGAGGGGCGCCGGCTGCTGATCGACTGGCGCTCCCCCGCCGCCGAGCCGTTCTTCGCGGCGACCCACGCCGACCCGATGGGTCTGGCGAGCCGCCGCAGGTACCGCTGGAACCGTGGGCGGATCAGTGACTACTGGGACGAGGTGTTCACCAGTGAGGGCCTCGACGGGCACGCCGCGCTCGACGACCAGTCCGCCTTCATCGCCGGCCTCGGCGGCAACCGGTCGGCGCGGATGCGCGATGTGCTCGCCACCATCCAGTCCGACCAGGACGCCGTCATCCGGGCGGGGTCCCGCGGCGCACTCGTCGTCGACGGCGGCCCGGGTACGGGCAAGACCGTCGTCGCCCTGCACCGCGCCGCCCACCTCCTCTACTCCGACCCCCGCCTCGGCCACCGTCGCGGCGGCGTGCTGTTCGTCGGTCCGCACCAGCCCTACCTGGCCTATGTCGCCGATGTCCTGCCCAGTCTCGGCGAGGAGGGCGTGCAGACCTGCACCTTGCGCGACCTCGTCACCGAGGGAGCCGCGGCGGGGACCGAGCCCGACCCGGAGGTGGCGCGGCTGAAGTCGTCCGCGGACCTGGTGAAGGCGATCGAGGCCGCCGTCGCCCTCTACGAGGAGCCACCCACGCAGGGGATGACGGTTTCGAGCCACTGGTCCGACCTCTGGCTGAGCGCCGACGATTGGGCGGCGGCGTTCGAAGCAGTGGAACCGGGTACTCCGCACAACGAGGCGCGCGACCAGATCCGGGAGGAACTGCTCACGATCCTGATGGACAAGGACGACACCGATGTCGCGCCCGAGCTGCTCCGCAGGTCGCTGCTGCAGGACCGGGAGCTGATCGCGACCCTCAACCGCGCGTGGCCGATGCTCGAAGCGAGCGACCTCGTCGCAGACCTGTGGTCGGTACCCGCGTACCTGCGCAAGTGCGCCCCCTGGCTCGGTCCCGACGAGGTACGCGCACTGCGGCGCGAGGACGGCCAGGCCTGGACGGTGTCCGACCTGCCGCTGCTGGACGCGGCACGGCAGCGGCTCGGCGACGCGCAGGCATCGGTGCGCAAGCGTCGGCACGAGGCTTCCGTCGCCGCCGAACGCGCGCGCAGGGCCGACGCCATCGCCGGCCTGCTGCAGAACGTACTGATCGACGAGAGCGAAGGCGCGGTGGGGATGCTGCGCGGCCGGGACCTGCAGGACACCCTGATCGACGAGAGCGCGCTGCCCCGCACCGAACCGGACCTTCTCGCCGGCCCGTTCGCACACATCATCGTCGACGAGGCCCAGGAACTGACCGACGCCGAGTGGCAGATGCTGCTGCACCGCTGCCCGTCCCGCAGCTTCACGATCGTCGGCGACCGGGCCCAGGCCAGGCACGGGTTCACGGAGTCGTGGCGGGAACGGCTCGAACGGGTCGGACTCGACCGGATCGACGTCACCTCGCTGAGCATCAACTACCGCACGCCGCAAGAGGTGATGGAGCAGGCAGAGCAGGTGATCCGCGCGGCGCTCCCCGACGCCAACGTGCCGACGTCGATCCGCGGCAACGGCGTACCCGTCACGCACGGATCCGTCGCGGACCTGGACTCGGTCCTGGGCACCTGGCTCGGCGCACACGAGGAAGGCACCGCCTGCGTCATCGGCACCGACATAGACGGCGGCACCGTCCGGGCGACGCCCCGCGTCCGGTCGCTGACTCCGGAACTGACGAAGGGGCTCGAATTCGACCTGGTCGTCCTCATCGACCCGCAGACGTTCGGCGAGGGAATCGAAGGAGCCGTCGACCGCTACGTCGCGATGACCCGCGCGACCCGGCAACTCGTCATCCTCAGGACCCCCTGACGTCGGTCAGCCGGGGGTTCCTCCCTTGCCCGTGGGCGCGATCGGCTTGCGACCGGGGTAGACGTGGTCGGGGGTCACGATGCTCGTGACCGCCTCGCCGAAGAGCGTGCTGGGCTCCTGGCCGTCGGTCTGGCTGTCGGTGTTGAGGACGATGACCATCGTCGCCTGCGCCTCGGGCAGGTAGACCGGCAGGACCTCGTACCCCGGGATGGAGCCGTTGTGGCCGATCCAGCCCTGGATGTTGAAGATGCCCAGCCCGTAGCCGTCACCGGGGATGTTCATCGGCGTGGTCTTCAGGCGCTCCGCCTGGGTCGCGGGCGTCAGGAGCGTGCCGGTGGCGAGGGTGTGGGCCCAGCTGCGCAGGTCCTGCACGTCGGAGACCATCTCTCCGGCGGCCCAGGCCCAGGAGGGGTTCCAGTCGGTCGCGTCCTCGGTCTTCCCCGAGGCGGTCTGGTCGGTGTAGCCGTGTGCGTAGGGGTCCAACAGGGCCGCGCTCGTGGGGAAGATCGTGCTGCGGAGCCCGGCCGGTTCCAGGACGTCCTGCTTGATGACCTCGTGCAGAGGCCGGCCGGTGACCTTCTCGATCACCAGGCCGAGCAGGATCAGGTTGGTGTTGGAGTAGTCGAACTCCGCGCCCGGCTCGAACTGCACGGGGTGCTTGAAGGAGTAGTCGAGCAACTGCTGCGGTGTGACGGGCCGTTGCGGATCGGCTTGCAGCTTCTTGATGAAGTCCTCGTCCAAGCTGTAGTTGAAGAGGCCGCTGCGCATGCCCGCCAGTTCGCGCAGGGTGATGCGGTCCCCGTTCGGAACGCCCGGGACGTACTTGCCGATGGGGTCGTCCAGGCCGATCTTCCCCTGGTCGACTTGTTGGAGGAGGGCCGTCACCGTGAAGGTCTTGGTCTCGCTGCCGATGCGCACGTGGAGGTCCGCCTCCATGGGAGCCCCGGTCGCCTTGTCCGCCACGCCGAAGGACTTCAGGTAACTCCCCTTGCCGGGCGCCCACAGCCCCACGGTCACGCCCGGCACCTTCGTCTCGCTCATGACCTGCTTGACGGCCTCGTCCAGTTGCGCCGCGACGGCGGGTGTGAGCTGCGGGAAGTCCGAGTCGGTGCCCGGGGAGGGCGCGGCAGGGGTGGACGGCGCCCGAGCGGTCCCTCCGTGGGCGGAGCCCGCGACGGCAGGGGCGATGAGCACGCCCACGGCGACGGCGGTGGCGCAGGCCCGGCGCAGCCGGATACGGGTTGGCTTCACGGCTGCTCTCCTGTCGTCCGCGGACCCAGGCAACGAGAACAGCGTAGGCCCGCGCCACCCCGGTCGCGAGGCGAGCCCGCCGGTCGCACGGACCGGGCCGGGCCGGACACAAATAGGGGGACGGGCGACGGGCACGGACCAGGCCTTGGAGGTGGGCCCTCGCCGCCCTGGCGGCGAGGCGGGCGCCGGCCGGGTCAGTACAGCAGGACCTGGGTCATGAGGATCTGCGACGGGCCGGCGTCGTCGACGATGACGTACTCGGCGATTCCGAGCTCGCCCTCCTCGCCGAGGGCGAGCCGGCGCTGCTCGGGCCGTCGCGCGGAAGCCGTGCTCCCCGCGGCCCTGCCCGCGGTCTCGCTGATCGAGACCATGGCGGCGACGATCGCGCCGAACACGGCAGGCGGCAGATCCGGATCCATCATCAGCCGGGCGACTTCCTCGGACAGCACGCACGGCAGGCCGTCGGCCTCGCCGTGCGGCTCACTCGACAGAGAGGCCCGCTTCCCGGCGCATGAAGACGAGTTCGCCGAGCGAGACCGTGGGCGTGGCGCCGGCCAGTGCGGCATCGGCGCGCCGGTCGGCGGACGGATCGGTGACGAGCGTCGCCTCCAGCCACCACCGCCGCAGCACGTTCTCCGCCTTCTCCGGTGCGGCGGCCAGCAGTTCGCGGTAGAACTCCATCCGCCGCTCCCCGGCCAGGGCCGCGGCGATGCCGTCGGCATTGCGCGGCACGCGGTCCGCGGCCTGCGGGTGAACCGGCTGCGCGCTCATGCGGACGCTCCCTGGGTCGGCTGCTGCACCGAGTCTGCCCCCTGGCCACCGCTCCGGTCGACCCGTCCCCCGACCGTGACGGGGATCGCCGTGCTCCGCGCCCCGCGAGGCCGACGCGAGAGGAGCCGTTTCACGCGGCGAGGCCGGCCACGGCGGTGCGCCAGGCCGACGTGACCGCCCCGTGGGCCACGGCCGTCGCCTCCGCGACGTGCTCCGGCAGGGACAGGGGCGCGCCGACGTGGACGTGGACGCGCGGGCGGCGGGCCGGGGCCGTCAGGGCTCCCGCGATCTGCTTGGCCGCCGTCCCCGAGCTGATCCGGCGGGCGCCCGCCTGGCCGACCGGGCGGACGGGCGCGCCCGTGGACCGGGCGAGGCGGGCCAGACCACTGCGGAACGGCAGGGGTGCGGCTTCCCCCGAGTCGCGGCGTTCGGGGATCCCGCCCTCCCCGTACATCAGCACGCACCGCCCCGCCGCCAGCGCCTCGGCGGCGTCGTCGAGGGCCTGCGCCGCGCGGGCCGTGCCGCGGCGGACCGGGATGTGGCCTTCGCGGGCGAGCGCGGCCCCGAGCACCGGGACGCGCCACAGCCCGGCCGCGGCCATGACGACCGGGTCGACTCCGAGCCGGCGCAGCGCGGCGACCACGACGACCGGGTCGGCGAGGCTGGTGTGGTTGGCGACCAAAATGGCGCCTCCCAGGATCGGTCCCGCCGCGTCCGCTGTGACGGTCATCCGGCCGAACACCGGGGCCAGGGTGGCGGCGATGCGGCTGATCACGGAACCTCCAGGGAGTGCGTCCTTCATGCCCCCAGAGTGGCGGCGCACGGCCGGCCCGGCATGAGTCGCCGTACTCAACCCGCCTGGTGGATCGTTCCGTTCACACCACTAGGTACCCACCCCCGGTCGCCGGGCCGCGGGTGCCCGGCGACCGGGGACCGGGTAGCCCGTCTCCGTCTCGCATCTCGCCGTCGCTGTCGCAGCCCCCGCGGGCACGAGGGCCCTTCGATGTCACGCACGGGTCGTGTGATGCTGGCGTCATGTCGGATCAACGCGGGATCGCCATCGTCCGTAGGCCCGGTCGACACATCTCCCCCGAGGACGGGATGGCGGAGCTGCTGACGGCCTACCATCTGCGGACCGAGGCGGAGAAGGGCTCTGCCGTCGCCGGGGTGAGCGGCTTGCCGGACCGCTACCGGGCAGAGATCGCGGCTCCGCGGGCCGCGTTCGCCGACGACGCCGTGCTGATGGCGCTCCGCGGGGAGGACGCGGTCGGCTGCCTCGTGGTGACCGCCCCCGCCGGAGGACGGTCAGAGGTCAAGAGGCTCTGGACGGATCCGGCCTTCCGCGGCCGCGGCATCGCCTCCGATCTGATCGGTGCCGCGCTCGCCTGGTGTGCGGAGAACGGTGTCGCCACCGTGCGGCTGTCGGTGTGGAGGTGGCGGACGGGCGCCATGGCCCTCTACGAACAGCGGGGTTTCACCGTCGCCCCCTCGTGGGACGAGCGGGATCAGCTGGTGTGCATGGAGCGCGCCGTCTAGTGCTGTGGCCGGGAAGGTGTGCCGGGTCGCGGTGCTCGGTGCGGTGCAGCGCAAGGCGGAGGGCCACGGCTCGTACTGGACGTACCGCCGTGGCCCGACAACGCGGCGAGGTGCCGTGCCGGGCGCCGCGACCCGGTGGACCTTCCAGGTCACAGCACTAGGCCGTCCCGAGTCGTCGCTGGTGGCGGCGACCCGTCCGGATGCCCCCCGGCAGCGGACGGTCACGGGGATCGGCGTCGCGGCGCCACGCTCCGTGGCCGGACCGGCCTCTGACGTCCCGGGCGTCACGGATCGGCGAGACGTCGACCGCGGCCGGGTGGTGGGTGGTTCGTCATGCGGAGATATCTCCTCTCTATTCGGCGGGATGCGGGCTTGCGGAGAGCGTGAGCACAAGCTCTGAACCAGTGGGAGCGCTCCCACTGTGCAGACGTGACACGACGGCGTCAAGACGCGTGAAGAGTCGAAGGCACGCTGCGAGGAATTTGGTGAACTCCTCTTTTGCTTGGCGTCAGTTGCCGCTACGGTCTGGCACCAACCAGTGGGAGCGATTCCGTCAGTCGGCGCGCCGTCAACAGCGCGCCCTCGCTGCAAGGACTCGCTCATGCGACATCCCCCACGCACGTCCGCGCTGCTCACAGGGGCAGCGCTGGTGATGGCGAGCTCTGCCTTCGCCCTCTTGGGTACGGCCTCAGGAGCCGCGGCCGCACCCTCGTGCACGGTGAAGTACTCGGTCGTCGGCCAGTGGGCCGGCGGGTTCCAGGGTTCGGTCACCGTCACCAACAACACCTCCGCACTGAACGGCTGGAGCCTCGGCTTCGGCTTCCCCGCAGGTCAGACCGTCAGTCAGGGCTGGGGCGCCAAGTGGTCCCAGACCGGGCCGGCCGTCACGGCCGCGAACGAGAGCTGGAACGCCGCCCTGGGCACCGGCGCGAGCGTGACGGCCGGCTTCATCGCCTCCTGGTCGGCCGCCAACACGGCGCCCGGCTCGTTCACGCTCAACGGAGTCGCCTGCGAGAGCGGCGGCGGCCCCGGACCGGATCCGTCACCCACGACCCCGACACCCACGCCCACCGGCCCCACGCCCTCGCCGACGGGCCCGACACCCACACCCACCGGCCCTACCGACCCCCCCGACCCCGTCTCCGGGGCGCCCGAACTGGGTGTCACCGGCAACCGCCTCACCGACCCGAACGGTGCCACCCGCCGCCTCCTCGGCGTCAACCGCTCCGGCGCCGAGTACATGTGCGTCCAAGGACACGGCATCTTCGACGGCCCCGTCGACGACGCCTCGGTACGCGCCATCGCCGACTGGGAGGCCAACACCGTCCGCATCCCGCTCAACGAGGAGTGCTGGCTCGGCCTCGACAACATCAAGCCCGAGTACCGGGGCGCGAGTTACATCGAGGCGATCAAGGGCCTGGTCGACCGGGTCCTGGCGCACGGCATGACGCCGGTCGTCGAACTGCACTGGACGTACGGCCAGTACACCGGCAATTCCTCGGGCTGCGCCGACGTCCACGCCTCGTGCCAGAAGCCGATGCCGAACGCCCAGTACACGCCGGCGTTCTGGACCTCGGTGGCCAACACCTTCAAGAACGACCGTCGGGTCGTCTTCGACCTCTTCAACGAGCCGTATCCGGACCGGGCGACCTCCACCAGTGCGCAGGCATGGGCCTGTTGGCGCGACGGCGGCACCTGCCCCGGCATCGGTTACGAGGTCGCCGGCATGCAGGACCTGCTCGACGCCGTCCGTGCGACCGGCGCCCGCAATGTCGTACTGGTCCCCGGTATCGCCTACTCCAACGACCTGAGTCAGTGGCTCAACCACTCCCCCACCGACCCGACGGGCAATCTGGCCGCGGCCTGGCACGTCTACAACTTCAACACCTGCTCCAACGAAGCGTGTTGGGACAGCACGCTGGCACCCGTCGCCGCCCGCGTCCCCCTGGTGGCGGGCGAGATCGGCGAGAACACCTGCGGACACGCGTTCATCGACCGCGTCATGGCGTGGTCCGACGCCCGCGCCCTCTCCTATCTCGGCTGGACCTGGAACACCTGGAACTGCTCCTCGGGACCGGCCCTGATCACCTCGTACGACGGCACACCCACCTCATTCGGCATCGGGCTGCGCGACCACCTGCGCGCCCTGAACTGAAAGGCCCCCACGAAATGAGCCGCACGACCCTCCGCACCACCAGTCGCACCACCAGCCGCACCGCCCTGCTGGCCGCCCTCAGCCTCGTCACGGCCGCCGGCGCCACCGCCACCGTGTTCGGCACCTCCGCCGGTGCCGCCACCGCCGGCTGCAAGGTCGACTACCAGGTCACGAACCAGTGGAACAACGGCTTCGGCAGCAACGTGACCGTCACCAACACCGGCGACCCGGTCGCCTCCTGGACCCTGGAGTGGTCCTACGCGAACGGCCAGCAGGTCACCCAGGGATGGAACGCCACCATCACCCAGTCCGGGGCCGCGGTGACCGCGAAGAGCATGTCCTACAACGGGTCCCTGGCCACGGGCGGTTCGACGTCCTTCGGGTTCAACGGCTCGCACACCGGCACGAACGCCGTCCCCGCGACCTTCAAGCTCAACGGCGTGACCTGCAACGGCGCCACCGACCCGACCCAGCCGCCCACCACTCCCCCGACGACGCCGCCGACCACGCCGCCCACGACCCCTCCGCCGGCCGGCACCAAGGCCGACAACCCCTACGCCGGCGCCAAGGTGTACGTGAACCCCGAGTGGTCGGCCAAGGCCGCCGCGGAGCCGGGCGGCAGCAAGGTGTCCAACCAGCCCACCGCTGTCTGGCTGGACCGCACCGCCGCCATCCAGGGCGCGAACGGCGGGATGGGCCTGCGCGCCCACCTCGACGCCGCCCTGGCCCAGAAGGGCAGCGGTGAGCTCGTCGTGCAACTGGTGATCTACAACCTGCCGGGACGGGACTGCGCCGCGCTCGCCTCCAACGGCGAGCTGGGCCCCACCGAGATCGACAAGTACAAGACCCAGTACATCGACCCGATCGCCGCTATCCTCGCCGACTCCAAGTACGCGGGGTTGCGGATCGTGACCACGGTCGAGATCGACTCGCTGCCGAACCTCGTCACCAACGTCTCGGGCCGGCCGACGGCCACCGCCAACTGCGATGTGATGAAGACCAACGGAAACTACATCAAGGGCGTCGGCTACGCGCTGAACAAGCTGGGCTCGATAGCCAACGTCTACAACTACGTGGACGCCGGTCACCACGGCTGGCTCGGCTGGGACGACAACTTCGGCGCTTCCGCCGACATGTTCAAGCTGGCGGCCACGGCCGAGGGCTCCACGCTCTCCAACGTCCACGGCTTCATCGTGAACACGGCCAACTACAGCGCCCTGAAGGAAGACCACTTCAAGATCGAGGACTCCGTCAACGGCACCTCCGTCCGCCAGTCGAAGTGGGTGGACTGGAACCGGTACACGGACGAGCTGTCGTACGCCCAGGCCATGCGGACCAAGCTGGTGTCCCTGGGCTTCGACACGAACCTCGGCATGCTGATCGACACCTCCCGCAACGGCTGGGGCGGTACGGCACGGCCGACCGGACCGGGCGCCCTGACCAGCGTCGACACGTTCGTCAACGGCGGCCGCTTCGACCGGCGCATCCACCTCGGCAACTGGTGCAACCAGTCGGGGGCCGGTCTCGGTGCGAGGCCGCAGGCGGCGCCGGCCGCGGGCATCGACGCGTACGTGTGGGTCAAGCCTCCGGGCGAGTCGGACGGGGCGAGCCAGGAGGTCCCGAACGACGAGGGCAAGGGCTTCGACCGGATGTGCGACCCGACCTACACCGGGAACGCGCGCAACGGCAACAGCATGTCGGGGTCCCTCCCGAACGCGCCGCTCGCCGGCAAGTGGTTCTCGGCCCAGTTCCAGGAGCTCATGAAGAACGCTCACCCGGCGCTGTAGCGCACCGGTCCTGAGAGCGTGAGCCGTACGGAGCCTGCGGGTTCCGTACGGCTCACGTGCTGCTCCGCAGGGCCGCGACGAGGTCCCGCAAGCGGTCGAGGCCCGCGCGCGGGACCAGGCCCAGGTGGTAGAGGTGCGCCTCGCCGAGGCCCGCGGCCACGTGGCGGGCGGCCAGCGCACGGAGGCCCTCCGCGTCCGCGGGCAGGGTCTCGGGGCGGAAGTAGCCGCCGATGGCCGTGCCCGGTGGCGCCAGTCGCCGCAGGTCGGCCACCGGACCCCCGCCGGGCCCGGTGGCCCAGCAGTTGGCGACCACCGCGTCGATGCCCTCGGTGACCGTGGGACCGAGCGGCGCGAAGGCCCCGGTGGCCCAGGGGGACGCGGAGCCGTGCACGGTGACGCGGATACCGGGAACCGCGGTGCGCGCGGCGGTGACCAGCCGGGTGTGCAGAGCGGAAGCGGACGCGCCCGCGCACGCGCGCAGTACGGCGGCCGTCTGCTCCCCGAGGGCGTCCTCGGGGTCCGTCGGCGGGCGCGCCGGCCCCAGGGCCGCGCGGACCCGGGCCGCGACGTGTTCGGGGTCGAGGCCACCCGCCCGCTGGTCGCGTCGGCAGGAGGCGCAGAAGCACAGCGAGAGCAGCTCCCGCTGGGCGGGGGTCCACTGTGCGAACTCGGTCTTGTCGTGGTGACCGCCGTGGTCCACTCCCAGCGGGCCGGCGGCCTCCAGGATCAGGCCGTCGGCCTCGCTGAGCACCGCCATCTCGCGCACGAGGGTCGCGCAGTAGTCGGCGACCTGGGGCGCCCGCGGGCACAGGGCGTACTTGTACGGCTCGTCGAAGGCGTTGCGCCGCACGAGGTCCGGGTGCTCGTGCCCGAGCACGCTGTTGTGGGTGAGGACGGTCCACGCGGCGACCCGAAGTCCCGCCGCGACGAGAGCCTTCCTGGCCACGGCGAAGGAGTCGGGGCCGGTCCAGTCGGGAAGGCGCGGCACCAGTCTCATGCCCTGCCAGGCGGCGGGGCGGACCGGGAGGTAGCAGGCGGCGTGTTCGGCGTCCACCAGTCGGTGGAGCGGGTGGAGCGGGGTCGCGGCGCGGGTGCGGTGGTAGTTCGCCGCGACGGCCACGGTCTCCACGCCGGCCTCGCGCGCCCGGTCTGCGGCTGCCGGATCACCGGCGAAGTCCCAGGGGTACGCGTATCCGGTCGCCGTCACCATCGGAACCTCACCGCCTGTGCTGTGTTCGGGAGCGTTCAGACCTGTGAACTCAGCCCGGGATCATGAGCGTTGCGAACAGTAGGCACCGGTCCTCGACGTCGTCAAGCAGCCGCCTTCCCGTAGACGGGCTTTCGAAACGCCCTCCCGCTCGTTCACGTATGTGACTAGGTTCTCCGCATGGAAAACTCGCACACGAAGCTCCGCACCGTCCTGCTCACCGGCGCCGCCGGGGGTGTCGGCACCCTCATGCGGGAGCTGTTGCCCGGCTACGGATACGAGCTGCGGCTGCTCGACCTGGTGCCGGTCGACGGCGCACCGGAAGCGATCGTCGCCGATCTCGGCGACCGCCAGGCCCTGCGGGAGGCCGTGCGGGGCGTCGACGCCGTCGTCCATCTCGCCGGGATATCCCTGGAGTCCACCTTCGAGAAGGTCCTGGCCGCGAACGTCACCGGGCTGCACCACCTCTACGAGGCCGCCCGCGAAGAGGGCGTGCGCCGGGTCGTGTTCGCCTCCAGCAACCACGCCGTCGGCTTCACCCCGCGACCGCGCGGGGACGACCCGCTGGTCCCCGTCGACACCCCGCGCCGGCCCGACAGCTTCTACGGCTTGTCCAAGTGCTTCGGCGAGGACCTGGCACAGCTCTACTGGGACCGCCACCAGGTGGAGACCGTATCGGTGCGGGTCGGCTCCTGCTTCCCCGAGCCGACGTCGGTCCGGATGCTGTCGCTGTGGCTGAGCCCCGCCGACTGCGCGCGGCTCCTGCACGCGGCGCTCACCGCCGAGAACGTCGGGCACACCGTCGTGTACGGCTCCTCCGCCAACACCCGCCTGTGGTGGGACCTCTCCTCGGCCCGGAGCATCGGGTACGAACCGCTGGACGATTCGGAGCGGTTCGCACGGCGGCTCATCGCCGAACAGGGAATGCCGGCCGAGGGCGACCCGGACGACCTGTACCTGGGCGGACGGTTCTGCACCGACCCGCCGCGCTGGCCGCACTGACGCCCCCGGACAGTAAGCGCTTTCTACGACCCGTGCGCGAAGCATTGACGAAACACCAACCGACGCTTAGCTTCTCGTCATTGCACTTCGTACATCATATATGAGACGCGATACACGAGATCTGAGAGTGCGTCATGGCCTTCGCCCCCAGCCCCATCCCGTCCCGCACCCAGTTCGTTCTGGAGGCGATCAAGCACGACATCCTCACCGGAGTCCTGAGCCCCGGTCAGGCCCTCGTCGAAACCGAACTCGCCGCCCACTTCGGGGTGTCCAAGACCCCGGTGCGCGAGGCCCTCAAGACCCTGGCCGGCAGCGGGCTCGTGGTGGTGAGCCAGTACAAGGGCGTCACCGTGCGCATGGTGGACGCCGACATGGCCCGCGAGGTCTACGACGTACGACTGCTCCTGGAGCCCGAGGCGGTCCGCCGCACGGTGGCCGCGGGCGCCCCGCTCGACGCGGCGCGCGAGGCTCTGCGGCGGGCGGCCGGAGCCGAGGACCCCGCCGAACGCTCCCTCGCCAACAGGGAGTTCCACCGGGCCCTCTACTTGCCCTGCGGCAACCCCCTGCTCGGCCGGATGCTCGACGAGGTCCGCGACCAGGCCGCACTCGTCTCCACCGTCGCCTGGGCCGCCGTCCCCTCCTGGGAGCGCGAGGCCGCCGAACACGAGGAGATCCTGCGCCTCGCCACCGCCGGCGACGCGGACCTGGCCGGCCGGGCCCTCCACGACCACATCGCCTCCTTCGTCCGGCGCGCCTTCCCCCAGGACGGCGAGTGACCATGACGTTCGAGACCCTGAAGACCGCGCTCGCCGATGTCGTGGCCATCCCCGTCACGCCCTTCACGGCGGCGGGCGATCTGGACACCGAGGCACACCGCGCCCTGCTCCGCCGCTTGATCGCCGGGGGTGTGCGCACGCTCACGCCGAACGGCAACACCGGCGAGTTCTACGCCCTCACGCCCGAAGAGCGGCGGCTGGTAACAGAGTTGACGATCGAGGAGGCAGGTGACCGCGCGACGGTCCTGGTCGGTGTGGGCCACGACGTGCCCACCGCGATCGCGGCCGCCCGGCATGCCCGAGCCTGCGGGGCACGGATGCTGATGGTGCATCAACCCGTGCACCCCTACGTCTCCGAGGACGGCTGGGTCGACTACCACCGGGCCATCGCCGACGCCGTGCCCGAACTCGGCATCGTCCCCTACATCCGCAACCCGCAGCTGAGCGGAGTGCGGGTCGCGGAGCTGGGGGACGACTGCCCGAACGTGGTCGGCGTGAAGTACGCCGTCCCGGACGCGGCCCGGTTCGCCGGCTTCGCCCGCGACGCGGGGCTCGACCGCTTCGTCTGGGTGGCGGGTCTCGCCGAACCGTACGCCCCCTCCTACTTCGCGGGAGGCGCGACGGGCTTCACGTCCGGCCTCGTCAGCGTCTGCCCCCCGCTCTCCCTGGAGATGCTGTCCGCTCTGCGAGCCGGCGACTACCCGGCCGCCATGAAGGTGTGGGAGCTGATCCGCCGCTTCGAGGAGCTGCGGGCCGCCAACGGCAGCGCCGACAACGTCACCGTCGTCAAGGAGGCCCTCGCCTCGCTCGGTCTGTGCCGGCGCGACATCCGCCCGCCCAGCCGTGAGCTGCCCGTGTCCGCACGGGCCGAGGTCGCCGCGATAGCCGCCGGGTGGCAGGCATGAGCCTGCGACCCGACCAGCTGCGCAGCCACCAGTGGTACGGCACGGACGGGCTGCGCTCGTTCAGCCACCGCGCCCGCACGCGCCAGCTCGGATACCTCCCCGAAGAGCACCTGGGCAAGCCGGTCATAGCGATCCTCAACACCTGGTCCGACATCAATCCCTGTCACGTCCACCTGCGGGACCGCGCGCAGGCCGTGAAGCGGGGCGTGTGGCAAGCCGGTGGCTTCCCGCTCGAATTCCCGGTCTCCACCCTCTCGGAGACCTTCCAGAAGCCGACGCCGATGCTCTACCGCAACCTCCTCTCGATGGAGACGGAGGAGCTGCTGCGCTCCTACCCGGTCGACGGCGCGGTCCTCCTCGGCGGGTGCGACAAGTCGACCCCGGCGCTGCTGATGGGCGCGGCCTCGGTGGACCTGCCCACCGTCTTCGTGCCGGCGGGGCCGATGCTCCCGGGCCACTGGCGGGGCGAGACCCTCGGTTCCGGCACGGACATGTGGAAGTACTGGGACGACAAGCGGGCGGGCCTGATCGGGGACTGCGAAATGGCCGAGCTGGAGAGCGGGCTGGCCCGCTCGCCGGGCCACTGCATGACGATGGGCACGGCCTCCACGCTCACCGCCGCCGCCGAGACGCTCGGCGTGACCGTGCCGGGCGCCTCCTCGATCCCGGCGGTCGACTCGGGCCACGACCGGATGGCGGCCGCCTCCGGGATGCGGATCGTGGAGCTCGTACGGCAGGACCGGCGCTTGTCCGACATCCTGAGCCGGGAGGCGTACGAGGACGCGGTGGCCGCCGTGCTGGCGCTCGGCGGATCGACGAACGCGGTCATCCACCTGATCGCCATGGCCGGCCGATCGGGGGTGGAACTCACTCTCGACGACTTCGACCGCATCGCGCGGACCGTGCCGGTGCTGGCCGACCTCCGCCCCGGCGGGCGGTTCCTCATGGAGGACTTCCACTTCGCCGGCGGCATGCCCGCATTCCTCTCCCGGCTCACCGACGTGCTGCACCTCGACCGGCCGACCGTCTCCCACGACACGTTGCGGGAGCAGCTCGACGGTGCCCGCGTGCACAACGACGAGGTGATCCGGGACCGCGAACGGGCGGTCGCGCCCGAAGGCGGGGTCGCGGTGCTGCGCGGGAACCTCTGCCCGGACGGCGCGGTCATCAAGCACATCGCCGCCGAGCCGCACCTCCTGAAGCACACGGGTCCGGCGGTGGTCTTCGACGACTACCGCACCATGCAGCGGACCATCGACGACCCGGACCTCGGCATCACCGCGGACCACGTGCTCGTGCTGCGGGGCGCCGGGCCGAAGGGCGGCCCGGGGATGCCGGAGTACGGGATGCTGCCGATACCCAAGCAGCTGCTGGAGCAGGGCGTGAGGGACATGGTCCGCATCTCCGACGCCCGGATGAGCGGCACGAGTTACGGCACCTGCGTGCTCCACGTCGCACCCGAATCGCACGTCGGCGGCCCGCTCGCCCTCGTCCGCACGGGCGACACGATCACCCTCGACGTCGAGGCGCGCACGCTTCATCTGCACGTTTCCGAGGACGAGTTGGCGCGCCGGCGGGAGGCGTGGACCCCGCCGCCGGTCCGCTACGAACGCGGCTACGGGGCGCTCTACAACGAGCACGTCACCCAGGCCGACACGGGATGCGACTTCGAGTTCCTGGCCCGGCCGGGGGCGACCGCCGACCCCTACGCGGGCTGACCGCCCGCGCGACCGGCGAATCCGCCCGTCCGAGAACACTCCGCACACCAAGAACGGAGCCACCGTCATGGCCTCAGCTGTGACCCGACCCCCTCAGGCCCCGCAGGCCCCCCGGGCCTCCCGGGCACCCCAGGTGCACCGCCGCCGCACGGGAGCCGCCCCCCGCCGACTGCCGTACCTGCTGATCGCCCCGGCCGGGCTGCTGATGCTGGGCTTCATCGCCTATCCCGTGCTCAGCGTCTTCTACTACAGCTTCCAGGACTACAACCCCACCAAGCCCTGGCGGAACGGCTTCGCCGGCTTCGGCAACTTCGCGCGCATCTTCACCGACGACCCGCACTTCTGGGGGACCCTGACCTTCAGTGCGAAGTGGGTCGCCGTCGAGGTGAGCCTGCAGCTCCTGTTCGGCCTGGCCCTCGCGCTGATCGTCAACCAGACGTTCGCGGGCCGCGCCCTGGGCCGGGCCCTGGTGTTCTCCCCGTGGGCGGTCTCGGGGGTGCTGACCTCGGCCATCTGGGTGCTGATCTACAACTCCCAGACGGGCATGACCCGTTACCTAGCGGACATGGGCGTCGGTGAATACGGCACGTCCTGGCTGTCCGACACCTCCACGGTCTTCTCCGCGGTGGTCGTCGCCGATCTGTGGCGCGGCGTCCCCTTCTTCGCGATCCTCATCCTCGCCGACCTCCAGTCCGTGCCGAAGGACCTGTACGAGGCCGCGGAGGTGGACGGAGCCGGTCGGCTGCGGCAGTTCCTCCACATCACGCTGCCGCACCTCAGGGACGCGATCATCCTGTCCACCCTGCTGCGGGCCGTGTGGGAGTTCAACAACGTGGACCTCCTCTACACCCTCACCGGCGGCGGCCCCGCGGGCGAGACGACCACGTTGCCCCTCTACATCGCCAACACGAGTGTCGACGCACACAACTTCGGATACGCCTCCGCGCTCACGACGGTGGCGTTCGTGATCCTTCTCTTCTGCTCGATGGTCTACCTGCGCCTGAGCAAGTTCGGAGGCGAGAGCAAATGAACCGGCGGCGTGCCTGGGACGAGGTCCCCCGGTGGCAGATCTACCTGCCGCTCGGCATCTATCTTCTCTTCACCCTGGTCCCCTTCTACTGGATCCTGCTCTTCGCCGTCCGACCGGCCGGCTCCACATCGCTGGTGCCCTGGCCCGTGACCACCGAGCACTTCGTCAAGGTGTGGACCGAGCGAAGCTTCGCCGTGTTCTTCCAGAACAGTCTGCTCATCGGTCTCGCCACCCTGGTGATGACCACGCTGATCGCCCTCACGGGCGGTTACGCGCTGGCCCGCTTCGACTTCCGGATCAAGAAGGGCTTCATGCTGGCCCTGCTGTGCTCCCAGTTCGTCCCCGGCGCGCTGCTGCTCGTACCGCTGTTCCAGACCTTCGCCAGTCTTCGGATGATCAACTCCCTCGGCAGCGTCATCATCGCGGAGACGGTCTTCCAGCTCCCCTTGTCCATGATCCTCATCAGCGGCTTCATCAAGAACGTGCCGTACTCCCTCGAGGAGGCCGCCTGGGTGGACGGCTGCAACCGCTTCGGTGCCTTCCGCATCGTCGTCCTGCCGCTCCTGCGGCCCGGCCTGGTCGCCGTGGGCTCCTTCGCCTTCGTCCACGCCTGGAACCACTTCCTCTTCGCGCTGATGTTCCTCAGCAGCCAGGAAAAGCAGACCATCCCGGTCGGCCTCAACACCCTCATGGGCGCGGACAGCGTCGACTTGGGCGCGCTCGCCGCGGGCGGCGTGATCGCGGCGCTGCCCGTCGTGATCGTGTTCGCCTTCATCCAGAAATGGCTGGTCACCGGCTTCAGCGCGGGGGCGGTGAAGGGATGAGCGACGCCCACGGCACCGGCCGCACCCCACTGCCCGTGGTCCTGGCGGGCGCACGCGGCCACGGCCGTTCGCACCTGCTCAACATCCGCCGCCTCGAACGCCTCGGACTGGTCCGCCTCGCCGGTGTCTGCGAGCTTCGCCCGCTCGACGCCGATGAGCTGGACGGGTTCGCCGCCCCGGAGCAGTCCTCGGACCTCGACGCGCTGATGGCCTCCACCGGAGCCCGGATCGCCGTTCTCTGCACGCCGATCCAGACCCACACCGATCTGGCCCTGACCGCCGCCCGGCACGGGGCGCACCTCCTCCTGGAAAAGCCCCCGGCACCGTCGTACGCGGAGTTCCGCCGGATGGCGGACGCCGCGGCGGCGGCCGGCGTGGCCTGCCAGATCGGCTTCCAGTCGCTCGGCTCGCACGCCGTTCCCGCCATCAGGCGGCTCATCGAGGAGGGAGAGATCGGTGAACTCCTCGGCGTCGGCGCGGCCGGCGCCTGGGTCCGGGACGAGGCTTACTTCCGGCGCGCCCCCTGGGCCGGCCACCGGCGCCTGGACGGCACCGACGTCGTCGACGGGGCCCTGACCAACCCGCTGGCCCACGCCGTCGCCACCGCGCTGGCCCTCGCCGGCAGCACGCGGGCCGAGGACGTCGAGTCCATCGAGGCCGAGCTCGTGCGCGCCAACGCCATCGAGTCCGACGACACCTCCTGCGTGCGGATCGTGACGACGGCGGGCAGCCGGATCACCGTCGCGGCGACCCTGTGCGCCGAGCGGGCCTGCGAACCGTACGTCGTGGTCCACGGCAGCCGGGGGCGCATCACCTTCTGGTACCGGCAGGACCGGGTGCTGCTCCAGCGGGCCGGGCACGGACCGGAGGAGGCCGTCCACGGCCGGACCGATCTCCTGGAGAACCTCGTCGGCCACGTGACCGACGGCGAGGCCCTGTGCGTACCGCCCGAGGAGACCGGCGCGTTCATGCGGGTCGTCGAGGCGATCCGGCTGGCCCCCGACCCCCTGGCCCTGCCGGACGCCTACTGGCACACCGAGCCGGGCCGCGGCACGCCGCGCCGGATCGTCCACGGGATCGACGCGCTCGTCGACACGAGTGCCCACACGCTCAGCCTCTACTCCGAACTCGGCGCCCCCTGGACGCTGCCGGCCGGGGCGAGGACCCGGTGAACGCCGACCTCGTCCTGCACTGCGCCGGCCGCCCGGTGGCCCGCTACACGGCCGGCGCGGACATGGCGCGCGACCGGTCCCCCCGGCCCTGCCTGCATCCCGTGACCACCCTGGAAGGGGTCCGTGTCACCGAGCGGATGCCCCTGGACCACCCGCACCACCTCGGCGTGGGCGTGGCCGTCCCCGATGTGGCGGGCCACAACTTCTGGGGCGGGCGCACCTTCGTACGCGACCGGGGGCCGACCGCTCTCGACAACCACGGCGTGCAGCGGCACGACGGCTTCACACGAATGGCCCCGGACGGGTTCGTGGAGGAGCTGAGCTGGACGGCCGGAGACCGGGTGCTCCTGCGCGAACGCCGGACGGTGGCGACCGCGGCACTGAGCGGCTCGGCCTGGGCCCTGGACTTCACCTTCTCGCTCACCGAGGCGTCGGGCCGTCCCCTGTCCATCGGCAGCCCTGCCACCAACGGGCGACCGGGCGCGGCCTACGGCGGCTTCTTCTGGCGCGCCCCCAAGGAGGCGGCGGCGCCGGTCGTCTTCAGTGCGGACGCGGACGGGGAGGAGGCCGTCCACGGCTCCCGTGCCGACTGGGTCGCGCTCGCGGGCCGGGGATGGACCCTCGTCTTCGCCGGCGCCGGCGGGGAGACCCGGCGTGATCCGTGGTTCCTGCGCGCCGCCGAGTACCCGGGCGTGGGCTCCTCCCTCGCCCCTGACCGGCGGCTGGCCCTAGCGGCCGGAGCGAGCGTCGTGCGACGGGTGGTCACCGTGGTGGCCGACGGACGTCTGGGGCGGGCCGAGGCCGCCGCGCTGGTGCGCGAGGCGGTCGGGGCATGAGCCGCGCCGTGCCGCGCGCGCCGCGCACCGGGGACCTGGGCGACGGGACGTACCGCAATCCCGTCCTGGCCGCGGACTGGTCCGATCCCGACGTGCTGAGGGTCGGCGAGGACTACTACCTCACCGCGTCCAGCTTCGGCCGTGCGCCGGCGCTCCCCCTGCTGCACTCCCGCGACCTCGTCAACTGGACGATCACCGGGCACGCCCTGGACCGGCTGCGCCCGGAGGCCTCGTACGCCTCGCCCCGGCACGACGGGGGCGTGTGGGCACCGTCCCTGCGCCATCACGACGGCCGGTTCTGGCTCTTCTGGGGTGATCCCGACTTCGGTATCTGGCAGGTCAACTCGCCTTCCGCTCAGGGCCCGTGGAGCGAACCGCACCTGCTGAAGGCGGGCTCGGGCCTCATCGACCCCTGCCCCCTGTGGGACGAGGAGACGGGCGAGTCGTACCTCGTGCACGCCTGGGCGAAGTCCCGTTCGGGGGTGAACAACCGGCTTACCGGCCACCGGATGAGCCGGGACGGCGAGAAGCTCCTCGACGAGGGAACGGTGATCGTCGACGCCGACCGGATACCCGGCTGGTTCACCCTGGAGGGCCCCAAGCTCTACCGGCACGACGGGTGGTTCTGGATCCTCGCCCCGGCCGGTGGCGTCTCCACCGGCTGGCAGGGCGCCTTCCGGTCGCGTTCCTTCTTCGGCCCGTACGAGGAACGGGTCGTCCTGCAGCAGGGGGACACGGACGTCAACGGCCCGCACCAGGGCGGCTGGGTCCGTACCCAGAACGGCGAGGACTGGTTCCTGCACTTCCAGCAGCGCGGCGCGCACGGGCGGCTCGTCCACCTGCAGCCGATGCGCTGGGACGCGGACGGGTGGCCGGTGATCGGCAGGGCGGGCGCCCCCGTCCGCGTACACGCCAAGCCCGCTCTGCCGCGGCAGCAGCCGTCGCCGTCGGCCGGTGACGACGCCTTCCCCGGGGGGCGGTTCGCCGCCCAGTGGCAGTGGACCGCCAACCCCGAACCCGGCTGGACCACCCGGCACGCCGGCGACGGGCTCCGGCTGAACTGCGTCCGCACGGAGCGGTTCGAGGACCTGCGGGCGCTGCCGCACCTGCTCACCCAGCGGATGCCGGCCCGTGCCTGCACCGTCGAGGTCGACCTGCGGCTCGACGGCGGGGCGCCCGGCGCCCGGGCGGGGCTCGTGGTGTTCGGCGAGGCGTACGCCTGGATCGGGCTGGAACGCGTCACCGGGTGCGGGGACGGCCCGGGCGACGCGGACGGCGCCGGCTGCACGGACGGCGCGGTCCGGCTGGTGCACCGGTTCGCTCCGGCCCGGGTCGAGCCCGAGCGGGAGGCGGCCTGGGCCCGGCCGGCGCCCCTGGGCCGGGCGCGGCTGCGGATCGAGCTCACGGCGGACGCGCGCTGCCGGTTCTCGTTCGACACGGGCGGGGGCTTCACGCCCTCCGGCGAGGTCTTCGCCGCCACCCCCTGGAAGTGGGTCGGCGCGCTGCTCGGTCTGTTCGCCTCCGTACCGCCGGGCGCGGGCCCCGGCGGGACGGCCGTTTTCACCGCGTTCCGCATCACCCCTGAACCCACTCCCCCCATCACCCGACGTCCCCGGACGACCTTGAGAAGAGAGAGCCGACGATGACCGGATTCCGTGAAGGACAGCGCAGAGCCGCCTGTGCCCTGGCCCTGACCACCGTGCTCGCCCTGACCGCCACCGCTTGCGGGGACGGCGGCAGCGGCGCGGCGGGCGACAAGGGCGGCGAGGGTTCCGGCAAGGGAGAGATCACCTTCTGGGACAACAACGGCGGTGTCCGCACCGAGGTGTGGAAGGCGATCATCGCCGACTTCGAGAAGCAGAACCCCGAGATCAAGGTGAAGTACGTCGGGATCGCCTCGACCGAGGTGCAGTCCAAGTACGACACGGCCATCCAGGGCGGCGGCCTGCCGGACGTCGGCGGCGTCGGAGCGGCGATGCTCGCCGGGATCGCCGTGCAGGACACGTTGGAGCCGCTGGACGCCCGCGTCGACGCCGGCGCGCTCAAGGGCAAGCTCAACGCGGGGATGGTCGAGAGCGTGAAGTCGGCGGGGGGCCAGGGCAAGCTCTTCACCGTTCCCACCTCCGCCAGCAACGGCGTCCTCTACTACCGCACCGATCTGTTCCAGGCGGCCGGCCTGCAGCCCCCGGACACCTGGTCCGCCTTCTACGCGGCGGCCGACAAGCTGACCCAGAAGGACGCGAACAAGTTCGGCTACACGATCCGCGGCGGCGCGGGCTCCATCGCCCAGGCCCTGGACGCCATGTACGGCCAGAGCGGGGTCACCAGCTTCTGGAACGGCGACAAGACCACCGTCAACGACCCGAAGAACGTGGCCGCGTTGGAGAAGTACGTGGGCCTGTTCAAGAACAACACCCCGGCGGCCGACGTCAACAACGACTTCACCAAGATGGTCGCCCAGTGGGACAGCGGCGAGATCGGCATGCTGAGCCACAACCTGGGCTCCTACAAGGACCATGTGAAGGCGCTCGGCACGGAGAAGTTCCGGGGCATCCCGAACCCGACCACCGACGACGGCGTCCGGGTACAGGTCTCCAACCCGGTCGACGGTCTCGCCCTGTTCTCGTCGGGCAAGAACAAGGCGGCGGCCTGGAAGTTCATCGAGTTCGCCGCCTCGCACGCCTCCAACAGCAAGTGGAACGAGTCTGCGGGCGCGATCCCGGCCAACACCGAGGCGGCCCAGGACCCCTGGATCCAGAAGGCCGAGCCGACCAAGCTCGCCGCCGAAGCCCTCTTCAGCGGCAAGGCCACGATCGTGCAGCTGCCGTACTACCTGCCCGACTGGAACACCATCTCCAAGGCCGACAACGAGCCCGCCTTCCAGAAGGTCCTGCTCGGCAAGTCCACGTCGAAGGAGTTCCTCGACAGCCTCGCCGAGCAGCTGAACGCGGCGCAGGCCGAGTGGAAGACGCAGAAGAAGTGACCCTCACCCGCCGCCGGGCGGTCACAGCCGGGACGGGGCTCGCGCTCGCCCTGGCCTCGTCCCCCGCCGCGGCCGTCCCGCCCGGCGGCCGGCGACCGCGCACCCTCTACATCGCCGGCGACTCCACGGCCGCGCAGAAGTACGCCGGCGCCGCCCCGGAGACCGGGTGGGGCATGGCGCTGCCCTTCTTCCTGCACAAGGACGTGACGGTCGCCAACCACGCGGTCAACGGCCGCAGCACCAAGAGCTTCATCGACGAGGGCCGGCTGACCGCCGTCCTGGAACTGATCCGGCCCGGGGACGTCCTGCTGGTCCAGTTCGGCCACAACGACCAGAAGGCCACCGACCCCGCGCGCTACACGGAACCCTGGACCTCCTACCAGGACAACCTCTGCCGGTACGTCGACGGGGCGCGCGAGCGCGGGGCCCTGCCGGTGCTCGCCACCTCCGTCGAGCGCCGCAGGTTCGACGCCGCCGGCACCGCCCTTCGCACCCACGGGGAGTACCCGGCCGCGATGCGTCAGGTGGCCCGGGAGGAGGGCGTCGGGCTCCTCGACATCGAGGAGCAGTCCTTGGCGCTCTGGCAGCGGCTCGGCCCGCAGACCACGAAGACGTACTTCAACTGGACGGCCACCGAGCAGGACAACACCCACTTCAACCCGCCGGGCGCGATCGCCGTGGCCCGGCTGGTCGCCTCCGGACTCCTGCGCACCCGCGCCCTCGCACCGGGCGACACCCGCCGCGTCGACGAGGAAGTCCCCCCGCAATGGATCACCTGGCCCGATTCCGAGGAGAGCTGAGCATGCGACACACACGGACATGGGCGGTGGGCGCCACCGCCCTCGTCCTCGGCGTCACCGCTCCCGCGTCCGCCGCGTACGCCGGGCCGGGCGCGCCCGACCCCGCCCGTCAGGTCCTCCCGGCCGGTGACGGCTGGGCGTCCGACGGTACGGGGACCAGCGGCGGCGCCGCGGCCGGTGCCTCCCGCGTCTTCACCGTCACCACCTGGGAGGAGTTGCGCACGGCACTCGCCGCCCCGGGCACCGAGCCGCGGATCGTCAAGGTCGTGGGAACGCTGAACGCCACGGCCGCCGGCTGCGCGGCCTTCGAGGCCCCCGGCTACGACTTCGATGCGTACCTCGCCGCCTACGACCCCGCGGTCTGGGGACACGACACCGCGGTCAGCGGGGAACAGGAGGATCTGCGCGCCGCCTCCGCCACGGCACAGGGCAAGGCCATCAAGGCGTACGTTCCCGCCAACACGACGATCATCGGGGTCGGCAGGAACGCCGGCATCACCGGCGGCAGCCTTCAGATCCAGGGCGTCGACAACGTCGTCGTCCGCAATCTGACCCTGGAGAGCCCCCTCGACTGCTTCCCGCAGTGGGACCCGACCGACGGGGCGACGGGGGCGTGGAACTCCGAGTACGACAGCGTGGTCGTGTACGGCTCCACCCACGTGTGGATCGACCACGACACGTTCACCGACGGAGCCCACCCGGACAGTTCCCTGCCCTCGTACTACGGTGAGCCCTACCAGCAACACGACGGCGAGCTGGACGTCGTGCGCGGCGCCGACCTGGTCACCGTCTCCTGGAACGTCTTCGCCGACCACGACAAGACCTTGATGATCGGCAACAGCGACAGCGCGGGCGCCACCGACCGCGGCAAGCTGCGCGTCACCCTTCACCACAACCTCTTCCAGAACGTCGTCGAGAGGGCGCCGCGGGTCCGCTTCGGCAAGGTCGACGCCTACAACAACCATTTCGTGGTGCCCGGTTCGGCCTACGCCTACAGCCTCGGCATCGGAATCGAGTCGCAGCTCGTCGCGGAGAAGAACGCCTTCACGCTCGCCGAGGGCGTCCAGGCCGGAAAGATCCTCAAGAAGTGGAAGGACGCCCCGGTCACCACGAAGGGCAACCTCGTCAACGGAGCGCCGGTCGACCTCCTCGCGGTCCACAACGCACAGATCCCCGGGGAGATCCTGCGCCCCGACGCGGGTTGGACGCCGTCCCTGCGCACGCGGGTCGACGTGCCGCGGGCCGTGCCCGCCCTCGTCGGCCACCGCGCGGGCGCGGGCCGGCTGTGCTGACCTTCCGCCCCCGCCCCCTCCCCCTTTCCGCAGCGAAGGAGCTCCCCCGTGCCCTCGCACCACCCCCGAACCGTCCTCGGCCGCCGCCCGCCTCACCGACCGCACGCTGTACGTCCACCCGGGCGGCCTGGGGGACCACACCTCCGTCCAGGCCGCGGTGAACGCGGCGGACGGGCCGGGGTGGACACGGCAAGGACGCCACCAGCGCGTACGGCGCCGGGAAGTCCGACGGTTCGCTCCCGGCGTCGGCGTTCCTGACGACCGGTTCGACGGCGATCGGCTCGACGATGAACTGACGGGTCGCGGGAAGGAGCCGTACGGGGCCCGGGCGGACCCGTACGGCCGGCTCCTGTCGTCCCGGGGGGCCCGGCACCCCTGCGACGACAGGGACCGGGCCACCCCCTCAGGAGGAGTCCCGCACGATCAGTTCGGTGGGAAGGACCCGGCGCGGGTCCTCGTCCGCCCCCGCTTCCGCCGCCGCGCCGCCGGACACCTCCGCGATCTTCTGGAGCAGCAGCCGGGTCATCGTCCTGCCCATCTCCTCGATCGGCTGGCGCACGCTCGTGAGGGGCGGGTCCATCAGACGGGCCACCGTCGAGTCGTCGACCCCGACGAGGGCCACGTCCTCGGGGACCCGGCGCCCGGCCTCGCGCAGCACACCGCGCGCGCCCGCCGCCATCACGTCGGAGGCGGCGAAGACCGCGTCCAGGCCGGGGGCGCGTCCGAGCAGCTCGCGCATCGCCAGCCGGCCGCCCTCCTCGGTGAAGTCCGCGGTCGCCACGAGCGACTCGTCCGGCGCGATCCCCGCTTCGGCGAGACCCGCGCGGTACCCGCCCAGGCGCGCGCGGGCCACGTACATGTCGAGCGGACCGCTGATGGTCGCGATCCTGCTCCTGCCCCGTGCCACGAGGTGGGCCACGGCCGCCCGGCCCGCGCCGATGTTGTCGGAGTCGACGTAGTCGACGGGTTCGCCCTCGGAGCGCCGGCCGTTCATGACGACCGGCAGCCCGAGCTTCGCTATCCGGTCGGGCAGCGGATCGTCGCCGTGGACGGACGCCAGCAGCACGCCGTCGACCCGCTGGGCGGCCAGGTAGTTCTCGAACCGTTGCCGCTCCGCCTCGGTCCGGACCAGGGTGAGCAGCAACTGCTTGTCCGCTTCCGCGAGTTCGGCGCTCACTCCGCGGATCAGGTCGAGGAAGTACGGCTCCGAGAACAGTCTCGCCTCGGTCTCCGGGATGACGAGGGCGACCGCGTCGGTACGGTTGCCGGCCAGCGCTCTGGCCGCCTGATTGGGAACGTACCCGAGCTCGGCGACGGCGCGGGCGACGGCGTCCTTGGCCTGCTCGCTGACCCGTGGCGAGCCGTTGATCACCCGGGAGACCGTGCCCCGGCCGACGCCGGCCAGGGCCGCGACCTCTTCCAGCGTGGGCCTGCCGTTCTGCCGTCCGCTCACGACCCTCGAACTCCCCTCGTACGACTTCGCGCTCCGTGCCGGTAGGCACCGGACGGTCGCGGCTGATCAGGCAAGACAGTGGATCCCGCTCCCCCGCCCGCGCGGAACACGTTACGCCGGTCGGAAGTGTGGGAGCGCTCCCACACTACCTGTGATCTCGCGCGGGTGCCATGACCGCGTTCACAACCCGACGGGACGTTCCCCGAGATACACGCACGAGACCCGGCGAACACCTTCGCGTAATGAATTCGCGTTCATCTCTTGACACCCGACCCCGTCAAGCAGCAACCTTCCGGCAACGACGTGGGAGCGCTCCCACTCCAGTAGGCGAGAACGACCCTCACATCAGGTCCGGGCAGGCCCTCGCCGAGCCGCGAACAGCCCGCCGGGACCGCCTGGCGCACAAAGAGCACCACCTTGGACGAGGAGAGTGGAATGGGCACTTCCAGCAGCAGACGCGGACGCCGCACCGCGATCGCCGCGGTCGCCGTCGTAGCGACCGGTACGGCCTTGCTCACCGGCTGCGGCAGCGACGCCGACGGCGGTGGCGACAGCGGTGCAGCCGGCAGCGAGAAGATCACGCTGCGGATAGGCACCTTCGGTTCCTTCGGCTACGACGACGCGACCGGGGCCAAGCTCTACGCCGAGTACGAGAAGGCCCACCCCAACATCAAGATCGAGGAATCGAACGTCGCCGACGGCCAGAAGTACTGGGACACGCTCAAGCTGCGCCTCTCCCGCGACAGCGGCCTCGCCGACATCCAGGCCCTCGAGGTGGGCTACATCGCGGAGGCGACCGGGTCCGCCATGGCGGACAAGTGGGCCGACCTCGGCAAGACCGGCGGCGCGGACCTCGGCGCGTTCCTCGACTGGAAGGTCAAGCAGGCCACCACGGCCGACGGCAAGGTCATCGGTCTCGGCACGGACATCGGCCCGATGGCCATCTGCTACAACAAGGACCTCTTCGCCGCGGCCAAACTGCCGACCGACCGCACCGAGGTCGCCAAGCTCTGGGCCGGCGACTGGGCGAAGTTCATCCAGACCGGCGAGGAGTACAAGAAGAGCGCTCCGGCCGGGACCTCGTTCCACGACTCCGCGAGCGGCCTGTTCAACGCCGTGATCTCCAGCGAGCCGGTGCAGTACGCCGACACCAAGGGCGAGCTGGACTACGAGAACAGCCCCGGCGTGAAGAAGGCGTGGGACACCGCCGTGGCGGCGGCGAGCGGCGACCTGACGGCGAAACTGCGCCAGTTCGACGAGAAGGGCACCTGGAACTCGGCCTTCAAGAACTCGAAGTTCGCCACCGTGGCCTGCCCGAGCTGGATGACCGGCATCATCAAGGAGCAGGCGGGTCCGGAGAACCAGGGGAAGTGGGACATCGCCGCGCCCCCCGTCGCCGGGAACTGGGGCGGCTCCTTCCTCGCGGTACCGAAGTCGGGCAAGCACGCCAAGGAGGCGGCCGAGCTGGCTGCCTGGCTCACCGCTCCGGCGCAGCACACCAAGGTCTTCGGCGTGAACGGCAACATCCCGTCCTCCAAGGACACGCTCAGCTCCCCGACGGTCCAGGGCGCCAAGCTGCCCTACTTCGGTGACACCCCCGTCGGCAAGATCTACTCGGAGGCCGCGGCCGGCATCGCGCCCGCCCCGATCAGCCGCTGGGACGGCCAGGTGAAGACCTTCCTCACCGACAACGGCATCCTCGACATCGAGCAGCGCGGCACCGACCCGGCGAAGGCCTGGGAGAACGTCAAGAAGCTGGTCGACGACAAGATCGACCAGTAGCGGGGGCAGTGTGACGGCCCGCCGCCTCTCGCGGGCGGCGGGCCGTCACCGTCCGCACCACCGCACGCATCCACCTGGAAGGACGCCCCCGTGGCCACCTCCGTACGGGCGGCGGGCGACGGCCCCCCGCCGCCGGCCGCACAACCCCCGGACTCCGGCTCCAGCTCCGGCTCACGCTCCGGCGAGCAGCGGTCCTCTCGCCGTGCCGGCCGGCGCAGCACCCTGTACCGCCTGGACATCAAAGCGGTCCCCTACGTCTTCGTCGCCCCCTTCTTCCTCACCTTCGCGGCCTTCGGCCTCTTCCCCCTGATCTACACGGGCTGGCTCTCGCTCCACCGGGTCGAGCTCGGCGGCAGCGCACGGTGGAAGGGGCTGGAGAACTACACGTCCCTGGCGACCAGCGAGTTCTTCTGGAACGCGCTCGCCAACACCTTCACCATCGGCGCGATCTCGACGGTTCCCCAGTTGCTGATGGCCCTCGGGCTGGCACATCTGCTCAACTACAAGCTCCGCGGCCGGGCGTTCTTCCGGGTCGCGGTCCTCGCCCCGTACGCCACCTCGATCGCGGCGGCGACGCTCGTCTTCGCCCAGCTGTTCAACACGGACTACGGCCTGATCAACACGGCGCTGGGCTGGGCGGGCTTCGAACCGGTCGCTTGGGAGTCCTCCAAGTGGCCGGCCCAGATCGCCATTTCGTCGATCGTGACGTGGCGGTGGACGGGCTACAACGCGCTCATCTACCTGGCGGCCATGCAGGCCGTGCCGCAGGACCTGTACGAGGCCGCGGCGCTGGACGGGGCCTCGCGCTGGCGCCAGTTCATCAGCGTGACCATCCCCTCCATCCGGCCGACGATCCTCTTCACGATCGTCGTGTCCACCATCGGCGCGACCCAGCTGTTCGGCGAGCCGATGCTCTTCGGAGGCAGCGTCGGCATCAGTGGCGGGAGCGGCAACCAGTTCCAGACGCTGAGCCTGCTGATGTACGAGAAGGGATGGGTGACGGGCGCGCTGGGCCAGGCCTCCGCCATCGCCTGGGTGATGCTGCTGCTCCTCCTCCTCATCGGCGGTCTCCAGATGCTGATCACCCGCTCGAACCGCAAGCGCAAGAAGCCGGGGAGCTGAGCTCATGGCCCGCACACTCGATACGACCGCGAAGACCGCGAAGACCGCGAAGACCGCAACGACAACCGCGGCCACCACGTCCCCGGCTCCGCGAGGCAGGCGTTTTCGCCAGTCGGCGGGCCGCCAGCACCACGCGGGACCGCTGACCTACGTCCTGCTGGGACTGGCCGCCCTGATCTCCCTCTTCCCGCTGTACTGGAACCTCGTCGCCGCGTCGCACTCGGGCGAGCGCGTGGTCGCGGCGCCGGCCCCGCTCCTGCCCGGCCCCCGGCTGTTCGACAACCTCACCTTCGCCTGGAACCAGGTCGACATGGGCGAGGCGCTGGTCAACACGACGATCGTGGCCGGGCTCGTGGCCCTGTCCACGGTCCTGTTCTCCACCCTGGCCGGCTTCGCCTTCGCCAAGCTGCCCTTCAAGGGCCGGGGCGCGATGCTGGCGCTCGTGGTGGCGACCATGACGATCCCGCCGCAGCTCAGCGTGATCCCGCTCTACCAGATCATCACCGACCTGGGCTGGGTCGACCAGCTCCAGTCGGTCGTCCTGCCCTCGCTCGTCGCGGCCTTCGGCGTGTTCTTCATGCGGCAGTACCTCATCGAGGCCCTGCCCGTGGAGCTGGTGGAGGCCGCCCGGATGGACGGCGCGCACAGCCTGCGCATCATCTGGCACGTGGTGTTCCCGGTGGCCCGGCCCGCCATGGCGGTCCTGGGGATGCTCGTCTTCGTCCAGGCCTGGAACGACTTCTTCTGGCCCTTCATCGCGCTGACCCCCGACGGGAACCCCACCCTGCAGGTCGCCCTGGCCGGTCTCGGCGCGGGGAACCACACCGTCAACCAGGCCGTCGTGCTGACCGGCGCGCTCCTCTCCACGCTGCCGCTGCTCCTGGTCTTCGCCGTACTCGGCAAACACGTCGTGGGCGGCATCACGGCCGGCGCCGTCAAGAACTGACCGGCGGGTTCTTATCCCTGTCCGTACCGCATCATCCGCACTCGCTTTGGGAGCGCTCTCTATGACCGCGTCCGATACCCGGCCGCTCGCCGCCGTCCGCTCTTTTCCCTCCGACTTCCTGTGGGGCACGGCCACCGCCGCGTACCAGATCGAGGGCGCCGCCCGTGAGGACGGCCGGACGCCCTCCATCTGGGACACGTTCTCGCACACCCCGGGCAAGGTCTTCGAAGGCCACACCGGTGACGTGGCCGTGGACCATTACCACCGGTTCCGCGACGACGTCCGCCTGATGTCCGAGCTCGGGCTGGGCGCCTACCGGTTCTCCGTCTCCTGGTCCCGGGTCCAGCCGACCGGCCGGGGCCCGGCCGTCCAGCGGGGCCTGGACTTCTACCGCCGGCTCGTCGACGAGCTCCTCGCCGCCGGCATCGAGCCCGCCCTCACCCTCTACCACTGGGACCTGCCCCAGGAGTTGGAGGACGCGGGCGGCTGGCCCGAGCGCCCGACCGCCGAGCGGTTCGCCGAGTACACGGGCCTCGTCGCGGACGCCCTCGGCGACCGCGTGAAGCGCTGGATCACGCTCAACGAGCCCTGGTGCAGCGCGTTCCTCGGCTACGGATCCGGGGTCCACGCCCCGGGCCGCACCAGCCCGGTCGCCGCCCTGCGCGCGGCCCACCACCTCAACGTCGGCCACGGCCTCGCCGTGCAGGCGCTGCGGGCCGCGCTGCCCGGAGACGGTCAGATCGCCGTTTCCCTCAACCTCCACGAGGTCCGCCCGCTGACCTCCTCGCCCGAGGACCTGGAGGCGGCCCGGCGCATCGACGCCGTGGGCAACCGGGTCTGGCTGGGGCCGATGCTGGAGGGCGCCTATCCCGAGGACCTGTTCGCGGACACCGCGCACCTGACCGACTGGTCCTTCGTCCGTGACGGCGACACCGCCACGATCCACCAGCCCCTGGACCTGCTCGCCGTCAACTACTACACCCCGACGGTCGTCTCGCACGTGGCGGCGGGGGCACAGAAGCCACAGGACGACGGACACGGCAACAGCGAGCACTCCCCCTGGCCGGGCGCGGACGACGTCGCCTTCCACCGGGCGCCGGGCGAGCGCACGGCGATGGGCTGGCCGGTCGACCCCGGCGCCCTGTACGACCTGCTGACCCGCACCGCCGCCCGGTATCCCGGTCTGCCGCTCGTCATCAGCGAGAACGGTGCGGCGTACGAGGACGAGATCGGACCGGACGGCACGGTCCACGACCCGGAACGCGCCGCATACGTCCACGCGCACCTCGACGCGGTGCACCGGGCGATCGACGCGGGGGTGGACGTGCGCGGCTACTTCCTCTGGTCGCTGCTCGACAACTTCGAGTGGGCGTACGGGTACGCGAAGCGGTTCGGCGCGATCCACGTCGACTACGAGACGCTGGAGCGCACGCCCAAGTCGAGCGCGCGCTGGTACGCGGGCGTGGCCCGGACGGGCGAACTGCGCGTCCCCGGTGAGGCGTAGCGACGGGGGAGGGACCGGGCCGCGCCCGGGGGGCCGGGGGACGGTCCGCCCCTACGGCGCGGGGGCCGGCCTGCCGGCGCCGGCGTCGGGGCGGGCCGGGGTCAGCGACGCGAGAAACGTGTCGACCATGGCGATCTGGACGTCCCCGGGGAAGCGGCCGGGGTCGAAGAGGGCCTGGACGACGAGTCCGTGGGTGAAGGCGACGGTCGTGGCGGCGAGTTGCTCCGGGTCGGCGGTGGCGAGCAGCTCGCCCTGGGCGCGGGCGGCTTCGAAGTGCGGCCTGATCGTCGCGCGCAGCCGGGTGTAGCGGTCGGCCTGGTCGACCGCCAGCCCGGCGTCGGCGAGGGCCAGGTCCCAGGAGCTGACCCAGATGCGGTTGCGGGCGGTGTCGTCCGGGGTCAGCGGCAGGATGTCGAGCACCACGGCCCTTACGGCGGCCAGGCCCCCGGTGGGTCGTTCACGGCGGGGGCGTTGCGCGGTGCGTTTCTCCAGCAGGTCCAGGGCGTGCGCGATCAGGGCCCGCTTGGTCGGGAAGTAGTGCATGAGCATCCCGGTCGAGACGTTCATGGCAGAGGCGACGGCGCGCAGGGTCAGGCCGCCGAAACCCTTGTCGGCGAGTACGTGCCACACCGCCTGGGACACGTCCTCGCGGCGGGCTTCACGGTCTCCGGGTGCGGGTGGCATGCTGCTATCTTACATACCGAACGCTTGTTACGGACCGAGGATCGAGGTACCCGTGTTCGCACTGCCGATCGGTGACGAAACCGTGCTCCGCCCGCTGGAGCCCTGGCACGCGCAGGAGTTCCTTGCCCACATCGATCGCGCCCGGCCCTCCGTGGACCCCTGGATACCGTGGGCGACGTTCAGTACCGACCTCGCCTCCGCCACCGCCGTCCTCCAGCGGTACGCCGACCGGCGGGCCCAGGACGCCGCCCGGATCTACGGGATCTGGCGGGAGGGCACGCTGGTCGGCGGCGTCATGTTCACGCAATTCGACGCCACCGCCGGCGTCTGCGAGATCGGCTGCTGGCTGGAGCCTGCGGGTGAGGGCCGCGGGCTGGTGACCCGTGCCTGCCGGGCGTTGATCACCTGGGCTTTCGAGGACCGCGGGATGAGCCGGGTCGAGTGGTGGGTCGCGTCGGGCAACACCCGCAGCGTCAACGCCGCGCGCCGGCTCGGCATGACCCGCGACGGAGTGCTGCGGCAGCGCTCCTCGTACCGGGGCGTTCGGCACGACAGCGAGATCTGGTCGGTCCTCTCCGAGGAGTGGCCGCCTTCCTCCGAGGGGGGACCTGCGCCGGCAGCGGCGGGCTCGGCGCCGTCCGGGGACAAGGCCGAAATCGACCGGCTGATGGGCACGTTCCTCGGCGCGTTCACCAACACCGGCGGCCGCCTGCCCGATCTCGGCGCCGTGCGCGAGGTGTTCATTGCGCGCGGAACGATCATCGGCAACGCCGGGGGCGAGCCGGTGGTCTACGACCTCGACTCCTTCGTCGAGCCCCGGGAGAAGATCCTCACGGACGGGACGCTGACGGAGTTCTCCGAATGGGAAGTCTCCGAGCGGACCGAGGTCTTCGGGACGATCGCGCACCGGTACAGCGAGTACGGCAAGTCCGGATTCCTCGACGGCGCGTGGTTCGAGGGCTCCGGGCGCAAGACCACACAGTTCGTGCGGACGCCCGCCGGCTGGCGGATGAGCTCGATGGCCTGGGAGGACGTATAGGGGCGGCCCGTGTACGCGACGGGCCCGCACACCGGTCAGAGGAGTGCGGGCCCGTCGGGCGGTGGCCGTACGAGGTCACGTGCGGTTCTGGAGCCAGAGGGTGAGGGTGCCGACGAGGGCGGTGCCGCTGCCGTAGCAGACGCCGCGGAACAGGTGCGCGGCGGCGACGCGGCGACGGCGCCGTACCCAGGCGGGCAGTCGGCGGAGCTGGACCAGGGCGGCGCGGGCCTTGCGCCCCACGCGGTGTGCGCGGCTATCGTTCACGGTGGATGCCTTCTTCACAGAGGGTCGTCACAGGAGGAGCCCTTTTCGGCCCGGAGGCGTAGGAACCGGGGGCCGGAGCCGGGGCTCCTCTGTCGTCGCGGGCGGGTCAGCGCCGGGCGAAGTCGAGCAGGTGGTCGGCGAGTCGCCGGTCGGGGCGCGGGACGATGATGCAGGCGTCCTCGCCGTCCTCGGCGAGGCGGTCGACCTCCATCTCCAGGATCCCGGTGGGGCCGGTGGCTTCGGATCCGTTGGCGCCGACGTACCGGGCGAAGGTGCAGATGCCGTCGAGGAACGTGTCCGACAGGTCCCGGGGCGCGACCGGAGCCTGCATGACCTGGCGGCGCCAGTGCTCGGCCTCCCGGGTCTCGCCGAGTGCGCGGTGGTGCAGGTGCAGGCAGTACGCGGCCGCGCGGTGTCCGGCCCCGGCGGCGAGCTGCCACCAGAACTGGGCGCTCTCGGGGTGCCCGGTGAGGTGGAGCAGGCAGGCGAAGACGGCGGCGCCCTCGATGTCGAGGTCCTTGGCGCTGCTGGCCAGCCGGTGCACGTGGTGAGCGGCGTTGGGCTGGTTCAGCAGCCAGCGGGAGACGACGACCAGGCTCTGCGCGGCTTCGGCGGCGCGCTCGATGTCTTGAGCGGGTGCCTGGGACTTGGCGGCGTCCCGGGCGAGCCGGCGCAGGGCGGCGCCGACGTCGAAGCGGGAGTGGGCGGGGGTCGGGAGCCGGGCGCCGTCGAGGAGTTCGTCGATGGGGCTGGTCACTGTGCTTCTTCCTTCCGGCCGGTGGTGGCCGGCTGGGTCGCGGGCAGGCCGAGCAGGTTGCGCAGCCGCTCCTTGGCCTTGCGGCCGTGGTAGTCGACGGTGCGGGGGTCGAGTCCCATGACGCGCGCGATGCGCGTGGTGGTGTATCCGAGCATGTGGCGCAGCACGATGACGTTGAACTGTTTCCCGGAGAGTTCGAGCATCGCTTCGTAGAGCCCCGCGGGGCTGTCGCTGAGCTCCAGTTCGCCGCGGATCGTCCGGAGCTTGTCGGCTATCGGCCCGTCGAAGAAGGCGGGGCGCCGCTCGTCCCGGAGCAGTTGGCCGCGGACGTGGCGGGTCAGTGCCGCCAGCGTCTGCTGTTCGAGGTCTCCTTCCTCGAGGAGACGGTCCCAGTTGCCCAGGATCTGCAGGAACGTCTGGTGGACGGTCTCCTCTGCCACGGCCCGGCCGCCGAGGTGGATCTCGGCGTAGAGGTGGAAGAACTCCTGGTTCACGAGGTAGAAGGCCTCGAAGTCCAGGGGCATGTCCACCTGCCCTGCGGCGGGGCCGTGGTCCTCACCGTGGAGCGAGAGGCCACCGAGGACGTCGTCGTCACTCATGCGGGCCTCCGGGATGCACTCATGTGGTCGTTCCTCTTCGGTGTGGGCAGCGCAGTCGGATGCCCTGCGCGGGACGCCCGTTGGGCTCCTTGCACTCACCATGTCGGGAACGGAGGCTGATCACTCATGGGGGCCGAAGAAAAGAATCATCCGATGATCATGGCGTGGAACGCTCTGTAGTTTCGAATGGGGAACATGCGTGCCATCCACCCTCCTGAGCAGGCGAAATACGGGCACCTCGCCCCGTCGGTGCGCGCAGTCGGCGTCAGAACCCACCACCAGGCCCGCAAAATTGGCCAGAACATCGCGCCTTCCGCCTCCACGAGGGTCCGCAGTCGCCCGTTGGGCGAGGCACACCGCGCACGCCGGCCCAACGGCCCCCGGCCTGCGGAGCGAACCCTTCAGGATCACCTTTCAGCCATCCCAACCCGTGGCTGGCTGATATACATGTATCGCAGGGGGTGTCCGGCCTCGTACCTTCCGTCATGCGGGCTGCTCGGGGCCGGTCTGGCGGACCACGCCACCACCCCGGCCCAGTGGTCCGCAGGTGGCCGCCGGCCACCACGACATATCGACAACGCACGACGCACACCCTTGGGTGAGCACGGGCGCACCCGAGAAGGAGACAGCGATGGCGACTGGCATCGTGAAGTGGTTCAACGCCGAAAAGGGCTTCGGCTTCATCGAGCAGGACGGCGGCGGCCCCGACGTCTTCGCGCACTACAGCAACATCGCCGCCACCGGCTTCCGCGAGCTCCAGGAAGGCCAGAAGGTGACCTTCGACGTCACCCAGGGCCAGAAGGGCCCGCAGGCCGAGAACATCGTGGCTTCCTGACCCCACGCCACCGAGGCGCCCCCATCACACCGATGCGGGGCGCCTTCGCGTTTCCGCACGTGGCGGCCGTTCCGTCGGCCGGGTCCCCGCGGGTTACCGTGTCCCTTCATCAGAGGGGGAGTACAGCGATGTCGCACAACACGGGGTGGGGACAGCACCCGGGACAGCCCATGCCGCAGTGGGGAGGCTGGATGCCGCCGGCCGCGCCGCAGCCGGGCGTCATACCCCTGCAGCCGCTCGGAACGGGCGAGATAGTCAACGGCGCGTTCGCGGCCTTCCGCCGCTACTGGAAGCCCCTGGCCGGCATCATGCTCACGGTGCAGGGAGTCGGACTCCTGCTCGTGGTCACCGCGATCGGCATCTGCGTCGCGGCGGCGCGGAGCCGGTTCACCGCCGTCTTCGACGTCCCGCCGGGGGAAGGCCCCGCCGGCTCGGACGTGGCGGCGCTGTTCCTGGCCTTCGTACCGGCCGGCGTGCTCCTGCTCATCACCATGACGGTGAGCGCGGCGGTGATCAGCGCCCTGTGCCCTGCCGTGATCCAGGAGGCCGTGCTCGGCCGCCCCACGACCTTCGGCGCCATGTGGCGCCGCAGTTGGTCCCGGCTCCCGTCGGTGCTCGGCACCGTACTGCTCGCCGGGCTGATCGCGGGCGGGCCGGTGATCCTGCTCTACGCCGTCTGCTTCCCGCTGATCATCATGTCCCTGGACGGCTCCGGGCCTCCGGCCGCCATGTTCCTGCTGTTCCCGGGCATGCTGGTCTGCGTGCCCCTGTCGGTGTGGCTCATGACACGGTTCAGCCTCGCGCCGGCCGCCGCGGTGTGCGAGGGGCTCGGACCCGTCGCGGCGCTGCGGCGCTCCTCCCAGCTGGTCAAGGACGGCTGGTGGCGCGTGTTCGGCGTCACGATGCTCGGGTACATCGTGGCGATGGCGGTGGGTTACGTCATCCAGATGCCGTTCGGCTTCGTCGGGATGGTCGCGCTCTTCCCGAACCTGGCGAATGCGAACGAAGGCAGCCCGGACGTCGGCGCGATCATCCTCGGATTCGTCGTGTACGCGGTCAGCCTCCTGGTCGGCGGCATGATCAGCGCGCTGTTCCAGTACGGCTTCCCCCAGTTGGTCATCGCCCTGCTCTACGTGGACCAGCGGATGCGCAAGGAGAACCTCGCGCCGGCCCTGATCGCCTCCATCACCCCCACGTACGCCCCCGCGCCCGCCGCGGCGCCGGGCCCGGGGCTCACGCCCGAGACCGCACCGGGAACCGCGCCCGGCCAGGTGTGACGGATCGTCCTGCGCGCGGCCCGGCCCGAACGTCGGGCCGGGCCGCGGCCGCGCCCGCGCCCGTCAGGCGGGCCCGGCGCCGCGGAAGGAGCGCCGGTAGGTGTCCGGTGGGACCCCGACGGTCCGCTTGAACTGCCGGCGGAGCGTCGTGGCGGTCCCCATGCCCGTGGCGCGGGCGACCGCTTCGATGCTCTCGTCGGTAACCTCCAGCAGTTCCTGTGCCCGGCGCACCCGCTGGACCAGGAGCCACTGGAGCGGAGTCTGCCCGAGCACCGACCGGAACTGCCGCCCGAGGTGGCGCGGGCTCGTGTTCGCCCGGCGGGCCATGTCGGTCACGGTCAGCGGCTGGTCCAGCCGCTGCTGCACCCAGGCCAGCAGGTGGGCCAGTACGTGTTCTCCCCCGGTCTGCACCGGCGTGGCCACGAACTGCGCCTGACCGCCCGGCCGGTGGGGCGGCATGACGAGGCGCCGGGCCACCGAGTTGGCGATGGCCGCTCCGTGGTCGAGATGGATCAGGTGGAGGCAGAGATCGACGGCGGCGGCCTTGCCCGCGGCCGTGAGCACGCTCCCGTTGTCCGTGTACAGCACGTCCGGGTCGACCTCCGCCAGCGGATGGCGTGCGCTCAGTTCGGCGGCATGGGCCCAGTGGGTGGTGGCCCGCCGGCCGTCCAGCAGGCCCGCTGCGCCGAGCACGAACGCCCCGGTGCACAAGGAGGCGACGCGGGCGCCCGCCTCGTGGGCGGCGCGCACGGCGTCGATCAGCTCCGCAGGCAGCGGATCGTCGATGTCGGCACACGCGGGCACGATCACGGTGTCGGCGGCGGCCAATTGCTCCAGTCCGTGGTCGGGCTCGACCGTGAAGGGGCCGACCTTCACCGGGCCGACCCCGCAGAGCTGCACGTCGTACCAGCCGTCCGCGGCTTCGGGCGGCGGGTTGCCGAAGATCTCGCAGGCCACCGCCAGCTCGAAGTGCAGCTGGTGTCCGACGGTCGGCAGGGCGACAGTTGGCATGTCCGAAAGTGTACGGGTGATGTCGTTGCGGACCATCACGATCGGGGTGCGCACGCGGCGAGACTGGACTCGTCAAGGGATCGAGAACGGGGAAAAGTGATGAACACGACGGCCGCAGTGGTGGTTTACGGGGCGACAGGGCACACCGGTCGCTTCATCGTCGCCGAACTCCGCGGGCGCGGCGTGGCCACCGTCGTCTCCGGCCGCAACGCGGCCCAGTTGGAAGTGCTGGCGGCCGAGTGGCCGGGGGTGGTCGTGCGGCCGGCCACCGTGGACGACGCGGGCTCGCTGGACCGGGCCCTCGCCGGCGCGGCGGCCGTCATCAACTGCGCCGGACCGTTCGCGGTGACGGGTGGCCCCCTCGTCGAGGCGGCCCTGCGCGCGGGGATCCCGTACCTCGACGTCGCGGCGGAGATCGAGGCGAACGTCGCGACCTTCGCCGACCACGCGGAGGCGGCCCGGACGTCGGGCACGCCCGTGGTGCCGGCCATGGCCTTCTTCGGTGGCCTGGGCGACCTGTTGGTGACCGCGGCCATGGGAGAGCGGACCGCCGCGGACGAGGTGCACGTCGCCTACGGTTTGACCAGCTGGCATCCCACACCGGGCACCCGGACGGCCGGTGAGGTGTCGCACGAGCGTCGGGCGGGCCGTCGGGTGCGGTTCACGGGCGGCGCGCTGCAATACCACGACGACACGGCGCGGGAGCAGGACTGGCTCTTCCCGGAGCCGCTGGGCCGGCGAGCGGTGATCGCGGAGTTCACCATGGCGGACGTCGTCACCGTCCCCAGCCACTTCACGGTGCCCGAGGTCCGCACCTACATGGCCGTCGAAGCCGCACGCGACCTCGCAGGCAAGGACACGCCGGAGCCGGAACCGGTCGACGGACTGGGCCGGTCGGACCAGGTCTTCGTCGTGGACGTCCTGATCCGCGCGGGAGGCGTGGAGCGGCGCGCGAGCGCCCGGGGCCAGGACATCTACGCGATCACCGCACCGCTGGTGGTCGAGGCGGTCCAGCGGATCCTGGCGGGACGGACGCGGACCACGGGCGTGGCGTCGGCCGGCGCGATGTTCGACGCGGCGGACTTCCTCCGGGCGCTTTCCCCGGTCCTGTCGGTCGAGCTCCCGCGCTGACACCCCGGGGGCCGGGGCGGCCTGCGGGGCCCGCGTCGCGGCCGAACGGTGCCCCGCTGCGCGTGTGAGGAGCGCCGCGAGGGGGAACGCGACAGGCAGGGCGGCGAGTTCACTCCGCTTCGAGGGCGCGCCGACCGCAACCGGAGCGTCCTGGCTTCCGTTCTCCGGGCGGCGGCCCGTGCCGCCCGCCCCCGTCGCCTCACCCCGGAGGAGTTCTCATGGCCCTCCTCAGCACGATCGCCGTGGTCCTCGTCGCCTGGTCCGCCGCCGGCGTGGCCACTGCCGCCTTGTACACCGCCCTGCGCACCTGGCACGTACGGCGCCACCGGGCGCCGGCGCCGGCCGGCGCCACGGCGGTCGCCGCCGCCTCCAGGAGGAGGTGAACGGGGCGCTTTCGCCGCCGGTGTCCGGGGAGAGCAATGTCCCTGCGACGGGACACGGCGGCTGACCCGGCCTGTCGTGCGCAGCGGTCCGGGTGAGGGCGGCGTGCGCGAGAAGCTGTCCGGCCGGGCCGCGATCCTTCTGCCGATGGGGTCGGCGCCTCCCAGCGGGACGCTGCCGCAGGCGTGGCTTCAGGCGCGCCAGGCGCGGCCGGTGTCCGGAGCCGGGTCGGCTCTCTTTCGAAGGCCCCGACGCCTCCCGCGGCGCCGGTCATCAACGGGTGCGGGGCGGGCCGCGGCAGGTGTCCGGGGCATGTGGGGCGCTCCCCGGCAGTGCGGTGACGCGGGCGTCGGCGGGCCGGCAGAGCGGTGCGGCCCGCCGGACGGATCCGGCTGGTCCGCGGCCGTCTCCGGGCCCCGGTCCGGCGTCCACCTTCTTGGACTCCTTGCGCAATCCCTTGTGCGGCCGGGCCGGACGCTGCTATTCCCTTCCATGTCGTTAGGAAAGTTTCCTTACGAACAGTCGATCGTCACCAGGACGGAGACACCTTGAAGCCCCCACGCATGCGACTGCGCTCCCTCGGCGCCGCCGGAACCCTCGTCACCGCGCTCCTCGTCGGCCTCACCACCACGCCCGGTACGGCCTCGGCGGCCCCTGTCGTCCAGGAGGCGGAGAACGCCGTGGTCTCCCGGGGCGCGGCCGAGTCCAACCACGCCGGCTACACCGGCAGCGGCTTCGTCAACTACGACAACGTCACGGGCAGTTACGTCGAGTGGACGGTCAACGCCGCTCAGGCCGGCGACGCGGTGGTCAGCCTGCGCTATGCCAACGGCACCACTGCCAACCGGCCCATGACCATCACCGTCAACGGAACGCCCGTCGCGCCGAACAAGGCGTTCAACGCAACGGGCGCCTGGACGACTTGGGCCACGACGGGGCTGACCGCCACCCTCAAGGCCGGCGCGAACACCGTCCGGGCCACCGCCACCACCGCCAACGGCGGCCCCAACGTCGACCACCTCGCCGTCGACACCGGATCCACGCCGCCCGTACCCGGCACCACCCCGGTCGCCGCCAACGGCCGGCTCTCGGTCTGCGGCACCAAGCTGTGCAACAAGTACGGAAAGCCGGTGCAGTTGCGCGGCATGAGCACGCACGGCACCCAGTGGTACGCGCAGTGCCTCACCGGTGGTTCGCTCGACGCCCTCGCCAAGGACTGGAACGCGGACGTCCTGCGCGTCTCGACGTACGTCCAGGAGGACGGCTACGAGACCGACCCACAGAAGTTCACCGACCTCGCCCACTCGCTCATAGAGCAGGCGACGGCGCGCGGCATGTACGTGATCGTCGACTGGCACATGCTCGATCCGGGCGACCCGCAGTACAACCTGGCCAAGGCCAAGACGTTCTTCACCGCGATCGCCAACCGCCACAAGGGCAAGGACAACATCTTCTACGAGATCGCCAACGAGCCCAGCGGCGTGAGCTGGTCCAAGATCAAGAGCTATGCGGAGCAGATCATCCCGGTCATCCGGAACATCGACTCCGACGCCCCGGTCATCGTCGGCACCCGGGCCTGGTCCTCCCTCGGCGTCTCCGAGGGCGCGGACGAGAACGAGGTCGTCGGCAACCAGGTGAACGCGTCCAACATCATGTACACGTTCCACTTCTACGCCTCCTCACACCGCGAGGAGTACCTGGACACCCTCTCCCGCGCCGCCGACCGCATCCCGGTGTTCGTCACCGAGTTCGGCACGCAGAACTACGCCGGTGAGGGCGGCAACGACTTCACGATGTCGCAGAAGTACCTCGACCTGATGGCGGCCAAGAAGATCAGCTGGACCAACTGGAACTTCTCCGACGACAACCGCACCGGAGCGGTCTTCAAGACGGGCACCTGCGACCGCAACGGCCCGTGGACCGGCACCACTTCGCTCAAGCCGGCCGGTGTCTGGATCCGCGACCGCATCCGCACCGCCGACGACTTCCCCACCGCCTGACCCAGCCCCGGGCCCCGGCCCGACCCCGGCCCCCGCACGGGTGGACCCCACCGCCGCGGGGGCCGGGGCACCGCGGCGCGCAGCTCCGCGAGTGCGCCCTCTATGCTGCCGGGACCGTGGATCATGGTGGTCCGCGCGGGGGGACGGGTTCGTGGAAACCAGCGGTGACCTGGCGCAGCGTGTCGTTCGGTCGTGCCCGGAGTGCGGGGCGGGCGTTCCGGTGGACGAGCGGCACGTCGACTGGTGCGCGGCCTGCGACTGGAACGTGGATCCGGGTGCTCCGGATCCCGAACCCGGCCGGATCGCCGCCGCCCGGCGGCGGCTCGCCCGGAAACACGGCGAACAGCTCGCCGCCGAGATGGAGCGGTCCGGCGGCACGGTCGAGCCAGTGAGGCGCGACGCGACGACGCTGCTGGCGTTCGGGATCGCCCTGCTCGTGCACGGCGTGACCGTGCTCCTCGCGGTGGGGGGCGTCCTGCTGGTCCTGCTGGGCTGGAACGCCGGCATCCAGCCGGCGATCGGCGCGCTGTTGCTGGTTCTGGCATGGTTGGCGCGGCCGCGGCGCAGCCGGCTCCCGAAGGACGAGCCCGTGCTGTACCGGTCGGACGCGCCGGAGCTCTTCGAGCTGATCGACGGGGTCGGGCGGGCCGTGGGGACCCACGGGGTGTACGCCGTGGTGGTCAGAGCCGACGCCAACGCCGCGGTCACGAACTACGGTCTGCGGGCGCGCCGGGTGCTCTTCCTCGGCCTCGGACTGTGGGAGATCCTCTCGCCCCGGGAGCGGGTGGCCCTGCTGGGTCACGAGCTGGGGCACTTCGCCAACGGGGACACCCGGCGCGGCACCGTCCTGGCCGACGCGCTGGCCGCCCTGGACACGTGGTTCCACATCCTGACGCCCGTGCCACAACCCGATCTGTGGGAACGGATCACGAGCGCGTTGATGCTCCTGCCCCGGTGGGCGGTCTTGGGGCTGCTGACGCTCTTGGACCACTTGACCTTGCGCGACTCGCAGCGCGGGGAGTACCTGGCCGACGTGAGTGCGGCCCGGGCCGGGTCCACCGAGGCGGCGGCGGCGCTGATGGACCGGCTCTTGGTCTGCGGGGCCGTCGGGAACCAGCTGCGCCGCGAGTCGGTGGTGGCGCGGATGGCTAACGGGCCGGGCGGGCACTCGGCCCGCGACCAGGGCGAGGACGGGCTGTGGGAGCGGCTGGCCGGGCACTTCGCCGCCGTGCCGGAGCACGAGTACGAGCGCCTGCGGCGGGTCGCGGCGCGGCGGGGGCACACCGTCGACGCCACGCACCCGCCGACCCACCTGCGCCGCCGCTGCGCCGCGGCGGCCGGACCCTTCCCCCAGCAGGTGCCGTACGACGCCTCGCGCGCGGCGGCGGTGTCGGGCGAACTCGCGGCCGCCCGTGCCGTCCTGGCCCGAGAGGTCATCCGCGACCACGCGGGCTGAGGGCGGCTTCAGGCGATGCCGGCCTCGACCTGTCGTCGGGCGGCGGCCCGGACGTCCTCGAAGTCGCCGACCGCGAGCCGCTCGGGGTCGGGGCCTCTGGTGCGCCCCGGGGCCGGCCCCGGGGGGCCGATGTGACGGGATCGCCCCGCGCACTGTACGAAGTCACTCGTGAACGAAATGATCCGGCCCGCGACCGTTCGCGTCTTCATCGCCCTCGCCCCGCCCGACGACGCGAAGGACGAACTGGCGCGAGCACTCCGCCCCGCCTACGACGCGTACCCGCACATGCGGTGGAACCGCATCGAGGACTGGCACGTCACCCTGGCCTTCCTCGGTGAGCTCCCGGCCGCGGCCGTTCCCCTGCTGCGCCCGCCGCTCGCCGACCTCGCGGCGGCGCGCGGGCCCGTACGACTGGCGCTGCGCGGCGGCGGGCACTTCGGGGAGCGGGTGCTGTGGAGCGGGATCGACGGGGACCTCGAAGGACTGCACCTGCTCGCCACGGACGTGCGCTCCGTGGTGAAGGAGTGCGGCATCCCCTTCGAGGACCGGCCCCTGCGCCCCCACCTGACGCTGGCCCGCGCCCGCCGCAACGACCCCTCCTCCGCCGTCGAGGCCGCCGCCGGGCTCGCCGCGTTCGCCGGGAGTCCGTGGCGGACGGAACGGCTGCACTTGGTGGGCAGCAACATCGGCCGCGGCCCCGGGCGGATCCACTACCGGGACATCGAGGCCTGGGACCTCGACGGCGGGGGCTGACCCGCGCGGGGCGGCGCCACCGGAGCAGGGCGGCCCCGCGGCTCCACAGGTCCGCCGGACCGTTCCCAACTCCCCGGCAGCGCGCACCAGATGACTAGTAGGAAACTTTCCTGTTTGCTAGCATCCCGCTTCGGCGGCTTGGCGCGGTGCCCGAACTCCTGGGCATGACGCGCTCAGCGAGAGCTCTGACCCGGCCGCTGTGACACCGTCCTCCCCTGCCCGCGGGCGGGTCGGAGGCGCGGGTCACGTACCCGTGCCAGCTCTCGCCACCCACAAGGCCAGGGAGTCAGGAATGCGCCTGAGCACCCCAAGTACGCCCCATGTCACCGCATCACGCCGCACGGTGGGCGTGGTCATCGCCGCCGTGCTCCTCCTCGTCGGCGGGCTGTTGCTCGCCTACCCCGAACGGGCCGGCGCCGCCGCCGACCCCCTGATCTCGCGCGGCAAGACCGCCACCGCGTCCTCGAGCGAGTCGTCGGCCCTCGGCCCGCAGAAGGCCTTCGACGGCGATCCGGCCAGCCGCTGGGCGAGCGCCGAGGGCAAGGATCCTCAGTGGGTACGCGTCGACCTCGGCGCCTCCGCGACCGTGACCCGTGTGCGGCTCGCCTGGGAGGCCGCGTACGCCAAGACCTACCGCGTCGAGATATCCGCCGACGGCACCACCTGGACCCGCCTCGCCAACGAGACGGCCGGGAACGGCGGCACCGACGACTGGACCGCCCTGTCCGGCAAGGGCCGCTACCTGCGCGTGTACGGGACCGCCCGGGGCACCTCCTACGGCTACTCCCTGTACGAGGTCGAGGTGTACGGCACCTTCGGCGGCGGGGAGCCCCCGCAGACCGGCGCCTTCACCGTGGTGGCCGCCGGTGACATCGCCGCCCAGTGCACCGCGTCCGACAGCTCCTGCGCGCACCCCAAGACCGCCGCGCAGGCCCAGAAGATCAACCCGAAGTTCTACCTGACCATGGGCGACAACCAGTACGACGACGCCCGGATCTCCGACTTCCGCAACTACTACGACAAGACGTGGGGGGCCTTCAAGGACAAGACGCGGCCGGTGCCGGGCAACCACGAGACCTATGACCCCGCGGGACCCCTCGCCGGCTACAAGGCCTACTTCGGAGCCATCGCCTACCCCCAGGGCAAGAGCTACTACAGCTTCGACGAGGGCAACTGGCACTTCATCGCCCTGGACTCCAACTCCTTCGACCAGAAGGCACAGATCGACTGGCTCAAGGCGGACCTCGCCGCCAACGCCAAGTCCTGCGTCGCCGCCTACTGGCACCACCCGCTGTACTCCTCGGGCGGCCACGGAAACGACCCGGTCAGCAAGCCGGTCTGGAACATCCTGTACGGCGCCAAGGCCGACCTCGTGCTGAACGGGCACGACCACCACTACGAGCGGTTCGCCCCGCAGGACCCGAGCGGCAAGGCCGTCGCCGACGGGATCACCGAGATCGTCGGGGGCATGGGCGGCGCCGAGCCCTACGACATCGAGAACGTCCAGCCCAACAGCCAGAAGCGGATCACCGGCCAGTACGGGGTCCTGAAGATGGACTTCACCGACTCGGGCTACAGCTGGACCTACGTCGGTACCGACGGCAGCGTCAAGGACACCAGCCCGAAGTACACCTGCCACTGATGTACCTGGCGACCACAGGCCGCCGGGACACGCCGGTCCCGCCCCGCACCGTCGGGGAGGGCCGGCGCGTTCCCGGCACCGTCCTGGCACTCGGCACGGTCAGCCTCGTCACCGACATCTCCTCGGAGATGGTCACGGCGGTGCTGCCGCTCTACCTCGTCCTCGGACTCGGTCTCTCACCCCTCCAGTTCGGATTCCTGGACGGCCTGCTGGGCGGCGGCGCCGCGGTCGTCCGGCTGCTCGGCGGGCACTTCGCCGACCGCGGCCACCGCTACAAGCGGGTCGCGGGGATCGGCTACGCCCTGTCGGCGTGCTCCCGTCTCGGCCTGCTGCTCGCGGGCGCCGGCGCCGCCGGGATCACGGCGGCGCTGGCCGCCGACCGGGTCGGCAAGGGCATCCGTACGGCCCCCCGCGACGCCCTGATCACCTTGAGCTCCCACCCCGACGCGCTCGGCCGGTCCTTCGGCGTGCACCGGGCGATGGACACCGCCGGAGCCCTGCTCGGTCCGCTCGCCGCCTTCGCCCTGCTGTGGGCGACCGCCGGCGCGTACGACGCGGTGTTCTTCGTCAGCTTCTGCGTCGGGCTGCTCGGCGTACTGCTCCTGGTCCTCTACGTTCCCGGCCGCCACCCGGTGCCGACTGCGGCTCCGGCCCCGCGCACCGGCAAGGCGCCGGCGACCTTCGCGGCCCTGCGCGATCCCGCCTTCCGGCGGATCCTCGCGGCCGCCGCCCTGCTCGGCGCCGCCACCATCGGCGACGCCTTCGTCTACCTCCTGCTCCAGCGCCGCCTCGGGCTCTCCCCCAGCTGGTTCCCCCTGCTGCCGCTCGGCGCGGCGGCGGGCTACCTGCTGCTCGCCGTTCCGGCGGGCCGGCTCGCGGACCGGATCGGCCGGCGCCGGCCGTTCCTGTACGGACACCTCGCGCTGCTCGGGGCCTACGCCGTCCTGCTCGTCCCCGCAGGCGGCCCGGCCCTGCTCGTCCTCGTGCCCGTCCTCGCGCTGCTCGGCGTCTTCTACGCCTGCACCGACGGAGTACTGATGGCCCTCGCCGGACCGGCGCTGCCCGCCGAGGGCAGGGCGGGCGGTCTCGCCCTGCTCCAGACCGGCCAGGCGGTCGCGCGGATGCTCGCCGCGGCGGGCTTCGGCGCCGCGTGGACGGTGTGGGGGCCGCAGCACGCACTGTGGGCGGCCATGGCCGTGCTGGTCGCCGCGCTGGCCGGCGGCCGGGCCCTGCTCCCCCGCGACCCGTCCGGCACCCCCGCCCCCGGGGCGACGCCGGCCACCCCCACCCCCGAGAGGCGGACCGGATGACCACGAGGCTCCCCGGAGCGAGGCTCCCGCTCGGCCGGCGGGCCCGTACGGCCGTCGTGGCGGCCGCGCTGGTGGCCCTGACGGGCGGATCCGTCGCGTACGCCCTGCACGCGGGCTCCCGCCAGGACGGCCGGGCGGCCGCCGGCGCGTCCGCCGAAGCCTCCTTCACCCTGGACGGACCCGCCCTGTACTTCCGGGACTCCGCCACGGGACGGGTCGCGCACCGGCCGCTGCCGCCGGACGCCGCGGGCGCCGCGACCACCGGCGGCCCCGCCTGCGACCGGTTCCACACCGCCGGGGAGAGCGCCCTGTGCCTGCGGGCCGAGCCCGGGGTGCTGCCGAAGACGTACGCGATCGTCCTCGACCGGCAGCTGCGCGAGGTGCGCCGGGTCACCGTGCCGGGCGTTCCGACCCGGGCCCGCGTGTCCGCCTCCGGGCAGATGCTGGCCTGGACGGTGTTCGCCACCGGCGACTCCTACGCCACGACGGCGTTCTCGACCCGGACCGCCGTCCTCGACCTGCGCACCGGCTACCTCGTCAAGTCCCTGGAGGAGATCCCCCTGACCATCGACGGCGAGCGCTACCACGCGCCCGACGTCAACTACTGGGGGGTGAGCTTCGCCCGCGACGACGACCGCTTCTACGCGACCGTGTCCACCAAGGGGCGCACCTACCTCGTCGAGGGGAACATGAAGGACTGGTCGGCCAAGACGCTGCGGCAGAACGTCGAGTGCCCCTCCCTCTCGCCCGACGACACCCGGATCGCCTTCAAGAAGAAGGTGTCCGACGATCCGTCCGCACCCTGGCGGCTGTACGTGCTGGACCTGCGGACCATGACCGAGACCCCGCTCGCGGAGACCCGGAGCGTGGACGACCAGGCCGCCTGGCTGGACGACGGCACGGTCGCGTACGCGCTGCCGGGCGCGGAGGGACGGCCCAGCGACATCTGGACCGTCCCCGCGGACGGCGGCGGCGCACCCCGGATCGCCGTCGCGGGAGGGTCCTCGCCCGCGGCGCGGTGAGCCGCGGGCGTCCTGACTACTGGTCCGCGGCCGTGCGCTGCGTGCGGAAGTTCTCCCGGTAGGCGTCGTGCACGTCGGCGTCCTCGTACTTCAGCAGCGCCTCGTCATTGCTCGTCAGCCCCATGTTCGTATAGGGGTGACTGCCCGTGAAGACGATCTTCTGGTTCTTCAGGCCCTTGTAAGCGCCCTCGATCAGAAGGTACTTGGAGTGGGTGGAGGTGCCGCCCTGCGCGTCGTCGTTCAGCTGGTGCAGGGAGATGCCGCCGAACTTGGTGGGCTTGGCCAGTTGGTCGGCGATCGCGGTGCCGGTGTTGTCGAGCTGGCGGTAGACGATGTCGACGTAGCAGCCCGCTTCGTCGAGCTCCCACAGCTTCTTCGCCACCTCGACGCGGGTGATCTGGTGCATGGCGATCCGGATCACGGTCCGGCCGTCGGCCGTGCCGAAGCCGTCGGTGTTGCCGTAGCAGGCGGCGCTGCCCTCGACCGGATTGTCCACCGTGTTCAGGATGTTGAGGATCGGGTCCGAGGCGGACCGGGGGAAGAAGTAGGCCTTGGCCTTGCCCGCCTGGTACTCCGTCGACAGGTCGGAGACCTGCAGGGCCGGATCGGCCTGGGCGGCGGTCAGCCGGCCGAAGTAGCCGGAGTAGGCGTCGAACAGCTCCGTGTTGCCCGCCACCGTCAGGGCGTCGTTCCACGCCTTCTGCCGGTCCCACGGGGTCTGGTTCATCGACGTCTGAACGACGACGTTGTCCACCGGGACGGTGCCGGAGGCACTGCCCGTGGTGCGGGAGAAGAGGTAGAACTTGTTGTGGTTGTTGCTGTAGGCGGTGTCGGCCGGGTTCGGGTCCTTGGCCAGGCAGGCCTGCCGGTCACCGCAGACGCGCACCCACGAGTTCCCGGAAGTCTGGGTCTTGACCGCGAGGCCTTCGGCGAGCTTCGTGTAGGACGGGCCGCCCGCGTAGTGCTTGAGGCTCTCGCTGTCGAGCAGCACCTGGACGTCGACCCCGCGCAGGTGCGCCGCGTTGAGCCGTCCCACGAGCCAGTCGGACCCGAAGACGTACGAAGAGATCTTGATGGAGGATCCGGGCACGGCGCCGTCGATGAGGCGCGAGAGGTGCCCGAAGATCACGTCCTGCTTGGCAGGGTCGCTCGGGTCGTTGAAGAGCGCGCCCGTGGTCACGAGCGGTACGGCCCCGGCGGCCGGCTGGGTCACGGCGGCCGCTGCGCCAGGCGCGGCGGCGCACACGACCGAGCCGAGTATGAGGGCGGTGGCAGCCGTCATCATATTTTTGATCTTTGTCATGGCGGGCACATTACTGAACGTTTTCCCGCCACTGAAAACGGGCCGGCGCACCGTGAGCGGGTGCACCGGCCCGTCGGGCCGAACGGTCGGGCCCGACCGGTCATCAGTCGGTGCCGAACTCCATCGCGGCGCGGTCCAGCAGCTCGTCGTCGCCGGAGACCTCGCCGCGGGAGGCGATGGCCTCGGCGCCGCCCTCGGGCATGGCGCCGATCAGGCCGGTCCCGGGCGCCTGGGCGACGCCGACCAGCTCGGGGTGGGCGGTGCCGACGATGCCGAGGCCGGCGTACTGCTCGAGCCTGGCGCGCGAGTCGGCGATGTCGAGGTTGCGCATGGTGAGCTGGCCGATCCGGTCGACCGGCCCGAAGGCCGAGTCCTCGGTGCGCTCCATCGACAGCTTGTCCGGGTGGTAGCTGAACGCGGGGCCCGTGGTGTTGAGGATCGAGTAGTCCTCGCCGCGCCGCAGCCGCAGGGTCACCTCACCGGTGACCGCCGAGCCGACCCAGCGCTGGAGGGACTCGCGGACCATCAGCGCCTGCGGGTCCAGCCAGCGGCCCTCGTACATCAGCCGGCCGAGGCGCCGTCCCTCGTTGTGGTACTGGGCGAGGGTGTCCTCGTTGTGGATCGCGTTGACGAGGCGTTCGTACGCGGCGTGCAGCAGCGCCATGCCGGGCGCCTCGTAGATGCCGCGGCTCTTGGCCTCGATGATCCGGTTCTCGATCTGGTCCGACATGCCCATGCCGTGGCGGCCGCCGATCGCGTTGGCCTCCATCACCAGGTCGACGGCGGAGGCGAACTCCTTGCCGTTGACCGTGACCGGGCGGCCCTGTGCGAAGCCGATGGTCACGTCCTCGGTCGCGATCTCGACCGAGGGGTCCCAGAACCGGACGCCCATGATCGGCTCCACGGTCTCGACGCCGGTGTCCAGGTGCTCCAGCGTCTTGGCCTCGTGGGTGGCGCCCCAGATGTTCGCGTCGGTCGAGTACGCCTTCTCCGTGCTGTCGCGGTACGGCAGGTCATGGGCGACCAGCCACTCCGACATCTCCTTGCGGCCGCCGAGCTCGGTGACGAAGTCGGCGTCGAGCCACGGCTTGTAGATGCGCAGGTGGGGGTTGGCCAGGAGGCCGTAGCGGTAGAACCGCTCGATGTCGTTGCCCTTGAAGGTCGATCCGTCGCCCCAGATCTGCACGCCGTCCTCGAGCATCGCGCGCACCAGGAGCGTGCCGGTGACGGCGCGGCCGAGCGGCGTGGTGTTGAAGTAGGCACGGCCGCCCGAGCGGATGTGGAACGCCCCGCAGGCGAGCGCGGCCAGGCCTTCCTCGACGAGCGCCGCGCGGCAGTCGACCAGGCGGGCGATCTCGGCGCCGTAGGCCTTCGCACGGCCGGGCACCGAGGCGATGTCGGGCTCGTCGTACTGGCCGATGTCGGCGGTGTAGGTGCAGGGGACGGCACCCTTGTCGCGCATCCACGCGACCGCGACGGAGGTGTCGAGGCCGCCGGAGAAGGCGATGCCGACGTGCTCGCCGACGGGCAGAGAGGTGAGAACCTTAGACATGGGAAGAGTATGCACCTGAACACATGTTTATGCAAAACAGGGTGCCCTCGAGCCGCTGCCCGGCTACGAGCCGCTCATCGGCGGCGATCCGAGCCGGCATCCGGTCCCGGGCGCGGACGGCGCCCGTGTGACCATGTCTCTTCGCCAGCACCACATGGGGGGACCATGCGCACCTGTACCACCGCCGCCGCCAGCCTTGCCGCCGCGCTCGCGGGGGTGCTCGTCCTGGCCGGCTGCGCCGGCTCCACCGGGAGCCCGAACGCGAGGGCCGGCAGCGCCGCCGCGTCCGCCGCAGCGGGCCCCGCCACGGCCGCGCCCGGCGGCGGACCGGTGTACGAGGGCCCCCGGCCCCAGGACCAGAACCTGCTGGCCTGGACCGGCGACCCCAACGACGCGGGGCACGTCACCGCCCAGACGGCCGCCGGGGTCGGCGGACGCGTGACCCTGGTACGGCTCGTCCTGCGCGAGCGGATCACGTGGTCCAACATCTGGCTGGGCCTGGCCGGGATCGACGCGAACGCCCAGCTCTCCCACTGCTACCTCGGCGTGTACGACGCGAGCGGCACCCTGCTCGCCTCCACCGCCGACGTCTCCCCGCTGCTGATGACCGAGGCCGTGGCCAAGCCGCTGCCCCTCGCCAAGCCGTTCACCGCCGAGCCCGGGACGTACTTCGTCGCCCTCCTCCTCAACGGCAGCTGGGCCACCAACGCCCTGACCCTCAAGGCCACGGGCGCCGGGATCTCCGTGAACGCGGGCCTGGCTCCCCCGAGCCTGCGCTACAGCACGGTCCTGACCGGCCAGAGCTCCCTGCCTGCGACGCTGAACCTCGCCGAGCAGTCCACGAGCACGATCAACACCGGCTGGGGCAGCCAGTGGTACGCCGTCTCCTGACCGGCCCGCGGCGCGGCGGCGCCCCGCCCGCTGCCCGGCCCCGTCAGGCGGTGGTGCACCCGGCGCCCGCGCGGGGCGCCGTGGCGCCGGGTGAGAGCGCGAAGTCGAGTACGAGGCCTGCGGCGCCCGCGCGGGCACCGGTCAGGCGGGCGCCCTCGGGCAGATCCGGGATCTCTACCGTCCGCGGCTCCAGCTTGTCGGCGACGCGGGCGGCGCCGGGGAACGAGGACAGGGCCCCCACCGGCACCTGGCGTCCCAACAGGCTGACCGTCGCGGGGGTGATGGTGACGGTGTTCGCGGTGGTGGACAGGTCCGCGACCACCGTGACGGGCAGGCCGCCCGCTCCCCCGGTGACGGTGAGGCGGCTTCCGTCGCTGCCCAGTTCCACGCCCTGGCCCTCTTCGCCCATCCTCGCCGCCAGCTGCTTGTAGGCCACGGTCGCCGTGGCGCTGCCTCCCTCGGTGCGCCCGTCGGTGGAGACCCCGCGCAGCGTCGCGGCGAAATCGACGTCGGCGCCCTGGTGGTGCACGCCCTCGGCGGTGACGCGGACCGTGCCGACCGTGCCGGTGAGCGCGCCGAGGCCGGCGAGGGCGCCCTCCAGTTCGACGTCGACTCCCCCGGCGGTGTCCAGGCGGCAGGCGACGGCCTCGGAGACCCGCCGCTCGATCTCGCCCTCGACGTAGACGTCGGCGGCGGCCGCGGCCGCCACGGCCACAGTGAGCGCGCAGGCGGAGGCAAGCAGGAGCGTGCGGCGAGGTATCACTGGGCGGTGGTTCCGATCCGGGAGGGTACGGCGGGGGCCGCGGGCAGGTGCGCCCCTGATTCTGCCCCGGGTCCTTTCCGGGCCGGGCGCCCGGGTCGCCCTCAGGGTGCCGCCGGGTGACCATGGAGTACGGGGCCGGTCGGAGCCGAGCGGTGGGAGGCACCCGTGGCACACGCCCACACGACGGACGTACTGATCGTGGGAGCCGGACCGGTAGGGCTGAGTGCGGCCGCCGAGCTGCGCCGGCAGGCCGTGAACTGCCGTCTCGTCGAGCGGCTGCCGGCCCGACTTCCCTATGCCAAGGCGGTCGGTGTCCAGCCGCGGACCCTGGAGATCTGGGACCGCATGGGGCTGGCCCGCACCATGCTGGAGGCGTCCGTCGCGCTGCGCGGCCAGCTGATGTACGTCAACGGCCGGGAGCAGGGCCGCATCGACCTCACGCTCCCGCCCGAAGTGCCCTACTGGTTCGCCGCGCTGCCGCAGTACGAGACCGAGCGCCTGCTCGAGGAGTACGTCGCCTCCCTGGGGACGGCCATCGAGCGCGGCACCGAACTGCTGTCCTTCACCCAGGACCAGGAGGGCGTCACCGCGCGGCTGCTCAACACCTCCGGAGCCGAGGAAGAGCTGCGCGCCCGCTATCTGGTCGGCTGCGACGGTGCGCACAGCACCGTGCGCAAAGGGCTGGGACTCTCCTACGAGGGCGGCGCCTTCCCCGAGGAGTACATGCTGGCCGACGTCGAGGCCGACTGGGACCTGCCGCACGGCTACACCGTACGGTCCGTCCACCGCGGCGCCGACGGTTCCACGGACGACCTGCTGGTCTGCATCCCGCTTCCCGGCAAGGGCCGCTACCGCATGTCGATGCTGGTGCCGCCCGAACTCTCCGCACGGGCGACGGGCCCGGAGTCCCCCGCCGGCGACGGCGTGGCGCACGGGCTGGAGAAGGCCGGCCGCGTCCCGGAGCTGTCCCACATCCAGGCCGTGGCCGACCGCCTCGCCCCCACGCCCACCGTCCTGTCCCGGATGCGCTGGTCGTCCGTCTTCCGCATCAGCCACCGCATCGTCGACCGCTACGGCGACGGACGCGTCTTCGTCGCGGGGGACGCCGCCCACATCCACCCGCCCACCGGCGCCCAGGGCATGAACACCGGCATCCAGGACGCCTGCAACCTCGCCTGGAAGCTCGCACTCGCCGTCCGGGGAGAGGCCGGTCCCTCCCTGCTGGCCAGCTACGACGCCGAGCGCCGCCCGGTCGGCGAGGAGGTCGTCGGCCGGACGGTCAGGCACGCCGCGCAAGGCATCGAGGCCGACCCCGACGACCCGCTGACCATCCAGCTCCGTGAGGCCCAACTCCTCGTCGGCTACCGGGGCGGTCCGCTCGCGCCCGCCCCGTACGGGCCGCCCGCCGCGCCCCAGCCCGGGGACCGCGCCCCGGACTGCGCGGGACTGACCCGGTCCATCGCCGCCTACCCGTGGCGGCTGCTCGACGTCCTGCGCGGCCGTACGGCGCACGTCGTGCTCCTGTACGCGGCCGACTCCGCGGCCCTGGCCGGGGCGGCCGAGGCGGTCCGGGCCGCGGACGGGGGAACGGGCGCGGCCGGCGGCCCGACCGGCGGGCCCGCCCTGCAGACGCTCGCCGTCCTCGCCCGGGAGGCCGCGCCGCCCGCCTCCGGTGCCCCGGCCGTTGCGGACTCCCCGGCCGTTCCCGGATACCTCGACGCCGCGGGGGAGTTCGCCCGGCTCTACCGCCCCGACGGCCCGACCGGCTTCCTCGTCCGCCCGGACGGGTACCTCGCCGCCCGCTTCCCCCTCGCCGGCACGGCGGGGGCCCTGTCCGACTACCTCGCGGCCCTGTCCGCGCCACGGTGAACGCCGTGGCGGGCGGTGCCGGCGGCCGCGCTCCGCGGCCTCGAAGACCGGCGGAACCCGCTCGGGGCGAAAATGCCCGGCCCCGGGCGGGCCGGGTCCGGTAGCCTCGAGACATGTCCGTTTCGTCTCGTCCGTGCTGGTGGCGCTCCCCGTAGGAGCGGCCACGGACCAGTCATACCCCCCCCGGGCCGTCGATCGGACGGCCCGGGACGCATGTGCTCCCGGGTGCCCCGGGCGGCGGTCCTCCCCCTTCCAGGCAGGAGACCCGCACATGTCGAACCTCGATTTCCTCGCCCCGCATACCCGCAACCAGGCGCAGAGCCAGACGCAGGGCCAGGCGCAGGGCCAGGCGCACGCCGATGTGGCGGTCGCGCAGCGGCGCAGCGCCGAGCTGGAGCTGCGGATCCGGGACGCCCCCGGCCGCTTCCGAGTACTGACCGGGGACCGGCCCACCGGACGGCTCCACCTCGGCCACTACTTCGGGACGCTCCAGGGCCGCGTGCGGCTGCAGGACGCGGGCGTGGACACGTACGTGGTGGTGGCGGACTACCAGGTGCTCACCGACCGGGACGTGGCCCAGCGGCTGACCGAGCACGTCGAGGACCTGGTCCTCGACTACCTCGCCGCCGGGATCGACCCCGAGCGTTCCACGATCTTCACGCACAGCGCGCTGCCCGCCCTGAACCAGCTGCTGCTTCCGTTCCTGTCCCTGGTCTCGGTCGCCGAGCTGCGCCGCAATCCGACGGTCAAGGACGAGATCGCGCACTCCCGGCAGGCCTCGGTCAGCGGGCTGATGTTCACCTATCCCGTGCACCAGGCCGCCGACATCCTCTTCTGCAAGGCGAACCTCGTGCCGGTCGGACAGGACCAGCTGCCGCACCTGGAGGTCACGCGCACGGTCGCCCGCCGCTTCAACGACCGCTACGGACAAGGGGGACCGGTGTTCCCGGAACCCGACGCGCTGTTGTCGGCGGCGCCGCTGCTCCTGGGGACCGACGGGACGAAGATGAGCAAGTCCCGTGGAAACGCCATTGCCTTGTCCGACACGGCGGACGAGACCGCCCGCCTCGTCAAGGGCGCCAAGACCGATGCGGTGCGCCGGATCACCTACGACCCGGTCGGCCGTCCCGAGGTCTCCAGCCTGGTCCTGCTCGCAGCGCTGTGCCAGGACCGGGAACCGCAGGAGGTGGCGCGGGAGATCGGCGACGCGGGGTCGGCCGCCCTGAAGCGGACGGTGACCGAGGCGGTCAACGACCGTCTCGCGCCGCTGCGTTCGCGCCGTGCGGAGTTCGCCGCGGACAGGGCGTACGTGCGGGGGCTCGTCCGGGCCGGCAACGAGCGGGCGAACGCGATCGCCGAGACCACCTTGGAGGAGGTCCGCGCGGCCATGGGTACTAGCTACTGAGGCGCCGCCCGTGCCCGGCGGCCCCTTTCGGGGTGCCGGGCACGGGCCCGGTTGGCCCGCACCCGGTTCAGCAAGCGCACGAGATGCCCGAGCGCGGGGCGGTCAGGTCGTCGACCCGGCGCTGGTCGGGGCCCTGGGCGGTCTCGTAGGCGAAGCCCTCGCGGACCCAGTACTCGAAGCCGCCGAGCATCTCCTTCACCTGGTAGCCGAGGCGGGCGAAGGCGAGCGCCGCGCGGGTGGCGCCGTTGCAGCCGGGACCCCAGCAGTACGTGACCACGGTCACGGCCGGGTCGATCAGGGTGGGCGCCAGCTCGGCGATCCGCGCGGTCGGGACGTGCAGGGCGCCGGGGATGTGGCCCTGGTCCCAGGACTCGACGCTGCGGGAGTCGACCACGACGATGCCGGGAACGCCGGCGAGCAGGTCGGCGCGGACGTCGGAGACGTCGGCCTCGAAGGCGAGCCGGGCGGCGTAGTGGGCGGCGGCGTCCGCCGGGGCCGCCGCGGGGACGGACAGGACGGCGCCGGCGGCCCCGGCGGGGGCGACGGTAGAAAGGGTGCCGGCGGGGGCGGTGGCGAGGATGGCGGACATCGGCGTACTCCTTGGGCGGGGCAGGACGGGGCGGGGGTCTCTCGCGCCGGCCGGGTCGTTTCCCTTGCGGCGATGACTCCATCCTCTGTCCCGCGCCCGCACGCTTCGAGTGGCGTGAACGCCGCTGTTCGTCAAGATCCCGCCACCGCCCGCCAGTGCCCGCCACCGCTCGTGAAGGCCCGGGAAAGCCTTCCTCACGGCCGCGCGGCGACCCTCACGAAGGCCTTCCGGTACGCCGTGGGCGTCGTGCGCATCTGCCGCGTGAAGTGGTGGCGGAAGGTCGCCGCCGAGTCGAAGCCGACGGCGGCCGCCACCTCGTCCACCGAGCCCTCGCCCGATTCCAGCAGCGGCAGGCTCGCGGAGATCCGCTGGGAGACGACCCACCGCATCGGGCTCACGCCGTTGCGGCGGGTGAAGTGACGCAGGAAGGACCGCTCGGACATCCGGGCCTCGCGGGCCAGGGCCGGGACCGAGAGCGGCGTGTACAGGCGCCGCATGGCCCAGGTCATGCTCTGGGCGATGCCGTCGTCCGCGGCGTCGGGGCCGACCTCGCCGACCGCCGCCTCGATGAACTGGGCCTGCCCGCCCTCGCGGTGGGGCGGTACGACGAAGCGGCGGGCCACGGTGTTGGCCACGGCGGCGCCGTGGTCGCCGCGCACCAGGTAGAGGCAGAGGTCGATCCCGGCGGCGCTGCCCGCGCTGGTCAGCACGTCGCCGTTGTCGACGTACAGGACGTCCGGGTCGACCTCGATGGCGGGGTGCCGCTCGGCGAGCGTACGGGCGTAGCGCCAGTGGGTGGTGGCGCGGCGTCCGTCGAGCAGGCCGGTCGCGGCGAGCGCGAAGGCCCCCGAGCAGATCGAGACCAGGCGCGCCCCCCTGGCATGGGCCGTGGTCAGGGCCTCGACGAGCTCCCCGGGTATCGCGCCGCCCGCCGAGGAGACGCCGGGAACGATCACGGTGTCGGCGGCCGCGAGCACGTCGAGGCCGTGTTCGGCCCGGAGGGTGAATCCGCCGACGGCGCGCAGGTCGCGTCCCGGCTCCGCCGAACAGACCCGCAGCTCGTACCAAGGGATGTCCCCCAGCTCGGGCCGGGAGAGCCCGAACACCTCGACGACCACGCCCAGCTCGAAGGGGGCCATGCCGTCGAAGGCGAGGACCGCCACCACGTGGGCGGGAGCCGGCTTCCCGAGCTCGACGGCCACGGCGTTCGCGGCAGTTACGGAGGGCTGCGGAGTCATACCGGCACTCTAATGAGCGGCGGGAGCGCCCCCGGCCGGGCGGGCGCGCTCCCGCCGAGGGCCGGGGGGGAAGGCCCGAGGGCCGGGGGCCCAAGGGCCGGGGACCTGACTAGCGCAGTGCGCCGAGCGCCTTCGTGAAGGCGAGCGGCTGCTGGAGGATCGAGCTGCACGTCGCGTCGGCGTGGTTGACGGCTCCGGCGGGGCACTGCTTGTCGCGGGTCCCGGACCACATCGCCAGGCGGCCGATTCCCTTCGACCGCGCGAAGTCCACGAGCTCGGTCGCGTCGGCGACGGTGAAGATCTCGCTGGTGACGTCGTTGACCCCGATCATCGGTGTGACGGCGACCGTCTTCCAGGCGGCCGCGTCGGACAGCCCGAGCACGGCCTTGACCTGTGCCTGCGTGGCCGTCGCGGCCTGGATCGCGTACTGCCCCATGTCGCCGCTGTAGGCGGGCCCGTAGTCCATCGCCATGATGTTGACGCCGTCGACCCGTACGCCGGCCTTCTTCGCGTCGGCCAGCAGCGCCACACCCGGCGGGGTGAGGCCTTCCGGCATCACGGGAAGCGTGAACGCCACGTCGAGACCCGGGTGGGACTTCTGCAGCGCGGCGACGGCCTGTGCGCGGCGGGCGTTGGCCGCGGTGTCGGGCAGGGCCGCCCCCTCGATGTCGAAGTCGACCTTGGTCAGCCGGTACTGGTCGACGACCTTGCCGTACGCGGCGGCCAGCTCGCCCACCGATCCGCAGTTCAGGGCCAGTTCGTGGCCGGCTGCGCCACCGAAGGAGACGCGCACGTCCCCGCCGCCGGCTCGCAGGGCTCCGATCTGCGCGGCCACTTTGTCGCTCGCGAGGTCGGTGACGCCGCCCCACAGCGGGGCGCAGCCTCCTCCGGAGGTGATGAAGGCGAGGTGGAACTCCTTGACGCCGGTCTTGGCCACCGTGTCGGCCAGGTCGTAGGCGGGGTAGAGGGAGGTGTCCACGTACGGGGCGAAGCGCGCCCCGTCGGCCGGGGTACCGCTCGTCGGCGGGGTCGTGGGGGGCGCGGACGGGGACGCGGTCCGCGTTGGCTGCCCGGAGGGCGTGCCCGGCGCGGGTGCGCCGGTGCTCGGCGAGGCCGTTGCCGTCGGGGACGGGACGGTGGTGGGGCGGCCGCCCGGCGCGGGTGTCGTGCCCTGGTCGGCGGAGCACTTCACGCCGTCGATGCGGCAGGCCGTGGGGGCGCCGGAGTCGGCGGTCCCACTGGCCACGAAGCCGACGGTGACGGACGCCCTGGGGGCGAGCGCCGCGTTCCAGTCGGCCGGCTTCACGGTGACGTGGCGCCCGGAGACCGTGTGGGTTCCGTTCCACAGGGAGTCGATCTTCGTGCCCGCGGGCAGGTCGAACTCCAGGGTCCACCCCTCGCGCGTCTGCCCGGACTTGTTGGTGATCACGTACTGCCCGGTGTAACCGCCGCTCCAGGCGGCGGACTTGGTGTACACCGCTCCTACGGTGGCGGCCTGCGCGGTGCCGGTGAACAGGAAGGCGGCGCCGCCGATCACCACCGCCGCCGCGAACGCGCCCGCGGCCTTCGTCTTCTTTCCCGTCCTGCGCCGGTGACCGGTCGTCCTGCCCATCGCGTGCCTGCCTCTGATCGGGGGGTGGGGTGGGGCAGTACGCTAGCCGCCCCGAAACGGACATTTGATCGATTCGAGGCAGGGGGTGTGAGTCTTAGGTTCCGCTTAAGGAAGCGATCGGGGGCCGTTAAGCCGAACCGGCAAGTCCGCTCCGTGAACAGTCCGTTGATCCCCGTACGGGCCCGGCCCGTGGGGCATATGCTCCCTTCGTACGTCAGTACGCCGTGCATCCGAACGCCTGCGAGCCGTAAGGGGACCGCTCCGTGAGTGTCCGCATCCAACCCTCCTCCCAGGTCGACGAAACGGCCGAACTCGGGGAGGGGACCACGATCTGGGATCTGGCGCAGGTACGGGAGGACGCGCGGCTCGGCCGGGACTGCATCGTGGGCCGCGGGGCGTACGTCGGACCCGGCGTACGGATCGGCGACAACGTGAAGCTGCAGAACTACGCGCTCGTGTACGAACCCGCCGTGCTCGGCGACGGCGTGTTCATCGGCCCCGCCGTGGTGCTCACCAATGACTTCTACCCGCGGGCGGTCGATCCCGACGGACGCCAGAAGCGCGGCGGCGACTGGGAGGCGGCCGGGGTCGTGGTGGCCGAGGGCGCCTCGCTCGGGGCCCGGTCGGTGTGCGTGGCGGGGGTCCGCGTGGGGCGCTGGGCACTGGTGGCGGCCGGCGCGGTCGTCTCCCGGGACGTGCCGGACTTCGCACTGGTCGCGGGCGTTCCGGCCCGCCGCATCGGCTGGGTGGGCCGGGCCGGGGTCCGTCTGGTGGAACGCGAGGGCGAGCCGGGCGTGTGGGAGTGTCCGCGCACCGGCGTGCTGCACGAGGAGACGGACGGGACGCTGAGCGAACGGACTTGACGGAACGTCCGCGATTTAGGTGCGCGGCATTTCCTCAAAACCACAATCAACGAACATCCTTGGGCATACCTTGTCCCTGTACACGGGATCTGAGCAGGCAACAGGCTGTTTTCAGTGGGGGGTTGTACACGACGAGGGCATCGCGGACGAGGTGACGGCCGGCGCAGGAGCGCCCGCCCGGCGCCGCCGTCCGCGCGTGCTCCGGTCCGGGGCGTAGCTGGAGGGGGATCCAGCGGGCGCCCACGGGCGGTTCGTGCCATCGGGGGGATCACACCGCGGGCACGTGTCCCGTCATGCGCGTTTCCCCTCCGCCGAACGACGACCGCCGGGTCTGTCCGAGGAACAATTCAGAGGGGGTAGGTGTGTTGGAGCCGTACAGCTCGGACATACGGGGTGTGCTCGGCACACGGGAATTCGGGGTGGGGACCCTGTGAACACCACACGATTAGCAGCACTGGCCCACGAGGACGCGTCACTGCACGCGCTGGCCGAGCGGCTGCTCGCGCTGGCCGAGGCGGGGCTGCCCGAGATGTACCTGCCGGGCGCGGAGACCTTCGTGTTCACGCGGGTGGGAACGGTCGCGTCCGACGGCACCCGCCGCGTGGAGCGGCGCGGGACCAGCACCCGGTACTCGGCCATCACCGCCCTGGGTGCGCGGTACCTTCCCGAGGACCGCCAGCGCGCCCTGTTCGGCGGGCTCACCGCCGGGGAGTTCACCGGACTGCTCGTCGAGCGGCTGCCCGCGGTGACGAACCTCGGCGACGCCGCGCTGATCGCCTGGGCCGCCGCCGAGACCGGTCATCCGAAGCTCGCGGACGCCCTCGCGCGCGTGGCCGTACTGGACGTCCCCGGGCGGCCCCAGTACACGGTCGAGGCGGCCTGGGTGCTGTCCGCGCTCGCCGCCGCCCGCACCGAGGTGGACGTGGAGTACCGCCTGGCTGCCGCCCGCGACCGGCTGCTCTCGGCCAGGACCGACGGCGGTCCGCTGTTCCCGCACGCCACCGGGCCCGGCCTGGTCCCCGGCTACCGCTCCCATGTGGCCTGCTTCGCCGACCAGACCTATCCGATCCAGGCGCTGGCCCGGCTGCACGCGAGCGGTTCGGACCCGCGGGCGCTGGCCGCCGCCGACGCCTGCGCCGCCCGCATCTGCGCCCTCCAGGGGGACGGCGGACAGTGGTGGTGGCACTACGACGCCCGCACGGGCCGCGTGGTGGAGGGCTACCCCGTCTACAGCGTCCACCAGCACGCCATGGCCCCGACCGCCCTCTTCGACCTGGCCGACGCGGGCGGCACCGACTTCGGCGCCGCGATCCGCGGGGGTCTTCGGTGGATGACGGCGGTGCCCGAGATCGCCGGGCCCGACGGCACCCCGCGCGAGTCCATGATCCGCGAGGACTACGGGGTCACCTGGCGCAAGGTCTACCGCGGCGACCCCGTGAAGGCCGTCCGCGCCGCCCGCGGCCTCACCACCCGGGTGCTCCCGCAGGCCCGGCTGGCACCGCTCGACCGGCTCTTCCGCCCCCTGGCGGTGGACCGCGAGTGCAGGCCCTACGAGTACGGCTGGCTCCTGCACGCCTGGCTCGGGGGGCTCGGGAAATGAATCACAGACAGACCCTCTTCGGGGTCGCGCTCGACGCCCTGACCATGGACGAGACCGTGCGGCGCTGCCTCGAAGCGGTGCGGCGCGGCGAACAGATCGAGATCGGCATGGTCAACGCCGCCAAGCTGGTCAACATGCGCCGCGACCCCCGCCTCGCCGCGGCGGTCGCGGGCTGCGACCTCGTCCTGGCCGACGGCCAGGCAGTGGTGTGGGCCGGCCGGGTCCTCGGGGTCCGGCTGCCCGAACGGGTCGCGGGAATCGACCTGTTCATGCGGCTGCTGGCCGCCGCCGAGACCGCGGACGTACCCGTGTACCTGCTCGGAGCCCGCCAGGAGGTCCTGGAGCTGATGCTCCGCCGGATCTCCGAGCGGTTCCCGGCGCTGCGCGTGGCGGGCAGCCGCAACGGCTACTTCGAGGACGGAGACCAGGCCGCGGTCGCCGACGGCGTCGCCGCGAGCGGTGCCCGCCTGCTGTTCCTCGGCATGACCTCCCCCAAGAAGGAGATCTTCACCGCCGGTTACGGCAAGCGCACCGGCGCCCACGTGGTGCACGGTGTCGGCGGGTCCTTCGACATCCTGGCCGGGATCACCAAGCGGGCCCCCCTGGTCTGGCAGCGGTTGGGCCTCGAATGGTTCTACCGCACCCTCCAGGAGCCCCGCCGCCTCGGCAAGCGCTACCTCACCACCAATGCTGCCTTCCTCCTCATGACGGTCCGCGAGCTCATCCGCCGTACACCGTCTGCCGGTTCCGCGAACAGGAGTCACTGATGCGCGTCGTCGTCGTGGGACAGGGATACGTCGGACTTCCGCTGGCCATCAGGGCCGCCGAGGTCGGACACCAAGTGGTCGGCTACGACGTGGACGCGCGGCGGGTCAAGAGCCTCGCCGCCGGCGAGTCGTACGTGGAGGACGTCTCCTCCGAGCGGCTGGCCCGAGCACTGGAGCTCGGCACGTACCAGGCCAGCGAACTGGCCCGCGACTGCGGCGGCTTCGACGTCGCGGTCGTCACGGTCCCGACCCCCTTGCAGGACGGCGCCCCCGACCTGCGCTACATCGAGGAGTCGGCGCACACCCTGGCCCGCTTCCTGCGCCCGGGCGCCACGGTCGTGCTGGAGTCGACCACCTACCCGGGCACCACCGAGGAACTCTTCGGTCCGATCCTGGAGGACGGCTCGGGGCTCACCGCCGGTGTCGACTTCCACCTGGGCTACAGCCCGGAGCGCATCGACCCCGGCAACACCGTCTGGGGCTTCCAGCAGACGCCCAAGGTCGTCTCCGGCGTCAACGCCGCGTCCCTCAAGGCGGTGGAGACGTTCTACGCGGGCCTCGTCGACACGACGGTGCCGGTGCGCTCGCCCAAGGAGGCCGAGCTCGCGAAGCTGCTGGAGAACACCTTCCGGCACGTCAACATCGCCCTCGTCAACGAGATAGCCATGTTCGCCCGCCACCTCGACATCGACGTGTGGCAGACCATCGAGGCCGCCGCCAGCAAGCCGTTCGGCTTCATGAAGTTCACCCCGGGCCCCGGGGTCGGCGGCCACTGCCTGCCGATCGACCCCTCGTACCTGTCCTGGCGGGTGCAGCGCGAACTCGGCCAGAACTTCCGCTTCGTCGAGCTGGCCAACGACATCAACAGCCACATGCCGGAGTACGTCGCCCGGCGGGTCATGGACGCGCTCAACGCCAAGCGCCGCTCGGTCAACGGCTCCCGGATCCTGCTCCTCGGGCTGGCGTACAAGAAGAACACCGGCGACGCCCGGGAGTCGCCGGCCGTACGCGTGGCGCAGCTGCTCCTCGACATGGGCGCCAAGGTGCGCGCGGCCGACCCGCACGTGGTGGAGGGCATCAAGGTGGACGCCCGCCTCTCGCGGGTCGAGCCGACCCGCAAGGAGCTGACCTCGGCCGACGTCGTGGTCCTCCTCACGGACCACGACTCCTTCGACTACGCGATGGTCACCGAGCACGCCTCGTTGATCCTGGACTGCCGCAACCGGCTGTCCGGGCCCAAGGTGGAGGTGCTCTGACCCATGACGAGGATCATCTGCGTGGCCGGGGCCCGGCCCAACTACATGAAGATCAAACCGGTGATGGACGCACTGGAGCGCCGCGGCGCCGAGGTCGTCCTCGTCCACACCGGCCAGCACTACGACGAGTCCATGAACGACGTCTTCTTCCGCGACCTCGGCATGCGCTCCCCCGACCGGTACCTGGGGGCGGGCTCCGGCAGCCACGCCCAGCAGACCGGCCGGGTGATGGCGGCCTTCGAGCCGCTCGTCGACGAACTGGCCCCGGACGCCGTGGTGGTGGTCGGCGACATCAACTCCACGCTCGCCTGCGCGCTGGTCACCGCGAAGGCGGGCCCGCTGCTGGCCCACGTGGAGGCGGGACTGCGCAGCCGGGACTGGAGCATGCCCGAGGAGGTCAACCGGGTCGCCACCGACCGCGTCAGCGACTACCTGCTGGCACCCTCGCCCGACGCGGCCGCGAACCTGCGGTCGGAGGGGTACCGCGAGGACCAGATCCACGTCGTCGGCAACGTCATGATCGACACCCTGTTCGCCAACCTGGAGCGGGCCAGGGAGTCCGACGTCCTCGACCGGTACGGGCTCACCCGCGGCGGATACGGTCTCGTCACCCTGCACCGGCCGGCCAACGTCGACGACCCCGACGCGCTGCGGGGCCTGCTGAAGGCCCTGGGCGAGATCGCCGGACGCTGCCCGCTCCTGCTGCCCGTGCACCCGCGGGCGGCCGAGCGGCTGGCCGGGATCGGGGTCCCCGGCGGCATCCGGCTGGTGCCGGCCGCCGGTTACCTCGACTTCATCGCCCTGCAGGACTCCGCCCGCGTGGTCCTCACCGACTCCGGGGGCATCCAGGAGGAGACCACCGCGCTCGGCGTGCCCTGCGTGACCCTGCGGGAGAACACCGAGCGCCCGATCACCGTCGAGCAGGGCACCAACGTCCTGGCGGGCACCGACCCGGAGCGCATCACCGCCACGGTGAACCGGGTGCTCGACGATCCGCCCGCGCCCCGCTGCCCCGAACTCTGGGACGGGCGGGCGAGCGAGCGCATCGCCCGGGTCCTGCTGGACGGCGGGCCCGGGGCGGTCCGGCCGCGGCCCACGGATCTGGTTCCGTCCGCGGCGCCCGGAGCACCGTAAGGACCCGGCACGCCTACGCAACACCACGACACCGCACGACTTCGACACCGCACCACACCACACCGACAACCGTAAACACCGCAATGAACAGGGCGGCGGCGCGTGGAGGACACGACGCCGCCGCGAGGGGGAAGAGACCATGGATCTCGCGGAGATCTGGCGGGTCATGCGCAGGCGCTGGTACGTACTGCTGCCCGGACTGCTGCTCACGGCCGCGCTGACCGCCGGCGTGTACCTGCTGGTCCCGGTGGAGTACCTGTCACAGAGCACGGTGACCCTGCTGAACTCGAAGAAGGCCACGGTGGCCTTCGACGGCAACCCCTTCCTGAGCACACAGTCCTCGCTCACCGGCATGGCCGACGGCCTGGCCCGCAACCTCAACTCCGACGACTCGAAGGCCGACCTCAAGGCTCAGGGCGTCACCGGCGAGTACGAGGCCAAGATCGCCGACAACGCGCAGGGGCCCTTCATGTGGCTGAGCGTCACCGGCACCGATCCGGACGCCGTCCTGAAGTCGGACCAGGTCTTCACCGCCTACGCCGAGAAGCGGCTGCAGGAGTTCCAGTCCCAGCAGTCGGTCGCGCCGGAGGCCATGATCCGCATGGCGACGATCGTCCCGCCGCAGAAACCGGAACCGCAGACCAAGACCCGGATCCAGTACCTGGTCATGGCGGGGGCCCTGGGCTTCGTACTGAGCCTGGTGGCCACCTTCTTCGTGGAGGCCCGCCGCCGGAAGTCCGCCGGCCCCGGCACCACGGGCCGGCGCCGGCCGCCGGCGCCCGAAAGCGCGACGCCGGCCGGCACGGCGCCGGACATCACGGCGCCCCGCGCAACGGTGCCCGCGGCCGGAGTGTCCGCGACGACCGTCCCCGAGTCCGACCGGTCCGGCGGCGCGGCCGACTCCACCCGGGTCGACCACGCGCCCGGCACCTCGCCCGACGCCTCCTCCAGCACGGCGGACCCCACGCAGACCATGGCCCTGAAGATCCTGCCGTCCACCAAGTACCGCTCCAGCGGATCACCGTGACCGGCCCCTCGACGGACGCCGGAACGGGCGTGCGGCCCCCGCCCGACGCGCCCGCCCTGGGCCGCAAGGTCGGCTCCGCCGCCCGGTGGAGCCTGGTCAACACCGTGGTCATGCGCCTCGGCAACTTCGTCACCGGCATCATCCTCGCCCGCTTCTTCCTCGGCCCCGAGGCCTGGGGCGTCTACGGGATCGCCCAGACGGTCCTGCTGGTCCTGCTCTCCGCGAACGAGCTCGGCGTCTCCCTCGCGATCGTGCGCTGGGAGGGCGACCCCCGCCGCTTCGCCCCGACCGTCCTCACCCTGAGCGCTGCCTCCAGCTGCCTGCTGTACGCCGTCCTGTTCGCGGCGGCCCCCGCGGTGGCCCGGGTGCTCGGCTCGCCGGAGGCCTCCGGCGTCCTGCGCGTGATGTGCGTGTGCGTGGTCCTGGACGGGCTGTCGCAAGTGCCCGCGGGCTTCCTGACCCGGGAGTTCGCGCAGGGCCGGCGGATGGCCATCGACGCCCTCAACTTCGTCCTCAGCACCGCCGTGACCCTGCTGCTGGCCGTCCAGGGCTGGGGCGCGATGAGCTTCGCCTGGGGTTCCGTCGCCGGCAACGTGGCCGCGCTCGCCGGATGCTGCCTCGCCGCTCCCGGCACCCTGAAGTTCGGCTGGGACCGGGAGCAGGCGCGGGCCCTGCTCCGCTTCGGGCTCCCCCTGGCCGGGGCCAGCATGCTCGCCCTCGGCGTCGTCAACGTGGACACCATGGTGGTGGGCTCCGCCCTGGACCAGCTTGCCCTCGGCTTCTACGTGCTCGCCTTCAACATCTCCGGCTGGCCCGTGCGGATCATCTCCGAGGCGGCCCGCCGCGTCTCCTTCGCCGGGTTCTCCCGGCTGGCCGACACGCCCGGGGCGCTGGCCGGCGGGTTCGGCCGCGCCCTGGGCGTGGTGATGACGGGCACGGTTCCGCTCTGCGTCCTGCTGGCCGCCCTCTCCGCGCCGATCGTCGGGCTCGTCTACGGGGAGCGCTGGCTGCCCGCCGCCGCCGCCCTGCCCTGGCTGATGGGCCTCGGCCTCGTCCGGATCGGCTGCGAACTGGCCTACGACTGCCTGGTGGCCATCGGCCGGCGCCGCTCCCTCATCGGGGTGCAGGGCCTGTGGCTCGTCATCCTGGTCCCGGCCCTGGTGATCGGCGCCGGGGCCGGCGGGATCGTGGGGGTCGCCCAAGGCCACGTACTTGTCGCCGGCGCCGTGGTGGTGCCGGTCTTCCTCGTCGCCCTGCACCGGGGCGGCATCGGCCTGGCCACCGTGGCGCGGGCATGCGCCTGGCCCTTCCTCGGCGGCGCCGTGATGACGGCCGTGGTCCTCCTCCTGGCCGCGCTGCTGGGCGACGGCGTCCTCGCGCTCCTCGCGACGGGGACCGCCGGTGTCCTGTGCTACGGCCTCTGCGTGCTGCCCAGCCTCGGCTTCCTGCGCGGGTCCGCGCCGACGGCCACGACCGCGGGAGTCTGACCATGGCACGTCACCGCAGACGCCTCTTATGGGCCTGGCTCCTGGCCGGGGTCCTCCTGGTCGGCGCACTGGCCCTCTACCAGGCCGAGCGGACGGGCGTCAGCGAGTCCTCGGCCGGTTCCTGCCCGGAAAGCGCCCCGCAGTGCCCCGGCGAGAGCAGTCCCCCGCCCTCGCCCGAACCGTCCGCGGACCCGTCCGCGCCGGGCTCCCCCAGCCCCTCCGCCTCCGCCGCCTCGCCCTCCGCCACTCCCCCGCCGACGAGCGGCGCGCCGACTCCGGCGGCGCCCGTCTGCACCTCGGCCTCGCCGGGCGCCTGCGGGTTCCCCGACGCGCGCACCACCGGGCCGCGCATCGCGCTGGAGCGGCACGACACGGGGAACATGTCCGTGAAGACCGACGGCATGGTCATCAAGGGCTGGGACATCCACGGCTCCCTGGACGTCTACGCCAACGACGTCACCATCATCGACAGCAAGATCACCTCGGCGAACTGGTGGGGCGTCAACCTGCGCCCGGGCTTCAAGGGCCTGCGGGTCCTGCGTACCGAGATCACCGCCGTGCCGGGCAAGGGACCCGACAACGGGGGCGTCGACTACGCGGTCTCCAACATGGGCGACAGTTCGATCGAGGTCGGCTGGTGCGACATCTCGGTGTTCGGCAACGCCCTGTCCATGGGCCAGGGCGACCTGCACGACAACTACGTGCACGACATCGTCGCTTTCCGCAACCAGGGCGGCGAGTGGCAGCACACGGACGCCGTCATCAGCGGCGGCGGCAACAAGGGTCGGCTGACGATCCGCCACAACACCCTGCTGAACGCCGTCCCGGTCGACCGGGGCGCCAGCGCGGCCCTCGGGCTCTTCGCCGACACCGGCGTGGTGTCGAACGTGGTCGTCGACCGCAACTGGCTGGCCGGCGGGGCGTACGCGCTCTACGGCGGCGGCCCGGGGGCCACGGGCATCCAGGTGACGGACAACGTCTTCTCCACCCAGTACCACCCCGCCGGCGGGACCTACGGGGCCGTCGCCGCCTGGAACCAGGGCGGCGCGGGCAACGTGTGGCGCGGCAACCGCATGAGCGACGGCCGTCCCGTCGTCCCCGAACCCGCCCCCTGACGATCGAGAGGACATCATGCGCCGCATCGCCCGGGCCCCTTGGGAGCTGCTCAAGCGGGCCTTCGGCTGGCTGGTGCTCTTCGAGGCCAGGAACAAGCTCCTGCTGGCTCCCTCCGCCGTACGGCTGCGCCGTTTCGAGGACGCCGAGACCATCCGGCTCGCTGCCCGGCTCGGCCGGCCGCCGTCCGCTCTGGTCGCCACGGTGATCGCCACGCACCGGCGCCCCGAGGCACTGCGGGCGGCGGTCCTCTCGGCCCTGGGGCAGAGCGTGGCCGACCAGGTGGTCGTCGTCGTGGACGACGGCGCGGGTCTGCCCCCGCTGCCCGCGGATCCACGGCTGTTCGCGGTGTCCCTGGCCCGCAACACGGCTACGGCCGGTGTCGTGCGCAACGTCGGGATCCGGCTGACCCGCTCGCGGTACGTCGCCTTCCTGGACGACGACAACCTGTGGGAGCCCGACCACCTGGAGCAGGCCCTCGCGGTACTGGAGCCGGCCGGCGGGCCCGACGCCGTGTACACGGCGCTGCGCAGGGTGCTCCCCGACGGCCGCGAACGGGACGTCCTGTCGGTGCCGTTCGACCGGCGCCGCTCCGCCCGCGAGGCCTTCCTCGACACCAACGCCTTCGTCGCGCGCCGCACCCGGTCCTTGTACTTCAGCCGGCTGCGGCGCACGCCCGAGGTGCTGCCCCGCGAGGACTGGGAGCTCGTACGCCGCTACAGCCGCCGCCACGAGGTCCGCCACGTGCCGCGGCCCACGGTCCGCTACCTGGTCAACCCGGAGAGCTTCTACACCGCCTGGGACGGGTCCGCGCCCACCGGGTCCGCGCCCACCGGGCCGACGCCGACCGAGTGACCCCGCCGGATCAGGGACCCGGGGTCGCGCGCAACGCGGACGGGCTGGCCAGGGCCCGCGCCGCCGCGCGGCTCGCGGGCCGGCCGAGGACCGCGCGCGAGGTCTCCCGTAGCAGGACGGCCGCGCGGAAGGCGGTGGTGGCCGCCGCCCCGTGCCGACGCCCGTAGAGCCGTACGCGGTTCAGGGTCAGCAGCGTCCACAGCCGGGGCGACACCTGCGAGTCCCCGCCGAGGTGGACGGCGGCCGCGGCGGGCTCCAGCCGGGTGGCGAAGCCCCGGTCTCCGGCGCGCAGGCAGTACTCCGTCTCCTCCGAGTACAGGAAGAACGATTCGTCCCAAGCTCCGCAGGCGTCCAGGCACTCCCGGGAGAGCGCCATAAGCGCACCGGTCGCCCAATCGGCGACCGTGGCCCGCCGGTACGCGGACGGATCGGTGACCAGCTCGCTCCACAGCGGGAAGCGCCCCGCGCGGCGGTTGCCGATCACGGCCTCGCCCAGGGCCCGCGTCACGCGCGACTCCCGGCGCAGCGAGTAGTGGAGCGTCCCGTCCTCCTCGTGGAGCAGGGGGACGCTGATCCCGACCCGGCCGCCGCCGTCGAGGGGGGCGCCGAGCGCGCCGACGAGGAGTGCGGCGCAGCCCCGTCGCATCCGGACGTCCGGATTGCACACCAGGGCCGTCCCGAAGCCGCCCTCCCATGCGGCGGCCGCTTCCAGAGCGGCGTTCACCCCGGCCGCGTAGCCGGCGTTGCGGCCGGTCTGGACGACGGTCGCCTCCGGGGCCAGCGACCGGAGCAGGTCCACGGTGTCGTCGGCGGAGTCGTTGTCGGCGACGACCAGGCGCCAGTCGAGCCCGGCCATGCCCTCCGGCAGGGAGGCGAGGAACTCCGGCAGCACGAGTGCGCTGTTCCAGGTGACGACGACGACGGCTACGGGACCGGCTGTGCCCGGTCGGGCCGGCGGGACCGTCCGGCGGGACGGTGGGAGCTCGGAGGCTGGGCCACTGGAGAGCACGGGGACTCCACGGTTCGGGGCTTCGGCGCGGCGCGCCGGATGAAGCCGAGGTAACTGCCTCCGGCGGCGATCGTCAGGAAGAACATCCCGGCGAACATCGGGAAGCTGAGGGCGTCGAAGGTGGCGGCGCTGACCAGGGCGACGAGGGCCGAGGCGAAGAAGGCCTGGCCCAGCTCCCGGTCGGACTCGCAGGAGGCGATGCGGCGGACGGCGCCGCCCTGGTGGATCCCGGTGAGGAAGAGCGCGAGGAGCGCGACCACGCCCAGCAGCCCCATTTCCGCCAGGGTCAGCATGTACTGGTTGTCGGTGAAGAAGTAGAGGTCCGGGGTGAAGGTCCCGAGGCCCCGCCCGAACAGCGGACGGTCCTCGAAGTAGGGCACGATCGCGCTGTACTTGACGGTGCGCGCCTGGGTGCTGCTGTCGGAGTTCGAGAGGAAGGACGCGAAGAGGGTGGTGATCGTGCCGATCAGCCCGGGTACGAGCACCTTGAAGACGGCCACCGAGCCCAGCAGCAGGCCGAAGGTGGTCCAGCGCCGCTGCGGCTTCCACCGCGGCACCATCACCAGCACCACGATCAGCGCGCCGATGATGGAGGTCCGTGACACGGTCAGCGGCAGGGCGCCGCCCATCAGTGCCACGGGGGCCCATCGGCGCCAGCGGCTCAGGTGGGCGCGGACCGGATCGAAGGCCTGCTGCACGGCGAAGGGCAGCAGGAGGGCGAGCATGCCGCCGAACTCCAGCGGCTGCGCCGTCGTCGAACGGGGCCGGGTGAAGGCCCCCCGGTCGAGGGTGGTGATCTGGGCGACGCTGGACTGGAGTCCGGGGATGCTGATCTTCTCGGCGATGTTGGTCGCGGTGAAGAAGTCGTAGTAGCCGATGGCGGCCACCACCGCCCCCATCACCACGGCCCGCCGCAGCAGTACGTCGAGGCGGGCCCGGTCCTGGATGCCGGCCGAGACCAGCACCACCAGCGACACCCAGACGAGCAGCCCGATCAGGCCCCGGTCGGCTCCCAGTACCTCCTTGTGCGAGCTGCCCCGGGACGCGTTCGCGAGGTAGGAGGCCAGTACCGACACGGTCAGCAGCCACATGGCGACCCGGGGCAGCCGGGTGCCGGGGGCCGGCCGGATCCGGCCGGTCAGCCAGGTCGCGAGGTACCAGAACAGCCCCAGCAGCGCGAACACGTTGGCCGGGGTGCCCACGCCCCCCAGGCCCGGGAGCGTCAGGTTCGAGGGGATGAAGAAGGCCAGCGCCAGGTAGCCGGTGAGCAGCGCGGTGGCGTCCAACTGCCTGGCTCTGCTCCGCTTGCGCACGGGCGCCGCCCCGCCGGCCGCTGCGTCCGTACGGGCGGCTTCGGCCGCCTCGCGCCGGCGGCGCAGGGACCCCAGCAGGCTCTCGGTGACGAAGGACAGGGTGAAGCCGGCGGCCACGCCGGCGATGACGACGGCCAGGACCTGCTGGTAGCGGCTCTTGAGCTGTGGCTTCGGAGTCTGCGGCAGCACCACCGGGGCGGTCTGCACGAAGTAGGCGGGCTGTACCTTGGCCGCCGACTGCAGTGCGTTCAGCTGCTCGCCGGCGAACGCGGTGAGCGTGCTGGTCTCCTTCAGCACCTTGGCCCGGTCGTTGCCCGTGACGGTCAGGGTGAGCATCGGGCCGGAGGTGTTCGCGGCGAACCCGACCGTATAGGGGTCGGTGACCCCCAGCCCCTGCAGGTCCCGCGCCGCGTCGGCTCCCGACAGGGTCCTGATCAGGACGTCGGCGGTCACGACGAGCGAACCGCCCGCGTTCGAGATGGGGTTGCCGAAGGTCGGGGCCAGCTGCGCGACCGCCGTGGAGTCGAGCAGCGCCACCGAGCTCTGCGACTGGTAGGACACCGGAACGGACTCGTACAGGTGCAGGCCCGCGAGGAGGCCCATCATCGTCAGGGGCGCCATCACGTACCAGCGGCGCCTGAGCACCGCGCCTATCTCACCGATGTTCACGAACGGCCCCCACGAGGGCCGGGAACCGATGGCGGGCGGACCCGCGTCCTGGGAAGATCGATCACGACGGAAGGAATCCTGTGTCGCCTGGTGAGTTGTTCCGCACGCTGCGCCGCCGCTGGTACGTCCTGGTCCTGGCGGCGGCTCTCGCGGCCGCCGGAGCCCTGCAGGTGCTCCGGCCCACCCAGACCTATGTGAGCTCGGCGATCGTCGTCCTCAAGCCGCCGGTGACGGGCAACCAGCCGAACCAGCTCGCCAACCTGCAGCCGCCGCTCGCCGCCGTCTCCTACGCGGCCGTCCAGCAGCTGGACTCCCCGGGCGGAGAGGCCGAGTTGCGCGCCGCCGGGGTGGAGGGCACGTACCGGATGATCCCGCGCAACAGCGGCACCAGCGTCACCCCGCGCTATCTGATCCCCTCCCTCCAGGTGCAGGCGGAGCACGTGGACCCCGCCGTGGCCGACCGCTCCGTATTGAAGGTCGTCGAGGTCTACACGAAGCACCTCTCGGACATGCAGACCGAGCAGCGGATCCCGGCGGCGGCGCAGGGCCCCGTACTCGGCGAGCCCGGTGTAGTCCGGACGGCATTCGGCGGCGAAGGCCTCCAGGTCCTCGACCGGCACCACCCCGGTGCGCCCCCGGTCGTAGGCCCGGTACGCCCTGCGCAGGGCGTACCGGGCCAGCCGCGTGCGCGCCGCCTCCGACAGCCGGGCGGCGTCCGGGAGCAGGTCGCCGCACTTCTCCAGGACGGAGTCGAAGGCGACGAGTCGCTGGCGCAGGTCGTCGAGCTGCCCGCCGAAGTCCGTGGTGGACATGTTGTTGCCGTGGACTCGGTAGAAGGCCTGGTCGGCCCCCCGGACGTAGCCCACGTCGGCGTGCGCCGCGAGCCGCATCCACATCTCGATGTCACCGGCGTGCGGAAGCTCCGGGTCGTAGCCCCCGACCTTGCGCTGGAGGCTGGTGCGCACGACCACCTCGGGCGAGGTGATGCAGCCGGTCCCCTCCCGGAAGCGCCGCTCCAGCCACCACCGCCCGGGATAGACCACCGAACCGGTGCTGCGGGTGCGGGCCGCGGGAAGCGGCCCGCCGTGCTGGAACCGCAGCGGCCTGCCGTAGGCGAAGCCGGCCTCCGGGTGGGCGTCCAGCAGGGCCGCGGCGCGCACCAGCGCGCCGGGGACCAGCCGGTCGTCGGCCGAGAGCAGGGCCACGTAGTCCCCGTCGGCCCACTCCAGCAGACCTTCGTTGTAGGTGGCGATGTGACCCCGGTTGCGCTCGTGGACCCGGACCTCGATCCGGGGGTCGGCGGCCGCCAGGGCGCGGGCGACCTCCGCCGAGTCGTCGGGGGACGCGTCGTCGATGATCAGTACGCGTACGTCGACGCCCTCCTGCTCGTCCAGGACGCTCTTGACGCAGTCGGCCAGGAAATGGCCGTACTTGTAGCAGGGGATCACCACGCTGACCGTGCTCACTGGCCGGACACCTCCGTGGAGCCCTCCGCCGCGAGGCCGGACGGCGCCGTGGTGGTGAAGACCGGGCCGACCCAGTAGTTCACGGATCCGAAGGTGTTGTTGGGGAAGACCGTGCCCGCCCCGTACTTGTAGAGGCCGTTGGCGCCGCCGCTGCCGTCGGCCGGGGCGACCAGTGGATAGGAGCGGTGCGCCGCCGTGAAGTACCCGCCGTCCACGGAGTACTTGCCGTTCGGCGCGTGGTACGAGGCCACGTAGGTGGTGCCCGCCGTGATGGCCACGGGGGTGGTGAAGTGGAGCTGCTGCCAGCCGGAGACGGTCTCGCTGCCGAAGGTGCCGGTGGCCAGGAGGGTGCCGGTGTCCGACCAGAGGCTGCCGGTGTGGGTGCCGGTGTTGCCGGGCCCCTTGTAGAAGGTGATGCCGGTGACGTAGCCGCCGACGGTGGACTGGAAGCGGGTGCCCAGCTCGACGGAGTTGGTGTCGTCGCCGACGTTGGCGGTCGTCGGAGTGGCGGTGGGGCCCCACAGGGTGCAGGGGCAGCTCACCGCCGGCGGGCTCGTGCTGGTGGTGAAGGTCCATGTGGCCGGCGCGGCCATGGTGTTGCCCCACAGGTCGGCTGCCTGCACCGATGCCGTGTAGGTGGTGTTCAGCGCCAGTTCGGTGGACGGCGTGAAGGTGGCGCTGTTGGACACGTCGAGGACCTTGCTGCCCGGGACGGTGGCGCCGCCCGGGTCCTTCAGGGTGAAGACGAGGGTGTCGATGTCGACTCCCACGCTGAAGGTGGCCTTCACCGTCGCCGTGATCGCGGTGCCCGTGGCCGCGGACTGCGGCGTGGTCGAGGTCACCGTGGGCGGTGTGGTGCTCGCGGTGGCGGTGTCCAGGACCGCGTCGACCCAGTAGTTGCTGCCCGCCGACGCCGTGGCCGGGAACCCGCCCGTGGCGCTGTAGCGGTACACGCCGTTGCCGCCGTCGGTTCCGCTCTTCAGCGCGGTGAGCGGGGCCAGCCCCGCGTCGGACGACGCGAAGGTGGTGTCGAAGGAGTAGCCGCCGTTGGGGGCGAAGTAGGAGGCGATGTAGGTGGTGTTGGCCTTGACGGGAACCGGCGAGGAGAAGTTCAGCTGCTGCCAGCCGGACGCCGTCTCGTTGGTGAAGGTGCCCGTGGCCAGGCGCTGGCCCGAGCTGCTCCACAGACTGCCGGTGTGGGTACCGGTGTTGGCGGGTGACTTGTAGAAGCGGACGCCCGTGATGGAACCGGGCGCCGAGGAGCGGATCTTCACGCCGAGCTCGACGGCGCTGCCGTCACCGGCGTTGACGGTGCCCGGTACGGCGGCGGCGGGCCAGACCGTGCAGGGGCACTGCTGGGGCCCCACGGTCAGCGGCACGGTGGTGGTGGCGCCGATGTTGACGCTGTCGTCCACCGCGCGGACCTTGATCTGCGCTGCTCCGGGGACGGTCGGGGTCCACTTGTAGCTCCAGGAGCCGATGCCCGTGGTCGCCTTCCAGGTGGTCCCGCCGTCGGTGGAGACCTCCACGCGGGCCACGACGCCGCCGCCGCTGTCCGTCGAGGTGCCCGTGATGGTCACCGGCCGCAGCGCGGGCACCGTGGCGTTCGCCGCGGGGCTGGTCACGGTGATGACCGGGCCGGTGGTGTCGGTGGAGGCGCTCGCCGCCACCAGGTTGCTCTGGAGGGACTTGGGCTGGACCCCCATGTCGGCGAAGATGTTCACCGTCGCCTGCTGCATCCGCTTGTCCTCGGTGACCACCGCGTCGTCCGGGTTGCCGGTCGGCATGTTGGTCAGGCCCCAGGACCATTGGACGGTGCCCGAGCCGAAGACGAGGGCGTGCGAGGTCTGGTCGCGGAAGGCGACCAGGCTGTGCGTCGCGGTCCCGTTCCCGTAGGTGTTGCCGTAGTCGAGGCGGTACTTGCCGTCGTTGATGTCCACCGTGGTGGACGACAGGGCGATCTGCCCGGCCGGGCGCGCCGCGTCCTCCACATCGCTGTCCCACTCGTAGCCGAGCGTGCCGACGGGGAAGGTGGCGGTCTGGGAGGGGGTCAGGTTGGCGACGGTGGTGTTCCTCCACAGCCGCATCTTGGCGAATGCTCCGGGCACGGTGATGGCGTCGCTGCGGTAGCCGTTCACGCTGAACAGCGAGCCGGTCACCTGGTTCTGCGGCTGGAAGGGCCGCCCGTTCGTGGCGCTGGCCGGGTCCATGAAGGTGCCCGTCCAGATCCCGCTCGGGTCGGGGATGCCGTTGGGCTGCGGGAAGGAGAGCTTGGTCTCCTTGTAGCAGACCAGCGTCCGGTTGGCGGTGTTGGCCCCGTCGATGCTGGGAGCGAGGCGGGTCTTCCAAAAGACCTCGTTGCCCGCGAAGTACGTCTGGTTGACACCCGCGTGACGTGCGTTCAGGGCGTTGGTGAACTGGTCCTGGGTCCAGTACTCGTCGTGCCCGGAGGACATGAACACCTTGTGGTTCTGGAGCTGGGTCGCGCCCTTCGTCGACATGTCGATCCCCGACATGTAGCTGACGTCGTAGCCGTTGCGCTCCAGCCAGGCGATCATCTGGTACTCGGACCCGTAGATCCCGTTCTCGCCGCCGATGTCCATCGGCCGGTTGTAACTCACCTCGTACGCGCGGCCGTCGGGCGCGGGCCCGGCTCCGTCGTACAGGTCCTGGCCGCCGTAGTTGTTGTACGCCTGCCAGGTCTGGTCGCTGGTCTGCACCACGATGTCCGAGTGGCTGGAGTCGTTGCGGACCACGAACGGGTAGGGCATCACGCCGTTGCCGTCCGCCTGGTCGAAGTTGGCCATGTAGAGGCCGGAGACGGCGTCCGAGGGCACCGTCCACGTGGAGGTGACGGGCCAGTTGCCGCAGTCGACCAGGCCGGTGGAGGCCTTGGTGGTGCAGCTCTGCGGATTGCCTCCCTGCGGGAAGTTCGCCGGGAAGGTCTGGGCGGCCTGTGCCGCGGTCGACATCAGCCGGGCCCCGTCACCCCCGTAGTGGCCGAGCCGGTAGACCGACACCTTGTACGGGGTCGGCGACTGGACCTTGAACTGCACGGTGTCGCCCGCCTGGACGCTCATCTGGGCGCTGAAGCCCTTGATGTCGCCGTAGGCGCTGGGCGCGAACCAGTCGGACATGGGTGTGCCCGGCTTGGAGTTCTCGCACACGATCGCGTTCGTGCCGGGACCGCAGGGGTCCGCCGCGTCGGCCACCGCGAACGGAGGTAAGACCGTGGCCATCAGAGCCGAGACCACGGTGAGGAGGCCGTACCGGAGCAGCCTTGTCCGTCTGTTCATCTGTACCTCTTTGTGTTGTACGTCAGCACAGTGCGTCAGCGCAGGGCGTCGATGAGCGCGCCCACGACCCTCTGCTGCTCCGCGGGGGTGATCTGCGGGAAGAGCGGGAGGGAGAGCATCCGGTCGGCGGCCCGCTCGGCGTGCGGGAAGGCCCCGCGGCCGTGCCCGAGGTGGCCGAAGGCCGGCGTGAGGTGGACCGGGGAGGGATAGTGCACGCCGGCGCCGATCCCCTCCGCGTTCAGCTTGCCGACGACCGCGTCGCGGTCGGCGTCGTGGACCCGGACCACGTACAGGTGCCACACGTGGACGTTGCCCGGTGCCGTGACCGGCAGGGTCAGCCGGCCGGCGGCGGCCAGGTCGGCCAGGAGGCCGTCGTACCGGGCGGCGGCGGCGCGGCGGGCCGCGTTGCCGTCGGCCAGCCGGGCCAGCTTCGCCCGCAGCACCACGGCCTGCAGGCCGTCCAGCCGGCTGTTGAAGCCGGCCACGTCGTGCCGGTACTTGGCGACGCCGCCGTGGTTGGCCAGCGCCCGCACCAGGTCGGCGGTCTCCTCGTCGTCGGTCACGACCGCGCCGGCGTCCCCGTACGCGCCCAGGTTCTTGCCCGGGTAGAAGCTCGTCGCGGCGATCCCGCCGGTGCCGGGGGAACGGCCGTCGCGGGTGGCGCCCTGGCTCTGCGCGGCGTCCTCGACGAGCCACACGTGCGACGGCAGTTGTGCAGCCAGCTCCGCGGCGGCCGCGCACTGCCCGTACAGGTCGACGGGGACCACCGCGCGGGTGTCCTTGCCGATGGCGGCGAGCGCGGCCTGCGGGTCGATCAGCAGGGTGTCGGGGAGGCAGTCCACGAGGACCGGCCGGGCTCCGATCCGGGCCACGGCGCCGGCGGTGGCGACGAAGGTGTTGGCCGGCAGCACGACCTCGTCGCCGACGCCCACCCCGCTGGCGCGCAGGGCCAGTTCCAGCGCGTCGGTGCCGTTGGCCACGCCGACGCAGTGGCCGACCCCGGCGAAGTCGGCGTACTCGCGCTCGAAGGCGCGGACCTCCTCACCGCCGATGAAGGCGGTGCCGGCGAGCACGCGGTCGAATCCGGCGCGTATCTCCTCCTCGACCTCGGCGTGCGCCGCCTTCAGGTCGACGAGCGGTATCTGGTTCATCCGGCTGTGCTCCCCATCCGTGTCACCGGCACGCGGCCGGTCTCCGACTCATCGGCCCGCAGCTCGTCGAGCGCCGGGCCCCCCGCCTCGCGCAGCCGGCGGGCCGGGCTTCCCGCCCACACCTCGCCGGGCGGCACGTCGGCCAGGACCGTGCTTCCCATTCCGGTCAGCGACCAGGCACCGACCGAGGTGTACTCCCGCACCAGCGCGCCCGCGCCCACGTAGGCTCCCCGGCCCAGCCGCACCCCGCCGCCGAGGCGGACCCCCGAGGCGAGCGTCGCGAAGTCCCCGACGGTGTCGTCGTGGGTCAGGACCGCGTGCGGCATCACCGCCACGTGCGAGCCCAGACGGACGGCGGCGGTCAGCACGCAGTGCGCGAGCAGCACCGAGCCGGCGCCGAGCTCCGAGGAGTCCGAGACCGCCGCCGTGGGGTGGACCACCGTCGCGTAGCGGTTCGCGGGCAGGGCGAGGCGGCGCACCAGGCGCGCCCGCACCGCGTAGTCGCGCGGGCTGCCGACGCAGACCACCACCCGGGCCGCCGGCATGCCGTGCACCAGGTCGCAGCCGCCCAGCACCACCGTGCCGTCGACGTCCCGGCCGTGCAGGGCCGGGTCGTCGTCCAGGTGTCCGGCGAGCCGCCAGCGCGGGGCACGGCCCAGCCGCCGGTCCGCGGCGGCCGCGTCCCGTACGGCCTGGGCGGTCTCCCGGGCGAAGCCGCCCGCGCCGACGATCAGCAGGTCCTCGGTCCGCGGACCGCCCGCGCCGTGCTGCCCGCCCGCCCCGCTCATCCGCCGGCCTGTCGGCGCAGCGCCGCGACCACCCGGTCCTGCTGGTCCTCGGTCATCGTGTGGAACAGCGGCAGGATCAGCGAGTGGCGGCTGATCCGCTCGGTCACCGGCAGCGCGGCCGCCCCGTGACCGGCGTACGCCGGCTCCAGGTGCGAGGCCATGATCCCGCGCCGGGCCGAGATCCCGGCCTCGGCCAGCGCCGCGAGCAGTTCGTCCCGGCCGACAGGGAAGGCCTCGGACAGCAGCACCCAGTACGACTGGAAGTTTCCCTCGCCGTGACCGGGGTCGCGGACGGGGCGCAGGCCCGGGATCCCGGCGAGCAGCCTTTCGTACCGGGCCGCCAGTTCGCGCCGGCGGGCCACGATCGCGTCCAGCTTGCCCAGTTGCACCAGCCCGACCGCGGCCTGGATGTCGGTCATCCGGTAGTTGTAGCCGACTTCCAGGTAGCTCTCGGCGATCGGCTTGCTGCTCGCGTGCCGCTGCGCGGCGGACACGTTCATGCCGTGCTCGCGCAGCCGGCGCAGCCGCTGGGCCCACTCGGCGTCGTCCGTCGTCACCATGCCGCCCTCGCCGGTGGTGATCACCTTGCGGGGGTGGAAGGACCAGGCGGCCAGCAGGGCGCCGTGGCCGACGGACTTGCCGCCCACGGTCGCGCCGATGCCGCAGGCGGCGTCCTCCACCAGCGGTACCCCCCAGTCGGCGCAGGCTTCGCGCAGGGCGTGCACGTCGGCCGGGACCCCGCCCTGGTGGACGGCGAGCACCGCCTTGGTGCGCGGGGTGCGCACCGCGTCGACGGTGGCCGGGGTCAGGTTCCCGGTGGCCTCCTCGACGTCGGCGAACACCGGGTGGGCGCCCACGTAGCGCACCGCGTTGGCCGTGGCGATGAACGACAGGGAGGGCACCACCACCTCGTCGCCCGGGCCGAGGTCCAGTGCGATCAGCGCCAGGTGCAGCGCAGTGGTGCACGAGCTCACGGCGACGCCGTGCTCGGCGCCCACCCGCTCGGCGAAGGCCCGCTCGAACTCCGCGACCCGCGGGCCCTGGGCGACCCAGCCGGAGAGGACGGCGTCGGCGGCCGCAGCTGCCTCCTCCTCGCCGAGCCACGGGATCATGACGGGGATGCGGGCCGGCGCGGGCCCGTCCTGGGCGGGTACGGTCCCGGCGCTCATCGGCCGGGCTCCCCGGCGGGGTCTACGCGGACGCCGGCACCCGAAGCGGCGGCCGACGCGTCCGCCACGCGCTCGGCCCGCCACCAGTCCACCAGGTCCCGCAGTCCCGTGCTCAGGTCGATGTCGGCCGTGAAGCCGAGGCGCTCCCTGGCGGCCGAGGTGTCCGCGAGCCGCCGGGTCACCCCGTTCACGGCGCGGGCCGGCCCGTGCTCCGGCACCATCCCCCGCGCGTCCATGGCCTCCAGCAGGCCGTTCGCCAGGTCGAGCAGGCTGGTCTCGGTCCCGCTCGCGACGTTGAAGACCTCGTCGGTCAGGTCCGATTCGGCGGCCAGCAGGTTGGCGCGCGCGATGTCCCTGACGTGCACGAAGTCCATGGTCTGCGTGCCGTCGCCGAGGATCAGCGGCGGCTCGCCCGCCGCTATCCGCTCCATCCAGCGGATCAGCACCTCGGTGTACAGCCCGTGGATGTCCATCCGGGGGCCGTAGACGTTGAAGTAGCGCAGTGCGACGTAGTCCAGCCCGTACATGGAGTGGAAGCTGCGCAGCACGCCCTCGTTGAAGGCCTTCGCGGCCCCGTAGAAGGTGTCGTTGTTGTAGGCGTGGTGGCGCTCGGTGGTCGGGAAGGACTCCGCCATCCCGTAGACCGACGCCGAGGAGGAGGCGATGACCTTGCCCACCCCGGCGGCGGCCGCGGCCTCCAGCACGTTGAAGGTGCCGTCGACCATCACCTCGTTCGCGAGCCTCGGCTCCTCCGCGCACTGCGTGATCCGGATCGCCGCCAGGTGGAAGACCAGGTCGGCGCCCTCGGTTGCCTTGCGGACCGCGGCGACGTCCCGGATGTCGCCCTCGACCAGGTCCACCACACCGCTCGGCAGGGCGCGGGCCAGGTTGGCGGTGCGCCCCCGCACGAAGTTGTCGAGCACCACGATCTCGCGCGCCCCGTTGTCCACCAGCAGGTCCACCAGGTGCGAGCCGATCGTGCCCGCTCCGCCGGTGACCAGAATCCTCTTGCCTCGTACGCTGCTCAACGCCCTGCCCCTACTGAGTCGGTCATGGTGTCGCCCGTCGCGCCCGCCGCCGCACCGCGTGCGGCGCCGGGCCCGAAGGCTTCGTGAACGGTCAACGCCCGGTGCGCAGTCCGACGACTGCTCCGCGGAACTCCAGGCTCCGGGAAGCCGCTTCGAGGATGTCGAGCACCTGCAGGCCCGCCCGGCCGTCGGTCAGCGCCGGTCGCCCCGCCCTGATCGCGGAGGCGAACTCCTCGACCATGGTCCGCAGGGCCTCCTTCTCGCCGAGCGCGGGCGCCACCATGTCGCCGGTGCGGTAGGAGACGAGCATGTCGCGGCGCTCGTCCGCGCCGATCTCCTGCGGGGCCGTCAGGTCCACGCCCCGGTCGAACACCGCGACGCGCTGGGTGGGGTTGAGGTCGTCCCACACCAGGGTCCGCTTGGAGCCGCCGACCATCGTGGTGCGGACCTTCACCGGGGACAGCCAGTTGACGTGCACGTGCGCGATGGCGCCGGTGTTGAGCTGGAGCGTCAGGTAGGCGACGCAGGACTGTCCGGCGCCGATCGGGTCGGCTCCGTGCGCGGCCACGGCGACCGGTCGGACGTTGTCGGGGAGGATGAAGTCGAGGACCGAGAGGTCGTGGGGGGCCAGGTCCCACAGGACGTCGACGTCCTTCTGGACCAGCCCGAGGTTGGTCCTGACCGAGTCCACGAACTGGACTTCGCCGAGTTCACCGGAGCGGACCATGTCCCGGATGCGGGCCACCGCGGGGGTGTAGCAGTAGGTGTGGTCGCACATGAGGGTGAGGCCGCGCTCCTCGGCCTCGGTCACCAGCCGCAGACCGTCCTCGTACGTGGCGGCGAGCGGCTTCTCCACGAGGACGTGCTTGCCGGCGCGCAGGGCGGCCAGCGCGACGTCGAGGTGGGTGCCGGCCGGGGTGGCCACGGCGACGGCGTCGACGGCCGGGTCGGCGAGGACCGCCTCGTAGTCGGAGGTCGCCTGGACCGTGGAGTAGCCGCCGAGCACCTGCCGCGCCCGGTCGACGTCCAGATCGCAGAGCCAGCGCAGCCGGAACTCCGGGCTGGACTGGAAATTTCGGACCAGGTTGGGGCCCCAGTAGCCCGCACCCACCACGGCTACGCCTAACGGCTCCGCAGGTCCCCCGCCTGCGGCTCCGGTGCCCCGCCCCACGTGCTTCGCGGTGTCCTTCACAGCGTTCCCTTTCCTTCCGCGCACGCCCGCGGGCGTGTCGACGACCCATGGCCGGGACGCGTGCGAAGGAAGGAGGTGCCGTCGACGGCAGACCGGGCCGCCTGCGCGACCCGTGTACGACCCGCCCGACGGCGATGGCCCCCACGACCGATGCCGTACGTGTTCCACGTACTTCCGCCCCCCGACCGTCCGGCACCCCTCGCGCCGGTCCGGCCCCGGGCAGGCGGCCTGTTCCCCCAAGCCGCGCTACCCGTCCCTGACTCAACTTCCCTGCACCGATCGGATCATGGCGTCGCCGAAGCACGCCGAATCCGCTCGGCTGCGTTCAATCTAGACCACCCGGCCTACCCCCGGGGAGAGTTGGAGGAATCGGTCGGTACAGGCGTTCGGCCGTGCATACTTCCGGGGTGACCAGCATCGTGATCCCGGCCCACAACGAGGGCCGGGTCATCGGCCGGCTCCTCGACGCGCTCCTGGCCGACGCCCCTGCCGCGGGGCCGGACATCGTCGTGGTGTGCAACGGCTGTACGGACGACACCGCCGCGGTGGCGACCGCGCGCGGCCCCCGCGTGCGCGTGGTGGAGGTCCCGACTCCCTCCAAACACCTCGCACTTCGGGTCGGCGACGAGCACGCCCGGGGCTTCCCCAGGCTGTACGTGGACGCCGACGTCCAAGTCGGGGCCGCCGACGTACGGGCCCTTGCCGGAGCCCTCGCCGACGCTCCGCACCTGCTCGCCGCGGCCCCCGGCCGGGACATCCCGCTCGCCGGCTGCGCCTGGCCGGTCCGGGCGTACTACCGGGTCTGGCAGCGGCTCCCCGCCGTCCGTGAAGGGCTGTTCGGCCGCGGGGTCATCGCGGTGTCCGAACCGGGGCACGCGCGGATCGCCGCACTGCCCCCGCTGATGGCGGACGACCTGGCCGCCTCCCTCGCCTTCGCGCCGGAGGAGCGGAGCGTGGTCGAGGCCGCCCGGGTGGTGGTTCACCCGCCGCGCACCTGGGCCGATCTGATCAAGCGTCGGGTCCGGGCGGCGACTTCGTCCGCCGAGCTGGAGCGCTTCCAGGCCGCGCAGCCCTGCGGACCGCCGTCGTCCGTACCGTCCGCGCGCACCGGTACGGGAGACCTGCGCGCGCTGCTACGGGACCAGCCGCGCCTGCTCCCCGGCGTCGTGGTGTTCGTGGTGGCGGCCCTCGTGGCCCGCCGGGGCGCACGCAGGGCCATCCGGACCGGGGACTTCTCCACCTGGCTGCGCGACGAGAGCAGCCGGCAGGGCTGAGGCCGGTAGGCGGCCGAATCGGGCCGTACCGCGCCCAGTTGGCCCGTACAACCATTAGGGTGCCACTCGTACGTACGAGTGGCTCAGACCGTCTGCACCGGGAGCTCGAGAGCATGTACCTCGCGGACCGCTCCGCGCCGGGGGGCGCGAAGGCCGCGGACGGCGGCCCCGTCCGGACGCCCGCGGTCGCCTCGGCCGTCCTCGCGCTGGGCTCGGTCAGCCTGATCACCGACATATCCTCCGAGATGGTCACCGCCGTCCTGCCGCTCTACCTGGTCGCCGGACTGGGCCTGAGCCCACTGGGCTTCGGCGCGCTCGACGGCCTGTACAACGGCGTCAGCGCGCTGGTGCAGCTGACCGGCGGCCACCTCGCCGACCGGATCCGCAACCACAAGCTGATCGCCGGCATCGGCTACGGCCTCTCCGCCCTGTGCAAACCGCTGCTGCTGTTAGCCCACAGCCTCGGCCCGGTGGGGGTGATCCTCGCGCTGGAGCGCACCGGCAAGGGCCTGCGCACCGCCCCCCGCGACGCGCTCATCTCCCTTTCCACACCGGCCGGGTCACAGGGCCGCGCCTTCGGTGTGCACCGCGCCATGGACACCACCGGGGCGCTGCTCGGCCCCCTCGCCGCCTTCTTCATCCTGAGCGTGACCGTCGACGGGTACGACGCCGTCTTCGGGGTCAGTGCCTGCGTCGCCGCACTCGGCGTCGTGGTGCTCATGTTGTTCGTCCCGTCCGGCGCCGCCCCGGACGCGACCGCCGCCCCGGCCCGCCCGGGCCCCGGCGCGCCCCCTCAACCGTATTCCGTCGACCCCGCCGCCCCGGATCCGGCGGCCGCGGTCGACGTCCGCGCGGCCCTGGCCCTGCTGCGCCTGCCCCGGCTGCGCGCCCTGGCGGCCTGCGCCGCGCTACTGGGCCTGACCACGGTCAGCGACGCCTTCCTCTACCTGCTGCTCCAGGACCGCACCGGCGTCGGCGAGCAGTGGTTCCCGCTCCTGCCCCTGGGCACCGCCGCCGTGTTCCTGCTGCTGGCCGTTCCGGCCGGCGCCCTCGCGGACCGGATCGGCCGCCGCACCGTGTTCCTGACCGGGCACGCCCTCCTGCTGGCCGCGTACGGACTGCTCCTGTGGGCCCCCGCCTGGCCCGCCCTGCCCTACCTGGTCCTCGTGCTGCACGGCATGTTCTACGCCGCCACCGACGGGGTCCTGCCCGCCGCCGTCGCCGCGACCGTCCCGGCGAAGCTGCGGGCGACCGGGATCGCGCTCGTCGGCACCGGCCAGGCACTGTCCCGCTTCGGTTGCTCCCTCGCCTTCGGTGGCGCGTGGACGCTCCTGGGCGCGGGCCCGGCGCTGGCCGCCGCGGCGGCCGGCCTGTGCTGCTCCGCGGCCGTCGCCGGATTCGTACTCCGCCCCACGGCTGCTGACGACGCCGGCCTGCCCCGGACCCCGCACCCCCGACGCCCCCGAGGAACCCGATGACCCGTTCACGCCGGCTGCTCGTACTCGCCCTGGCCGTGCTGCTCCTGGCGGGCCTGGCCGGCGCGATGGTGGTGCGCGCCGCCGCCCGCTCGGAGCAGACGCGGGAGGGCGATCCGACGGCCGCCGCGGGACCGGTCACGCTCGACCGGCAGGACGGGCTGGCCTTCCTCAACGGCGCGCAGGGCCCGCACCGCGGCGCCCTCGTGTCCGTACCGGCCGCGGCGCCGCGGGCCGGGCGGACCGCCTCGGACCTCACGTGCCTGCGCTTCCACGCGGCGGCCGGCACCGGAGTCTGCCTCGACTCCTCCCCCGGCGCGCTCGCCCAGGACAACCGGGCGCTCATCGTCGACTCGCAGCTGCGGACCCTGCGCAGCTTCCCGCTCGCGGGAACCCCCTCCCGGGCCCGGGTCTCACCGAGCGGCCGCTTCGCCGCCTGGACCGTCTTCGTCGCCGGGGAGTCCTACGGCGCCGCGTTCTTCTCCACGCGCACCTCGATCGCGGACACCCGCACCGGCGCGCTAGAAGCGGACCTGGAGAAGTTCGCCATCGAGCTGGACGGCCGGCCCTACAGCTCGGGTGACGTGAACTTCTGGGGCGTGACCTTCTCCAAGGACGACGACACCTTCTACGCCACGCTCGGCACCGGCAACCAGACCTACCTGGTGCGGGGGTCGATCTCGCGGCGCAGCGTCACCACCCTCGCCAAGAACGTCGAGTGTCCGTCCCTGTCCCCCGACGAGACCCGGGTCGCGTACAAGAAGCGCGTGCAGCGCGGCGCGTCCCTGTGGCGGGAGCACGTCCTTGACCTGCGGACCTTGCGGGAGCAGCCGCTCGCGGAGAAGCGCAGCGTGGACGACCAGGCCCTCTGGCTCGACGACCGGACCCTCGTCTACGCCCTGCCCGCCGAGGGCTCGGTGGAGACCACCGACCTGTGGACGGTCGCGGCCGACGGCACCGGCGCCCCCCGCGTCCTGGCGCCGGCGGCCTCCTCACCGACCCGCCTCGGCTGACTCAGGTCTCCGAGTCGTCGGCGGCCGCCCGCCGGTACTCGGCGTTGATCCGCTGGGCTTCCTCCAGCTGGTCCTCGAGGATGACGATGCGGCAGGCGGACTCGATGGGGGTTCCCTGGTCGACGAGCTCCCGGGCGCGGGCCGCGATGCGCAGCTGGTAGCGGGAGTAGCGGCGGTGCCCGCCCTCGGAGCGCAGCGGGGTGATGAGGCGGGCTTCGCCGATCGCGCGGAGGAAGCCCGGTGTGGTGCCGAGCATCTCGGCGGCCCGGCCCATGGTGTAGGCCGGGTAGTCGTCGTCGTCCAGACGGCCGAGCGAATTCTCTGGTGTCACTTTCACCTCGTTTGTGGGGACGCGTCGAGGGCCCTGCTGCCGTTCGGCACCGGGGCCCCGAGGGAAATTCAACACCATTTGCCGGGCCCCGCTCCCCTTCGGCCCCCCATGAGGCGGCGCGCGCCCGCCCCCGGAGCCGTCCGGGCAACGTCGAGCCGCGCCGGGAGCGTGCCCGTGGACGCGCAGAATCGTTGGGGCGGGCATGGGTACTCCACACGCCGTCTCCCCGTCCCCGGCCCGGCACCGGGCACCCGAACGCAGCCCCGCCGTGACGGCGCGGGGCATCCCCCGACAGCAGCCCGGCAGAGCCGTACCGGCGGGCGGGGCGGTCCTCTTCGACCAGCTCGCCCGCGAGTGGGAGGCGCGCGGCGCCACCGTTCCCGGCCGGCCCGACCCGCTGTGGGAACGGCTGATCACCTACGCGCACTTCCAGCGCGAGACGGACGCCACGCTGCGCAGCCTGCGCCTGGACGGAGCAGAGCCGCCGCCGGAGCCCGCCGCGCCGGCGCCGCGCTGGACCCGGGCATGAGCCGGGAGCGGTTACCGCACAGCACTGAGGGCCCCGCCGGCTGGTGCCGATCGGGGCCCTCGGGTCCCTACGTGGTGCTCGTCACGCCCTGAGCGCGCTGTGCGCCCTACGCGCTCGCGGGGGCGCCGAGCAGGGCGGACGCCTTCTGCACCGGGGTCAGGGCGTCGGCGGGTGCGGGCTCCGGGGCGAGCACGCGGCAGGTGAAGCCCAGTGCGCTCAGGGCCCTGATCACCTCACCGGCCGTGAAGTCGCGGCGGTCCTGGCGGGTGATGACTGCACCCACCTGCTTGACGGGGTAGGAGCGACGGCCGATGATCACCGACTCACCCGTGATGGGTTCGGGCTTGACGCCCTTCATCGACTCCAGGACCCCGGCCTTGGTCAGGTCGAACGGAAAGCGGGCGATGACGCAGCGCATGATGCCTCACAGGTAGCAGAGAACCGGTCGGGGGACTGTCCGGGCGATCTACGCGGCGGCGAGGGCCGAGCGGCCCTCGGAGCCCCTGGGCGCCGCGCCCGTGCGGCTGCGCCGGTCCTGCGCGGGGCGGCTGCGCCGGCCCCGGGAGGAGGCCGTCGAGCGCTTGGAGCGCTCGGTGACGGGTGCGGTGATGACGACGGGGACGCCGGACGGCGCCTGGGCACCGGTGATCCGGCTCAGTTCGGCCTCGCCGGAGCGGACCTGCGTGGTCTGCGGGGTGATCCCGGCGGCGGCCATCAGACGTGTCATCTCGCGGCGCTGGTTGGGCAGCACCAGGGTGACCACGCTGCCGGACTCACCGGCCCGGGCGGTACGGCCGCCGCGGTGCAGGTAGTCCTTGTGGTCGGTCGGCGGGTCGACGTTGACGACGAGGTCGAGGTTGTCGACGTGGATGCCCCGTGCGGCGACGTTCGTGGCCACCAGCACGCTGACGTGCCCGGTCTTGAACTGCGCGAGCGTCCGCGTGCGCTGGGGCTGCGACTTGCCTCCGTGCAGGGCCGCGGCGCGCACGCCGCTGCTCAGCAGGTGCTCGGTCAGCCGGTCCACGGCGTGCTTGGTGTCCAGGAACATGATCACGCGGCCTTCACGGGCGGCGATCTCGGTCGTGGCGGCCTGCTTGTCGAAGCTCTGCACGTGCAGGACGTGGTGCTCCATCGTGGTGACGGCGCCGGCCGAGGGGTCGACCGAGTGCACGACGGGGTCGGTCAGGTAGCGGCGGACCAGCAGGTCGACGTTGCGGTCGAGCGTGGCGGAGAACAGCATCCGCTGGCCCTCGGGACGCACCTGGTCGAGCAGCGCGGTGACCTGGGGCATGAATCCCATGTCGGCCATCTGGTCGGCTTCGTCCAGGACGGTGATGGCGACCTGGTTCAGCCGGCAGTCGCCCCGCTGGATGAGGTCCTTCAGCCGGCCGGGCGTGGCCACGACCACTTCGGCCCCGGCGCGCAGCGCGCCTGCCTGCCGGTGGATCGGCATGCCGCCGACGACCGTGGCCAGGCGCAGCTTCACCGCGCGGGCGTAAGGGGTGAGAGCCGTCGTGACCTGCTGCGCGAGCTCACGCGTGGGGACGAGGATCAGCGCGAGCGGGCGACCCGGCTCGGCGCTCTGGCCGGCCGTACGGGCCAGCAGCGCGAGGCCGAAGGCCAGGGTCTTGCCGGAGCCGGTGCGTCCGCGACCCATGACGTCCCGGCCCGCGAGGGTGTTGGGAAGCGTGGCGGCCTGGATGGGGAACGGCGTGCTCACGCCTTCGGCGGTGAGTGCGGTGAGCAGCTGGGCCGGCATGTCGAGGTCGGCGAACGCCTCGACGGCGGGCAGGCCCGGGACCACGGTGACCGGCAGGGCGAACTCGCCCTGAGGCCCGGACGAGCGGCGGCCGCCGTAGCCACCGCCGGAGCGCTTCGGGCCGCCGGACCGGCTGGGGGCCGACGTTCCGAAACGGCTTCCTCGGCTGGAGGACCCGGCGGAACCGCCGTAGGAACCGCCGTAGGAGCCGCCGCCGTAAGAGCCGGAGGAGGAGCCGCCGTACGAGCCGGAGGAGGAGCCACCGCCGCTGTAGGAGCCGGAGGAGCCTCCGCCCGTGCGGGTACGGGAAGAGCGGTCATTCATGCGGGTCGTGCGGTTCATGCAGAACCTTCCTCGATACGGCACACATCGAGGAATTCCCGGCGGCGGGAATACGAGCCGCACGACGAATCACAAGAATGAGCCGGAGCAAAAGTCAGATATGGCGGAGCCGGAGTGAACTGAGACCGGCCCGTCAGGAAAGGGGCACCGCACTGCGCGCCGATGCGAACGGCGATCGCGTGCGGGCGGAGAGCCGAGGAGTGAATCCGTCGGCCGAACAGTGGCGCGTCGAAAGCTTGCGCGATCGCGCCGCTCACGCGGGCCCATAGAGGAGAGGCCGGCGGAGCCGGGAAAACGCAACGAGCTGGGGCCCGCACCCCAAGGTGCGGGCCCCAGCTACGTGGTTACGCTTGAACGTCAGGCGGTGACGATGTTCTCAGCGGTCGGGCCCTTCTGGCCCTGCGCGATGTCGAAGCTGACCTTCTGGCCCTCCTGGAGCTCGCGGAAGCCCTGGGAAGCGATGTTCGAGTAGTGGGCGAAGACGTCAGGACCGCCGCCCTCCTGCTCGATGAATCCGAAACCCTTTTCCGCGTTGAACCACTTCACGGTGCCATTAGCCATGGTAAATCTCCTTCGGGGCACAGCCCAGAGATCCGCACTTTGCGGATCTCGAGTCGCCGATGATTGCCCAGCCCGGAAAACACCGGAAAAACTAGAACACTCTCGCCGCTCGGTGAAGAGACGGTGAGGGCGCTGAAATTTTGGGAACCTCAACTGCAACTGAAACCACAGTAGCACGGCCGAACCGGACGGAGCCGCAATTCGATCGACTCCGTCGCGGCGCCAGAAATTCTTACCGCACCCCGTATTCAATTCTGTCTTCGCGGACACAGATATGGGAGATGCCGTTCAGGCCCCCGACGGTGCGAGTGGTCTGGGGCCCGCCGGATGTCCCGTACAGTGGGATCAACGACGCGGGGTGGAGCAGCTCGGTAGCTCGCTGGGCTCATAACCCAGAGGTCGCAGGTTCAAATCCTGTCCCCGCTACGAATGGTTCGGCCCCCTTGACGCATTGGCGTCAAGGGGGCCGAACCCGTTTCCGGCGCCTCCGCCGCCGCCGGACGTCCCGGGCGGCGGGCCACCGCCGCCTCAGGCCGCCACGCCGCCGTCGATCACCAGGTCGGTGCCCACCACGGAGGCGGCGTCCGCTGAGGCCAGGTACAGCACGGCCGCCGCGACCTCGGCCGTCGAGGACACCCTTCCCAACGGCGATTGGTGCTTCATCCGGGCGGCGCGGTCGGCCTCGCTCTCGCCGTGCCGCAGCGACATCGACGTGGCGGACGGACCCGGGCTGACCGCGTTGACCCGCACCCCGTCGGCGATGTGGTCCAGGGCCGCGGTCCTGGTCAGGGCGGATACGGCCGCCTTGGTGGCGATGTAGCCGGCCGCCCCCGGGATGCGGGCGTGGGCGCCGAGGTTCGAGGAGATGTTGACGATCGCCCCGCCGGTGGGCTGCACGCGCATCTGGGCGATCTCCGCCTGGAGGCCGAGCAGCACTCCGGTGACGTTGACGTCGAGGAGGGTGCGCCAGTCCTCCTCGGGGAGGTCGGCGACGGGCGCGCCGCCCCGGAAGACGCCCGCGTTGTTGACCGCGACGTCGAGGCCGCCGAAGTGTTCGACGGTGCTGCGGACCAAGGCCCGTACCTCATCGGAGCGGGTCACGTCCGCGGTCACCGCGGCGGCCGTGCCGCCCTCCTTCCGTATCAGCGCGACCGTCTCGTCGAGCGGGGCCGCGCTGCGCCCCGCCACGACCACCGAGGCCCCTTCGGCGGCGAAGGCGAGGGCGACGGCCCGTCCTATTCCGGAACCCGCGCCGGTGACGAGGACGCTCTTGCCGGTGAAACGTGCGGACATGATGGTGGATCCCCTGTTCGGTGAATGGTGTTCGTCGGCATTGACGAGCGGCGACCGGTGTCCCGTGAGGGTCACCCGGCCCGCGCCGGCCGGCCCGTGGGGGCCGGCCGCCGCGGCGGTCATTCGCCGCGGCTGTTGAGGAAGGCGACCGCGGCGAAGGCGAGCGCCGAGGCGGCGAGCGAGATCGTGTCGGAGCCGAGGGCGAGCACGGTGGCGAAGACGACCGTCGGACCGAGTTCCATCGCGGTGTTCATGACGCCCCCGGCGAGTCCCGCCTCGTGCGGCTCCACCCCTTCGGTGGCGAGCACCGCGGCGCCCGCGAAGGCCGCGGCGGCGCCGGCCGGCAGCAGGACCAGGCCGGGAAGGAGGCCGTAGGCGTACGGGATCTCCGTGGCCAGGCCGGTGAGTGCGAGCAGTGCGAGACCGGCGGCGGCGGTCACGAGCCCGGCCGTGCTGACGCGCGTCGCCCCGTACCGGGCGACGAGCGGGCCCGCCGCCCGGCCGACGGCGAGCAGCACCACCGCGAAGGGGAGGAAGGCGGCGGAGGTGCGCAGCGCCGACCAGCCGAGGTCCTGCTGGAGGTGGAGCGAGAGCAGGACGAAGGTCGTCGCCGTGCCGGCCGCGGTCAGTCCGATGGCCGAGAGGGCCAGGACCCGCCGCCGGTCGCGGAGGAATCCGAGCGGGAGCAGCGGATCGCGGGCCCGGCGCTCGACGAGGGGGAAGGCCAGGAGGAGCGCTGCCGCAAAGAGCAGGGAGACCAGGACGGAGGCCGAACCCCAGGAGTGGGCGTCGGTGAGGACGAGTCCGTAACTGGCCAGGCTGATTCCACCGGTGGCCAGCAGGGCGCCCGGCAGGTCCAGGGAGCGGCCCACGCCCGCCGGGGTGGCGGGCAGCAGCCGGGGGGCGAGGACCAGGGCGGCGAGGGCCACCGCGACCGGGACGGCGAAGGACAGCCGCCAGCCGGCCAGTGCGGAGATCACCCCGGAGAGCAGGTTGCCTGCGGTCGCGCCGAGGACCGAGAGGCCGCCCCAGGTGGCCATGGCCTTCGCGTACGCGGCGGGCCGGGGAAAGACGGCCCGCAGCACGGCCATCGCGGCGGGAGCGGTGAGCGCGGCGCCCAACCCCTGGGCGAAACGGGCCGCGAGCAGGATCCCGGGGCCCTGGGCGAGCGGCGCGGCGAGGGATGCGACGGCGAAGACGAGCAGTCCGGCGTTGAGCACGCGGCGGCCGCCGAACCGGTCGGTGAGCCGGCCGCCGAAGAGCAGGAGGCCGGCGAAGGTCAGCCCGTAGGCGGCGCTGAGGAGGATCAGGTCGTCGCGGCCCAGGGAGAACTCCCGCCCGATCATGGGAAGGGGCACCACGAGCGAGGTGAGCGCGAAGATCAGTGACATCTGGACGGTGCCGAGCAGCGCGAAGGCGGGGCCGGTGGCAGGTCCGGCTGTTCCGACGCGGTCCGCGCTCGCCGTGTACCCGGTCGTGCTCTCGCTTTGGGTGACGGTCATGACTCCCCCTAAACTTGATCGTACATTCCAAAATGAGCTCATAAAGCATCTCCCCGCAGGGAGATACGTGTTCAGTCGAGCAGCGTGAGGGCCTGCTCCGCCGCGTCGCGCACCCGGCCCGGGTCGTCCGACACCTTGCCGACGACCCTGAAGCCCTGCATGAGCACCAGCAGCATCCGGGCCAGCGCGCGCGGATCGCGGTCCGCGCGCAGCTCGCCCTGGGCGTGGGCCCTGGCCAGCGCCGAGTGGAGCAGGGTCTCTATGTGGTTCCAGCTCGCCTCGACCCTGCGAGCGGAGACCGGGTCGCGCGCTCCCAGCTCCGCGGCCGTGTTGGTCACGAAGCAGCCGTTCGACCGCCGACTGCCGGAGCTCGCCTCGGCGGCGAACCGGCGCACCACCGCCCGTACGGCCGGCAGCGCGGGCCCCGGCTGGGACAACTCCCCGAGCAGGGCCGGGTCGCGGTTCTCGTTGTAGCGGTCGAGCGCCTTCAGGTAGAGCTCGTGCTTGTTGCCGAAGGTGGCGTAGATGCTGGCGCGTCCGATGCCGAGCCGCTCGACGAGGTCGGCCATCGACGTCGCCTCGTACCCGCGCTGCCAGAACAGCTCCATAGCCGACTGCAGTGCGGTGTCCGGGTCGAATTCCTTGGTCCTGGCCATGGTCGATACCTTACGAGATACTGGAACGGTCAGTCAAGTAAGGCGGACGGAGAAGCGTCGGCAGGCGGAACCGTGGACGATGCGCGCCGTTCAGCCGACCGGGAGGTCCGGCGCCAGACGGGCCGTGAGCCCCACGACCTCGACGCAGCGCAGCAGCTTGGCCTGGGCGCGGGGCGAGTCGGTGGCGGGCACGACGATCTCGCAGACGGCGGGGCCGCCGCCTTCGGAGGCCCTGAAGGAAAGCGCCCTGACGGAGAGGTTGTTGAGCATCGCGGCGATCCGGGTCAGGGCATGGCCGCCGTCCTGGACGGTGACGGTCAGCATGTGACAGGCGGGGGCACCGGCCCGCGCGGCGCGCACGGCGGGAACAGCGGGAACGACGGAGACGGCGGGAAGAACATCGCTGCGGGTCATGAGTGGTGGGCTCCTGTCCTGGGGCGGGGGCTTTGCCGGCCGGGGTGAGAGGGTCGCAGAGCGGGAGGGTGCGTGGGCCCGGAAAACAAGAAGACCCCTCGCGGATGCGAGAGGTCTGCGTGCGGGCGGTGAGCTGCTGGGGGCATCGCAGTCAGCTCGGGGCCGGCACGCCGGCGCTAATCTTCAGCTGGCGCGACATGCGGGAGAGTCTGGCACGCGGCCGCTGCTGCGCGGCAAGGCATCTCACCATGCGGATGGACCCGCCCCGGCAGGTGTCGCAGCGGGTCGCCAAGGGGCCACGTCGTCGCGCCAGTTGGCACCGGCAATCCCGAAGTGCTCCAACAGGGCCTCCGAGCGCAGGAATCCGGGCGCGATCGCCACCACGGCGATGCCGCGGGGGCCCCGGTTCGGCCGCTCGGGCGACGCGGCGGGCCGCCCTCCGTACGGAGTTGGTACGGCCCGGCGGCGCTGCTGCGGCCGGTGACGTACACGGTCGCTCCGGCGGCGCCTAGTGCTGTGACCGGGAAGGTGTGCCGGGTCGCGGCGCCAGGCACGGCACCTCGCCGCGTTGTCGGGCCACGGCGGTACGTCCGGTACGAACCGTGGCCCTCCGCCCCGGTGGCACCTCCCAGTGGTAGCTGGGGGAGATGCACCACACCGAACACCGCGACCCGGCACACCTTCCCGGCCACAGCAGTAGCTCGACGCAGATGCGCCGACCCCCGCGCCGGAGACCGCCCCGCAGGTCTGGCATCGTGGCCGTCATGGACTCCGCATCGCGCGGCGAACCGTCCCGGCACCGCGACCCGGGCTTCGCCCTGGACCGCTTCGCCGAGCGCGTGCTCGTGGCCTGCCCCCGGTGCGGCGGCCGGGCGCTGGTCTCGCCCCGTCCCGGCCTTCCCGAGCTCACCCACTACACCGAGCTGCTCTTCCGGCCCCGCCGCATGACGTGCGCCCGCTGCGGCGCGGTCGCCGAGTGGGAGGCCGGGATCGAGGGAGCCGGGCTGCGGGGCGTGGCTCTCGGCGGCACCGAGGACCCGTTCTTCCGGCGGCCCCTGTGGCTGCAGACCCGGTGCGCCGGGCATGTCCTGTGGGCTTACAACGAGGAGCACGTCGACGCGCTGGCCGCCTACGTCGGCGCCCGGTTGCGCGAGCGCGGCACCGGAAGCCCGACACGGGCGCTGTTCCCCCGGCTGCCCGCCTGGATGAAGACCGCGGGGAACCGCTCCGATGTCCTGGCCGGCCTGGACACGCTCCGCGCCCTGGCCGGGAGCCCCTCCCCCGCCGACAGGTCCGACGCCGCGCACGAACGCGGCGACCGCCCCCGCCCGGCATCGTCCCTGTACTTCCGCGGCGGGCCGTACTGAGGACCCGCGCGGCCGCCGGTGAGCGCAGACGCGGCGAGTGTTCTGTGCGCCCCGCCCGGACGGCCGCGGCCTGCCGCGGCCTGCGGCCTGCGACGCGGCGGGCGCGACCGGGTACCGTACGCCCCTCGACGACAGAGAGGTGCGGCCATCGTGACCCGAATCCCGGACGTGGGCGACGTCGTGGGCGATTTCTCGCTCCCCGGCGGTCAGCTCATCGAAGACGCCTTCGTACGCGGAAGGTACTCGCTCGGCGAGCAGCGCGGGAACCCGGTCGTTCTCGCCTTCTACCCCGGCGACAACACCCCCGTGTGCACCGCGCAGTTGTGCTCCTACTCCGACGGACTGGAGGCGCTCGGCGCCTGCGGTGCCCAGGTGTGGGGCATCAGCCCGCAGGGCGTCGACAGCCACGAGGCCTTCGCGCGGGCCCGCGGCCTGCGGATGCCGCTTCTCGCCGACACCGACCGGGAGGTGGCCCGCGCCCTGGGCATCTCCGCGCCCGTGATCGGCCTGCGGCGGGCCGTCTTCGTCATCGCGCCGGACGGCACCCTGCACTGGAAGCACGTCTCCACGCTCGGCATGCGGTTCCCGTCAGCCGAGGTCATCGCGGAGCAGCTGACGGGCGTCACCGCCGCCTAGGCGGCGGCCGGCGCGCCCTTTCCTACCGCGCGCGGGACGAGCCGTGGGCGAGGGCTTCGCCGACGAGGCGGATGGCCCGGGCCAGGTGGGCGAGCTGCCGCAGCTCTCCGGCGTACATCCTGATCGAGGTCTCGATGACCGCCTCGGCCACCCCGAGGGCGGGGAGTTCGGCGCGGCTGGTCTCCATGGCCACGCGTACGGCGCGCATCTCGTGCTGCACCTGCAGCTGGGCATGGCGTGCGAGCAGCACGGGGCTGCGCGTCAAGGTCGAGTAACCGGCGTAGCGGGCCGGTACCAGGTCGCGCAGCCATCGGGTGGCCGTGCGCTCCCAGTCGTGGTTCCCGGGGCGCTTGACCTGGCAGGGCCAGTCCGGGCTGTGCGTGGTGAGTGTCGTCTGAGACATTCCTGCCGCTTCCACAAGGTGTCGGACTGCGATCGATGAGGTGCCGGGGGCGGCCTCGGCCCAGGGGTTGGCCGAGGCCGCAGGGGCACTGCGGGATCCGAAGGCCGGACGGGACACCTGGTGCGACGTGAGGAGGAGGGCGTCGCACCGGGTGTCTGTTCTGGGAGCACGTGGGGTCGTTCTCCCTGGCGTCTTGACGGATGCCCGCGCCGCCATCAGTAAACATATATACCGTTGAGTAAGCAAGCGCATGAAAATATTCATGCCCGCTGGATGGCTGAATATCGCTCCTCGTCGGCCCTTCTCGAACCGGCGACAGCCTGTCACTGGGCTCTTTTAGAGGAAGAATCCGTGCTGGTCAGCGGCCTGCTCATAGCTTTCGAGGCGCGCCTGTGTCCGTTCGGGGTCGGCGTCGGACATCGCCTGGAGGAGCGCGGCGGACAGCACGCCCGGCGCCGCGTACGAATCGAAGACCAGCCGCGAACCGGTACCGGCCGTCAACGCCACGTCGGCCTCGTCCACCAGCGGCCCCAGGGTGCCGTCCGTGATCAGCGCGATCCGCAGCCCCGCGCTGCGCGCCACCCGCAGCGCCGCCAGGGTCTCCTTGGCGTGCCGGGGCATCGCGAAGGCCAGTACCCAGCTGCCGCCCGCCGCCCGCGCCTGGAGCAGCGCGTCGTAGGCCACGCTGCCGCCGCCGGTCACCAGGCGCACGTCGGGGTGGATGCGGCGGGCGGCGTACGCGAAGTACTCCGCCAGGGAGACGGAGATCCGCAGCCCGACCACCGTCAGCGGGACCGAGCGGGCCAGCTCGCGGCCGATGTCGAGCACCTGGTTGGTGTCGGCGAGCAGCCTGCGCACATTGCGCAGGTTCTCGATCTCGGCGTCGACCGCCGCCTGGAGCTCATTGCGGCGGGCCTGCTCGGGGCTGTCCGGGGCGCCGGCCACCGCGCTGAGCGCGATTGGCTGGAGCACGTCGCGCAGGGCCGGATAGCCGCTGAATCCGAGGGCGGCCGCGAAGCGGGTCACGGACGGCTGGCTCACTCCGGCCCGCTCGGCGAGTTCGGTGATCGAGAGGAACGCCGCTTCGGTGAGGTGGTCGACGAGGTACTGGGCGATCCGTCGCTGTCCCGGGGAGAGCGGATGCCCGTCGAACAGAGCCCGGACCCGGTCGGCGGGGGCACGCTGGTGGTCGGCCGCCTGCCCGCTCGGCGTGATCGCGGCCGCTTGTGCGCGCGCCTGCTGACCCGATGACACCGCCGGTCCTCCCTGTAGTGCCGCTCCGTGATCCCAACATAGCCCACTGCATCCGGCTGACCAGCGTGCTTGTGCCAAGGGTCACGACCCGTCAGCAGCCCGCTACCGCCCCCGCGTCGTGATCCGGTGCCGGGCGGCCGACCGCCGGCGTTCCGCCGGCGGCGGCCCGGGGTCCGGTCTACGGCTGTTCGCTCAGGCCCTGGGGAAGCCGGCCGGTGTGCAGCACCCCCAGGGTCTGGGTGGCGCGCGTCAGGGCCACGTAGAGATCGCTGGGCTCGTGGTCCGCCGGCTCCACGACGAGCACGGTGTCGAATTCCAGCCCCTTGGCCTGGCGCGGGTCCAGCAGGACGACCGGGTGGGTGAGGTCCGGCTCCTCCCCCGCCCGTACCCCGGGCAGCGCGGCGGCCAGCGTCCCGTGCAGCGGGCGCGGTGCGATCACCGCGAGGCGGCCCTCGGCGGGGGCGTGGTCCCGCACCGCCCGGGCGAGCGCCGCGGCGATGTCGTCCGTCCGCACCACCCAGGGCCGTCGTCCGGTGGAGCGGATCGAGCTCGGCGGCTCGAAACCGGGGTGGCGGGCCCGGAGCACGGCGGCCGCGACGTCCATGATCTCGGCGGGGGTCCGGTAGTTGACTGCGAGGCGGACCAGCTCCCAGCGGTCCTCGACGTAGGGGGCCAGGATCTGCTGCCACGACCCGCAGCCCGCCTCGTCGCCGGTCTGGGCCGGGTCGCCGACCAGGGTCATGGAACGGGTCGGGCAGCGCCTCATCAGGAGCCGCCACGCCATGGCGGACAGCTCCTGCGCCTCGTCCACGATGACGTGCCCGAAGGCCCAGGTCCGGTCGGCGGCGGCCCGTTCGGCCGCGCTGCGGTGGTCGTCCTCCTCCTGCCGCTCGGCCATGCGCTCCGCGTCGATGATGTCGTGGGCCGCGAGGAACTCGCTCTCCGCGTCCTCGAACTCGTAGCTCTCCGAGCCCGCCGACAGGTCCAGGACGCCCTGCGCGTACGCGACGCGCTCGAGGCGCTCGCGCTCCTCGGCGGCCCGCCGCGCGGTGTCGTCGACCCCGAGCAGCTCGGCGGCCTCGTCGAGCAGCGGGACGTCCGCCGGGGTCCAGTCCGCGTCGCCCGTCCTCGTACGGCGGATCAACTCGGCTTCCCGCTCGGGAAGATGCGTGGGATCGGCGAGGTAGTCGGCGATCAGCCGCCGGGGCGTGAGCGACGGCCACAGCGTGTCGATGGCGGCGTGCACCTCGGCGCTGGTCGCGATCTCCTTGCCCAGCTGGGCGATGTCGTCCGGTCCCAGCAGGTTGGGGCCGCCGTAGGGGTCCGCGCCGAGCCTGTCGGCGAGCTGCTCGGTGAGCGCGTCGATGATCCGGAACGCGAAGTACGGGCGCGCCAGGTTGTGCGGGAGGCCGGTGGCGCGGGCCCGGTCGCGGGCCTCGTGGGCCATGGTCCGGTCGAGCAGGAGCGTCCCGTAGTCGTCGTGGTCGACCTCCAGGGCCGCTTCGGGGACCACGTCGGCGTCCTCGCCGCTGCCGGCGGGCACGGTCTCGGGCAGCGTCTGGCGCTCGCTCACGACGCGCTCGAGGATCTCGGCCATCCGCGCGCTCCCCTTGACCGCCGCGGCGCCCGGGCGGTCGCGGCCGGTCGCGCGGATGCCCGGGAACAGCTCGCCAGGGGTGGCGAGCAGTACCCCGGTCTCGCCGAGGGCCGGGAGGACCTCGCCGATGTAGCCGAGGAAGGCCGGGTTCGGCCCGACGATCAGCACACCGCGCTTGGCGAGCAGCTCGCGGTGCGCGTAGAGGAGGTACGCGGCCCGGTGCAGGGCCACGGCGGTCTTGCCGGTGCCCGGTCCGCCCTCCACGACCAGGATCCCGCGGTGGGTGGAGCGGATGACGCGGTCCTGTTCGGCCTGGATGGTCTGCACGATGTCGTGCATCCGGCCGGTCCGCGCGGCATCGAGCGCGGAGAGCAGCACGGCGTCCGCGTCGGCCCCCTCGTGGCCCGTGCGCTCGGTGTCGGCGAGGTCGAGGATCTCGTCGTGCAGGGCGGTGACCCGGCGGCCCCGGGTGGTGATGTGGCGGCGTCGGCGGAGCCCCATGGGGGAATACCCGGTGGCGAGGTAGAACGGGCGTGCCACATCGGCCCGCCAATCGAGCACGAGGGGCGTGCGGTCCCGGTCGTCCTGCCTGATTCCGATACGGCCGATGTGGTGGTCCGATCCGTCGGAGAACTCGAGCCTGCCGAAACAAAGACCGTTCTCGCCCGTGTTCAGAGCGGAAAGCAGACCGGACTGTTCGGCGACCATGACATCCCGTTCCAGCCGCGCCTGGAACCCGCTGTCAGACGCGGCGAGCGCGCCCTGCACGGCGCGTTCGGCCTCGTCACGCAGGTCGTCGAGGCGTGCGTAGAGAGAGGTGATGAATTGCTGCTCATTCCGGAATTCTTCGGTTGACAATTCCACTCCTGACGCGCTACAGTGTCCCCATAAGCTTTTTCACTTCACCGCGGCGAATAGCGAAGATGTGAAACGTCAAATATACACAAACAAACACCCCGGCCTCAATCGGCCGGGGTGTTTTTGTTTTGCGGGATTTGTTCGTCCGGCCCGCCGTCCGCGGTGCGTGCGCAGCCGCTCCTACGCCCGCCCCCGCGCACCGGCGAGGGTCGCCGGTTTGACGGCGTCGGGGCCGTAGCGGGCGCGGGCGCGGTCGGCGGCGGCCTCGACGGCGACCGCCTGGTCATCGGCCGGGTCGAAGGCGAGCTGTCTCCTGGCCTCGGAGGCGGGACACAGGGCTTCGGCGCGGAGGTCGAAGGAGCGTACGCGTGCGCGCTGGAGGCCGAGGAGCCCGTACAGCTCGTAGGCGGCGCGGGTCAGGGGGTGGGTGTGGTGGGTGGGTTCGGCCAGGGCCCGGCTCCGGGTGGACGTGGTGCGGTCGGCGTAGCGGACGGTGAGGGTCAGGCCCGTGGCCGCCCGGTCCTCCTCGCGCAGGCGGGCGCCGATCCGGTGGGCCAGGCCGAGGAGGGCACGGTGGTGCTGGGCCGCGTCGAGGCAGTCGGCGTCGAAGGGGTGGCCGGCGCTGAAGGACTTGGGTACGGGGTGGGCGTCGACCGGGCGGAGGTCCTCGCCGCGGGCGCGGGCGTGCAGGGCGCGTCCGGTGGCCGAGCCGAAGATCCTGGTCAGGGCGGGCAGGGGCGCGTCGGCGAGGTCTCCGACGGTGTGCAGCCCGTACGTCGCCAGCGAGGCGGCGGTGGCGGGGCCGACTCCGTAGAGGGCGGCGACGGGCCGGGGCCGCAGCCAGGCGGTGACCTCGGCCTCGGTGAGGACGGTGGCGGCGCCGAGGGGCGTGGAGGCGGCCGTCATCGTCGCGAGCATGCGGTTGGGCGCGACGGCGCAGGTCGTCGGCACGCCGTGGAGGGCGACGGTGCGCAGCCGCAGGAGGGCGGCCAGCTCTTCGGCGTCGCGCTGCCAGTAGCGCAGGGCTCCGGTGATGTCGAGGTCGGCGGCGTCGGGCGGGACCGGCTGGACGCGGGGGGTGATGTCGGCGGCGAGGTCGAGGAGGTGCCCGTAGAGGTCGGCGTCGGCTCCCCGGGGGAGGTGGAACCGGGCGTGGAGGATCTGCTTCGAGCGCGGGGCATCGCACCCGCTGCCCGACGGGCTCCTGTCCGGCCTGCCGGTCCGCGTCATCGCGGCTCTCCTCGCGTGCGCTCGGCCGGGCTCCCCGCCGGCCGGTCCGGGCCGCGTCCCGCAGGGGACGCATGCCGCGCGCGGTGGACGGAGGGGGCTCGATGGCGCCGGTCGTCCCGGGGGACGGTCCGGCGGGCCCGGTCCGCCGGGTGATCCGCGTGGCGGTCCGGTTCCCCGTGTGACGACGCCCCACCGGTCATCGTGATCACCCCGCCGATCCGGGGCTGGTGTAGCCGAGGGATGTGAGGTCGGCGGCGCGGGTGCCGGCGGGCTGGAGGTCCGCGTACGGGTGGAGACGGGCGCCGCTGGTGCCGTTGGCGAGGGTGCGCCGGGTGCCGGCGGCGGATGTGCGCGGGGTGCCGTCGGCGGGGGCGTGCTCCGGGACGCCGCCCTGGGCGGGGGTGGGGGCGGGATCGGCGCGGCCGAGGAGGGCGAGGGCGGCTTCGGGGCCGCGGTCCCGGCGCGCTGCGGCGATCTCCTCGAGGTTCCACACCATCTGCCCGACGACGGTGCGGCGCGGGCCGCGGGCCTCGACGGTGCCCCGGACCAGGAGCAGCCCGGAGTGGAAGACCGTGTGGGCGCAGGCATCGTGGCTGTCTTCGAAGAACGCGACGTCGACGAGCCCGCTGCCGTCCTCCAAGGTCACGAAGATGATCCTCTTGCCCGAGGGGATCGGGGGCGTCTGGGTGGAGGCCCGGACGCCGGCGACGAGGACAGGCCGGCCCGGGCTCATCGTCGCGAGGTGCGCGGAGTCGGTGGCGCCGATCTCGCGGAGCAGGCGGTGGTGGTGCTCCATCAGGTGCTGGGAGACGTCGATGGACAGGATGTCGATCTCGGCGGTGAGGGCCTCGCGGCTGGTCATCTCCGGCAGGCCGGACGGTTCGGCGGTGACGAGTTCGCCGCCGAGGGCCAGTTGTCCGTCGGCCGCGCGGGCGCGGGTGTGGCGGTGGAGCTCGGACACCTGGAGGAGGAGGTCGCGGCGGGTGAGCGGCCCGCGCAGGGTGTCGAGGGCTCCGATCCGGATCAAGCGCTCGGCGACCGGCAGCGCGGGGCGCGCCCGCTCCCAGAAGTCCTGCAGGCCGCCGTAGGGCTGGTTGGCGGCGATCCGGGCGGTCTGCTCCTCGCTGATCCCCTTCACCGACGACAGTGACAGCCGCACCCCCCACGTACCGTCCGGCGTCCGCTCGACGCGGTGGCCGGTCTCGGAGCGGTTGACGTCCACGGGCAGGACCGGCACGCCGTGGCGGCGGGCGTCGGAGACGATCACCCGGGGCGGCCACATTCCGGGGTCGTGCTCCAGCAGTCCGGCGTAGAGGGCCGCGGGGTGGTGGGCCTTGAGCCAGGCCGACTGGAGCGCGGGCACGGCGAAGGCGACGGCGTGCGCGCGGCAGAACCCGTACGCGCCGAACGCCGCGACGATCTCCCAGACCTCGTCGAGGACCTCCGTGCCGTAGCCGCGGGCGCCCGCCTGCCGCCGGAACCAGGCCTCCACCCGGGGCAGCCGGTCGCGGGCGGCGAGGGCGCGGCGCGCGATATCGCCCAGCGCCCGGTCGCAGCCGGTCATCACCGCGAAGATGTCGATGATCTGCTCGTGCCAGATGGTCACGCCGTAGGTGTCGGCGAGTACGGGCTCCAGGTCGGGGTGGGGGTAGCGGGGGGCGGCGCCGTGGCGGGCCGCGATGTAGAGGGCGGGCATGCCGCCCTTGACCGGGCCCGGCCGGAACAGGCTGATGTCGGCGATGACGTCCTGGACGCCGCGCGGCTGGAGCCTGCTGACGAGGTCTTGCTGGCCGGGGCTCTCCAGCTGGAACATCCCCACGGTGCGGGCCTGCCTGATCAGCTCGAACGCTCCGGGGTCGTCCAGCCGGACGTGGTCGGGGTTGTCGAGGTCGATCTGGCGCCCGGTGGTGCGGCGGATCTCGGCGACGGCGTGCGCCATCGCCGATTGCATCCGTACCCCCAGGACGTCCAGCTTGACGAGGCCGAGGTCCTCGACGTCCTCCTTGTCCGCCTGGACCATCGGGTACCGGCCGCCCGGGGTGGGCTGTACGGGCAGCCGGTCGAGCAGGGAGGCGTTGGAGAGGACCACTCCGCACGGGTGCATGGCGTAGCCGCGCGGCAGGGCGTCCAGGCCCTCCGCGAGCTCCCACAGCGGTCCGAACCCGTCGGCCTCGCTCGCGAGCTGCTTCAGTTCCGGCAGGGTGTTCAGCGCGTCGCGGATGTCGCAGGCCCGGATGTGCGGGAAGGACTTCGCGATCCGGTCCACGATCTGCGGGGCCAGGCCGAGGGCGAGGCCCGTGTCGCGCAGGGCGTGGCGGGCCCGGTACGTTTCCGGCATCGCGGCGACGGCCACCCGCTCGGTGCCGAACCGTTCGATGATCTTGTCGTAGACCTCCAGCCGGCGGGCCGATTCCACGTCGAGGTCGATGTCGGGGAGCGAGAGCCTGCGGACGCTGAGGAAGCGCTCGAAGAGCAGATGGTGTTCGAGGGGGTTGGCCGTGGCGATGAAGAGCGCGTGGTTGACCATGCTCCCGGCACCGGACCCACGGGCGGCGACCCGGATCCCCATGGACCGGATGTCCGCGACGACCTGTGCGACCGCCAGGAAGTAGGACTCGAAGCCCAGCTTCCCGATCACCCCGAGCTCGTACTCCAGCCGCTCGACCGCCCGCCGGTCGCGGTCCAGGCCGCGCGCGAACATGCCCTCCTCGCAGCGTCGGCGGAGCAGGGCCGCGGCGCCGCCCGGACCGGGGTCGGCGCCGACCACCTCCGGCTCGGGAAAGGCGGGCCGCCCGGTGCCGAGGCCGAGGAAGGCCACCGGGTCGACGGCGCACAGCTCCGCCGTACGCGCGGTCTCCGCGAGCAGCTCCGCCGCCCGGCCGCAGCCGGAGCCCGCGTGCGAGCCCGCGGCGGCGGCGATCCGCTCGGCGGCCTCCTCCATCGCGGCCGGCCCCTTCAGCCAGCGCTCTCCGCAGTCGAGCCGGCGGCGGTCGATCGGGCGCAGCAGCCGGGCCGCGTCCAGCACGTCGGCGATGCGGTGCTGGGCGGGATCGGCGTAGCGGACCGCGTTGGTGAGGACCGCCGGGATACCGAGCCGGTCGGCCAGGGCGAGGGTGCGGGCGGCCAGCCGCAGCGAGCCCGGCCCGGTGCCGGAGAGCCCGTACCAGAGCACCTCCAGCCGCAGGTCCGGACCCGCGATCTCCCGCCACGGGGCGAGGAGCCGCTCGGCCACGTCGGGCCGGCCGGCCGCGAGGGCCCGTACGGGCTCGGACACCGGTCCGAGCAGGACCACCAAGCCGTGGTCGGCGTACCGCTCCAACACCGCCCGGGACACGACCGGCGGCCCGCCGGCGGCGTCCGCGTGGGCGGCGGAGAGCAGCCGGCACAACCGTGCCCAACCGCCCGCGTCCCGCGCGAGGAGCGTGACCCGCAGAGCGGGCTCGGCAACGTACGCCCCACCCCGCACGGGCGTCCGCGGCCGGGCCCCGCCAGGGCTGGTGGGGCGGGTGGGGCCTCTGTTCCCGGCTGGACCGCCGGGAACGCCGAGCCCGAGGGGGCCGGCGAGACCCGCGGGAGCCCCGGGCCCGGCTGGACCGCCGGGGTCGGCGGGGCCGGCGAGTCCGGCCGGGTCGCCGGGAGCCGCGGGATCCCCGGGACCGAACGGACCGACGAACGGGCCTGCGAACGGGCCTGCGAACGGGCCTGCGGAACCGAACGGGCCGGCGGAATCGAACGGTGTGGTGGGACCGAACGGAGCGACGGCGACATCGACCCCGAAGACCGGCCGGACCCCTGCCCCGATGGCCGCCTTCGCGAAGCGGACCGCTCCGGCGACGGTGTCCCGGTCGGTGAGCGCGAGCGTGCCGATCCCCCGCTCGGCAGCTCGTTTCACCAGGTCAGAAGGGTGAGAAGCCCCGTAGCGGGCCGAGTAGCCGCTCGCGGCATGAAGGTGTGCACAGCCACTCACGGGCCACCTCCGATCGACCGACCACCCCTTTCCAGCCACCCTGACCAGATACAACCACCGTATCGAACAGAATTCGAACAACGCCACTCCGGACCGCGGCACTCCCTGTGGCCGAGCGCCGCAGCCGGCCCGTCCGGCACGTACGCGCTCCGTGTCGATGTGAAGGCGCGCCCGTCCCCGGGAAGGACCCCGGCCGGAACGCCCTGCCCGGTCGGACGGCACGGACCTTTCGCGAGGCCCAGCGAGTGCGGGCGGCGGGGGGCTGATCTAGCGTCGAATGAGGGAGCGGATGCCCTGCCGAGCCGGTCCGGTGCGGGGGACACAGCCCCGTGGCCGTACGTCGACCGCGCGCTCGGCGCCGTTCCCAGGTGCTTCCGGCACGCCCGGTGCCGGACCCGCGGCGACCCCGGAGAGCAGGTACGTCCCATGCGCACGTCGACCCGTATCGCAGGAGCCCTCACCGGCCTGACCCTCGCCCTCGGAGGCGCGGTCCTCACCGCCCCCGCCGCCCACGCCGACGTGTCGGCCTGCATCAACCAGGTCGAGCGGGAGCTGAAGGGCGGCGAGGCCCCCGAATCCGTCCGGTCGGCGTGCTCCGCCGGATCGACCGGCGCGCAGGACACGTGCGTGTCCGGCCTGACCTCGAGCGGCGTGACCAAGGCAACGGCGGGGACCGCCTGCGCGACGGCCTCCAAGTAGAGGACGCCGCGAGGCACGCCGCCGGTCGCGCGGCCGCCGGTCCGCACCACGAGGGAGAGGAAGGGATCCACGATGCGAACGCGCGGACCGGCAGCGCGGCCCACGACCGAACTCGACGCCCGTTACAGCTCGGCGCTCCACCCGCTCCCGGGTGCCGCGGACGTCACCGCCACCGAGTGGGCCGAGGCCCAGAGACAGTTGGAGACCGCCGAGATCTTCTGGGTGTCCACGGTGCGGCCCGACGGCCGGCTGCACGTCACTCCCGTGATCGCCGCCTGGCACGACGGAGCGCTGTACTTCTCCACCGGCACGGGTGAGCAGAAGGCGAGGAACCTCGCCCATGACGGGCACTGCGCGCTGACCACCGGGGGGAACTCCCTCACGGAAGGACTCGACCTCGTGGTCGAGGGCACGGCGGAGCCGGTCGCCGATCCCGCGGTACTGGAGGAGGTGATCTCCGCGTACGAGGCGAAGTACGGGCGCCACATCACTTCGCCCGAGGGGACCTTCCACGGCATCGGGGACGAGTTCCGCAAGGGCGCCGCCGTGGTGTTCGCGCTGGCACCGGCCACGGCGTACGGCTTCGGCCGGGACAACGGGATCTACACCCATACGCGGTGGACGTTCTGAACCGCGTCGAACCACTTCGGCCGACTCACGAGCCGGCCACCGCCCGGCGGCGGTCGGTGGTCCGGCCGAGGAAGAGGACCGTGGCCAGGGTCCCGGCCAGGACGATCGCCGTGTTCACCACGATCGCGGTGGTGATGCCGGAGTGGATGTCGGTCCGGGTCGCGACGACCGCGCTCATGACGGGGGTTCCCATCGTGATGCCGATCTGCTGGGTCATCGTGGCGAGGCCGGTGGCCATGCCCTGCTCGTGATCGGCCAGGCCGGTGGTGGCGGTGACCATGAAGCCGACGATCACCAGCATGTTGCCGACGCCGCCGACGAAGGTCGCGATCAGAAGCAGCCACATTCCGGTACGGGACTCGCCGATGGCGACGAGGCTCACGGTGGCCGCCGCTTGGAGGAGCCCTCCGGCGATCAGGGTCGTACGGGTGCTCGTGGCGGAGATGACCCGGGGCGCGAGGGAGCCTCCGACGACCGTACCGATGCCCAGGACGCCGAAGGAGAGACCGGCCGTCAGCGGGGAGAAGCCGAGGACCTCCTGGAGGTGGAGCGTCATCAGGAAGACCAGGCTCGTCTCCGTCAGGAAGGCGACCAGACCGGCGGTGTTGCCCCAGGCGACCGAGGGCTTCTTCAGCACCGAGACGGGGACGAGGGGGGCCGCCGCCTTGGACTCGACGACGTAGAAGGCGATCAGGAGGGCCACCCCCGCGGCGAGCCACACCAGCGCCGACGCCGAGCCCCAGCCGTGCTCGCCCGCACGCGTCAGGCCGTAGATCAGGGCCAGCAGGCCCAAGGTGACCGTGGTGGCACCCGGCAGATCGAGCTTCGGGCGGGTGGTGGGGCGGGATTCCTTGATGACCGCCGGGGCGACGGCGAGGACCGCGAGAGCGACGGGGACGTTGACGAAGAACGCCCACCGCCAGGAGAGCAGGTCCGTCAGGACCCCGCCCAGGACGGCGCCCGTGGTGAAACCGGCCGACATCAGGGCGCCGTTGAGGCCCAGGGCCTTCTGGCGCAGCGGGCCCTCCGGGAAGGAGGTCGTCAGGAGGGACAGGCCCGCCGGGGTGACCGCGGCGGTGGCCAGGCCCTGCAGGACCCGGGCGGCCAGGAGCATTTCAGGGGTGGTGGCCAGGCCTCCGGCCAGGGAGGACAGGGCCAGCACCGCGAGCCCCGCCAGGAAGAGTCGGCGGCGGCCGAACAGGTCCGCGATCCGGCCGAACAGGAGGGTGAACCCGGCGGCACTGAGCGCGAACGACGTCGCGATCCACTGGAGGTTCGAGAGCGAGAAGCCGAGCCCGTCACCGATCACCGGCAGCGCCACGTTCAGGATCGAGAAGTCGACCGCCAGCATGAACTGGGCCACGAGCAGGACCGTCAGGACCAGGGCCTGCCGGCCCTCGAGACCGACCGGCCCTTCCCCCTGCCCGCTTCCTTGCCCGCTTCCTTGCCCGGTTCCCTGCCCGCTTCCCGCCCCGGCTCCTCGCCGACTCCCCTGCCGACTTCCTTGCGCAACAGACATCGTCCTGCGTCCTTTCCCTCACACACGGCGGAAGGTGTTCCGGGAAGCGACTCTGGCCCGGCCGCCGGGTGTTACCCAGCCCCCTGGCTGTGCCGGCACCGTGGAAGCTGTCACTGCCAGGGCCACCCTCGCGAGCCCCGTTCGCGACGGCTCCTCGGCACACTGGAGGGCATGGACACAGCCACCGCCCTGGGAGACTTCCTCCGCAACCGCCGCGCCCGGCTCCAGCCGGAGGACGTCGGGCTGCCGGCCCACGGCACCCGCCGGCGCGTGCCCGGCCTGCGCCGTGAGGAGCTCGCGCTGCTCGCCGGCGTGAGCATCACGTACTACACGCACCTGGAGCAGGGGCAGAGTACGAACGCCTCGGACAGCGTGCTCGATTCGCTCGCCCGCGCCCTGCGCCTGACCCCGGACGAGCACGCACACCTAAGGGACCTCGCACGGCCGCCGAAGGCCAAGCGGGTGAGGTCTCCCCGGCCCGAATACGCGCGGGCCGCCACGCGCCGGCTGATCGGCGCGATGCCGGGGGTGCCCGCCGTGGTGCTGGACGGCCGCAACGACGTGCTCGCGTGGAATCCGCTGGGCCATGCCCTGCTCGCCGGACACCTCGGCTTCACCAGCCCGGACGACCCGGCCGTACGCCCCAATCTGACCCGGATGCTGTTCCTCGACCCGCACACCCGGGAGTTGTACACCGACTGGAAGCACGAGGCCCGCGTGGCCCTGTCCGCGCTGCGGCTGGTCGCCGGGCGCAATCCCGAGGACCGCGCGCTCGCCGAACTGATCGGCTCCCTGATGCTGCGGAGCCCCGAATTCGCGGACTTGTGGTCCAAGCATCCGGTACGCGACTGCACCATCGGAACCAAGGCGCTGCACCATCCGGCCGTGGGTGCGATGACCCTGGACTTCGAGAACCTGCGGCTGAGCGACGGCACCGGCCATCGGATGCTGCTCTACAGCGCCCCCGAGTCCTCCCCCTCCGATGCGGCGCTGCGTCTACTGGCGGGGCTGGCGGCGGATTCCGCGGCCTCCATGCTCGATCATGCTCATTCGGACGGAGTTTCAAGCATCTCTTGACATGGCTCGGGCGCTGCGCTGCACTTTGGCCACTCCCTCCAGCAGTCACGGCTGGAGGGGGACGCCGCCGTGCACTCCCCCTCCTCTCACCACGCTTGGGGACTCGTCATGCGCCTGCTCGGATTCCTCACCGCCTCCGCCTTGGCGGTGGCCGCCCTCTCCCTGCCCGGTACCGGCGCCTCCGCCACGGCCGCCGGGCCCTTGCCGGCGGCCGCTGCCGCCGGAGCGCCGCAGACCGTGCCGGCTCTGCGGCAGTGGACGGCCGCCACCGGTACGTACGGCTTCACGAGCAGCAGCCGGATCGTCGTCGATCCGGCCTACACCACCCAACTCGCGGACGAGGCAGCCACGTTCGCCGAGGACCTGGGCGCACTGGCCGGGCGCACGGTGGCCGTGGCCACCGGGAGCGCCTCCCCGGGCGACATCCGCCTGAGCCTCGGCGACGCCTCGCTGCCCGCCGAGGGGTACCGGATGACCGTCGGGCAGTCCGTCTCCCTGCAGGCGGCCACGGACACCGGGGCGTTCAACGGCACCCGCACGGTACTGCAGTTGCTGCACCAGTCCGCTTCGGTGCCGGCCGGAACGGCGGTGGACTGGCCCACCAAGGCCGAGCGCGGGCTCATGATCGACCAGGGCCGGAAGTTCTTCACCGTGGACTGGGTCAAGCAGCACGTCAAGGAGCTCGCCTACCTCAAGCTGAACTACTTCCACTTCCACCTGTCGGACACCTTCGGCTTCCGGCTGGAGAGTGCGACGCATCCCGAGATCGTCTCCGCCGACCACTATTCGAAACAGGACATCGCCGACCTGGTCGCGCTGGGGCAGAAGTACCACGTCACGATCGTGCCGGAGATCGACACCCCCGGGCACATGAACCAGATCCTGGCCGCCCACCCCGAGCTCAAGCTCAAGAGCAGTTCGGGCGCGGTCAGTCCGGACTTCATCGACCTGTCCCTGCCCGGCTCTTACACCCTGGTCAAGGACCTGATCAACGAGTACCTGCCCCTGTTCCCGGCCCCGTACTGGCACATCGGCGCGGACGAGTACGTGACCGACTACAGCAAGTATCCGCAGCTGCTGAGCTACGCCCGCGCCCACTACGGCTCGAACGCCACGGCCAAGGACACGTACTACGGGTTCGTGAACTGGGCCGACGGCCTGGTCCGGGCCGGCGGCAAGACCACCCGGATGTGGAACGACGGCATCAAGGCGGGCGACGGGACCGTCACGCCGAACGCCGACATCCTCGTCGAGTACTGGTACAGCTACGGACTCACCCCGCAACAGCTGGTCGCGGCCGGCCACACGGTCGCCAACGAGTCTTGGACGCCCACCTATTACGTGCTCGGCGGCGCCAAGCCGGACACCAAGTGGATGTACGAGACCTGGACGCCGGACCGCTTCGAGGGCGGCGCGACCCTCACCGACACCTCGAAGAACCCCGGCTCGCTCATCCACGTGTGGTGCGACAACCCCAACGCCGAGACGGAGACTCAGATCGCCGCCGGCATCCAGAACCCGCTGCGCGGCTTGGCCCAACAGACCTGGGGCTCACCCAAGTTGGTCGCCGCCTACGCGGACTTCGCCACGATCGTGGCCTCGGTCGGCCACAACCCCGCCTGGCCGGGCCTCGCACAGCCGGGCAATCTCGCCCGCAACCGGCCCACCACCGCCTCCAGTACCGAGACCGCGAGCTTCCCCGCCGCGCGGGCCACCGACGGTGATCCCGGCACCCGCTGGTCGAGCTCGTACAGCGACCCGCAGTGGCTCCAGGTCGACCTCGGGTCGATCCAGGCCGTGAACCGCGTGGTCCTGCGGTGGGAGGCCGCATACGGCAAGGCCTTCCAGATCCAGCTGTCCGACGACAAGACCACCTGGCGCACCGCGTACTCGACCACGGCCGGCACGGGCGGGGTCCAGGACCTGACCGGGCTGTCCGGCTCGGGCCGCTACATCCGCTTGTACGCCACCCAGCGCGGCACCGCGTACGGCTACTCCTTGTACGAGTTCGAGGTGTACGGAGGCCAGTTGAGCGGGACCCGGACGCTCACCGCGGCCGGGAAGGCACTCGACGACCCGGCGAGCTCCAGCACCTCCGGAACCCAGCTGATCACCTGGACGCCCCACGGCGGCGCCAACCAGCAGTGGCGGCTCACCCTGAACACCGACGGCAGCTACACCATGGCCAACGGCTCGTCCAACCTTTGCGCGGACGTGGCGGGCGGCTCCACCGCCCCGGGCGCGGCGGTGGTCCAGGCCACCTGCGGCAGCGGTGACGGCCAGCGCTGGCTGATCACGGCGCTCGGCTCCGGTGACCACTCGGTGACCAACAAGAAGAGCGGCCTCCTCCTGACGACCGCGTCGGGCGCGGACGGCTCCCCCGCCACCCAGCAAACGGGCCCCGTCTCGGCCTACCAGCGCTGGCAGATCAGCTGACCCCTCCCCCGAACCCCGCCCGGCCGGGCCCCCTGCTCGGCCCCGACCCGGCACTCGGCCGGCTTCCGGCTATTCGGCGTCGGCGCAGCCCGGGTGTCCCCAGCGGGAACCGAGCTTGGTGATCTTCTCGCCCGCCGGGTACGGCTTGCCGCAGGGGCACGTTCCGGGGAACTTGGCCTTGATGGTCGCGCTCCCCCGCGCGGACCCGGTCTTGCGGGCGGGAGCGGCGCCGGTTCCCGCCGCCGTCGACCCGCGCCGGGCGGGCGCGGTACGGGCCGGCGTACTGCGCGCCGGCGCCGGGATCGGCATGGCCGCGTGCCCCAGCGCGGTTCCGGCCGGTTCCTGGCTGACGGCCGCGTCGCTGGCCGCCTGGTCGGCGATCGCGTTCAGGTGGTCGCCGTCCTCGCGGTGAGCGGGGACGTAGCGGAACTCCACGTCCCGTTCCACCAGCAGTGCGTCGATGCTCTCCACGAGCTCGCGGTTGGCCACCGGCTTGCCCGCCGCCGTCTTCCAGCCGTTGCGCTTCCAGGCCGGGAGCCACTGCGTCACGGCCTTCATGGCGTACTGGGAGTCCATCCGCACCTGCACGGCCGTACCGGGGGACACCGCCTCCAGCAGCCGCTGCAGCGCGGTCAGTTCCCCCACGTTGTTGGTGGCCCGACCGAGGGGTCCGGCCTCCCAGCGCTCGGGGTGCCCGTGGGCGTCGGCGATGACCCAGGCCCATGCGGCCGGCCCGGGATTTCCCTTGGCCGCCCCGTCACAGGCGGCGATGATGCGATCAGACATCCCCCGATCATGCCTCACCCGCGGCGGGTCCGGCGCCCACCGGCAGGGGCCGCCGGCGAAGCGGCCGCGGCGGGCGGCCGCCGCGCGGTCCCTCCGATCGCCGGCCGGTAGCCCCGAGAACGGGACTGGTTCGAGGCCCGCGAGGTCATTCCCGCGTGGAGCCGCTGGGCGGCCGCCCGACCGGCAATTCCTTAGCGGAGCCAACTCCAGGACCGGAGCCGGGACCGGAGCCGGGCTCAAGCTTCCGCACCGTCCGCGGCCCGGGCCGTCCGGGGTGCCAGCATGCTCCGGACCGCCCAACCCACCGCGAAGGCGCACAGCGCGGCGATCGGTACGGCGGTGAGGGCGACCATGCTCCACCTCTCCGCGTAGTGCAGGGCCCGGTCGGGCGTGGCGGTGAAGTTGGTCATCGGACCCCACGTGTAGTAGCCCCACACCATGATCAGCTGGGAGACCACCGCCCGCGCGACCGCGTGCGCGGCGGTGGGGGCGGTGGCCGCCACGGCGAAGACGAGCGCGGTGTAGGGGACGTAGCCGGAGGCGAAGCGGCCGGCGGCGGTCACGTCCAGTCCGTCGCCGTCACCGGCCACCGCGATGTACGCGGACAGAACGCCCGCGGCCAGGGCCACCACCGCGGTCCCCGCAGATCGGCGCAAGATTTCCGATGCCGTCGGCATGGTGTGCTGCTTCCTCTCGTCATCCGAGGCGCGTGAGCCTCGCGCCGAGGGACGGTTCGGAGAGGTCCGTCCCGAGCGCCGCTGGGACCCGCGGCGCACCGGGTCCGGTGCCGATGGTCAGTACGCCGACCTCGGTACCCGCCCGGCCCTGGCGCGCAATGCCCTTCTCGCCTACGGCCAGGCTCAGTTCGATCCTCTGTCCCGGCACGGCGACGGCGGCGGTGTCCCGGGTGGCCACCACCGGCGTGCGGGTGCCGAGCCCGTCGTCGACGTAGCCGAGGACCTGGCCCTTCTTGACCACGGTGGCGGAGGTCAGGGCCGCGCGGACGGCCTCGATGACCTTCTTGCTGTTGTCCTTCACCAGGATCAGGCTGTTGGAGCCGTTGGGGTCGGCGCCGGTCACGTGCTGGTCGAGCATCGTGCCGAGGATCAGCGGGGTCTTGTCGCCCACGGTCTTGTACGCCGCCCACATCAGCGCGCCGCCGGCCGGCGAGCTGGAGCCCGTCTTGATGCCCCTGACGCTGAGCGGGGAGACGAGGAGGTCGTCGTTGTTGTTGACGATCTGCCGAGGCAGGCCGGGGATGGTGGCGCTGGGCAGTTGGACGACGGCCCGGAAGGCGTCGAGCGCCATGACGGCCTCGGCCAGCCTCAGCTGATCGACGGCGGTGCTCACGGTCTTGGCGTCGAGCCCGCTCGGGTCGGTGTACGTGGTGGCCGTCATGCCGAGCGCCCGCGCCTCGGCGTTCATCTTCTCCACGAAGGCGGCCTCGGAGTCACTGCCGGTATCCCAACGGGCCAGCTGGCGGGCGATGTTGTTGCCCGAGGGGATCATCAGCATCTTGAGCATGTCCTGCTGGCTGAAGCGGGTTCCGGCCGTCAGCCCCTCGACGCGCGATTCGTTCTCCAAGGTGCCGTCCGCGACCGCCTTGGCGTCCAACTCGATGGACGGGCCGGCCTCGTCCTTCTTCAGCGGGTGCCCCTTGAGGATCACGTACGCCGTCATCACCTTGGCCACGCTGGCCGTCGGCACGGGCTTCTGCTCCCCGAAGGTCCCCACGTCGCCCGCGCCGCCCACGCGTACGGCGGCCTGGCCCTTCTCCGGCCAGGGCACGTCGAAGCGGCCGTCGAGGGTGAAGGCGGCAGGCGCGTCCCCCTGTACGAGGGCGGCAGCGGGCAGCGGCCTCAGCACTTGCACGACGGCGAGTGCGACGCCCAGCAGGAGGAGGACCGGCACCCAGATCCGGACCCGGCCGGCCACCGTCCGACGCGGTGTCTGCGGCGGGGGCGGGGGGTCGACCGCATCCGGGGTGTCCGGCGCGTTGACCGTGTCTGCCACAACCGACGCATCCGGCGCATCGACCGCATCCACCGCGTCCACCGGCCCGGCCGGCTCGGCGGGACCGTGCGCCGGCCCTTCCGCGTCCGGTTCCCGTCCCTCCGCTTCGGGGGCCGCGCCCTCCACCGGTACCGCAGTCATGCCGTACACCGCCTTGCTCGTGCCGTTCTGTATCGGGCGCCAGTCTCCGTGCCCCGTATGCGCGAGCGGTGAGCGCCGGATGACCAATTCGTCACAGTCGGAGGCGCTCACACGGTCATCAAACGGTCATCCAGCGCTCAAATTCCCATCATGAAGGCCCTGAAGACTCACTCTCCCTTTGCGAGGAACCTTCAGGAAGTCCGGTACCGCCGATGAACCACCGGAAGCCCGGCCCCCCGGCCGGCGGCAGGCGCCGCCTGCTCACCGGCGGCGGAGCCCTGCTCCTGGCCGCGGCCGCGGGCTCCCTGCTCTCCGCCCGGCCCGGCGGTCCCGACCCGCGGGTCGACGAACGCGGCGCCGGGGGACGGCCTCAGGCACCGACCTCCCCTTCCCCCGCCTCGGGATGGATGCCGGGAGTGAGCAGAAGGCCGTTGGAACGCAACTACGTGGCCGGCGAGCGCGACGCGCAGCGCGGGCTCGTCCTCCACGTCCAGGAGGGCGAGGGGTCCCTGTACGAGCGCTTCGGCACGCCCGGGCTCAAGGCCTCCGCCCATTTCTGGGTGTCCCGGGACGGGGAGACGGAACAGTACGTCTCCGTCCTCGACCGGGCCTGGGCGCAGGTGGAGGGCAACGGCGCGTGGGCCTCCGTCGAGACCTCCGGCTTCGCCACCCGGACGCTCACCGAAGCCCAGGTCGACGCGGTGGCCCGCATCTACGCCTGGGGCGCCGGCGCACACGGCTGGCCCGCGGCGCTGAGCGAGCGCCCGGACCAGCCGGGGCTGGGCACCCACTCCATGGGCGGGGCGTCGTGGGGGGCCCACGCCTGCCCCGGCACGCTCCGGGCCGGCCAGCGGACCGAGATCATCCGCCGGATGAAGGAACACCTTCCCGCATCGGATAGTGATGAGTCCGTGATCCCCGGGTCTTCAGCCCGGCCGCGGTGATCACTAGGGTTTCAACGTGTCGGAAAGCAATGAGATACCCGCAGGTCGGAACGGTCCGGACGAGGACGAATGGAACGCCTTCGTCCTGGCGCACGCCGCGGGGACGCCCTCCGCGGAGGCGTTCGCACCGAAGCGGGCGTGGCCCCGGGGCGTCCTGGCCGTCCTGTTGCTGGCGGGACTGGCCTTCGTGGCGCTGGAGTTCATCGGATCGCCGTTCGACGCCGGTGTGACCGCGCCGAGTTCCACGGAGGCGGAAGCGAAGGCGAAGGACCGATCGGGACCGGGAGCGGGACCGGCCGCGTCCTCAGCCCCGTCCGGCGAACGGCCGATGATCCCTCTCGCCGAAGCGTTCCCGGCCCAGGTTCCGGACGGAAAGGGCGGCACGTTCACCAAGGTGGGCGCGGTCGTCCTCAAGTCCTGCACCGAGCCCGACTCGGTCGGACCGGGCCTCGCGTCCGCCCTCGCCGACGGCGCGGGCTGCGTGGGCGAGCAGGTCGCGCTGTACAAGGACGCGCACGACAACCAGTACAACCTGGCCCTGTTCACGCTGAAGGACCCAGGGGACGCCGTGCGGCTGGTGACGCGGTTGTCGCTGGCGTTCGACGACTACCAGGTGGGCGCACAGGCCCCGCCGCGCGGGTCCGGCCTGAAGGTCCTGCCGGCCGACAGCGGGATGGTGCAGTCCTTCACGAGTCAGGGCCGGGTCATGGCCGTCGGACTGGGCCAGTGGTCGGACGGCCGGGTCGCCGACTACCAGAAGCTGGTCGACGGGCTGGCCCCGCTGCTGAAGGCGGTCTCGGACAGGGCGGCCCGCTACGAGACCGCGGGCTGACGTCCCCTCCGCGACCGGGGTGCCGGCTGACGTCCCCTCCGTGACCCGGGTGCCGGGCGTACCGCCGGTCAGGCGGCGGAGTGCAGGGCGGCGAGCGCCGAGCGGTGGGTGATCCAGCCCAGGAGGTGGCGCCCGTCCTCGTCCAGGACGGGGAGGCCGTCGCCCTCGCCCGCCGCGAGCAGCGGCAGCGCCTCCTCCAGGGACTGGTGGGCGAGCAGGGTGGGCGGGTGGTCCCGTACCGTCTCGACGGGTTCCTCCCCGGGCCGGCCCTCGTGCAGGGCCCGGGCGAGGGCGAGGGCGGCGACCGAGCCCGCGTAGCGGCCGCGCGCGTCGACGACGGGGAGGCGGCCCGCGTCCGCCTCGATCATCGCCGTGACCGCCGCGCGCAGGCCGGTGCCGGGTGCGAGCGGGGCGGGCGGCGGTCCCATCGCGGTCCGGACCTCGACGGCGGCCGGTCCGGTCAGGTCGAGGTCGACCCCGCGGCGCCGGAGCTTGGTCGTGTAGACGGTGTCGCGGCTGAGCACCTGGCTGATGCCGGTGGCGATGGCGACGGCCGCCATCAGCGGCAGGATGACGCCGTACTCGCCGGTCAGCTCGTAGATGATGACGACGGCGGTGATCGGCGCGCGGGCCGCTCCGGCGAAGACCGCCGCCATGCCGACGACGGCGTAGGTGGTGGCGGAGCCGGTCAGGCCGGGCAGGACGCGGTCCATGGTCTGGCCGTAGGCGCTGCCGAGCATCGAGCCGACGAACAGGGTCGGCGCGAAGACCCCGCCGGAACCGCCGATCCCGATGGTGACGCTGCACGCGAGGATCTTGCCGACGAGCAGCACCAGGAGGAACCCGACCGCGTACCCGCCCAGTGCGGCCTTGCCGAGCACCGGGTAGCCGACCCCGTACATCTCGGGCAGTGCGAGCAGGATCGCGCCCAGCAGGAAGCCACCGGCAGCGGGGCGCAGCCATTCCGGGCCGCGCCAGACCGCGTCGCAGAGGTCCTCGACCCCGTAGAGCACCTTGGTGAAGAGGACCCCGACGACGCCGGCGAGCGCGCCGAGCAGCACGAACAGGGCGTAGGAGGCCAGGTGTTCCACGCCCAGGGGCACGAGGTGCAGGAACCGTTCGTCGCCGAAGGCCTCGCGGCCGATCACGACCGCGGTGACCGAGGAGACGGCCACGAAGGCGAAGCCGCGGGCGGTGAAGTCGCGCAGGATCAGTTCCATCGCGAAGAAGACTCCGGCCAGGGGCGCGTTGAAGGTCGCCGCGATGCCGCCGGCGGCGCCGCAGGCGACCAGCAGCCGCATCCGCTCCTCGCCCATGCGCAGGATCGATGCGGCGCCGGACCCGAGGGCGGACCCGATCTGCACGATGGGGCCCTCGCGGCCCACCGAACCGCCGCCGCCGATGCACAGCGCCGACGCGAGGGACTTCACCACGGCGACCCGTGCCGGGATCCGGCCGCCCTTGCGGGCGACCGCGTACATCACTTCGGGGACGCCGTGGCCGCGCGCCTCCTTGGCGTAGCGGTAGACGAGGGGCCCGTAGAGGGCGCCCGCGACGACGGGGGCGAACAGGACGAAGTACGGTCCGAGCCAGGGCACGTACGGGTTGTCGGCGTGGCCGGCCGTGGAGTAGTCGTCGTGTCCGGACAGGATCCGGGTGAAGACCTCGACGAGCCAGCGGAAGACCACGGCTCCCAGCCCGGCTCCGGCGCCGACCAGTACGGCGGGCAGCAGCATGGCGGGCTGGGCCCGGCGTGTTCCGGCCCGTAGGCCTTGCGCCGCGAACGGCCTCATGTGCACTCCTCGGGCGGGCGCCGCGCCGATCGCGTCTTCCGGCCCCTGACCGCGATCCCCCGGACGGTCCCATCCAACGGTCCGCGTCCCGCCGGGGCCCGCAGGCGGGCCGTCGCTCCCTCCGTTCGGCGTAGCCGGGGTCCGGGCGGCGGGCCCCACGCCGGCCGCGCTCACCCGCGTGCGCGACCGGTCCGTCCGAGGGGTGTGATCCCCGCTATCCGGCGGCGAGGCGCCCGCTGAGCCACTCCAGCGCCGGGGGGATCTCGCGGTTCCACGTGTTGAAGCTGTGCCCGCCGTGGTCGAGGGTGATCGAGGAGACCCGGGCGGGGCTCTTCACCTTCGCGATGAAGTCCAGCGTCGGGCGGTAGTTGCTCTCGCCCTGCAGCGAGGTGGTGACGAGGAAGGAGGTGTTCCCCTGCGGGAGGTGGTCCAGGCTCCACAGCAGGTCGGAGCGCTTCTTCTCCTCCTCGTCGCCGCGGTAGAGGTCTCCGGAGTCCTCGTCGATCTCGGGCGCGTAGTCCGCGGACAGGCCCACGCCCGCCGCGTAGGTCTCCGGGTGCTGCAGGGCGATCTTCAGCGCGCAGTAGCCGCCGGTGGAGTCGCCCATGATGCCCATGCCGCGGGGCGATTTCCCGATGCGGTAGGCGCCGGACAGGGCCTCCGGGAGGTCGGCCCCGAAGAAGGTCTCGGTCTGCGGCCCGCCCGGTATGTCGACGCACTGGGTGTTGACCGGCGGCGCGACGGTGGGCCGCATCAGCACCAGGATCATCGGGTTCATCTTCTTCTGCTTGACCAGGTTCAGCGCGGTCTTCGGGTAGGGCAGCGGCTTGAGCAGGTTCTCCGCCGTGCCGGGGAAGCCGGTGAGGACGACGGCGGCGGGGAAGACCCGGTTCTCGTTGCCCTTGTGGAAGTACTCCGGCGGCAGGTAGACGTAGGCCGGAGTGGCGATCTTGGAGCGCTCCCCTTGGATCATGACCTTCTCGATCTCCCCGCCCAGGTGTCTGCTCTCGCCGCCCGGCACCCACGGCTTCTGCCGGCCGGTCACCTTCAGCGCGGAAGTGCCGCCCGTGTCCTGCCCGCTGACGGTGGGCGCCTTCTCCCGTCCGGCCAGCTCGGCCCAGGACCCGTAGATCAGGAAGCTTCGGTTCGCCGCGAGGCCGACGGCGCAGAGGGTCAGCACCTGGAGGGCGAGGACCAGGCCGATCCGGCCCAGGACCGGCCGCCATCCCTGCCGCGCGAGCCGCGGCCACAGCCGTACGGATGCCGCGAACAGCGCGGCCGCGGCGAGGAGGGCCGTCACGAAGAGCGAGTTGCTTGTCAGAGTCACGTGGAACTAGACAGGCCTGCGAGACGATCCGTTGCCTGCCGAGGCGCAAATGATCACGGCTCGCGGCGCCGCCGCCACGCCGTCGCGGCGAGGACGCCCCCGATGAGCAGGGTGCCCGCACCCGTGCCGGCCAGGCCGGCGCCCAGTCCCTCGGGGAGGTACGAGCAGGAGAGCCGCTCGGCGCCCGAGGCGCCCAACGGGACGCCCATCAGGCCCTGGTACGAGACCGGGGCGCGGGCCGGGCCCCCGTCGACGGAGCAGGTCCAGCCGGGGGACGCGGTGGTGGCGAGCACCGCCGTGCCCTTCGAGGCCTTGGGGAGCCGTGCCTCGACGGTGTGGCCGCCGGCGGTGACGGCCGTGGCTCCGGTGGCCTTCAGACGGGTCACGGCCGCGTCGAAGGCGGCCGGGTCCAGGCAGCCGAGCGCGTCGGGCGGCAGGAGCTGGCCGTCCTTCGGGGCGCGGACGGAGAACTCGAAGCGGCCGTCGGGCGGGACCGTGCCCAGTTCCTTGAGCGGTGCGCTGACGGCGGGCGGCTTGCCGAAGAAGTTCTCGCGGTGGCCGGTTCCGCGGACCTGGACGGTGGCGTACAGGTCGGGCGCGTACAGGAAGGCCCGCTCCCCCGGGGCGCACCGCGACGAGAAGGCGGTCCAGTGCTCCTCGGCCTCGCCGTCCGCCCTGGGCAGGGCGAACCCCCTCCCGGTGTCGGGCGCGGCCGGCCCTCCGGTGCGCGAGAGCGGGGGCACGGTGTACACCCTGGCGCCGAGGGCGGCGTGGCGCCGGGCCCAGACCGAGCCCTCGGGGGCCCCGTACGCCTGGTCGCTGCCGGGCGGGCGGAGGGTGACGAGCGGCGGGGCGGGCACGGTGCGGGCGGTGACGCCGTTCTCGCCGGCCGGTTCCAGGACGGTGCCGACACCGAGCAGGGCCCGCAGGACCGGGTCGTGGGCGGGCCACAGGTGGCGGCCGCCCATCGCCTGGCCGAGGCCGAGGCCGCGTAGTCCGCGGGCGGTTTCCACGCTCACGTAGCTGCTGTAGTAGGCGCCGCCCTGGCCGCCGACGAGCATCGCGTCGTTGTTGGTGACGAAGACCTCGGGTCCCGCGTCGGAGCGGGTGGCGGGCCAGTCCTCGCGATCCCGCAGGGTGCGGTGCGCGTCCGCGCCGAGCGTGGTCATCGTCTGCGGGCGGACGGGGCCGCGCCGGCGGGGGTCGTCGACGACGGCGTTGCCGTAGACGGCGTAGGTGGTGCCGGCGAAGACCGAGACGGCCAGCAGCACCATGACGCCCATGCGTGCGGGGCGGCGCAGGCCCCGCGCGTAGACGAGGAGCAGGGCCGTGGTGACGGCGCCGCCGGCCAGGACTCCGGTCAGGGCGTACCGGTTGACCGGCGGGAGGTCGTACGTCACCGCGACGAGCAGGGCCAGCAGGGCCGCCCCGCCGAGCAGGGCGCGGGGCCGGGGCATGTGGGCGAGGCAGATCCAGGCGGCCATCGCGAGCATGCCGCTGAGGACGAAGGACTCGCGGAAGGGGGCGCCGTGCGGGAGGGCCCCGCCCTGCCAGAGCTTGGCCGTGGGCGTGAGGACGAAGGTCACCGCGGTGAGGAGCAGGAGTGCGAACCAGGCGGCGCGTTCGCGGACGCGGACCTTCGACTGGAAGGGCAGGGTCAGCACGAGGAGGAGGACGAGCACGCCGGCGTAGATGTTGGGCGCGGGGAGGCCGGGGTGGGTGCCCGGTATGAGCATCGAGAGGTAGGTCAGCGGATCGGTGCTCACGCTGACGACGTACAGCTCGGTGGGCTGGGACCGCTGGTTGGCCCGGGCGCAGACCAGGACGGCCGGTGCGGCGAGCAGCAGTCCGGTGCCGGTCATGGTGGCGGCCCGCCACAGTGCGCGTCCCCGGGTGCGCCAGTCGGTGTCGGCGAGCAGGAGCCGTACGAGGAAGACGAGCGCGGTGGCGAGGGTGGCCATGGCGGCGGTGTAGAAGTTGGCGAACCAGCAGAGGGCGACGAGGAGGCTGCCGAGGACCCAGTGGCGGCCGGTCAGGCACCAGTCGGCGGCTATGCCCAGCATGGGTACGGCGACCAGGCCCCAGGTCCACATCGGGACGACGGTGCCCTCGGCGACTCCCCAGCCGCAGACGGCGTAGCCGACGGAGAGCAGGGCGCGCAGCCAGGGCGAGCCGGGGCGGAGCCGGCCGAGGAAGACGGTCATCAGGGCGGCGGCGAGGCCCATGCTGAAGAGGCTGACGAGGTAGACGGAGAACTCGGCGTGCCCGCGGGGCAGGGCGCCGGCCAGCCAGGAGAACGGATTGGTGAGATAGGTGAAGAAGTCTCCGAGGAATCCGACCCCGTAGCCGCTCTGCCAGTTGAAGAGCAGGTCGCCCTGGGCCTTTCCGTGCTGGAGGTCCCACAGGTGCGCGTGGAAGGGTACGTATTGGTGGCGGAGGTCGTTGTCGGCGCGCGGTATCGCGCCGAAGGGATACACGCCGTGCGCGGCGAGGCCGGCGCTGTAGGCGGTCATGGATATGAATGCGGCCACGAGAGCGGAAAGGAATCCTAGATTCCGTTTCACCCCGCCGACCTGGGCTTCAGCCCCTCTTCGGACTCCCGTGGGGAGGGGGCTTTCGGCAGGCGGGAGAGACGTGGCGGTCATGTATGGGAAACCCTCGTGCGTGATTCATCGGCCACGGACAGGCCGCCGATTCCCGCACCCTATGTACACCGCCGAACAATAAGCGCACCCGACCCAAAGAATATGATCGCAATCACGAACGCGTGCAGCATAAATTGCCACATAAAATGGACAATCAGCCACTTATCCGTTCGGGTCCGGTCGACCGCCGGCCGACGGCGCGTCCCGTACCGGAACCCCGGATCCCGTAGGCTCGGTGGATGGCAAAGTACTTCGACGTACACCCCGAGAACCCCCAGCCCCGCACCATCGGCAGCATCGCCGACAGCATCCGCTCCGGCGGGCTCGTCGCCTATCCGACGGACTCCTGCTACGCGCTGGGCTGCAAGATGGGCAACCGTGAGGGTGTCGACCGCATCCGGTCGATCCGGCGGCTCGACGACCGGCACCACTTCACCTTGGTGTGCGAGAACTTCGCGCAGCTCGGCCAGTTCGTGATCGTCGACAACGACGTCTTCCGCGCGATCAAGGCGTCCACCCCCGGCAGTTACACCTTCATCCTCCCGGCGACGAAGGAAGTTCCGCGCCAGCTCCAGCACCCGAAGAAGAAGACGGTCGGCGTGCGCATCCCCGACCACGTCGTGGTCCAGGCCCTGCTGGCCGAGCTCGGCGAGCCGCTGCTGTCCAGCACGCTGCTGCTGCCGGACGAGAGCGAGCCGATGACGCAGGGCTGGGAGATCAAGGACCGGCTCGACCACGTCGTGGACATGGTGGTCGACTCCGGCGAATGCGGAACGCTGCCGACCACGGTCATCGACTTCTCCAGCGGCGAGGCCGAGATCGTCCGGCGGGGCGCGGGCGACACCAGCCGTTTCGAGTAGCGGCGGGCGGGCCGGCGCAGCCGGCTCAGGTCACATCGGACCGGGCCGGGCGTGTCCGGTCCGGTCGGGCGCCGCCGCTCCGGTCGGGTCCGTGGGGTCCGGTCGTGCCTGTCGGGGCCGGCGCTCCGGTCGCGGGTCCGGTCTCCGGTCCGTCAGGTGCCCTGGCGCAGGACGGGCTTGAGGCCGTAGTCGAGTTCGGAGCCGTCCACGAGGATGGCTTGCACCGTTCGGGTGACGGGGTCGATGTCGGCCACCATCCCGTCCCCCGCGTAGCGCGGGTAGCCGGAGGCGCCGTTCTGGCCGGTCGGCGCGACGACGGCCGAGCGGACGGCGTCGTCGTCGGATCCGTCCACCACGTGCTCGGGTACCAGTAGGACCTCGAATGTGCGCGGTTCGGTGCTCATCCCCCGACGCTAACCGCCTCCCGCGGATCACGCTGGCCGGCGTAGCCGTCGGCGCACCGTGCACATCGGCCGTCTCCCGGCGGCGGCGGTTGTCTTCAGCCGTTCCGCACCGTCCCAGCGGTTCTCGTCAGCCGTTGCGCCCCGTCCTAGGAGCGGTGCGGGCCGCCCTCGTGCCCGCCCTCGTCGCGCGGGGCGGAGGGGTGGCGCAGCAGGCCGCGGGCCCAGCGTTCGTTGAGGCCCGCCAGGAAGCCGACGGCGCCCCAGAAGAACCACGCCTTGACCAGGGCTTCGTGCCCGGCGGCGGTCAGCGGTCCCGGTCCGCACAGTTCGGACGGGGTGAGCGGCGGGGTGAGGACGGTGAGGACGCCGCCGCTGACGAGGAGGAAGAGCGAGGTGGCCAGGAACCACCCCACCACCACGCGGTACCAGCCCTCTTGGCGCAGCGCCTGGGACAGCTGGACCGGATCGGCGTCCAGGGTGCCCTGCCCCGCCCGGGACCGGATGAGCCGGTGGGGGTCGCGCAGTCGGATGATCACGCTGAAGACGGCGCCCAGCGCGCCGCCCGCGAAGCACACCAGGGCGTGGACGAGGGCCAGCCGCTCCTGGCAGCCGAAGTCGACGCCGAAGAGGCCGGGCAGCCACGCCCCCAGGGCGAAGACCACGACCAGTACCACCGGGCTGACCACGACCCCGCAGGTCAGGCCGATGTTGAGGCCCCGCGCCCCGGCGGTCGCCGTGTCGGCCTCCAGCCGGGACCCGGCGAGTGCGACCGCCGAGTCCAGCCGGGCCACGTCGGCGCCCCGGGCGACGGCGCGCAGGGCACGGAGCAGGTCCTCGGCGGCGGCGGCCCGCGTACGGCGTTCGAAGGCCCGCTGCGAAGCCGCGTAGAGCCGGTCGAGGCGCAGCATCAGCTCCGGTTCGGCGCACCACAGTTCGCGCAGCCGCTCCGGTTCGATGCCGGGCACGTCCTCCAGTGCCCGTATCTCTCCGTCGGCCGCGCCCAGGAACCACTCGCGTATCCCGCGCCGCATCCCGTCCCCCTCTTTCGCAGAGCAGTTCTACCCTGCCCCGGCACGGGACGGTACCCGGACCCCTCCACCGGTGCGCAGGCACTGGCGGACCGACCAGGCGACCGAGACCACGGGAACGGCCACCACGGCGCCGGCGATCCCGGCGGCGATGGCTCCCGCCACCACGGACAGGGCCACCACCATGGGGTGCAGCCGGACGGCCCAGCTCATCACCAAGGGGTGCAGGAGGTGCCCTTCGATCTGGCCGATGACCACGATGAGCGCGACCACCAGGGCCGCGACCAGCGGCCCCTGGGTGGCGAGGGCGACGACCGCGGCGACGCCGAGGGCCACCGGGGAGCCGATGAGCGGGACGAACGCGGCGACGAACTCCAGCAGCGCGAGCGGGACGGCCAGCGGAACGCCGAGGCAGAACAGCGCGATGCCCACCAGGAGGGCATTGGTCGCGGCCACGAGCACGATGCCGCGGGTGTAGCCGGTGAAGGTCCGCCACGCCGCGCTCCCGGCCACGGCCACCCGCTCCCGCGCGCCCTGCGGGAGCTGCCCGCAGAACCAGCTCCAGTGCCGGTCGCCGGAGTGGATGAAGAAGACCGAGCAGAACAGTGCGAGGGCCGCCACGGTCAGCACCGACACGGCGCGTCCCGCCCCGCTGAGCGCCGTGCTCAGCAGGGTCGAGCGATGGCTGGAGAGGTAGGTACCGATCCGGGACTGGAGGTCTTCGAGCAGGTGGGAGTCCATCCGGAAGGGCGGGCCGCTGAGCCAGTCCTGGATCCGCTCCAGGCCGTCCTTGAACTCCCTCACCAGCGCGGGCCACTCCCCCGCCACCGCCTCACCGACGAGCGCGAGAGTGCCGAGCACCAGCACCACGCTGACGAACAGCGCGCAGCCCACGGCCGGCGTCCGGGGCATCACCCGGGCCAGGAGGTCGGCCGGCGGCCGCAGCATCGCGGCCACGACCAGCGCCAGGAAGAGGGCCAGGGCGATCTCGTGGAACCGTCCGAGGACGGCGAACACGGCGTACGCCGCCGCGCCGACGACCAGGAGCCGCCAGGCGTGGGCGGCCGCCGTCCGCAGGCCGGGGGACACCTTCGCGCCGTCGTCCCCCGCCCCGCCGCCCGCACCGGCGCGGGGGACGACGCGCGGGCCCGCCTGGCGCGGCCGACCTGTCGGACGGCGTACCGGCCGCGTCGCGCGTAGCCTGGTCATGTACGGCCGCACCTCCGGGGTGTGTTGGTCCCCTCGGGCTATCACCCCGGCGGCGGCCGCCCTGCGCGGCGCGCAGCGCGTTCGCCCGAAGGTCTCACCCGCGCTGGGCCAAGGAGCCGCGACTGTTGCCCCTCCCCCGATGATTTCGCTGGTCACGGGCGGTTTCCCGGCAGGGCAGGCGACGGGCGACGGGAAACCCGGCGACCCCGGGCCCGCCGGGGACAGGCTGGGGAAGTCAACACGGAGCAAGACCCACAAGGGGACATCATGCGCAAGATGATCCGCGGAGCCGCCGCGTTCGCCACCGCCACGGCCGCCGTCCTGGCCCTGGGCGGCGCGGCCGGCGCGCAGCCGGCCTACACGTGGGCCGGCTGCCCGAACGGGGCGGTCTGCATCTACCCCCGGAACCAGAACCCCGCCGTCAAGCCCAGCCAGATCTTCTACAGCTACGGGGCGCACAACCTGAAGAATCAGTACGGCAACCACTGGGTCTTCAACAACCAGTACGGCGGCGCCTCCACGCACCTGTGCACCGGCTACAACGGCGCCCGCTGCGGCTTCGTGATCGCCCAGGGCACCGGGGTCTACGCCGACCTCGGGCCGATCAACTCCATCACCCTCGACCGGCCGTAGCCGACCGCTCGTTCGCAAGGGTGTTCCGGAGCCGGCCGCCGGGCGGCTCCGGAGCACCCTTGTTTCACGCCACGCCGCACGAATGGCCGGTCGGCCCCACGACCCCCGCGCTAGCCTGGGCTTCTGCCTCTCACAGCCTGGGCGCGCATTGCCATGGGGGACGTCTTGGGGGACCCGGACCGCGGACGCACCGCCGACCGCCGCAACACACCGACTGGTTCGACGGACGACGTCGCGGCGCCCGTGGCACCCCCGGTACCTCCTGCACCCTTTCCCGCCCAGCTGAGGCGTCTGCGCGTGCAGCGCGGTCTGTCGCTCGCCGACCTCGCCCGCGAGACCCATTACAGCAAGGGCTACCTGAGCAAGATCGAGACCGGGGCGAAGCCCGTCACCGCCGATGTCGCGCGCTGCTGCGACCGGGTGCTGCGGGCGGAGGGCGAACTCCTGCGGCTGGTACCGGAGAGCGAGGGGCCGGGGCCCCCGGCCCCAGCGCCCTCCGGCGTCGCGGGACCGTCCCGTTCCGGGGCCGGAGCACTTGCCGGTTCCGTCTCCGGCGCCCCGCCCGGTTCGCAGTCGCCCGGTTCGCAGTCGCCCGGTTCGCAGTCGCCCGGCGAGTGCCCTTACCGGGGCCTGCCGGCGTTCACCCCCGAGGACGCCGGATGGTTCTTCGGCCGGGAGCGCGCCACGTCAGCCCTCGTGGAGCGGCTCTTCGAACGCCTGGGCCGCGGGCCGCTGCTGCTCGTCGCCAGGTCGGGCGCCGGCAAGTCCTCGCTGCTCAGCGCCGGTCTGGTAGCGGCCCTGCGGCGCGGCGACTTCCCGGTGGCGGGCGCCGACGGCTGGCCGGTCGTCAGGTTCACCCCCACCGCGCACCCGCTGCAGGAGCTCCTCGACGCCGCCGCCAAGGCGCTGGGAGGTGACCTGGGCATCAGTCCGCGGGAGGTGCGCTCCCGCCCGGAGCGGCTGCTCGAAGCCGTGCACCGGCGGGCGGACGTCGGCCGTGCGCGGCCGGACGCGGCCCCGGACCGGGAGTCGGGGCCGGGGCCGGGTGAGCGGCGGCCCCCGACCGTGCGGCCGGTACTGCTGGTCGATCAGTTCGAGGAGCTGTTCACCCTCTGCGCCGACGAGGAGGAGCGCCGCGCCTTCGTACGGGTCCTGCACGCCGTGTCCGGGCCCGCACGGACCGGGTACGAGCCGGCCGCCGTCGTGCTCGGTGTGCGGGCCGACTTCTCGGGGGACTGCCTGGACCTGCCCGAGCTGGCGGCCGTCTTCGCCGACGGTCTGTTCGTCCTGCCCCCGATGTCGGTGGCGGAGTTGCGGGAGTCCATCACGCGTCCGGCCGAGCTCGCCGGGCTCACCCTCGAACCCGGGCTGGTCCCGCTGCTCCTGCGCGACGTCGGCGTGCACGAGGCGGATGAGCGGGCCGCACCGCACGGCGCCCAGCTCCCCGGTCAGTACAGCGGCCCGCACTCCGGCCCGTACAGCAGCCCGCACGCCGCCCCGGAGGCCCGCCCGGAGCCCGGTTCCGGTTCCGCTTCCGGTCCTGAGGCCTGGCCCGGCGATGCGCCCTCCGCCGCCCTGCCCCTGATCTCCCACGCGCTGATGGCCACCTGGCAGCGGCGCGAGGGCTCCACCCTCACCGTCGCCGGATACGAGTACGCCGGCGGGATCCAGGGCGCCGTCGCACGGAGCGCCGAGCAGGTCTTCGCCGGCCTCTACCCGTCCGAACAGCGCACGATCCGGCGGCTGCTGGTACGGCTGGTCCACATCGCCGACGGGGCCGTACCGACCCGGCGCCGGGTCAGCCGTACCGCCCTGCTGGAGGGGCAGGCGGACGCCGACCGGACGTCGGCCGCCCTCGACGCCTTCGTACGGGCCCGGCTGGTCACCACCGACAGCGCGACCGTGGAGATCACCCACGAAGCACTGCTGCACGCCTGGCCGCGGCTGCGCGGCTGGATCCACGCCGACCGGGCCGGGCTGCTCGTCCACCAGCAACTGGCCCAGGCCGCCGACGAGTGGGTGCGCGAGGGACGCGACCCGTCCGTCCTCTACCGCGGCACCCGCCTCGACACCGCCGGGGCCTGGGCGGACGAGCTCGACGCGGGCAGGCTCGGCCCCCGGGAAGCGGAGTTCCTCCGGGCGAGCCGGGCGGCGCAGGAGAGCCGGCGCCGCCAGACCGGCCTCCAAGTACGCCTGCGCCAGCGGATGCTGGCCACGCTCGTCGTCCTGCTCGTGCTGGCGCTGAGCGCCGGCGCGGTGGCGTACCAGCAGCGCACCGCGGCGCTCGGCCAGGAGCGGACCGCCCGCTCACAGGCCCTGGCCGCGCGGTCCCTCTCGCTGGCGGCCGGCCAGCCGGAGGCCTCGATGCTGCTCGCCGAGGAGGCCTACCGCGCCGAGGCGACTCCCGAGGCACGCGGCGCCCTGCTCAGCACCCAGTCGCAGCCGTTCCTGGCCCGGCTGGGCGGGCACGGCGGACCGGTCAACTCGGTGGCCTTCGCGCCGGGCGGCGCGCTCATGGCGACGGCCGGCTCCGACGGGCGGGTACTGGTGCGCCGGGTGTCCGACCGGCGCACGGTCGCGTCCTTCACCCTGCCCGGCCGGGTGCGCGCGGTCGCCTTCAGCCCCGACGGGCTGACCCTGGCGGCCGGTTCCACCGGCGGGCCGGTCCGGATCCTGCCCGTCGCGAGGTCCGGCGCCGGGGCCGGCCCGGCGGTGGCGCTGCCCTCGCGCACGGCGGGCGCCAGGGCCCTGGCCTTCGCCCCCGACGGGCACACCCTCGCCATCGGCGCCGCCGACGGCACCGTCCAGCTGCTGGACCCGGCCGACGACCACCGCGAGATCGCGACGTTGAGCGGGCACGCCGCGCGGGTCAACTCCCTCGCGTACGCGCCGGACGGCCGTTCGCTCGTGTCGGCCGGCGCCGACGGGACCGTACGCCTGTGGGACACGGCGCGGGCCCGTTCGCTCGCCGTGCTGGAGGGCCATACCGGAGAGGTCCTGGGGGCGGCCTTCGCGCCGGACGGGCGCACGGTCGCGACCGGCGGCGTGGACCGGACCGTGCGGGTGTGGGACGTCACCGCGCACTCCGTCCTCGCCACCCTCAGCGGGCACAGCGACGACGTCAACGCCGTCGCCTACACGCCCGACGGTGCGACGGTCGTCAGCGCCGGCGGCGACGGCACGACGCGGCTGTGGGACGTCCGGGGCGGCCGCCCGACCGCGACGCTCGCCGGGCACACCGACTACGTGCTCGCGGTCGCGATGGACCCCGCCGGTACGGTGCTGGCCACCGCCGCCTTCGACCAGTCCGTCGTGCTGTGGGACCTGCGGGGGTACGTGCTGACGGCGCGTCCGTTCACCGAGGTCTGGCACGCCGCCTACAGCCCCGACGGGAGGACGCTGGCCACGGCCGACGCCGATCACACGGTGCTGTTGTGGGACGTGGCCGCACGACGGGTCCGGGCCACCCTCAGCGGGCACGCCGAGACCGTCTTCTCGGTGGCCTTCTCCCCCGACGGCCACACCCTCGCCTCCGCCGGAGCCGACGGCACCGTACGCCTGTGGGACGCCGCCACCCGCGCGCCCCTCGCCACCCTCGCCGGGCACACCGGCACGGTGTTCTCGGTGGCCTTCTCCCCCGACGGCCACACCCTCGCCTCCGCCGGAGCCGACGGCACCGTACGCCTGTGGGACGCCGCCGCCCGCGCGCCCCTCGCCATCCTCACCGGGCACACGGACTTCGCCAACGACGTCGCCTTCAGCCCCGACGGGCGGGTTCTGGCCAGCGCCGGGGACGACTTGACGGTCCGGCTCTGGGACGTCACCGGGCGGCGTCCGCTCGCCGCGCTCACCGGTCATGCGGGTGCGGTACGGGCCGTCGCGTTCGACCCGGACGGCCGGACCCTGGCCAGCAGCGGCAACGACGGGTCGGTCCGGCTGTGGGACACGGGGCGGCGCCGCGTCACCGCCGTACTCACCGGCCACACCGGCTCCGCGCGGGGCATCGCCTTCTCCCCCGACGGCAGGACGCTGGCCAGCAGCGGCAACGACCGTACGGTGCGGCTGTGGGACGTGGCCGGACGCCGGCTCCGGGCAGCCCTTTCCGGTCATACGAACGCGGTCTGGGGCGTCGCCTTCTCCCCCGACGGCAGGACCGTCGCGAGCAGCAGCAACGACGGCACGGTCAGGCTCTGGGATCCGGACCCCCGAGCGCGACTGGCGGCCATCTGCCGTGTGGGGAGCGGCATCGGGACGCGCGAGCGCCAGGCGCTGGTTCCGGACCTGCCGGTACGCGCGGTCCGCGACTGCCCGCAGGGGTAGGGCGGGCGGCGGAGGCCGTGGTCGCGCCCGGCCCCGCTGCCGAGGTCTACGCCTGGCCCCAACTTCACGACAGCCGGGCGCGGATGACGGACATTTGCGTCCTGGGACCGGCTTGGCTGGAAAGTGCGCCTACCTCCCCTTGATCATCCGTAAGGTCGGACACGACCAACCACCCCCCGAGTCGAGGAGCAACGTGCGTCCGTCCCCTTCCCCTTCCCTCGAACGCCGACTGGCCGTCGGTGCCGCCCTGCTCGCCGTCGTGGCCGGCGGCCTGCTGCCGGCCACCGCCGCACACGCCGCGCCCGTAGCGGGGTCCGCGGCGCAGACCGCCGCGCAGGACCTGTCGCAGTCCGCCGTCCAGCCGGCCGTCACGCCCGATCTGGAGGCGCTGACGCAGGCTCTGCGCAACACCACGGCGGCCGGAGCGCCGGGCGCGATGGCCCGCTTCACCGGTCCGGGCGGTGTCCAGAGCAGGGTGGAGGGCGTCCGGGACCGCACCACGGGCGCGGCGATGGACCCGCGGGCCCGCTTCCGGATCGGCAGTGTCACCAAGACGTTCTCGACCGTCGTCCTGCTCCAACTGGTGGACGAGGGAAAGATCGAGCTCGACCGGCCGGTCAACAGCTACCTCCCGGGCCTGCTGCCCGACGACCGGATCACGGTGCGCCACCTGCTGACCCACCGGAGCGGTCTGGCGGACTACACCAACTCGATGTTCGAGCACACCGTCCCCGGCTTCGAGGCGGTCCGGAACAAGGTGTTCACGTACAACGAGCTCGTCGGCCTCTCGCTCGCCGAGCCGAGGACCACCGAGCCCGGAGTGGCGTACAAGTACTCGAACACCAACTTCGTCGTGGTGGGCATGCTGATCGAGAAGGCCACCGGCAAGCCGGTGGCCAAGGAGTACGACCGGCGCATCATCAAGCGCCTCGGACTGAAGAACACCTCGTACGTCCACCCCGGCACGGCCATCAAGGGCCTGCACGCCAACGGCTACCTCCACCCCGACGAGGCGGGTGGCCCCCTGGTCGACTCCACCGAACAGACCGTGTCCTGGGCGCAGTCCGCGGGCGCGATGATCTCGAACGCGGCCGACCTCAGCACCTTCATGTCCTCCCTGCTCGGTGGGAAGCTGCTGCGCCCGGGCACGCTGGACGCGATGCTCACCATGACCCCGACCGACACAACGAACACCCGGTTCTACGGGCTGGGTCTGCGCCGGTACGACCTCTCCTGCGGTACGCAGGTCTACGGGCACACGGGCACCGTCCAGGGCTTCTACACCTACGCCTTCACCACGCGCGACGGCAGCCGCGCCCTGTCCGCGATGGCGAACACCTCCAACCGGGGCCAGGCCAACACCGCCCTGGGCGGGACCCTCGAGGCGGCCTTCTGCGGCAAGGCGCCCGCGGCCGGCCCGGCCACCGCACGCGGCTTCGCCTTCGGCCCGGCGGCAGCGGAGGCGGACCTCCCGGAGCGCGGCTGACGGCTCATCCCGGACAACCGGCGGCTCCCGCCCCTTGGCCTGGGGGCGGGAGCCGTGAATGCTGAACTCCGCATTCCCACACGGGTGTTGTCCCGTGTGACCGATGAGGAGGACACGATGGCCGACGCACCGCCCGCGAAACGATCCCCGAGGGGGCCGGGCCGGCGGGTCCGCAGGATGCTGGCGGCCACGGCGGGGGCCGCGGCCCTGGTCCTCGCCGTCCCGGGGATCGCGTACGCCGCGCCGCCCCCGGCCCTGCCCGCCAACGCGGACGGGCTGGAACAGACCTTCCAGCCCGCCTACGACTACGACCGGGACGGCTGTTACTCCACGCCGGCCATCGGCCCGGACGGGACGATCGCGGGGGGCCTGAAGATGGGCGGCGACGTCAACGGCAGCTGCCGCGACCTCTCCGACCTGAACAACACCAACGGCTACTCCCGCGCGAAGTGCAACAACGGCTGGTGCGCCGTCATGTACGCCCTCTACTTCGAGAAGGACCAGGTGTCGCTGGGCCCCGGCAGTGCCGGACACCGGCACGACTGGGAGCACGTCGTGGTGTGGATACAGAACGACCAGGTCGCCTACGTCTCGACCTCCGCACACGGCGGCTTCAAGGTCCACACCGCTTCGCAGATACGTTTCGACGGGACCCACCCGAAGATCGTTTACCACAAGGACGGGATCAGCACGCACTGCTTCCGGGCCGCGAACTCCAACGACGAGCCGCCGGAGAACCACAAGGGGACCTGGCAGTACCCGCCGCTGGTCGGATGGAACGGCTACCCCGCGGGCCTGCGCGACAAGCTGAGCCAGGCCGATTTCGGCAGCGCCCTCCTCGGCATCAAGGACGGGCAGTTCAACGGCCACCTCGCCAAGGCCAAACCGGCCGGGATCCCCTTCGACCCCAACGCGTGAGGGCGGTGGGCCGGGGCCGGCGCCGGGCCCCGGTAGGGCTCCGGCCCGGCCGGTTCGGCGGCCGGGGTGGGGCCGGGTCACTGCGTAGGGCCAGGTCACCGTGTAGCGCCAGGCCGGGGGCGGTCGCCGGACCCGCGGGCAGGGGCCGATAGGCCTGCGGATAGGGTCATAACGGAACGCGCAGCCCACACCCCGGGTAGGCGCGAGGTCGGACGGCCGTCGAACACGGCGCGCTCCGCGCCGCGCCGCCGTGGCACGACGCCGCTCCCGCGGCGCCGCCTCGACCGCTCCCGCCCCGCCCCTGCCCGGCCGACGGCCGCCCTGCCCGGAAACCTGCCTGCCCCGATGAGTACCGCCCTCCACCCTCCGTCCACCCCCGACGCCCCCGCTCCGGCGCCCGCCGCGCCCCCTGGAGCGTCCCGCCGCCGAGCGATCGCCGGCCGGGCTCCCGCCCGGCCCACGGCCGCCGCCGCGATCCACAGCATCGGCGCCGCGACCGCGGTACTGCTGTGGCTCGTGGCCATCGGCACCCTGCTCCACGAGCCGATCCTCATACCGCCCCTGGCCGCCAGCGCCGCCCTGGTGCACAGCGCGCCGACGCTGCCACTGGCGCAGCCGCGGGGGGTCGTCATCGGACACATGCTGGGGGCCGGCGTCGGCTACGGGGTCCTGGCCGTCGCCGGCAGCAGCGCGTGGGCCGCGGCCGTGGCCGCCGGAGTCACCTTGGCGCTGGTCATGCTCGCCCGTACCCCGCACTCACCCGCCTGCGCCACGGCCGTCGTCGTCGTGCTCCAGACTCCGGCGGCGGCACGGTTCGTCCCCCTGCTGTTCGGCGCGACCCTCCTGATCGTCCTCACCGGGTACGCCGCCTCGCGTGCGCGGCGCGCGGCACCGAGGTATCCCGCGTACTGGTGGTGAGTCCGTTCACCTCGGGTGACGGTTCGAGATGCGCGCGGAGCGTGCGGCTGGTTCGCTGGGTCGCACGCGCCGTTCCCCCTCAGCGCCAGGAGTGATCATGAGTGCAGGCGAAACCCACGGCCGGTCCCGCCAGCTGCGCGACAAGGCCCGGGAACTGAACGATGCCGCCGCGCGGTCGGCCGACCCCGAGGAGAGCCGGCGGCTGCGGGAGAAGGCCCGTCGCCTGCAGGAGCAGAGCGAGAAGGAACGCGTCATCGACGACCCGGGCATGGACCTGCGGTAGCCGCCCCGCCCCCGGCCCGCACAGCGGCTACTCCTCCTCGGCCCCTACTGGGCTGCGGCCGTCGCGGGCGCCTCGTCCAGCTCCCAGGCGTGGCGCTTGAACTCCCGCACGAAATCGGCGTGGTCCTCCCACTGGCGGGCGATTCCGCGCAGGACGTCCCAGTGGTGCTCGACCGCCTGGTCGATGACCCGGCGGACGGCCGGCTCGGCGGTCGCGCGCTGTTCGATGAGCCCCTTGGCGACGGACGCCTCCAGCGCCGCGTTGCGCAGCGCGCGCAGGGCGCGGGAGGTGTCGTCCATCGCGAAGCCGTTGTCGCTGCCCGTCTCCTCGGCGAAGAGCGGGGTGAGCCGCGCCTCGATGAAAGCGGTGATCCGCTCGAAGTGACGTACGTCCATCGGGGGCTCCATCTCGGGTCGTTCCGGGTGTGCGGCGCGGACCGGGCCCGCGCCGAGATCATTATCCCGCACCCCCGGCACCCTCCCCGCTCCCGGGGGCGCGCACTAATCTGGCCGCATGGACGAGCTGGACGGCGCAGAGGTCATCGCCTTCGCGGATGGCGGGGCCTTCGAGGAGTGGCTGGCCGGGCACCACGCCCGGCACGAGGGCGTGTGGGTCAAGCTGGCGAAGAAGGCCTCGGGGATCGCGTCGGTCTCCTCGGACGAACTGGTCGACATCGGGCTCTGCTACGGCTGGATCTCCGGGCAGCGGCGGTCCCTGGACGAGCGGTACTACCTGCAGAAGTACGTGCCGCGCAGGCCGCGCAGCCTGTGGTCGCAGGTCAATGTGGACAAGGTCGCCGAGCTGACGGCCATGGGCCGCATGCGCGAGCCGGGCCTCGCCGAGGTGCGCAAGGCGCAGGAGGACGGCCGCTGGGCGGGGGCCTACGCCTCCCAACGGACGGCGGAGGTCCCGCCCGACGTCACGCAGGCGCTGGCGGCGGACCCGGCGGCCCGGAAGGCCTTCGAGGCCCTCGACCGGACCGGCCGGTACCTCGTCGTTCTCCCCCTCCTGCAGGCCCTCACCCCGGAGATCCGCCGCGCCCGCCTGACCGAGGCCGTACGCCTCCTCGCGCGGGGCGACACCGGCTGAAACCGGCCCCCACTCGGGCCCCGGCCCGGGCGCCGCGCGCTCAGGCGTCCGGCCTGACCTCCCGGGCCCGGCCGGAGCCGTCCAGGCGGACCAGCAGCGTGCCGAGGTCCCCGCAGTCGAAGGAGACGTCCATCGCGTCCGGCGAGACCACGTCGAACCCGTCGAGGAACAGCCGGTCCCGCGGGGTCGTCCCGTCCGTCCCGTCCGTCGCGTCGAAGTGGCTCCGCCGGTGTGCGGGGGCGTGCGCGAGGGCGAAGTCCTTGAGCGTCTCCAGCCCTTCGAGGACCCGGCGGATGCGTGCCGCCGCGCCGTCGAGGTCGACGGGCTCGGCGCCGGCCGCGCCGGGACCGATCGTCACGCCGCAGTCCGTGTCCCCGTTGGCAGCGGCCGGCCGGACCGTGGGATCGATGTCGATCCCGCCGACGAGCCGGCCTTCCGCGTCCGGCCGCAGGACCCCCAGCCACGGGTGGCGGACCGGCCCGGCGCACCGGACGCAGCAGGGCGCGAGCCGCTGCGAGGCGAACGCCCCGCAGACGGGGCACAGGAGGTGGAGGTGACAGGCCGGGTCTCCGCCTTCGCCGGTGGTGTCCATGGGGTCGAGGCTATGCCCTGTCGCCGCCGCCATGCCCTGTCGCGCCGAGGTGGCTCCCCCGCGCGACTCCGACCGTCGGCGCCGCGGTCGCCGGCAGCGCGTCGGGCCGGGAACTCGCGGGGGGCGGGTTCGCCCGGGACGTGGCCATCGCGACCGAAGTGGACCTTTGCGAGATCGTTCCGGTCCTCACCGGCGGGGCGTTCACGGCGGGCGGCCGATGCGGGGGTCGGTCGGCCGGCGGGCTTGCGGCATCCCGGCCGCGTCCACCCCTGCCGGTGCGCGCGGGCACGGGGTACACGACGGACGCCGGCCGGCCGGCCGGGCTACCAGCGCAGCGGGAGGCGGCTCACGCCGCGCATCAGGCTCCCGGTCAGCCAGGGCGGCGGGCCCGCCTCCGGGTCTTCGCTCAGGCCGGGGAAGCGTTCGAGCAGGGAACGGATCGCAATGCGGCCCTCCATGCGGGCCAGGGGCGCGCCGATGCAGAAGTGGAGGCCGTGGCCGAAGGCCAGGTGGCCCTGGGGTGCGCGGCGGATGTCGAAGGTGTCGGGCTGCGGGAAGCGCGCGGGGTCGCGGTCGGCGCCGGCCAGGGAGACGAGTACGGTGGCCCCGGCCGGGATGGTGGTGCCGCCCAGGTCCAGGGCCTCGCGGGCGTAGCGGTAAGTGGAGTGCTGCACGGGGCCGTCGTAGCGGAGCATCTCCTCGACGGCTCCGTCGAGGAGTCCGTCGAAGTCTCCGCGGAGCGCGGCCAGTTGGTCGGGGTGGGCGAGCAGGGCCCGTACGCCGTTGGAGATGAGGTTGACGGTGGTCTCGTGGCCCGCGACCAGGAGCAGGAAGGCCATCCCGACCACTTCGTCGGACGAGAGCGAGTCGCCGTCCTCGTCTCGGCTACGGATCAGCGCGCTCAGCAGGTCTTCGCCGGGGTCCTTGGCCTTGGCTTCGATGAGCTCCGCGAGATAGGCGCCGAGCTGCCGGTGCGCGGTGTTGTCGGGGGCCCCGGGAGCGGGGGCGACGACCGCGTTGGACCAGGAGCGGAAGCGGGCGCGGTCCAGGTCGGGCACGCCGAGCAGTTCGCAGATCACTGTCATCGGCAGGGGGAACGCCAGCGCGTCGATGAGGTCGGCGGTGCGCCCCGGCCGGGCGGCCATGGCGTCGATCAGCTCGTCGGTGATCTGCTGGACGCGGGCACGCATGCCTTCCATGCGGCGGGCGGTGAACTCCCGTGCGACCAGCCGGCGCAGCCGGGTGTGGTGCGGCGGGTCGGACTCCAGCATGTTGGCGTTCACCGCGGTGACGAGGGCGTCGGGGAAGTGCCCCGAAGCGCGCCAGTCCTTCGACAGGGAGGGGTGGTTGAGCGCCTGGCGCGCCTCGTCGTGGCCGACGACTAGCCAGCTCGGCTCGTACGCGTCGGCCGTGACGACGACCTGGTGGACCGGGCCCGCCTCACGGAGTCTCGCGTAGTAGGGATACGGGTCGGCGTTGAAGTCCTCGGCGCTGGCACTGATGTCCACGACTGGCATCGGACCACAGTAAAACGGCGGTTGACGTGGGAGAGGGCGATTTCAGGACACTCTGGGATGACCCGGCGATCACGGTAGTCTGCGGCCTTCGCCATACGAAAAGGGGGGGACGGCCATGACGACCGCACGCGAGGTAGTCAGGACATCCGTGGAGATCGTCACACGGGACGGAACAGCCGACGCTTATCTGGCCCGGCCCGACGGCGACGGCAGGTACCCCGGGGTCCTGCTGTACATGAACGCACTCGGGGTCCGTCCGCACATCAAGTCGATGGCGGACCGGATCGCCGCCGCGGGGTACGTGGTGCTGCTGCCCAACCTCTTCTACCGCCACGGGCGCACACCGGTCTTCGAACTGCCGGAGTTCGTCGACTTCGGCCGGCAGCCGGAGCTCTTCGACCGGGTCCTCCCGGTCCTGGACTCCCTGACCGCCGAGCTCGCGATGCGTGACGCGGGGGCGTACCTGGACTGGCTCTCGGACTTCCCCGGCGCTGCCGCCGGTCCGGTGGGGATCACGGGGTACTGCCTGGGCGCCCGGCTGGCCCTGCTCACCGCGGGCACGTACCCGCGGCGGGTCGCGGCGGCGGCCGGTTTCCACGGCGGGGCCCTGGCCACCGACGCGGCGGACAGCCCGCACCTGCTCGCGCCCGGGGTGACGGCGGAGCTGTACTTCGGCCACGCGGACCAGGACCCGTCACTGCCCGCCGAGCAGATCGACCGGCTGGACAAGGCCCTCACCGCGGCCGGTGTCCGCCACCGCGCCGAGGTCTACGGGGGCGCGCCGCACGGCTACACGCTGGCGGACACGTCCACCTACGACGAGTCCGGCGACGAGCGCCACTGGGCGGCGCTGTTCGCACTGCTGGACCGGACGCTCTGACGCCGGAGCGGCCGTGCCCGCCGTCCGCGCCGCGCGTGCGGCGGGCTGACGGGGAGGACGGCCGCTCCGCGTGGTGCGGGGGCCCGGGGGAACCGGGGACTACTCGACGACGAGCTCGACGGGGATGTTGCCGCGGGTGGCCCGGGAGTACGGGCAGACCTCGTGCGCCTGCTTGACCAGCAGGGCGCCGGTCTCGCCCTCCAGGGCGTCCGGGAGCTCCACGCGAAGGACGACGGCGAGCCCGAAGCCCGCGCCGTCCTTGCCGATGGAGACCTCCGAGGTGACGGAGATCTCGCTGGTGTCGACCTTGGCCTGGCGGCCGACCAGTCCGAGCGCGCTGGCGAAGCAGGCGGCGTAGCCGGCCGCGAAGAGCTGCTCGGGGTTGGTGCCCAGCCCGTTTCCGCCGAGGGCCTGCGGCATGGCCAGCGCGAGGTCGATCTGACCGTCGGAGCTGACGGCGCGGCCTTCGCGGCCGTTGGCGGTGGCGACAGCGGTGTAGAGCGCGTCCATCTCGGGGTTCCTCTCACGGGGCGGAGGCGGGGCCGTCGGTCGGCGACCTCGCCCCATGAATATTGCACACAATTAAGTTGTGCACAATTCAGTTGTCGACACAGCAGCGCCGAGTAGACTGGTTCCCATGACCGAGCAGCCGCCCGCCACCCACCCCGACCAGGACTTCCTTCGCCTGGACGGCCAGATCTGCTTCGCGCTGGGCGCGGCGAACCGCGCCTTCGGGGGCCTCTACCGCGTGATCCTCAAGGATCTCGGGCTGACCTACCCGCAGTACCTGGTGATGCTGGTGCTCTGGGAGCACGGGGAGATGCCGGTCAAACAGCTCGGCCGGCACCTGCGCCTCGACTCGGGCACGCTGTCCCCGCTGCTCAAGCGCCTGGAGGCGACCGGGCTGATCTCGCGCGAGCGCAGCGCCGAGGACGAGCGGTCCGTACAGGCCCGGCTGACCGAGTCGGGTACGGCCCTGCGCGCCCGTGCCGTCGAGGTGCCCCGGCGGATCGCCACGGCGACCGGCTTCGAGCTCGGCGAGATCAGGGATCTCCAGGACCGGCTGCGGCGACTCACCGAAGCCCTGGACGCGGCGGTTCCGCAGGAGTAGCGGCGGCCGCCCCGCGGGCGGACGGCGTACGCCACAACGGGTGCTCGCGCCGGGCCCACTCGGCCGCCACCGAGCCCGTACGCATGCCGCGCCGGGCTTCCGGATCGGCCAGGGCCTTCACGACGTGCCCCGCGACGGCCACGGCCAGCGCGATGGCCAGCCAGTCGTGGACGAAGGTGGCGCCCGTACGCCAGGGCAGCGGGGCCAGCCCGGTGAACCACATCAGCAGGCCGGTGCCGAGCATGACCAGGGCCGCACCGGCGCTCCAGCTCGCGTAGAGCTTCTGACCGGCGTTGAACTTGCCCGCCGGGCGGCCGGCGGGCCGCGCGTCCCGGCGCAGCGCGGAACGCAGCCAGGTCCGGTCGTGCGGGCCGAAGCGGTTCAGGCGGCGCAGGTCGGCGCGGAAAGCGCGGGAGGCGAGCCCCAGCAGGGCGGGGGCCGGGATCAGCAGCCCGGACCATTCGTGGACGGTGACCACCAGGTGGCGGCGGCCGACGATCTCGGCCAGCGGCGGCAGGTAGAGGCAGCCGGCGGTCGCCAGGCACAGCCCCGTGAGTGCGGCGGTGGTCCGGTGGATCCAGCGTTCGGCGGGGGTGAACCGGCGGATCCGGCCGGGGAGTTCAGACCGTCGGGGCATCGTCTCGTCCGTTCGACTTGCCGACCCAGGCATCGACGTCGTAGCCGAGTTCCTCCCAGTAGCCGGGGCGGACGTCCTGGGTGAGCGTGATGCCCGACAGCCATTTCGCCGACTTGTAGAAGTACATGGGAGCGACGTAGAGACGGACCGGGCCGCCGTGCGCGTGGCTGAGGGGCTCGTCCCGCATCCGCAGGGCGACCATCACGTCGTCACGACGGGCCTGCGGGAGCGTGAGGCTCTCGGTGTACGTGCCGTCGAAGCAGGTGAAGCGGATCGCGCGGGCTTCCGGGCGGACCCCGGCGGCGTCCAGGAGCCGGGAGAGCGGGACCCCTTCGAAAGGCGTGCCGGGCACCCGCCAGCCGGTCACGCACTGGACGTCGCGGACGACGCGGGTCTGCGGCAGGCCGCGGAGCGCGTCGAGGGTGTACGAGCCCGGGCGCTCGACCAGGCCGTCGACGGTCAGCCGGTAGTCCGCCGGGCCCCGGTGGGGGACCGAGGAGGCGACGGAGTAGTAGCGGAACCCGCCGCCGCCCGGCAGCAGTCCGGTCAGGCCGGTGGGGTCCGACGCGGAGGCCCGTCCCAGTACCGCGTCGAGGCCGGACTGGAGGCGGGGCGCGGCGGCCAGGCCGAGGGCGCCGAGCCCCACCATGCCGAGGATCAGCCGCCGCCCTACGGGGGCGCCGAAGCCGTCGGCGTCGCGGCCGACGCGCCCCTCGGAGCCGTCGGGGCCGTCGGGATCCGGTCGTTGTTCTGTGCTCACGCGCCGATTCGACCACCGGCCGTGCCCCCGCGGCCAGGGGGCGCGGGCTTTCGTCAGACTTCCGTCACACCTCGGGACGGTCGTGCGCGGCCCCGGTGGGTGAGGCGCCGCCGCAGGGCCGGGCCGCGCGGTCGTCCGGGTGGGCCCGCACGCGGCGGGCACCACCCGGAGCCCGGGACTACGCGCCGCTCGCCTTGAGCATGTCCTCGCGCTCGACCAGCTTCACGCGCTCTCGGCCCTGCGGCTCGCCCAGCGCCTTCTCGGCCGCGTCCAGCTTGTGCCAGCCCTCCCACGTCGTGAAGCGGATCTCCCGGCCGGCGAGGAAGGCCTCGACGGCCTCCGGCTCAGGGGCGGCGGGGGTCCGCAGCCGGCCGTTCGCGTGGTCGGCGAGGAGGTTGGAGACCGTCTCGTTGGCGTCGCCCTTGGTGTGGCCGATCAGGCCGATCGGGCCGCGGCGGATCCAGCCGGTGACGTACGTCGACGCCAGGTGCGCGCCCGCTTCGATGACGCGGCCGCCCTCGTCCGGGACCGTGCCGGAGGCGACGTCCCACGGCAGCTTGGGGAGCTCGTCGGAGAGGTAACCGACCGCGCGGTAGACGGACTGGACGTCCCAGTCGGTGAACCGGCCGGTGCCCTTGACGTTCCCGGTGCCGTCGAGCTCGGTGCGCTCGGTGCGCAGTCCGACGACCTTGCCGTCCTCGCCGAGGATCTCGGACGGAGACTCGAAGAAGTGCAGGAAGAGCTTGTGCGGGCGGTCGCCGGTGTCGCGGATCGCCCAGTTCTCCAGGGTCTTGGCGACCATGTCGGTCTGCTTGTTCTTGCGGCGCTCGGCGATCGAGCCCTCGTCGTAGTCGATGTCCTCGGGGTTGACGATGACCTCGATGTTCGGCGAGTGGTCCAGCTCGCGCAGCTCCATCGGGCTGAACTTGGCCTGCGCGGGGCCGCGGCGGCCGAAGACGTGGACCTCGAGCGCCTCGTTGGCCTTGAGGCCGTCGTAGACGTTCGCCGGTATCTCCGTCGGCAGCAGCTCGTCGGCGGTCTTGGCGAGGATGCGGGCCACGTCGAGGGCGACGTTGCCGACACCGAGGACGGCGACCTTCCGCGCCTCCAGCGGCCAGGTGCGCGGGACGTCCGGGTGACCGTCGTACCAGGAGACGAAGTCGGCGGCGCCGTAGGAGCCGTCGAGCTCGACCCCGGGGATGGTGAGGTCGCGGTCGGCGGTGGCGCCGGTGGAGAAGATCACCGCGTCATAGAACGAGTGCAGCTCGTCGAGGCTGATGTCGTTCGGATAGTCGACGTTGCCGAAGAGGCGGACCTGGGGCTTGTCGAGCACCTGGTGAAGGGCGGTGATGATGCCCTTGATGCGCGGGTGGTCGGGGGCGACGCCGTAACGGATCAGACCGAAGGGCGCCGGCATCCGCTCGAACAGGTCGATGGACACACCCGGCTCGGTTGCCGCCTCGGACTTCAGCAGGGCGTCGGCGGCGTAGATGCCGGCGGGGCCGGCACCGACGATTGCTACCCGCAGGGGGCGAGGCATGTCTGGTTCCCTTCGAACGACGAATTGACTCGATCAAGGGAACACTAAACTGAGGCAAGCCTAACCCAGAACCCACCCCCTACTTATGCCCCTATAACTCTGCCTTATGGCTTATCCAAGTCGCACTTGGAGATCGCGGCCTTCTCCGGCGGCACCATGACGACTGTGCGCCCGGCTGCCGGTGCGGGCGGCGGAGGGGCCGCGCGGGGGTCACCAGGAGCCGGTGACGGTGACCGGCGAGGTCTCGACCGTCCGGACGGTGACCGTACCGGAGTCCCCGTACACCTCGTGGCGCCAGTCCGCGAAGACCCGTACGACCCTGCGCGCGTCGTCGCCGCGGCTCTTGCCCACTCCCGCGGTGGTGAAGGTCACCTCCGCGCGGCCCGCGCCGCCCACCTTGCGGACGCGGACCGGGCCGATCCCGTCGGCGGAAATGTCCTGGTCCTCTCCGGTGCGGTGCGTGGCGTACCAGCCGGCGAAGTCCCGGGTCATGTCGAACCATCCGGCGGCTCCGCAGGGGCCGGCGCCGTTGGTGACGGCTCCGGGGCCGCCCGGCGCGGCCGTGCCGTCCGTCGGTGGATCCGGGGTGCCGGCGCCCCGGTCGGTGGGCGGGTCCGGAAGGCCGGTGTCCTGATCCGTCGGGGGCCCCGCGTAGGCACCCGTCTCCTCGTCGGTGGGCGGGCCGGCGTACGCGCCCGTCTCCTCGTCGGTCGGCGGGCCCGCGTACGCGCCCGTCTCCTCGTCGGTCGGCGGGCCCGCGTACGCCCCTGTCTCCCCGTCGGTCGGCGGGCCCGCGTGCGCGCCCGTCTCCTCATCCGTCGGGATGCCGGGGGCCGCCGTGGCGCCGTGCGTCGGCCCGTCCAAGTCGCAGATCCGCGGACTCGGCGCCGCCGCGGGGGCGGGCCCGGCCGCCTCCCCCGCCCGTACGGTGCCGCAGGCCGCGAGCACCGCGCACAGCAGTCCCGCGAACCCCGCCAGAGCCGTCCGCCCGGTCGCGGACACACCAGTCTTCTTCATGATCGTCGTCTCCCCCGCTCCCCGTACAAGAGGGGCGAACGGCAGCCGCGGTTCCCGCCCTCCCCGGTACCGGGGCTCCGCGCCGCGCGGACCCACGGCGCCGCCGGTGTTCCTTCCCCCCGGATCGGCGAAGGTTCGCACGACGCAGCTGTCCGGGCGGTGGAACCCAACCCCGCTCACCCGTCCGGGGGTTGGTGGCCTGCGTCCGCGGAGCCGGGTCACGGCAGCCGCTCGGCGCTCACTGCCCGGCCGACGGGCGGGGCTTGGCGACCCGTCCGCCCTGGGTAGGCTTCCCGGGACACGGCGAAGAGCTCGGGGTGGGGTAATGGGACGTCAGACACGTGTGTCCGGTGTGGTAGTGGCGGCCGCGTCACTGCTGGCCCTCGCCGGCTGTTCGGGGACCGGGGCCGTTCCCGGTGACGACCCGAAGCCGGGCACCGCCTCTTCCGCCCCGTCCCGCCCCGCTCCGGACGACGGGAAGCCCGCCCCCGGGGACGTACTGCCCGGCATGGTGAGCGCCGCGGTGGCCCGTACGCAGCTGGCCGCGCTGAAGGTGGCCCCCGCGGGAACCATGTCCGGGTACAGCCGGGACAAGTTCACGCACTGGGCGGAGCAGGGCGACAAGTGCGACACCCGCGAGGTCATCCTCCAGCGGGACGGCACGGACGTCACCCGGGACTCCGAGTGCAAAGCCGTGTCCGGTACGTGGAAGAGCCTGTACGACGGCGTGGTGGTCACCCAGGCGTCGAAGGTGGACATCGACCACATGGTGCCCCTCGCCGAGGGCTGGCGCTCCGGCGCGGCCGGCTGGGACGCCGCGAAGCGCAAAGCCTTCGCGAACGACCTGACCCGCCCCCAACTGCTCGCGGTGACCGCCTCCTCGAACCGCTCGAAGGGCGATCAGAGCCCCGACCTGTGGCAGCCGCCGTCGAAGACGGCCTGGTGCCAGTACGGACGGGCCTGGACGACCGTCAAGTCGGCGTACGGCCTGACCGTCACCGAACCCGAGAAGCGGATGCTCTCCACCATGCTGGAGGCGTGCGCGGCATGACCCGCGACGGCGCCGCGGCTCCGTCCGCTCCGCACTGACGCCGGCCCGGTCGCCCGGGCAGCCTCACAGGACCGCGATGCCCAACGGCCGCGACCCCGCCGCGAGCCGGCGGCTGCTCCCGGTGTCGAGGTCGAAGATAATGATGCCGTTCCGGTAGGAGACGGTATCGGCGCCGAAGTCGGCGACCAGGAGCGTTCCGCCGGGGGTCCGGGAGACCGCCGGGAGCGGGGAGGCGGCGGGCGCCGCGGCCGGCTCCCGCCCGGGCTCGGTGCGGGCTCCGAGCAGCAGGGCCCCGGCGAGGACCGCCGGCCGACCGGCGGGTCGACCGATCGGCTGATGCGGGGGCGGGGCGGGCGGTGCAGGTCCGGCCGGAACGACCTCGGACAGGACCGGCCGGAAGGGGCGGACCGCTCAGCCCTCGTACTCCGTGAGGTCGATGGCGTGGATGTTGAGGAGCGCCCCGGACTCCGGGTGCGCCGTGTCCTTCTCCGCCGTCATCCCGAGCTTGCGGATCACGCTCTCGGACTCGTCGTTGCCCGCCCGGTTGACGGCCACGACCCGGTCGAGACCCCGGTCCTGGAGGGCGAACTCCAGCGTGGCGTGCGCGGCCTCGGAGGCGTAGCCCTGACCCCAGTAGGAGCGGCCGAGGCGCCAGGTGATCTCCGCCGCGGGCAGGACCTCGGGGAGCCACCACGGCATGGACAGCCCTACGGCGCCGATCAGCTCGCCGGAGGCCAACAGCTCCACGGCGAAGATCCCGAAGCCCTCCTCGTCCCACTCGTCCTCCCAGCGCTCGATGGTCTCGGCGGTCTCCTCCAGGTCGAGGGTCTCGCCGTCGCCGATCCAGCGCATCACCTCGGGGTCGGCATTGATCTCCGACAGGGGGACGAGGTCGTCCTCGGACCAGCGGCGGAGGAGGAGGCGGGGGGTGCGGATCTCGGTCATGACGTCCATCCTGCCGAACGCGCCCGGCATCGGGTAATCGGGTCCCCCGCCGGGCCGCCCTCAGCCGATCGGACCCGCCTGACCAGCCGCGTCTCCCGGGCGGGCCGGATCCGCGGGAGGGCCCGCTTCCCCCGCCGGGACGGTGATCGCGTCGAGCTGCGCCCGCAGGTAGGCGTGCGAGTCGACCGGCTCGTGCGCGGTCCGGCCCAGGGGCGCCGGGAGGGACTCCACCCGGGTGTGCGCGTCGCACTCGTAGAAGTAGACCAGCGAGATCAGCTCCTCGGCCGGCGCGTCGGCCGGCGGCGGCAGCACCCGGTGGCGGCCGGCCCGCCACCGGTCGCCCGTCCAGCGCGCCATCAGGTCGCCGATGTTCACCGTGAGCGCGGCCGGATCGTACGGGGCGTCCTGCCAGCCGCCGGCCTCGGTGTGGATCTGCAGGCCTCCCGCGCCCTGTTGGCGGTCCAGGACCGTGACGGTGCCGAAGTCGGTGTGGGCCCCGATGCGGAACTGGCCGGGCAGCGGCGGCCCGACGAGCTCGGTCCCGGGATACCAGTTGATGTTGAACCCCCAGGTGGGGTGGCCGGTGTGGCGGGTGAAGTGGTCCGCCTCCAGGCGCAGGGCGGCCGCCAGCAGCTCCAGCAGCTCGTCGCAGAGCGCCCGCATCGCGGTCAGGTACTGGGCCACCAGCGGCCGTAGCGAGGGCGCTTCGGCCGGCCAGGCGTTGGGCCGGAACCACTCCGCGTCCACGGAGGGGATCCCGGTCGGGTCCTCGGCCGCGCACGACCAGGACTCCTTCAGGTCCGGCGGGGAGGCCGCGCCCTCCGCGTGGCTGTTGGCCTCCGCGCCCGGGCCGAGCCAGCCGCGGCCGCCGACCGCGACGGCGTACGGCGCCTTGGCGGCGGCGGGGAGCCGGAAGAACGCGTGCGCCGCCTCCCGGATCCGCCCGGGCAGCTCCGGGTCCACCCCGTGCCCGGTCACCAGCAGGAAACCGGCCGCCTGGAGCGCCTCGTCGACGCGGTCGGCGACGCTCCGGCGCATCCCGGGCCCGCCGGCACGCCACGGGCCGAGGTCGATCACGGGGACCTGACAACTGACCATGCGGAACCTGCTTTCCGGGCCGGGGGGCGGGAAACGCTAGGCCGCTTCGGGCCCGGAGCCCCTCATGACGTACCGGACCAGGCCCTCCCCGGTTCCGGCCGCGGTGAAACCGGTCCGCCGCAGCACCCCCTGGGAGAGTGCGTTGTCCTCGTCCGTCGTCGCCGCCAGGAGGGTGAGGCCCGGCTGTGTGAAGGCCCACGCCGACAGCGCCTTCAGCGCTTCGGTGGCGTAGCCGTTGCCGCGCGCCGAGGGAACGAGGTCGTAGCCGACCTCGGCGCGGCCGTCGGCGTCGGGGACCCCGTGGAAGCCCATGCCGCCGATGGCCCGGCGGTCGCTCGCGCGGATGATCGCGTACGGTCCCCAGCCCGGCCGGTACGTCCCCGCCTCCCGTGCCCTGGCCACGCTCCCGGCGGCGCGGCGGGTGCCGTCGCCGGGGCCGTCCTCGGCCCAGGCGAAGCCTCCGGTGCCGCCCGCGTGCAGGTCGGCCGCGGCCATCGGGGAGAGGTCGCAGAGCAGTACGCGCTCGGCCTCGACGGGTTCGGCGTACCAGCGCCAGGTCGCTTGCCGGGGCAGTCCCGGGAGTTCGCCGCGGCCGGTCGCCCACAGCAGGGTCCGCCAGGCGTCGTGGCCGCCGGTGCCGCGCGGGACGTGCGGGAAGAGGCGGTCCAGGACCCGCTCGGGCAGTGCGGGATCGGGCTGCCAGTCGTGGACCCCGAGCCCCCCGAGGATGTCGTGGGTGTGCAGCAGCGTCTCGACGACGCCCATCGCGGCGAAGCCGTCCGCGCCCGCCCTGCCGTACGGGTGCCAGGCACGGGCACCGGGACCGGCGAGGGCCACGGCGGCGGACAGGAACCCGCCGGACGCCTCGATCACGTCGATGAGGCCGCTGGGGCCGGTGCCCTCCTCGGCCCGTATCTCAAGGGGGACGTACGCGTCGGCGGCGCTCACCGTGAGCTGGGCGGCGTAGGCCGTGAAGTCCTCCGCCACGTGGACGGCGGTGTCGTGGCAGCTCCACTCCAGGCCGGCGGCCGGAGCGCTCCAGTCGAGGTGCGCCACGTCCCGCAGCGCCCGCGCGGTGAGGGACACCGCGGTATCCACGTCCTGGGAATCGATGATCGTCATACGCGCACCATAGGAGCCGGTCCGCGTACCGCCAAGCGGATATCCGTGCACGTGGGCGCGTGCGGGTCCGCGGCTTCGGGGGGGAGCTCCGGCGCCGGCTCCAGGCGGGTCTGCGCACTCCGGCGGGCCTACGGCTGTCGGCGCGTCCGGGTCCAGGTGAGGAGGTCGTCCGCTGACCAGGTGTTGACGATCCGGTCGGCCGGCACCCCGCATTCAAGGGCGCGTTCGCAGCCCGCGATCTGCCAGTCGAGCTGGCCGGGGGCGTGCGCGTCGGTGTCGATCGCGAAGAAGGTGCCCGCGGCCACGGCGAGCCGCAGCAGCCGTCGCGGCGGGTCGAGCCGTTCGGGCCGGCTGTTGATCTCCACGGCGGCGCCGGACTCGGCGCACGCCGCGAAGACGGCCTCGGCGTCGAACTCGGACTCCGGGCGGGTCCTTCCCGTCACCAGCCGGCCGGTGCAGTGGCCGAGGACGTCCAGGTGCGGGTTGCGCACGGCGGCGATCATCCGCCGGGTCATGGCGGGGGCGTCCATCCGCAGTTTGGAGTGGACGGAGCCGACCACCAGGTCCACTTCGGCAAGGAGTTCGGGCTCCTGGTCGAGCGAGCCGTCGAGGAGGATGTCGCACTCGATGCCGGTGAGCAGCCGGAACGGGGCCCAGGCCGCGTTGAGTTCGGCCACGACCCGCAGCTGTTCGCGAAGCCGCTCCGGCGAGAGCCCCCGGGCGACCGTCAGGCGCGGCGAGTGGTCGGTCAGCACCGCCCACTCGTGCCCGAGGCCGGCCGCGGCCCGGCCCATCGCCTCGATCGGGCTGCCGCCGTCCGACCAGTCCGAGTGCACGTGACAGTCCCCGCGCAGGGCGGCGCGCAGCGCGAGGGCCTCGGGGCTCGACGGCGGCCCCTCGGGGTGGGCGGCGGCCTTGTCCTCCAGCCGCTGGAGGTACTCCGGGATGTGGCCGCCGAGTGCTTCGCGGACGGCCTTGGCGGTCTTCGGGCCGATGCCCTTGACCTCTTCGAGCGTGCCGGCCGCGACCCGCTCGGCCACCTCCCGCTCCCCCATCCGTACGAGGGCCGCGGAGGCGGTGCGGAAGGCGTGGACCCGGTACGTCGGCTCCTGGGCACGCTCCAGCAGGAACGCGATGCGGTCCAGTGCCGCCACCGGGTCCATCCTGCTCCTCGCTCCGTTCGACGGCGGGGAGGGGACCCGGGCTCGGTGCCCGGATCCCCTCCCCGCCCGGGTCAGGCTCCGTCGGCCGGGTCGGCCGCCGGACGGTACTGCAGGGCCAGGCCGGCGAGGACGGCGGCGGTCGCGGCGCTGAGCACCGCGGTGACACCGGCCCATTCGACGGTGCCGCCGACCGCGCCGGCGAGCGGGTCGAACCGCACGGCGCCGCCCACCACATGGAGCGCGGCGACGCCCAGCGCGACGACCGCCCCGGTCCGCCACGCCCCGGCCGTGTCGCGCACCGCCAGCAGCACGCCGGCGGTCGGGCACAGCAGCGTGACCGCCAGGGCGAGCAGCCCGTCGGGATCACCGGAGGGCAGGGCCGCCATGTCGCCGGGCACGTGCAGCGCACCGCAGAGCAGCAGCGCGAACACCACCGGCCAGCGCAGTACGTGGCGCAGCGCGCCGCCCGCCGACCTCGCCGGGGCCGGCTGCGGAACCGGGGCCGGAGCGGGCCGCCGGGCGGCGGGGCGCCCCGGGGGCTCCGGATCGGATGCCGTCCCGCGGTACGGGGCCTGTCCGTCGCCGGTGCCCAGGATGCCGACCAGCAGGGCCACGTCCTCGATGGGGCGGCCGAGGGCGGCGGCCCGCAGGGTGATGTCGGTTTCTACGGCCTCGTGGCCCGGCTCTCCCAGCAGGGCGACCATCTCGTGGACGTCCTGGACGGGACGGGCCACGGCGGCCGCGCGCAGCGCCGCGTGTCCGGGGTTGGGCAGCTGTCCGGAGTCCTTGAGGAGGTTCACCAGCGCGGCTACCTCCTTGACCGAACGGCCGGTGGCGGCGGTCTCCAGGACGGTCCGTATCGGCGCCGCCCCGGCCCCTTCCGCCGGCGCGGTCGCGGCCCCTTCCGGCGGCGCGGTCGCGGCCCCTTCCGCCGGCGCGGCCCCGGCCCCTTCCGCCGGCGCGGCCCCGGCCCCTTCCGGCGGCGCGGTCGCGCCCCCGGGCTCGGAGTCACGGCTTGGGTCCTGGTCCGGGTCACGGTCGGAGTCACGGCCCGGGTCACGGTCGGGGCCGGGACCGGCGCAGGCTCCGCCCACGGCCCCGGCGTCGGGGACGTCGTCGGGGCCGGAGGTGGCGCCGGGGCCCGCGGTGGGCTCGGTCGGCGGCCGGGCCGCCGTGGTGTCGGGAAACCCGCGCGGGCCTTCGTGCTCCGTCGCCGCGAGCGTGATGGGGTCATTCATGGAAAGCTCCGTTCGCCGACACGCGGGTCTACACGTCGCGCGCCGGTCATCGTGCGTCATGGGAATCGCACGCTTCGTCACATTCAGCGCCTCCGTGTCGCGCTGCGCCATTCGGGGCGGGCAAACGGGGGTTCCGCGCGGCGCCTCGGGGGGTCCCGGCTCGCGTCGTGGGCATGGTGGGGGCATGAAGGGTACGGAGCTACTTGCCGACGCGTTCGACCGGATCCACGGCGTGGTGCACGAGGTGGTCGAGGGGCTGGACGCCGAGCGGCTGGACGCGCGGGTGGACCCGGGCGCGAACTCGGTCACCTGGCTCGTCTGGCACCTGACCCGCATCCAGGACGACCACGTGGCGGACGCGGCGGGATGGGAGCAGGTCTGGCACGCGCAGGGCTGGGAGGGGCGGTTCGCCCTCTCGCTCCCGGCCGGGTCGACCGGCTACGGGCACACCGCCCGCCAGGCCGCCGCCGTGCGGGTGGCATCCGGGGACCTGCTGCTGGAGTACTTCGACGCCGTCCACGCGCAGACCGGACGGTTCCTGCGCGGGCTGACCGCCGCCGACCTGGACCGGGTGGTGGACGAACGGTGGGACCCGCCGGTGACCCTCGGGGTGCGGCTGGTCAGTGTGATCGGCGACGACCTCCAGCACGCGGGACAGGCGGCCTACGTACGGGGCGTGCTGGAGAGGGGGCGCTGATGGCGTGCCGGAGGGCGGGGCGCGGGGCGGTCCTGCCGGCCCTTCTCCTGCTGGCCGGCGGCGCGGCCGCTCCGGCCGCCACCGCTTCGGCTTCCGCCACCGCCTTCACCTCCGCTTCCGCCGTCCCCTCCGCTTCCTCCTCCTCCGCCTACGCCTCCGCCTCCGCCTCCGCCTCCGAGGAGGGCCGCCGGCCGCCGGTGGTGGAGACCGATCGCGGGCCCGTGCGCGGACGGGAGTCGGCCGGGAACCGCACCTACGAGGGCATCCCCTACGCCGCCCCGCCGACCGGTCCGCTGCGCTGGCGGCTGCCGGAGCCCGCCGCGCGCTGGGCGGCCGTACGGGACGCGGGCTCGCCCGGGGCACGCTGCGTACAGCTGCCGGCTGTGGGGCCGGGCGGTCCGAGCGGCTCGGAGGACTGCCTGTTCCTGAACGTCACCGCCCCGGTGGGAGGGCCGGCCGACGAGGGGACCGGCCGCCCGGTCATGGTGTGGTTCCACGGCGGTGGCTTCATGAACGGCGCCGGGGACCTGTACCGTCCGGGCCGGCTGGCCGCGGCCGGCGGCGCCGTGGTCGTCACCGTCAACTACCGCCTCGGGATCTTCGGCCTCTTCGGGCATCCCGCGCTCGGCGGGGCCCCCGATCTCGCGCTCGCCGACCAGCAGGCCGCGCTTCGGTGGGTGCGGGCGAACGCCGCCCGCTTCGGCGGTGATCCGGGCAACGTCACCGTGTTCGGCGAGTCGGCGGGCGGCCTCAGCGTCTGCCTGCACCTCACCTCCCCGGCCTCCGCCGGTCTCTTCCACCGGGCGATCGCGCAGAGCGGCCCCTGCTCGCTCGCGGTCCCGCCGCGGTCGTGGCTTCCCACCATGGGCGCCTACGAACCGTTCGTGCCGGAGCACCGCACCGTGGCCGACGGGATCGCCGCCGCGGCCCGGCTCGGCTGCGGCCGGCCCTCGGACGAGGAGGTACTGGCGTGCCTGCGCGGCCTGGCGCCCGGGGTGCTGGCGACACCCGAGCTCATGCTGCGCTTCTCCCCCGTGTCCTACGGCACCGGGCTGCTGCCCACCGAGCCCCGACGCGCCCTGGAACGCGGGGAGTTCCACCGGGTCCCGGTCGTGCAGGGCTCGACCCGCGACGAGATGCGGATCTTCCTCGGGCAGACCCTGGGCGCCTTCCCGGTCCCCGACGCGCAGGCCTACCGGGCCCGGCTGCGCGCCGCGTTCGGAGCGCGGGCCGACAGGATCGAGGCGGCCTATCCGGTGGCGGCGCGTCCGACGCCCGCGCTGGCTCTGGCGGCCGTGCTCTCGGACGCCTCCTTCATCTGTCCGCAGCTGCGGGACAGCCGTGCGCTGGCGCGGCACGTGCCGACGTACGACTACCGCTTCGACGACCGCCGGGCGCCGGACTTCACCGGACTGCCGCCGGTGGCGGACTTCCCCTACGGCGCCTCGCACGGTTTCGAACTGCCCTATCTCTTCGACACCGGACTGGCGTTGAGCGCTCCGCAGCGGGCGCTGTCGGACCGGATGACCGGCTACTGGACCCGGTTCGCGGCGACCGGAGATCCCAACGCGCCCGGATCGGGGCCCTGGTGGCCGCGCTCCCCCGCCGTCCTGTCCCTGGCGCCGGGGCCGTCGGGGATCCGTCCCGTGGACGCGGCGGCCGAACACCACTGCGCCCTGTGGGACTCCGTGGCCCGCACGCCCTGACGCCCTCGCGCCCCCGCACTCGCGTACCCATGCCCCATCCCCCATGCCCCTGCCCGAAAGGCGGACTCGTGGCCGGTTTGATCGACATCCTCACGCCGTACGTGGACGGCGGAACCATCCCCGGTGCGGTCGCCCTCGTGGACCGGGGCGACGGCGCTGAGCCGGAGGTGGTGGCCGTGGGCAGCGCGGACGCCGAAGGCAGCGCTCCGATGGTCCGGGACTCGATCTTCCGGATCGCCTCCCTGGCCAAACCGGTCACGGCGGTGGCGGTCATGATGCTGGTGGAGGACGGCCGGTTCGGGCTGAACGACCCGGTGGCACCCTGGCTGCCGGAGATCGCCGCGCCGATGGTCGTACGGACTCCCGCGAGTCCCGTCGACGACGTGGTCCCGGCCGCGCGGCCGGTCACCGTGGCCGATCTGCTGACCTTCCGTGCCGGATGGGGTTTCCCGGACGACTTCTCGCTCCCGGCGGTCGCACCGCTGACCGGCGAGCTGGGGCAGGGGCCGCCGCACCCCCAGGCCATCGTGTCGCCGGACGAGTGGATGGCGAGGCTGGCGCGGATCCCGATGCTGTACCAGCCGGGCGAGGCCTGGCTGTACAACACCTGCTCGGACGTCCTCGGGGTGCTGATCGCGCGGGTGGCCGGGTGTCCGCTGCCCGAGTTCCTGGCGGAGCGGATCTTCGAGCCTCTGTCGATGGCCGATACCGGATTCGCCGTGCCGTCCGGGCAGCTGGGCCGGTTCACCCACTACTACCGCGGCGGCGCGGACGGGGGCCTCGACCTCGTCGACGCCCCCCACGGCCAGTGGAGCACCGTGCCCGCCTTCCCCTCCGGCGCCGGCGGACTGGTGTCGACGGTGGACGACTACTTCGCCTTCACCCGGATGCTGCTCGACGACGGCGGCCCGCTGCTCTCGGCGGATGCGGTGCGGCGGATGACCACCGACTGGCTGACGCCGGCCCAGCGGGCCGGCGCCGAACTCTTCCTGGAGGGGCAGGGCTGGGGCTTCGGCGGGTCGGTCGACGTCACCCGGGCCAACCCGTGGAACGTGCCCGGCCGCTACGGCTGGATCGGCGGCACCGGCACGGCCGCGCACATCGTCCCCTCGACGGGCGCCACCACCATCCTCATGACACAGCGGGAGCTGACCGGTCCGACGCCCCCGCCGGAGACGATGCGCGCGGTGTGGGCGTACGCCGCCTCCTAAGGGCTGTCCCGTAATCCCCGGCGGGCGCACGACGACAGCTACGGCACCTCGCCGCGTTGTCGGAACGCCCGAATACGCACAGTATGCGGACGCTCCTCCGCCTTGCGGGGCACCGCATCTGACGCCGCGCGCTGATCCACCGGGGATTACGGGACAGCCCTTAGCGGTGGGGGCTTGAGTTGCTTCCCGGCTAATGGTTGTCGGTCGGACGCAGGTCGCGCGGGATCAGGGTCCACGTGGTCGCGGCGGCGGCGACGGCGAGCCCGCCGGCTATCAGGAACGCCGGGGTGATCGCGAGGGTGTAGGCCTGTGAGGCGGCGTCGAGCAGGTTCTGGCCGACGGTGCCGCCGAGCCGCTCGGCGGTGTGCGCCGCCTCGCCCACGGAGTCCCGTACGGCGCTCAGTGTGGAGGAGTCCAGGTCGAGGGCCGGGAGGTTGGCCCGGTAGAGCGTGGCGGCGGTGGAGCCGAGGATGGCGACGCCCATGGCCGAGCCCAGTTCGTAGCAGGTCTCCTCGATGGCCGCGGCGCTGGAGACCTCGTCGGCCGGTGCCGTGGAGATCAGGGTCACCGAGGCGACCGTGGTGGCCATGCCCGCGCCCAGGCCCATGACGGCCAGAGCCAGGGCGAAGGCGGGGTAGCCCAGGCTGGTGAACTGCTGGAAGGTCCAGGGCAGGGCCATGCCCGCGGCGAGGAGCACCAGGCCGCCGCCGAGCACGTGACGGATCGCGAAGCGCTGCATGAGGGTCGGGGCGATCATCGAGCCGCAGATCAGCGCGAGGGGGGCGGGCAGCAGGGACAGGCCGGCTTCGAGCGGGGTGTAGCCCTGGCCGTACTGGAACCACTGGGTGACCAGGAACAGGACCGCGCCCATGCCCACCATGGGCAGGAAGATCGCGGTGGCGGCCACGCTGAAGGCGGGCTTGGCGAACAGCCGGACCTGGAGCAGAGGGTTGTCCGTGCTCAGCTGGCGGCGTACGAACACGGTCAGGGAGACGGCGGCGAGGGCGAGCAGGGCCCACGGCAGCGGGTCGGCGACGCCGCTCTTGCCGAGCTGCTTGATGCCGCCCGCGAGGGCGAGCATGCCGACGATCGACTGGCCGACGCCCCACCAGTCCCACTTGCCGGTGGCGCGCGGGGAGCGGGATTCGGGGAGGTAGCGCAGGCCTGCCGCGACGATGAGCGCGGCGACGGGCAGATTGAGGAGGAAGGCCGAGTGCCAGCCGAAGTCCTGGACGAGGAGGCCGCCGACGACCGGGCCGAAGGCCATGCCGCCGCCGAAGACGGCGGCCCAGACGGCGAGCGCGAAGGCGCGTTCCTTGGCGTCGGTGAAGACGCTGCGCAGGATCGACAGGGTGGACGGCATGATCGCGGCGCCGCCGACGCCGAGGAGGGCGCGGGCCGCGATGACGTGCCAGGCCTCGGTGGAGAAGACGGCGATGAGCGAGGCCACGGCGAAGATGCCGAAGCCGGCCATCAGCAGCCGCTTGCGGCCCCAGCGGTCGCCGAGGGCGCCGGCGGTGACCAGCAGCCCGGAGAGGGCGAGCGCGTAGATGTCGATGATCCACAGCTGTTGCACGGCGCCCGGCTGGAGGTCGCCGACGAGGGAGGGGAACGCCACGTTGAGGATCGTGGTGTCCATGGAGATGAGCAGGAGGCTGCCGGAGAGGATCGCGAGCACGATCCATCGGCGCGGGTCCTGCGTGGGGGTGTGCATGAAGGTTCCGTTCACGGTCGTACGCGGGGGGCGGTGCGGGAGGCACGCGGGGGTCACGCGGAGGGGGACGGCCTGGTTCCGCTGAGGAAGGAGGCGAGGACCAGCCGGCCGATGTCACGGCGGGCGAGGTGGCCGTCGCGGACGCCTTCGGCGGCGGCGTCGAGCAGTCCCCAGAGCGAGTACCAGATCCAGTACGGGGGCAGGTCGACGCGCAGTCGGCCGAGGCTCTGGCCGAGGCCGAGGAAGGCGAGGGCGCGCTGGTCCTGGCGCTGGATGCCGGCGCGGAAGGCGGGGTCGGCGAGCACGGTGGCGTCGCGCGAGGTGAAGCCGTAGAGGTGCGCGGCGGGGAGCAGGCCGGTGACGAGCCGCTCCAGGGCGGCGTCGAAGGCGGCGCCGTCGGCGGTGTGGGGCAGGTCGGCGGGCTCCAGGCAGCCGTCGACCACCTCGATGGCCCGGGCGGCGACGGCTTTGAGCAGTGCCTCGCGGGTGGCGTAGCGGCGGCTCAGCGTGGCGCGGCTGGTGCCGATGCCGGCGGCGATGTGCGTCATCGAGGCGCTGTGGTCGCCTGCGAGGACGCGGGCGGCGCCGTCCAGCATCTCTTCTTCGGTCATCATGTGATCCTCCTTTGTATCAAACGATACAAATTTGTCTCACATGATGCAAATCTGATGCACGGCGAGGGCAGCGGCTACTTCGTACGCGTACGAGAGTGGGAAGGGAAGGGCGTCGCCGCGCGCGGGCGAGCACGCCGAGAAGGCGGGCCCGCGCGCAGGCCGAGCGGACGGCTAGCTCCGCCCTTCCGCCTCCGCCCCCGTGCGGGCGCGGGCGCCGGAACGGGTGCGCCCGGCGGTCTGCGCGCGGTCCGGGTGGCGGCGCAGGTATTCGCGCTCCAGCTCGTCCATCCGCTGGGTGTGGGTGACCAGAGCGTCGTCCGACCCGTGCAGCAAGGTCTCGTGGCGCGTCCGGTGGATGGCCTCGAGCTCCTTCATCAGGCGGCCCTCCTCCAGCTCGCTCGCCGACGGACCGGCCTCGTGCGGCGCGTGCTCCGCCATGACGGTCACCTCCTCCTCGGCCGGGCCGGGCGCTTCGCCCGGCCGTGCTCACTCCATCATCCCGGACGGGGGACGGTAGACACTGTCTACGCTCACTGGTAGACAGTGTCTATGGAACAGGACAACGGGCTGCGCGAGCGGCTGATCGACGTCGGTGCGGAGCTCGTCGCGAGCGAGGGGACCGCAGCGCTCGGGCTGCGCGAGATCGCCCGGCGGGCCGGCGTGTCCCACGGGGCGCCCCGGCGGTACTTCGCCACCCACCACGCACTGCTCTCCGCCATCGCCCGGCGCGGCTTCGACGACCTCGGCGCACGCGTCCCCGCGGCGATCTCGGCGGCAGGGGCCTGCGGGAACGGGGACCCGCGCGAACAGGTGCGGGCGCTGGGTCGCGCGTACGTGGGCTTCGCGCTGGAGCGCCGCGGCATGTTCGAGCTGATGTTCCGGCACGACCTGCTCGACAGCACCGGGCAGGACGGCCCGGCGGGTTCCCGGCTGCGGGATTCCACGCTGCCGCTGTTCGAGCTGCTCGTCTCGCTCGTCGCCCGCTGCGAAGCGGCCGGCTCGCCGCGGATCACCGCGGCCGCCCTGTGGGCCAACCTGCACGGCGTGGCGCAGCTGTGGTCCTGGGGCAGCCTCGCCCTCGCCCTCGGGAGCGGTCCGCAGGACCCTGCCCAGGACCGTGTCGACGCGCTCGTCGACGCCGCCGTCGACGCGTACCTGCGCCCGTGAGGCCCGGACTCGCGCTCCTCGTCAGCGCGGCCGGCGCGATGCTCGTCGCCGTCGACGGGACGGTGCTGCTCATGGCGCAGCCCAGCCTGCGGCGGGACCTCGGGGCGAGCCTGGCCCAGGTGCAGTGGACCAGCACCGCCTACCTCCTGACCGTGGCCGCGTTCCTCGTGCTCGCGGGCCGGCTCGGCGACCGGTACGGGCACGCGCGGCTGCTCTTCACCGGCGTACTCGGCTTCGCCGCGGCCTCGGCGGGCATCGCACTCGCGCCGGGCGCCGGCTGGGTGATCGCCCTGCGCGCCGCCCAGGGCCTCTTCGGAGCGCTGCTGCAGCCGGCGACCCTCGCGCTGCTGCGGCTCGCGTACCCGCCCGAGCGGCTCGGTACGGCGGTCGCGGTGCGCACCGCCGCCATCGGGCTGGCCGCGGCGGCCGGGCCGCTCCTCGGCGGCGTCCTGGTCGAACGGTTCGGCTGGCGCGCGGTGTTCGTCGCGAACGTTCCCGCCGCCCTGGCCATCGCCGCGGCGGCCCTGTTCCTACGGGTCCCCGCGCCCCCGCGCACGGGGACCGGCCGGATCCGGCCGGGCGGGGCGGCTCTGCTCGCGACGGCCGTCGCGGCGCTGGTGCACACGCTGGCCGGCGTACCGGAACACGGTTGGGCGGGGACGCCGACGCTGGCCGGGTTCGCCGGGGCGGCCGCGCTCACGGCACTGCTCGTGCGCTCGGAGCGGCGTTCCGCGCGGCCGCTGGTACCGCGCGCGGTGGCCCGGTCCGGCTCGGTGACGGCGTCCATCGCTCTGTTGGCCCTCGTCTCCGGCGCGCTGTTCGGGGCCCTCTTCTCGGCGAGCTTCGCGCTCCAGGACGCGGCGGGGCTCGACCCGCTCGCGACCGGGCTGCGGGTGCTTCCCATGACCGCGGCCATGGTCGCCGGGGCGCCGGTCGCGGGGGCCGCGCTGCGCCGGTTCGGGGCACGGGGGACGGCGGCCGCCGGAACCGGCCTCGTGGTCCTCGGGATCGCGGGGCTGGGTCCCGGCTGGGGTTTCGGCCTGCTCGGGGCGGGCTTCGCCGCCGTGATGGTGACGGCCACAGGGACGGTGGTCGGGGACGCGCCCGCCGGGCACGCGGGCGTCGTGGGCGGGCTCAAGCAGACGGCGATGAACGTGGGCCCGGCCTTCGGCATCGCGGTCGCCGCGGGAACCGCGGGGGCTTCGACCACGGCGATGGCCGTACTGGCGGCCGTCGGGCTGCTGCCTGCGTCACGGCTGCCCGGAGGCGCCCGCGCGCGCCACGCAGGTGCGGGCCACCTCGTCGGCGAAGGCGCGGGCGAGCGGGGCGAGGGAGGACCAGCGGCGGACGGCCCAGCCGACGGCGAGGGGCCGCAGGGCCGGGATCGGCACCAGGCGCAGCGGCCCGTCGGTGCCGGGGACCTGCCAGCCGGGCAGGGCGGGCACGACCGCGTGGCCGAGGCCTAGTTCGGAGAGCAGGAGGGCTGTGTCCCAGTCGGCGACGCCGGTGTCGGAGCTGATCCGGACGCCGGCCTCGTCGAGAGCGGCGTCGAGGTGGGCCCGGGAGGTGGAGTTCTCCGGCAGCCTGATGTGGCGGATGCCGGCGAGGTCGGCGGGCTCCAGGCGGGAGCGGGTGGCGAGTGCGTCGTCGGCGCCGACCGCGAGGACCCAGGGCAGGCGCATGACGGGGCGCTGCTCGATGCCCCGCACGGGTGCGCCGATGGTGATCCAGGCGAGGTCGAGGTCGGCGGCGGCCAGGGCGTCGAAGCAGCTGCGGCTTGAGTTCTCGGTCTGGAACTCCAGGCTGACCCGGGGGTGGACCGCCCGGAAGGCGACGACGGCCTCGGCCATGAAGTGCCGCACGGTGGTGGCCCCGGTGGTGACGCGGACCGACCCGCCGTCGTCCCGCACGAGGGTGTCGAGGCGGCGCAGGGCCCCGTCGAGCCCGGCGATCCCGTCGGCGGCGGCCGCCTGGAGGATCAGACCGGCCTCGGTGGGCGACACGCCGCGCGGGTGGCGCTCCAGGAGCGCGGCTCCGGTTTCCTTCTCCAGCCGTCGGATGTGCTGACTGACGGCGGACTGGGTGCGGCCGAGGTCGCGGGCGACGGCGCTGAGGCTGCCGGCCCGGCAGACGGCGCTGAGGCTGCCGGCCCGGCAGACGGCGACGAAGACGCGGAGGTCGTCGAGGGTCACAACCCCCAAGTTATCACTGGGGGGTTACCAGACATGTGGAGGATTGACTTGGGTGGCCGCCCTGGCCGACGATCAACTCACGGCCCAGGGCGGCAACCCGTCCCCGTCATCGCGAGGACGGGAACGGGTGCCGACCCGCCGCGTTCCGGCTCCGCCGGTCACAGCACTAGGCGTCGAGCTTGGCCATCACCTGGTCCCGGAGGATCTCGTACTCCGTGCGCAGGCGCCGCAGTTCGCTGTCCGGGGGGCGGGGGACGACGACGCCCTCGGTGATCTTCTCCTCCGGTCCGAACTGCTCGCGGGTGAGGTCGATCTCTATTCCCATGCCCAGGCGGTTCCACCAGTGGTAGTCCACGCGCTCGCCGTCCACGAGGACCTCGCCGCGGATGAGCTCGCCGCCCAGCAGGTCGTGGAGGACCAGGGCGGTCACACCGCACTGGTCACGGGCCGGATTCTCCCGCGTCCAGCGGTCGCGGTACTCGGGGGTGCACGTCTGCTCGCTCCAACTGCTGCGGACGGCGCGGTCGATGTCGGTCAGGAGTAAAGGTGTCATGCCGCCCATCCTCGCAACCGGCACCGACAAGATCCATCCCCCGGTCGTCCCCGGTCAGCCGCGCGCCGGGCGGGACGCCAGGAGCTCACGGATGACGTGGCGGGCCGTGTCCGCCATGACCGGGTTCGTCTGCCGGTAGTAGCCCAGTTCGGGGAGCGCGATCGACAGGGCCCAGCCGCGCCCGCGCGCCCAGGCCGCGTCGTCGGCGCCCAGGGCGGCCCGGAAGACGGACCGCGCGCCGGCCGGGAGCACGTACCAGGCCGCGATCAGGTCGACGGCGGGGTCACCGAGACCCGCGCAGCCGAAGTCGATGACGGCCGCGAGCCGGCCGTCGGCCAGCAGTACGTTCCCCGGTTGCAGGTCCGAGTGGATCCAGACCGGCGGTCCGTTCGGCGCCGGGGCCGCCAGGGCCTCCTCCCAGACCTCGGTTGCCGCTTCGGCGTCGATGTCGGCGCTTGCGCCCAGTTCGGCGATCACGGCGCGGGTGGCCTCGTCCCGCGCGGCCAGGGGCTCACCGCGGTAGGCCGGCGGCGCGTCCAGCGGGTCGACCCGGTGCAGCGCGGTGATGAACTCCGCCAAGTCCCGGGCGAAGAGCTCCGGTTCGGGGATCCGCCCGGCCACCGGGTTCGCGCCGGGGAGCCATCCGTAGACGGACCAGGGCCACGGATATCCCTCGGCGGGCTGCCCCGTGCCGACCGGAACGGGGATCGCGGCCGGAAGCGCCGGGGCGAGCCTCGGCAGCCAGACGTGCTCCGTCGCTATGTCGCCGGCGGCGCCCTGCGTACGCGGGAGGCGGACGACCATGTCCTCGCCCAGCCGGTACATGAAGTTGGACGTGCCGGCCGATTCGACCCTCTCGACGGGGAGCCCCGCCCACCGGGGGAACTGTCCGGCGATCAGCCGGTGCACGAGGGACGTGTCGATGTCCGGTTCGTCGGCGTGCATCTTCCGGGGTGTCGATGTCCCTGCGGGCATGGGCGCCTTTCCTGACGGCTCGAAGATCATGGTCCTCCACGATATCCGCCGGCCGCGGGGCGGTTGGGGAAGGGCGAGCCCGGCCCGGCGTGATGCCGGGCCGGGCTCGGTGGGGGGTGTCGGGCGGTGCGGGGAGCCTCAGGGAGTGAAGGTCCAGCGCTGGGCCGCGGCGCCGGCGCAGGCGACGCGGGTCAGCTTGGTGCCGTTGCCCGTGGCGGAGCCGGCCGGTGTCAGGCACTGGCCGGCGTTGCGCAGGCTGCCGTCCGGGCCGGTCTGCCAGCTCTGGCCGGAGCCGCCGTCGCAGGTCCGGACGGCGACGGCCGAGGCCGTCGCGGCGTCCAGGCAGATTCCGTTCAAGCCGGTCAGACGCCCGTCGCCCTGCAGGGTCCAGCGCTGGTTCGGGCCGCCGTGGCAGCTGTAGAGGGCGGGCTGGGTACCCGGGGTGGTGGCGCTCCCGGGGAGGTCGAGGCAGGTGGACGAAGCTCCGTTGACGAGTGTCGCGGCGGCCGGCAGCGGGGTGGGGCGGCCGGTGAGGGTGATCTCGGCGGCGCTGCTCCAGGGGCCGCGGGCGCCCGCCTCGGTGAGTGCTCTCAGGCGGAGGTAGCGGCCCGTCTTCGCCGCCATGGAGAGGGACTTGAGGGACGGGGTGTCGGCGAAGGTGCCGGTCGCCACCGCGGTGCCCCAGTCGCTGGTGGTGTCCGAGACGTACACCTCGTAGCCGCCGATCCGGCCGTTGACGCCGCCGTCCTGGCGGGGCAGGTAGCCGAGGCCGTCCACCGTGTAGCGGGCACCGAGGTCGATCTGGATCTCGTGCGGCAGCGAGGCCGGGGTGCCGGCCGACCAGGCGGTGTGCCACATGGTTCCCGCGTTGCCGTCGAAGGCGCGCGGGGCGGCGCCGTTCTCCGCGGCGGTCTCCTGGCTGTCGGCGGAGACCAGGGTCCAGGCCGTCTGCGGGACGGGGCTGGAGGTGGCCGGGACGGGGTCGGCGGCCGGGACGGAGGTGCCGTCGGCGGTGACGCTGAACGCGCCCGACTTCGTACCCGTCTTGGTCCACAGGATGCCGCCCCGGTCGGAGGCGTCGAAGAACCATCCGGTGGCAGCCGTGTCGTAGGCCGACTTGGTCGTGAGCCGGGTGAGGGCGGCGCCGTCGACGGTGACCGCGCCCGGTGCGGTGGCCACGTGGAGGCTGAACTCGTAGCCGCGCGACGCCGGTTTGCCGGTGTAGCCGCCGGTCGGGGCACCGACGGAGACGGTGACCGCGCCGGAGCCCGTGGCGGGGGCGGTGACGTCGACCTGCTGGCGGGCGAACGCGCCCGACTGGTAGGCGCGGGTGATGCCGTCGTCCTCGTAGAGGCTGAAGGAGGAGCTGCCGCGCGGGTGGATGTCGTAGGTGAGGGTGGAGAGGGGCTTCTCCCCCGTGTAGTTCATCTGCGGCCACATCGGGACGATCGCGCCGCCCTTGACGAAGAGGGGCAGGGTGTCCAGCGGTGCCTGGTAGCCGTTGAGCCAGCCCGGTCCCGCGTACGTCTTGCCCGTCCAGTAGTCGGTCCAGGTGCCGGCGGGCAGGTAGATGCCGTCCCGTACGGAGGTGTCGGAGACGACCGGCGCGACGAGGAAGGAGTCGCCGGCCATGAACTGGCCGCTGGTCAGGTTGCCGCGCGCCACCGGGTCGTCCGGGTACTCCAGGACCATCGCGCGGGTGCTCGGGACGCCCGTTTCGTGTGCGGTCCGGCTCATCGTGTACAGGTACGGCATGAGCCGCATCTTGAGCTGGAGGTACTTGCGGTTGATGGAGAGGTACGGCTCCGCGAACCGCCAGGGCTGCTTGTCCTGGTAGCCGGCCGTCGGGCCGGTCGCGCCCCACCCCGACATCGTCATGAAGGCGGGGGTGAAGGCCTTCCACTGCAGGTCGCGGGCGTAGGTCTTCGGGCTGCCCGCGAAGATGCCGTCGATGTCCCCGGAGGCGTAGTTGAGGCCGGAGAGGCCGGCGCCGGTGATCGCCGGGACGTGCCAGCGCATGTCGTCCCAGGTGCCGTTGGTGTCTCCGGTCCAGACGACGGCGTTGCGCTGGGTGCCGGCCCAGCCGTCGACGGTCCAGACGTAGCGGCGGGCATCGGAGTTCTTCTCGATGCCGTCGACGGCCTGCTGGACCCCGCTGAACGCCGTTTTGTAGCCGCCGCCGATCCAGGCGACGTCGGTCTTCACGCCCCGGGAACCGGCCACCCCCACCTCGTCTTTGATGGAGCCGAGCCCGGTCGAGGTCCACAGGCCGGTCTGGAAGCCCTTGGCCTTGAGCGCGTCGACCGTGGACTTCAGGGGCGCGGTGTAGCCGCAGCCGTAGCCGTCGTTGGGCAGGAACCAGCCCGAGGGCATGTCGGCGGCGCGGGCGTCGGCGGCGTAGCCGACCACGTCCGGGGTGGTCTGGTGGCGCAGCCGGTTGTGGTCGCCCTGGTAGTCCGGGTTGGAGGCGTTGAAGCAGTCGGCGTTGCCGAGCTCGAAGCCCCACGAGGGGGCCATGAAGGGTTTGCCGCTGACGTCGGTGTAGGCGTCGAGGACCGACTTGAGGGAGTCGCCGGCGAAGTACCAGGCGTCGAAGCGGCTCTCGTTGTGGGTCAGGGTGGTGGGCGCGTTGAACCCGTACGAGCCAGGCGCCCAGGTGTTGCGCATCACGCCGTAGCCGTTGGTCGACATGTAGAAGGGTGCGGGGCTGGCGTTGTTGTTCTCGCGCCACTTGTTGTCGACGGCGACCGGGACGGTCTTGCCGCGCAGTGCCCATTCGCCCAGGCGCAGGCCGGTTCCGTAGAACTGCTCGTCCGCGCCGCGCGCCAGGTACTGGGTGGTCTGGTTGCCGGTCCAGGAAGTGGGCTGTGCCTCCTCCCAGACGAGGGTGGAGTTGTCGGCCCGGTAGACGGAGAACCGCAGGGGTGTCTTGTTGACCCTGATGGACAGGGATCCGGTGGTGATCCGGTAGTGCGTGCCCGCGTCGGTCCAGCCGGCGGTGACGGGGCCGAAGTCGGTGGTGGGGGCGAGGTCCTTGCCGGCCGGATCGTTGGTGAAGGCGCCGTCGGGCGAGAGCCAGAGCCTGAAGATGTCGGCGCGGGCGACGACCACGCGGGCCTTGGCGCCGCTGGACGTGGTGGCGGTGAAGGTGTTGCCCGACTGGGTGAGGCCGGTGACGTTGCCCGCGGTGGAGGGGGCCGGGGCGGCCGCGGCGCCGGCGCCGGCCGCCGAGGCCGGTGAGGCGATCGGGCCGGCGGCGGCCAGGCCGGCCACGGTGAGGGCGGCGGCGAGCAGCGCGGCCGCGGGGGCGCGCCGCCGCCGTGGGCTCCTGCGGATGCTGATGAGTCTCATGGGGCGGCTCCTCGTGCGGTCCGGTTCGCGGACACACCTGTTGGCATGCACCGGGCAACATAGCGCTCGGGAGGCCCCACATGAAGGAAGATGCTTGAACTGGCTTGTCATCAAGCATCTTTGCGCAACAATCAGCAGGTGGTGTTGACGAGCTCCTCCATGAGGGCCGGGTCCAACGCCGTATTCGCCGCGGCGCGGGGGGCCAGTTCCTCGTCGTCCAACAGCTCGGCGATACGGGCCGCGGGCAGATTCGGATGCCGGGCCAGTGCGGCTCGCACCACCGGATCCGGATCGCGGGTGAGCCGGTCGACGAGATCCGGATCCGCCTCGGGATCGCGGGCCACGAGGGCCCGTACGGCCGGGTCCTCGTGTTCCGCGTAGGCGGCCAGGCCTACGGTCGGGAAGCGCGGGCGGGTGAGCAGGTCGGCGCGGTAGCGGCCGGTGTACTCCAGGAAGCAGCGCAGCAGGAGTGCGGCGGGCGCGTCCGGATGGTTCTGCGCGAGGGTGATCCGTACGCCGTGGTCCGCGTCGGCGGCGAACAGCGCGACGAGGTCCGGCGGCAGGTGGTGGTCGGCAGCCGCATGGCGGCGCAGCAGGGGGTGGCCGGATTCACCGCCAGGTCCGCCAGCCGCCGCTCGGCCGGACCCGCCTCGTTCCAGATCTCCCCGCGTATCCACATCCGGCCGAGACTACGCGCAGCTCGGGCCGGGGCCTCAGCCGAAGCGCACCGGGAGGTACTTGATGCCGTTGATGAAGTCCGAGCGCAGTCGGCGGACTTCGCCGGTGAGGGCCACGTCGGGGTGGTGGCGCAGGAGTTCCCGGACGAGGGCCTTGATCTGGGTGCGGGCGAGGCCTGCGCCGAGGCAGAAGTGGGGGCCGCCGCCGCCGAAGGTGACGTGGTCGTTCGGGGTGCGGCGGATGTCGAAGGCGAAGGGATCGGCGAAGACCTCCTCGTCGCGGTTGGCGGAGGTGTAGTAGGTGACCACCTTCTGGCCCTCGGCGATGGGCTGCCCTCGCAGCACGGTGTCGCGGGTCGCGGTGCGCCGGAAGTTGTGGATCGAGCCGCCCCAGCGCAGGAACTCCTCCGTTGCGGAGGCCCACAGCACATCGTCGTGCGGGGCGGCGGCCAGTTCGGCGCGCGCGGCCGGGTGGTCGACGAGGGCCAGCAGCGTGGCGGAGAGGAGGTTGCGGGTGGTCTCGTTGCCCGCGACGCACAGCAGCACGAAGAACATGTTGATCTCGTCCTCCGTCAACCGGTCCCCGTCGACCTCGGCGTGGACCAAGGTCGAGAGGATGTCCTCGCGGGGACGGGCCCGCCGCTCGGCGGCCAGCGCGTCGCAGTAGGCGTAGATCTCCGCGGCCGCGAGATCGCTGTCGTGCTTCCCCGCCGAGAGCTCCGGGTCCTGGCCGCCGGCCATCCGGTTGCTCCAGTCGAAGATCAGCCGCTCGTCGCCCTCCGGTACGCCGACCATCTCGCAGATCGTCTGGATCGGCAGCCAGGCGGCGACCTCGGAGACGAAGTCCATGTCCCGGCCCGGGGTCACCGCTCTCTCCACCAGGCGGACCGCCCGCTCCTGGATCCGGGCCGCGAGTTTTCGTACGACCCGGGGGGTGAACCCCGCGCTGACCAGCGAGCGGTACCGGGAGTGGCGCGGGGCGTCCATCCCCAGCAGGACCAGGCGCAGGGTCTCCAAGGACTCGGGGGCCTGGTCCCGGATCATGAACGAGCCGAGTTCGGTGGACCACAGCTCGGGGTCGCGGCTGACGGCCTTGACGTCGGCGTGGCGGGTGACGGCGAAGAAGCCGTCGTGGTGGCCGGGCACCTCGTGCCAGTGCACCGGGTCGTCGCGGCGCAGCCGGGCGAACTGCGCGTGCGGGACCTCGCGGGCCCAGGTGTCCTCAAGGAGGTCTATCTCGCCGGTGGGCGGCATGGAGCGGTTCCCTTCGTTCGGTTCAGCCGAGTCCGAGGAGGGTGGTGAGCGCTTCGACGACGAGGGTGTCGGGAACGCCCCCCGGGTCGAGGCGGTGCTGCATGGACAGCCCGAGCAGGAGGCCGAGGACCAGGGCTCCGGTCTCCTCGGGCGGGCGGGTGAGGGGCGTGCCGGTGGCCTCGGCCCAGTCGGCGAGTCCTTCGCCGAGCTGGGCCCGGATCTCGGCGTAGCGCTGCGCCAGCCGGCCGCCGATGAGGGGGCCGCGGGCGGCGTGCAGCCACAGCTCCGTCTCCAGCAGCAGCCAGGAGCCGCCGTACTCGGGGTGCGGGCGGGTGAGGCTCCCCCACATCGCGGAGAAGTGCACGGCGGGATCGACGGGGTCGCCCGCCGCGATCTCGGCGGCCAGTTCCTCGGCGGTGCGCTCCTTCCACACCTCCAGGAGGGCGAGCAGCAGGCCCTCCTTGCCGCCGAAGTGGCTGTACAGCGCGCCGGTGGTCCGGCCGGCCGCGTCGGCGACGGCTTCGGCGGAGACGGCGTGGAACCCCTTGCGCGCGAAGAGCTCGGCGGCCGCGTCGATGAGCCGCGAGCGGGTCTCGGACTTGCGCTGCGCCTGCGGGGTGCGCTGTGCCTGCGGGGTGCGCTGTGCCTGCGGGGTGCGCTGTGCCTGCGGGGTGCGGTCGGGTGTCAACGGGCCTCCGAGGCTCACCGGAACGTTATATCGGGTTGCCGATATAACTTCCTCCCCCGCTGACGAACTGTCAATCATCGTGCACGGACGGGCCGTAGGGGGTCGGACGCCTCAGGCGCGGGCCCGTCCCGCGTACCCGAGCGGCGGGGCACCCGCCGTGACCGCCAGGACCGGCGCCGCCGGGGAGGTGTGCCGGTGGCCGCAGGGGGCGAAGACGAGGACCACCGGCTCCCCCGGGCGCTGACTCCAGGAGATGCGCTCCGGGGCGCCGTCGCACACCGGGCAGCGGGGCAGCGGGCTCGGCTCCGGCAGGTACTCGGGGGCGGCCGCCGGCTGCGTGGAGTGCGGATCGCGCATGGAGGCTCCCTGGTCGTGCGGTTGGGCTGTCCGCACTGTGCCATGGACAGGGCCCTGCCCGCACGGGTGAATCCTCCGGCGTTCCGGCTGGTCAGAGGTGTATGCCCGGATACTTCCCCCCTCCGGCCCCACCTCTAGGTCCGGACGCGCCGGTGCGCGAGGGACCGTGACGGTCCCTCGCGCACCGGTTGCGCCGACTGCCTCACCGGATCACCGGCTCCGGCTCCGGCTCACGCCAGCGTGTCCACCTCCGGGTGGTCTGCCAGCCACGCGCGGACGGCCTCCTGCTCCTTGCCCTTGCCGGCCTCCTGGATCTTGGCCTCCAGACCGGTCAGCTGGGCTTCGGTCAGCTTGAACGAGCGCAGCCACCGGGCGATCTCGGGCTCGTCGGCGGCGAAGCCCTTGCGGGCGATGTTGTGGATGCCGTCGCCCTTGCCCCACGCACCCTCGGGGTCCGCAAGCTTCGTGAGCTCGTAGGAGGCGTACGCCCAGTGCGGTGACCAGAGCACCACCGCGACGGGCTCCTTCTTCGCGTAGGCGCGCTCGAGCTCGGCGAGCATGCCCGGGGTGGAGCCGTCGACGACCTTGTACTCGCCGTCGAGGCCGTAGCGCGGCAGCACCTCGTCCTTGAGGAGGCCCATCGCGCCCGCGCTGGGCTCGATGCCGATGATCCGGCCCTTGAACTGCGAGCCCTTGCCCTTCAGGTCCGCGAGGGTCTTGACGTCCTTCATGTAGGACGGGACCGCCAGCTCGATGGAGGTGGGGCCGTACCACGAGCCGAGGTCGTCGAGCTTGTTCCCGTACTTGTCCCAGTACTCGGCCTGCGTGGCGGGCAGCCAGGCGTCGGTCTGGAAGTCGATCTGGCCGCCCGCGAGGCCGGTGAACAGCGCGCCGAGTTCCAGCTGGCGGGCGTCGACCTTGAAGCCGCGGCGTTCGAGGAGTTCCTTCCACAGGTACGTGGAGGCGATGCCCTCGTCCCAGGGGATGTAGCCGATGCTGACCTCTCGGCCCTTGCCGATGTTCTTGACGCCGGCCCCGCCGGCGGCGTTGACCTGTGACTTCCCCGTGTCCGCGAAGACACCCAGCCCGCCCGCGACCAGGGCCAGCACCACGGCCGAGGCGACGGCAAGGACGGGCTGCGGCCGGTGGCCCCACAGCTTGGCGGTGCCGGTGGCGGCGGAGCGCGCCTTGGCGAGGGCGCGGCGGCCGAGCGGGGAGACCTGGCGGCCGAGCGCGCCGGTCATCCGGTCCAGGTACATGGCCAGGATGACGATGGAGATGCCCGCCTCGAAGCCGAGGCCGATGTCGACGCTGCCGATGGCTCGGTAGACGGCGCCGCCGAGGCCGCCGCCGCCGACCATGCCGGCGATGACGACCATGGACAGGCCGAGCATGATGACCTGGTTGATGCCCGCCATGATCGTGGGCAGCGCCAGCGGGAGCTGGACCCGTACGAGGATGTCGCGCGGGGTGGTGCCGAAGGCGTCGGCGGCTTCGACGAGTTCCGCGTCGACCTGGCGGATGCCGAGCTCGGTCATCCGCACGCCGGGCGCCAGCGAGAAGATGATGGTGGCGATGATGCCCGGCACCACGCCCACCCCGAAGAAGATGATGCCGGGGATGAGGTAGACCATGGCGGGCATGGTCTGCATGAAGTCCAGGAGCGGCTTCAGGACGGCGCTGACCCTGTCGGAGCGCGAGGCCCAGATGCCCAGCGGGATCGCGAAGAGCAGCGTGACGAGGGTGGCGACCACGACCAGCGCGAGCGTGGACATGGCGTCGGGCCACAGGCCGACCGAGTCGACGAGGGCGAAGCCCGCGAAGGCGAGCAGTGCGGCGAGCAGACCGCGCAGCCACCACGCGGCGACGGCGAGGACGCCGGCCAGCAGCAGCGGGGACGGCGCGGAGAGGACGGCTTCGATGCCGTCGTAGAGCCCGGTGACGAGCGTGCTGATGGCGTCGAACAGCCAGGACAGGTGGCGCTGGAGGAAGTCGACGCCACTGTCGACCCAGGCGCCGAGGTTCAGGCGGGGCATCAGGAGGCCACCTCCGCGCAGGCCATCGGGGGTCTGTGTTCATCGCCGAGGAAGGCGATGAGGCGGTCCTGCGGTACCCGGCCGATGACGGCGCCGTGCTCGTCGGTGACGGAGACGGGGTGCGGGACGCGGGCGCTGACCGCGCACAGGTCGGCGACCGCGGTGCCGGCGCTGACGGTGGGGCAGCCGCAGGCGTCCCCGTCGGCGGGCACCTCGTCCATGACGGCGTCGGCCGTCAGGACGCGCGAGCGGTCCACGTCCTGGATGAAGGAGGCGACGTAGTCGTCGGCGGGGCGGGTCAGGATGTCCTCGGCCGTGCCCTGCTGGACGATGCGGCCGTCGCGCATGACGGCGATGCCGTCGCCGAGCCGCATGGCTTCGTTGAGGTCGTGGGTGATGAACACGATGGTCTTGCCCAGGCTTTGCTGGAGCACGAGGAGCTGGTCCTGCATGTCGCGGCGGATCAGCGGGTCGAGCGCGCTGAACGACTCGTCCATCAGCAGCAGATCGGCGTCGGTGGCCAGGGCGCGGGCGAGGCCGACGCGCTGCTGCATGCCGCCGGAGAGCTCGTCGGGCCAGGACTTCTCCCAGCCGCCGAGCCCGCACAGGGCGAGCGCCTCGGCGGCCCGCCGTTCGCGCTCGGCCCGCGGGACGCCCTGGACCTCCAGTCCGTATCCGGCGTTCTCCAGGACGTCGCGGTGCGGGAACAGCGCGAAGTGCTGGAAGACCATGCTGATCTTCGTGGACCGCACCCGGCGCAGTTCGCTCGCGGAGAGCGCCGTGAGGTCCTCGCCGTCGAAGAGGATGCGTCCGGCGGTGGGCTCCAGGAGTCCGTTGAGCATGCGCAGCAGCGTGGACTTGCCGGACCCCGACAGACCCATGACGACGAAGATCCGACCGGGCTCCACGCGGAAGGAGGCGTCGATCACCGCGGCCGTCGTTCCCTCGGCGCGCAGCTCGTCGCGGTCGGTCTCCCCGCTTTCGAGCGCGCGGACCGCCTTCGCGACGGCTTCGCCGTTGTCGGGTCCGTTGCCGAACACCTTGTACACGTGCTCGGCTATGAGCGTGGACACATACACCTCACGGGTCGTACGGGAAACGGTCCACCGGCGTGCGTACGGCCGGCGGCTCGTGGAGCGGGACGGGATCCGCCCGTCGCCCGTCGTCGGCCGCTGACAGCCGGCGGACGGGTCCGCTCCGCCAGTACTACTTCCCTGGGTTAACCCCTGCAAACGGTGAAGTGAGTCATGTCACTTGCGTACGTCGCTGCCCACGCCCTCGGCCGCGCCACCGGAGCCGGCTGCCGCTTGCGCGGGGAAACCGGCTTCGGCCCAGTCCGTGCCGGCCAGCATCGAGGCCCGCAGATGGGCGAGCACCCGGTTCAGGAGGCGCGAAACTTGCATCTGGGAAATGCCGAGGGCGTCGCCGATCTGGGCCTGGGTGAGCTCCTCGCCGAAACGCATCGACAGCATGCGCCGCTCGCGTTCGGTGAGCCGTTCCAGCAGCGGCGCCAGGGTGTGGATGTCCTCGACCTGCTCCAGCGCGGGCTCCTCGGCTCCGATGGTCTCGGCGAGGGAGTGGCCCTCGGTCCGGCCGTCCGCGCGCTCGGAGTACGGGGCGTCCAGGGAGCCGCTGGTGTGGCCGTTGGCGGCGACGAGGCCTTCGACGATCTCCTCTTCCGTGAGCGAGAGGTGCGCGGCGAGGTCCGCGACGGTCGGCGAGCGGTCGAGCGCCGACGTCAGGTCCTCCTTCGCCTTCGCGAGGTCGACGCGCAGCTCCTGGAGCCGGCGCGGGACGCGGACCGCCCAGCTGGTGTCGCGGAAGTGCCGCTTGATCTCGCCGGTGATGTACGGCATGGCGAGGGAGGAGAACTCGATCTCGCGGGCCGGGTCGAAGCGGTCGATGGCCTTGATCAGCCCGATGGTGCCGACCTGGACGAGGTCTTCGAGGTCGCCCCCGTCACCCCGGCCGCGGAAGGGGCGGACGGCGAACTGGACGAGCGAGATGTTCATCTCGACCAGCGTGTGACGTACGTAACGATGCTCCGGGGTGCCTTCGGTGAGTTCGTGCAGCCTGCGGAAGAACAGTCTCGACAGCTCGCGCGCGTCCGCCGGGGCCACCTCGCGCGGCTCTTCGATCCGGGGCAGCGGCACAGAGGCGGCAGGGCATCCCCGGGCTGCGACGGGTCCGGCGGTATGGGAGAAGGGGGCGGGCATCGGCATGGGGTCGCTCCTTGGGCTGATCGGCTTGCGGCGCGTGACCTTGATGGGCGTACACCTTAGCCGCTTCCGCACGGAGGGCCGTTTCCCGCCGGTCTCCGCCGGTTCCCCCTCCCGACCCCCGCCGGCCCCAGGACCCCCGGGGCCACCAGGGCGCCCTTGTGCCCTCGGCTCCGCGCACCCCACCGTGAGCGGATGGCCACCAGACCTCCCTTACGGGGCTTAGTCCTCGCACTCGCCGCCGCGCTCGCCCTCGGGGCCCAGACGCTGCCGTCCGCCGCCTCGCCCGCGCCCGCCGAGGGCGTCGTCCACTACGCCGGCGCCGCGAACGCCGTTCCCGGCAGCTACCTCGTCGTCCTCGATCCGGCCCGCGCCAGTGCCCGTACGGCGCTCGGCCGGTCCGTCGTCGAACGGCACGGCGGCACCGTCCGGCATACGTACGACTCCGCGCTGAGCGGCTTCTCCGCGCGGATGACCGAACGCCAGGCTCGCCGGGTCGCCGCCGATCCGGCCGTCGCCGAGGTCGCGCAGAACCGCAGGCTGCGGCTCGACTCCACCCAGCCGACGCCCCCGTCCTGGGGCCTGGACCGCATCGACCAGCGCAGGCTGCCACTGAACGAGTCCTACGCGTACCCCGATTCGGCCGGCCGGGGCGTGACCGCCTACGTCATCGACACCGGGGTCAACATCAGCCACCAGGACTTCGGCGGGCGCGCCTCGTACGGCTACGACGCGATCGACGACGACTTCGAGGCCGACGACTCGCACGGGCACGGCACGCACGTCGCCGGAACCATCGCCGGCAGCACCTTCGGCGTGGCCAAGCAGGCGAAGGTCGTGGCCGTCCGGGTGCTCGACTGGTACGGCGAGGGCACGACGGAGCAGGTGGTCGCCGGCATCGACTGGGTCACCCGCAACGCTGTCAAGCCGGCCGTCGCGAACATGAGCCTGGGCGGGGACCCGGACGAGGTGCTGGACGCGGCCGTGCGGGGCTCCATCGCCTCCGGCATCACCTACGCGGTGGCCGCCGGCAACCAGAGCGCGGACGCCTCGGGGCACTCGCCGGCCCGGGTGTCCCAGGCGCTCACCGTCGGGGCGGTGAACGACCACGACGCGCGTTCGTCGTACTCCAACTTCGGTCCGCTGGTGGACCTGTTCGCCCCCGGCGACTACATCACCTCGGCGGTCTACTGGGGTGACGACTGGAGCACCGTCATGTCGGGCACCTCGATGGCCACACCGCACGTGGCGGGCGCGGCGGCGCTCTACCTCTCCACCCGCCGCACCGCCACGCCGGCCCAGGTGGCGTCCGCCCTGACGGCGTCGGCGTCCACCGGTGCGGTGCTCGACGCCGGCCCGGGCTCCCCCGACCGCACCCTCTACGTGGGCAGCGCGCCGAACCGGGTCCCGGGCAAGCGCTTCGCGAACACCGCCGACTACCCGGTGGGCGACTTGGAGACCATCGAGTCCCCGATCACGGTCAGCGGGGTCCCGGGCCGCGCCCCCGCCCAGCTGGACGTCGAGCTGTACGTCAAACATCCGGACTCGGGGAACCTGCGGATCGATCTGGTCGCACCCGACGGGACGGTGTACCCGGTCAAGGACGAGTACACGGGCTGGGGCGAGGGCGACCTGGTCGGGCTGTACGGGGTGGACGCCTCCTCGGAGACGGCGGCCGGGGTGTGGAAGCTGCGCGCGTTCGACGCCTGGGCCGGATACACCGGCTACCTCGACGGGTGGGCGCTGCGGTTCTGAGCGGACGGCGCGGCGCGCTCCGGGCGCAGCAGGACCCGGAGCGCGCCGCCCCGCCCCGTACGGTCAGCCGTTCGGGACCTGGTCCACGAAGGTCGTGCCCGCCGCCCGGTAGGCGCCCACCTTGGCCGCGACCTGGGCCGGAGTGAGGACCTGGTCCTTGACGTGCAGGACGTAGTCGACCTTCTGGTCGTAGGCGCGGGGCGTTGCCCCGGGCTGGCCGTTCAGGTCGATCAGCCACTGGTTGAAGTTGATCGACATGGGCCGCTCGGGCAGGTACCTGGCGTCGTGCGTGCCGAACAGCCGGCCGTCCATGTAGTAGGTGATGGCGTTGGCGTCGATGGTGAGCACCAGGTCGTGCCAGCCCGCGTAGGTGGTCCGGGACTCCGTGTGCTGGTTGACCGCCTCCCAGGGGTCGGGGCGGTAGGTCTCCCACGACGTGGTGTACAGGATGTTCGAGGGCTCTCCCCAGCCGCCGTTGGGGAGGTACTCGAAGTCGTACTCGGCGTAGTCGTCGGCCATCGGGGCCTTGAGGTCGTTGATGGTGAAGAAGGTCTGCACGAGGTGGTCGCCGTCCGGGCCGTACTTGGGGGCGTCGGAGAACTTGACGCGCGCCGCGTAGGTGCCGTTCTTGAACTTGGTGGCCTTGGTGAGGACTTCGGTCTGCTTGGTGCTCTCGCCGGATCCGGCCGTGGACGTCTCCATGTTCATGAGGGAGTTGCCGCCCTCGGTCTGGAAGGTGACGTTCTCCGGGGACCAGGCGGCGCCCGGGACGCCGGGGCCGCCGGCGTTGGAGCGCACGTTCCAGCCGTGGGCCGCTATCGCCGGGTCCGAGGACGACGTGTAGGTGAAGTCGTCGAAGAGGGCGGCTCCGGCGGGTCCCGGGTCGGTCGGCGTCGGGGTGGGTGTGGGGCCGGTCGGGGTCGGCGTGGGATCGGGGGTGTTGCCCGCCGGTGCGGCGCCCCAGACCGTGGCGGAGCCCAGTTGGGCCGTCACCTTGTCCCAGTCGCCGTACGCCGTACGGGCCGCGTCGAAGGAGTAGTCGTCGGACTGCCGCAGCGTCTGCCAGTCGGCGCGGTGGAAGCGCAGCTGCATGTCCCCCGTGTCGGCGCCCGGGGCGAGGCTGCCCGCGCCGCCGGTGAAGGTGATCTCCAGGTAGCGGTCGGCGGTGGGCGTCGGGTTGGCCGGGGTGCCGAAGGTGCCGGTGATGTTGGCGCAGCCCTTGACGGCCCAGGAACAGGCGTACCGGTACTGGACGTCCGGCCCGTCGGCCTTGAAGTAGTAGCGGAGCTTGACCTGGCTGAGCGACACGGCGGCCGAACCGTTGTTGACCACCTTGAACCAGGGCTCCACCTGGTCGGCGGTGGCCCCGGTCGCGCTGGTGCGGTACTGGACCTTGACCGAGTCGGCCGCGGCGGTCGCGGGCAGTGCGGTCAGGGCCGCCGAGCCGAGTCCGGCGGTGACGACGAAGGCCATGGCGACGGCCGTACGGCGCGTGGCGTCGAGCGGGGTTCGGGGGCTTCGGGGCGTTCGCATGCGGGGTCCTCTCGGGGTGGGGGGATCACTTGGCGGGCAGAGGGGCTCGCGGGGCGGTGCGGTGCGGGGACCGGCCGTGTACGCCGAGGGCGGCGAGCCGGGTCTCGTGGTGGTCCAGCCGGCGGCGGAAGTCCGGCCAGTCGCGGTGCGCCGACCATGCGGTGTCGGCCAGGGCGCACAGCCGCGGGAAGGCCAGGTATTCGAGCTGGGCCGGGGTGCGGGCGTACTCGGTCCACAGCTGCGCCTGGGTACCGAGGACGCGGCGCGCTGCCTCGGGCTCCCAGTGCGCGGGGACGGGCTCGTTGTCGTAGACGCCGCGCAGGTCGAGCACGCCGTCCTGGCCGCGGGGCTCGCCGGGGTCGGCGGACTGCGGATAGTCGAGGTAGGTGGAGCGGTACGGGGCCATGATCACGTCGTGGCCGCGCAGGGCGGCGGCCGCTCCGTGTTCCGCGTCGCGCCAGGCCATGGCCGTGAAGGCGGCGGGCAGTTCGGATCCGGTATCGGTCCAGCCGAGGGGGCGGCGGCCGAGCCCGGCCAGGTGCGTGGCGACGGCGCCGAGGAACCAGCCGTGGAGGGCGCCCGGACCGGACAGTCCCGCGGCGGCGATCCGTGCGCGGGCGGCCGGCGAGCGTTCCCATTCCGTGCGGGGGCATTCGTCTCCGCCGACGTGCACGTAGGGGGCGGGGAACACGTCCGCGACCTCGTCCAGGACCGCCCGGCAGAAGTCGAGCACTCCGTCGTGGACGCCGAGGACGTTCTCACAGACTCCCCAGCTGGTCCACGGCTCCAGCCGGACGCCGGGCCGGTTGCCGAGTTCGGGGTAGGCGGCGAGGGCGGCGCGGGCGTGGCCGGGCATCTCGATCTCGGGGACGACGCTCACGCCGCGCCGGGCCGCGTAGGCGACGAGGCCGACCAGTTCGGCGCGGGTGTAGGAGCCCTGGTGCGGGATGCCGTCGCCCGCGCTCTCGGCGCGGCGTCCGCCGATCTCGGTGAGCCGGGGGTAGGCCGCGACCGGCATCCGCCAGCCCTGGTCGTCGGTGAGGTGGAGGTGCAGGACGTTGAGTTTGTGCAGGGCGAGCAGGTCGACGAAGCGCCGTAGGTAGGCCGCGGGCTGGAAGTGGCGGGCCACGTCCAGCATGGCTCCGCGCCAGGCGAACCGCGGCCGGTCGGTGATCCGTACGCAGGGCAGCGACCAGTCGGGGGCGGGCGTACGGGGCGGCGCGCCCCCACCGGTCGGCGCCCCGGGGGCGAGCGCCTCGGGGGGCAGCAGCTGGCGCAGGGTCTGGACCCCGCGGAGCAGTCCCTCGGGTCGGGCGGCGAGCAGCAGCACTTCGTCGGGGTGGACGGTGAGGGCGTACCCCTCGGCTCCGAGGGCCTTGTCCCCGGGGGCCAGCAGGAAGACGATCCGCCCGTCGGGGTCGGGGGCGAGCGGCAAGCCGGTGACGGGGGTGAGCAGTTCGCGCAGGAGATCGGCCGCCGCCCCGGCGCCGGGGCCGGCCCGCAGTCCGGTGCGGTGGTCCAGGGCGAAGCGTCCGGGCCGGGCGGTGACCGAGTCGGGGCGCGGGACGAGCGCGAGGTCGGGGCGGAGGGCGGCTGCGGGCACGGCGTCGTGGTTCCTCACCTGGTCGTGGGGGCAACTCACGCAGGGGATCGACGAGTTGACCAACTGACCAATTGGTTAGCTGAGTGGCTAGAAGGTGACACGGCCCGCGTTCGCCGTCAACCCCGCGCTCCCGGTGCTTTTTGCACGTACACCTCGCGCTCCCCGGCGTCCGAATGGTTAGATACACATGACCAGTTGGACAGGTGAAATGACCAGAGGGAAGCGGGGTCTGGCCGTGCAGAAGGGCACATCCGGCTCCTCCGACGCGTCGGAGGCGGTTTCGAAGTCCGACGCGTCGGGGTCGGTCCTCAAGCGGGAGCGGGTGCGCGAGCACCTCCTCGGCCTCATCGACGTCCGGCGCCCCGGAGACGCCATCCCCTCCGAACGCACCCTCTGCGCCACCCTGGAGGTCTCCCGCCCCACCCTGCGCGCGGCGGTGGACGAACTCGTCGCCACGGGCATCCTCGTCCGGGAACACGGTCGGGGGATGTTCGTCGCCCCCGCCAAGATCACCCAGGAGCTGACCTCCGCCGAGGCGGCGTTCGCGATGCGCCAGGCCGCCGGACACTGGTCCAGCCGGCTCCTGGAGCACTCCACCGTCCAGGCGGGCGCCCGCATCGGCCGCCGGCTGCGCATCTCGCCCGGCGCGCAGCTGCTCTACGTCGCCCGGCTGCGGCTGGTGGACGGGGCCCCGATGGCGATCGAGCACCTGCACATCCCGGCCGCCCTGGTACCCGCCCTGACACCGGCCGAGCTGGAGGCCGGGGACCTCTACGAGCACCTGCGCGACCACCACGGCGTGTACGTGCACGAGGCACAGCAGTCCATCGAGCCGACCGTCGTCAACGAGGCGGAGGCGGGCCTGCTGGACGTCCCGCTGCTCTCGCCCGCCCTGCTCATCGAGCGGCTCACGACCGATTCCACCGGCCGCCCGGTGGAGTACGTGCACTCCGTCTACCGCGGCGACCGCTACCGGATCGTCTCGCGCCTCGCCCTCGGGGCGCCCGCGGCCGCGGGGCGGCCGGGCGGCCACCACCCGGGGATCCCGCCGGGTGACCTGGGCCGCCGCGCGGTCATCACCTCCACGACCTCCGGGGACATCCACACGGGTTCGTAACCGGCGGGCCGGCCGTGGCCGACGGCACGGCCGCCCGCGCCCGTACCCCGGCGGGACCCCGGGGCCCTCGGGACCTACGTCACCCGGAAGCCGATGGCGGGGTGGGTACGGTCGAAGGTCAGCCGGTCCCAGCCGGGAAAGGCCAGGTCGGTGACGGCGAGCAGCCTGCCGGAGACGTCGTGCAGGGTGCGGCGTACGGAGAGTCCGCCCGCGGGCGCCGGCGCGTGGGGAAAGCTGGTCCGGGTCATGGTGATGGTCTCCGCGACCCGGCCGCCGCGTGCCGCCCGCTCCAGCCAGCGGTGCAGGGGGCCCAGGTCCTCGTCCCGGACACCGGCCGCCGCGCGGTCGCGGTAGCGGGCCAGCTCCGGCGTCCCGTCGACGGTGCGCGGGCAGAGGTACGTCACCTCGTGCCGCCGCGTCTCGCCCCCCGGGCCGCTTTCGCGGTGGTGGTGGACCAGGGTCCGCTCGCCGCCGCGCATGCCGAGCTGGTCGGCGAGGGCGGGGGCCAGGGTGACGAGCGTCAGCCAGTGCTGCGCGGGGCCCGAGGCCGGCGGCGCCTGCGCCGGGGCGGCGACGACGGGTACCGGGTCCGCGGCGGGGACGGCCGCCGGGGGTTGCGGCGGCGGCGGGGCCGTCCGCGTTCCGCGCCGCCCGGTGACGACGAGGCCGTCCTCGCGCAGGTGCTGGAGGGCGGCCCGGACGGTCTGCCGGTTGACCTGGTAGCGGGCGGCCAGGCTGCGTTCGGAGGGCAGCCTGGCCCCGGGGGTGAGCGCGGCGTGGTCGATCTCGCGCCGCAGGGCTGCGGCGATCCGCTGGTACTTGGGCATGGCGGCCTGGCCGCCGCCCCGCGAAGGGGAGGGCATGGCTTCTCCTCTGACGGGAGGTCAAGGACTGCGCGGTCTGCCCGACCAACCTAGCATTGGTCTATACCTGTAAGTGAGAGGGGCGCCGACAACCGGCCCGGATTGGCCGGAACCTTGTCCCCCGCTTCACGGCCCTCAGCCGTGCAGGGGGTTGGGGAGCGGCAGGTAGCGGGAATCCGCGCCGTCGGCCCGGGTCCAGCGCAGCAGCAGGTTGGTCTTGGCCGGGAGGGTGGGGGCGGCCAGCAGGGCCGTGACCTCGGGGAGCCCGTGGGACTCCTCGAAGCGCCGGAATTCCGCGCGGGCCGCCGGCCACAGGGCTCCGGCCGCCCGCGGGTGGCTCTGCGCGAGCGCGCCCGCCACCTCGGTCAGATGGTTGACCACCAGGCAGTAGACGAGGCGCTGCCAGGCGGCGCCGCGCTCGAGGTCCGGCAGGAGTTTCACGCCCTCCGCGTCCCGGAAGAGGGCCTGCGCGGGCATGCCCTCGGCGTCGACGGCGACCAGGGTGTTCTGGAGGTGGGCCTCCAGCACGACGCCGTGCCGGGCGAACAGGTGCAGCACGGGCGGTACCACCTCGCGCAGGTATGCCCGCCACCACGCGGCCGGGTCGGTGGTGGCCGCGAGCGGGCTGCCCGGGTAGCCCTCCGCCAGCGCGGCCGCCAGCAGGGGCGTGACCCCGGGCTCCGCGTGGGCCCGCAGGCCGTCGCGGACCAGTACCGCGAGCTCCTCGAAGGCGAAGGCGGCCGTGCGGTAACCCCGGTCGGGCAGCCAGGCCGCCCGTGATCCGGAGCGGCGCAGGTCCGCGAAGCCGGCCGCGACCGCCGTGTCCGTGCGACGGAGCCGCAGCAGGTCGTGACGCCACAGCCGGCGCACGTCGTTGGTGATCCGGACGTCGAGGCTGAACTTCACGAACAGGTCGGAGCCGGGGTCGCCGGCCCGCCCCGTACCGCCGCCGGGTACGTACAGGGTCCGGATCGAGGCCGTCGGCCAGACGGGCAGCCGCCCGGTCCCCAGCCGCAGCAGCCGTCCGTCCGCGAACGCCCCGCGCAGCGCGGGCCGGGCCCCGACCAGGTCGAGCTGCCAGGGGTGGGCGGGCAGCAGCCGGTAGCCTGCGGGCGGGCGCGGCCCGCCCGCCACCCGCGCGAGCGAGTCGATCGCGGCGGCCGCCGCGGCCCCGCCCTCCTCCACCACCTGGTCCTCGCGCAGCCCCAGGAAGACCAGCGGGAACCGGGCGTGCGCCTCGGGGGCGTACGGCAGCCAGCCCGAGGCCGGGGCGCCGCCCCGGGCCTTGGGGGCCGGGTGGTGCGGGTGCCCCATCACCAGGGCCTGTTCGGAGCGGACGTACGGATCCCGGGGCGGCTCGGCCACCGCCCGCGCGGCCAGCAGCGCGGCGACGGTCTCACGGCTGTCGGCGATCTCCACGGGGAGCTCGTCGTTGGACACTCCGGTGTACTGGAACAGCTCGTCGGCGACCAGTTTGACCAGCTCCGTGTGGCTGAGCGGGTGCCATCCGTCCGCGGTGAGCAGTTCGGGGCGGGCGGGCCGGCGCCCGCCGCTCACCCGCAGCAGCCGGCCGCTGCCGAGCAGTCGGTAGGCATCCGCGCCCTCCTCGCCGCCTGTGCCCCCGCCGGGTTCTGCCGCCTCTCTGAGCAGGCAGTTCAGCAGCGGAGCGGCTGCGTAAGCATCGGCTGTGGCACTGTCGGCCGCGGGGGCGGCGAAGTGGGCGGCGGCGGTGCCTGCGGCGTTGAGGTCCACGGATTCCATTCGGTCCATCCGGATCGCCGGAGGTCGCGGGGCGTACCACCGGCCGTGATCTTCAGTATCCGCGATGATGAAAAGATCACCACGTCATCCGAGAGGATCAGGGCCCTGGACCCCAGCGTGAACCTCCCCGCCACCCCGGCCGAAGAGGCCGTGGCCGCCGAACTGGCCGCCCGGGCCACAACCCGTCCCGGCCTCGGCGCCGCGTACGCCGCCGCGCTCCCGGGTGCGCGCGCCGCCGTACTGACCCGGCTGTGGCGGGCGCTCGCGTGCGAACCACTGCCGTGGATCGCGCACCGGGAGCGGGGCTCCGGCTCGCTCGCGCTGCGCCTCGCCTCGGGCGCCCGGCTGGAGGGCCCGGCGGCGGACCCCTACGCGACGGCGCCCTACGTCACCGAGATCCTGCTCGACGGCCGCCCGTACCGGGCGGCGGCCCGCCTGGTGGAGGCGCTCGGCGTGCCGCACGGGGAAGCGTTCGCCGCCGAGCTCGACGACAGCGCGGCCTCCCTCGCACTGTCCCGGGCCGGGCAACCGACCGGCGCCGACACCGAGCCCCGGACCACCTGGGAGTGGGAACAGCGGGTGGTCGACGGGCATCCGTACCACCCCAACTGCCGTTCCCGACCCGGCTTCACGGTCGGGGAGCAGCTGGCGTACGCGCCCGAGCACCGGCCCCGCGTCACGCTCGGGCTGGCCGCCGTGCGGGCCGAGGAGTGCCTGGTCGCCGGGGACTGGCCGGCCGCGTGGCGCGAGGCCGGGCGGATCCTCGTACCGGTCCATCCGTGGCAGGCGGAGCACGTCTTCAAGCAGGAGGGCCCCGCGGGGCAGGAGGTCCTGCCCGGTCCCGCCGCGCACCCGCTGATGGCCCTGCGCACCCTGGCCCCCGCCGACGGCGGGCCGCATGTGAAGACCGCGCTCAGCACCCGTCTCACCTCCTCCGTACGGGACATCTCCGCCTACTCCGTCGAGACGGCCGCGGCGGTCTCCGCCCTCGGCCAGAGCCTGTCCGAGCGGCTCGACGGCCGCCTGCACGTCACCCGCACCCTGGGCGCCGTCACCGCGCACACCCCGGACCTGGCCGCCGTGCTGCGCGAGCCCCCCGAGGCGTACGCGGACACCGGCGCGGGCGAGCGCGTGCTGCCCGTGGCCGCGCTGGCCCTCACGCCGTACGCGCGCTCCGCACCCTGGCGGGCGAATTTCGCCCGCCTGGCGCTGTCGGTGTGCCTGCGGGTGCTGGAACTCGGCGTCGCCCTGGAGGCCCACGGTCAGAACCTCCTGGTCGTCCTGGCCGCCGACGGGACCCCGCTGCGCCTCGTCTACCGCGATCTCGCCGACATCCGGATCAGTCCGGCCCGGCTCGCGCGCCACGGAATGCCGGTGCCCCCGCTGACGGGCCGGCTGATCACCGACGAGGTGACCGCGCTGCGGCGCAAGCTCTTCGGCTCGCTGGTGGCCGGCGCGCTCGCCTCCACGGCCGGCTCGGCGGCCGCGCTCGCGGCGGACCTCGCGGCGGCGGCGCCCGCACTCGCGGCCACGGCCGACACCGAGGCTCTGCTGGGCCGTCCCCTGCCCACCAAGGCACTGACCCTGATGCGGCTGAGCCCCGGCACCCCGGGCGACCAGTGGGCCGCGCTGGACAATCCCCTGACGGGGGGCTGAGTTCGGGGCGGGCCGGGCTACCAGGCGTCACGGGCCCGGCGGAGACGGCCTAGTGTCCTCGGCGTGGCACCGACTTCGCATGCGAACGGCGTCCGGGCGTCCTACGACGCCGTCGCCGCCGACTACGCCCGGCTGCTGGCCGGGGAGCTTGAGCGCAAACCGCTGGACCGGGCCGTACTGGCCGCCTTCGCGGTACTGGGCGGGGTACTGGCCTGGTACTTCACGGTCCACACTCCGCCTTCCGAACTCGCTCCGATCTCGGGTGAGTTCGCGCGGGTGCCGGCGCCGGGCGGCTATGTGCTGATCGCGTTCAAGGCGGGCGACGGACAGATCCGGCTGGAACGCGCGTACGGACACCCGGTCGAGCTCGACGTTTACTGGACCCCGCCCGACCACATCGCCGCGCTTCTGGCGGGCGCCGGGCTCACCGAGACGGCCCGCCTGATCCGGGCACCGGGCGACAGCGAGAAGTCCCCGCAGGGGTTCCTGCCGGCCCGCAAGGCCTCCTGACGGCGTCCGGCAGCGACCGGGGGCCCCGGGGCAGCCGGTTGTGGGCCGTTCGGGGGGCAACTCGGCTCCCGTGGGCCCGCCTTCGTGGCGAACGGGCGCGGCGGTGGCAGGAAGGAGGGATGAGCCTCCACCGCCGCCAGCTCCTCGCGGCCGGCGCCGCCGGCGCACTCGCCTCCCTCGGCGCGGCGGGCCGGCGTGCGCGGGACCCCGGCTTCGGGGCGCTGGCCCGGGCGCTCGACGGCCGGCTGGTGACGGCGGACGATCCGGACTACCCCGAGGCCCGCCGGCTGTTCCAGCCCCGCTACGACACGGTCCGGCCGGGCGCGGTGGCCTACCCCGCGCACGCCGGGGACGTGTCCGTCTGCCTGGACTTCGCCCGCCGTTCGGCCGTCCCCGTCGTCGCGCGCGGCGGGGGCCACGGCTACGCCGGCTGGTCCACGCGCGAGGCCGGGCTCGTCATCGACGCGGGGGCCATGGCGGAGGTGTCCGCCTCGGGAGCCGACGTGCGGATCGGCGCCGGCGCCCGGCTCGGTGACGTGAACGCGGCCCTGGCCGAGCGCGGCCTGGCCGTGCCGACGGGGCTGTGCCCCTCCGTCGGCATCGCCGGGCTCACCCTCGGCGGCGGGCTCGGCCTGGCCTCCCGGACCTACGGCGCCACCGCCGACCAGCTCACCGGCGCGACCGTGGTGACTCCCGACGGGCGCGTCCGCGAGGTCGGCGCCGACCGCGATCCCTCGCTGTTCTGGGCCCTGCGCGGGGGCGGGGGCGGCAACTTCGGCGTGGTCACCGGCTTCCGGTTCCGCGCCCACCCGGTGGCCGACTGCGCCTTCGCCGAACTGCACTGGTCCCCCGCCGACTCCGCCACCGTCCTGCGGGGCTGGCAGCGCTGGCTCGAAGCGCTGCCGGACCCGTTCTGGAGCCAGGTGGAGTTCACCGTCGACGGCGGTCCGGCCGCCGCCCCGGCCCTGCGGGTGCTCTGCCTGGACGGAGGGCGCCTCGAACTGGAACGGCAGCTGACCCGGCTGTCCGACCTGGTGGGGCGCCCGCCGCGCGACGGCTGGACCGTCGTCCGCGGCTACGGGGACACCGTCCGGGCCATGTCGGGCTGCCTCGACCGGAGCCCCGCCGAGTGCCGGCTACCCGGCACCCTGCCCGGCCACGATCCCCGGGGCCGGCTCGGCCGCGACTCCTACGCCGCCCGCTGCGACTTCTGGGCGCCCGGTGGGCTCACCGAGCCGGCCGTGGGAGCGGTGCTGGCCGCGGTCCGGCGCTACGCGGGAAGCGTGCCGAGCGGCGGGTTCGGGGTGGTGCAGTTCGACGGTGTGTGCGGCGGCGCCCTCAACCGGATCGCACCGACCGCCACCGCCTTCGCGCACCGCTCGGCCGGCTTCCTCGCGCAGTACCTCGCCTACTGGCCCGACCGGGCGCCCGCCGCCGACATCGCCCGACATCAGGGCTGGCTCGACTCGCTCTGGCGGGACCTGCGCCCCTGGGCGAGCGGATCGGCGTACCAGAACTACGCCGACCCGGGCCTGACCGGCTGGCGCGAGGCCTACTACGGGCCGAACCTGGCCCGTCTCGAAGCGGTCCGGCGCGCCTACGACCCCGACCGGCTCTTCCGCTTCCCCCAGGCCGTGTAGCCCGGCGGCGTCCTCCTCCCCCGCCCTCCGGTCCAGTTCGCTTCCACTTCCAGTTCCCAGCTCGAGTTCCAGCTCCAGTTCCAGCTCCAGAGACGCGACGAAGAAGGAGACGGACATGCGACGTAGGTTGACGGTGGCGGCCATGACGGCCGCCCTGCTGGTCCCCGCCGGGCCACTGCCCCTGGCCGAGGCCGGCAGCGCACCGCCGTCCGCCGGGCGGTGGTCGGCCCGGGAGGCGCAGTCCTTCTGGACCCCCGACCGGATGGCGTCCGCCGTCCCCGTCACCCGCGGCGGAGCCCCGGCGGCGGGCAACGGGACCGGGCAGGACTTCGACGGGATCCCGGTCGTCGGCCGGATGTTCGTCATGAAGGGCGGCGGCGCGTACTTCTGCACCGCGAGCGTGGTCTCCTCCCCCGGCCGCGACCTGGTGCTCAGCGCGGCGCACTGCCTGCTGGGGACCGATGCCCGGCAGGTGGCCTTCGTACCGCACTACACGGCCGGGAATCCGCAGCCGTACGGGATGTTCCCCATCCTGCGCGACGCCCGCGGCCGCTCCAAGGTGTGGATCGATCCGCGCTACCGGCAGCTCGGCGCGGACAAGGGCGCCGCCCTCGACGTGGCCTTCGCCCAGGTGGGCCCCGACGCCGACGGCTTCCCTGTGGAGGACGTCGTGGGCGGCAACCGCCTGGTCACCGGCGCCACCTTCGCGCACAAGAAGGTGTCGCTGATCGGCTATCCGGCGTCCGCCGCCCGGCCGCGGCTGTGCGTGAACCGGACGACGAAGTTCACCAGCACCGATCCGCGGATCCCCGGATCGTTCCTGCGGATCGACTGCACCGGCTATCCGGGCGGGACCAGCGGCGGCCCCTTCCTGACGGGCTACGACGAGCGGACCGAGACGGGCAACGTCGTCGGGGTCATCGGCGGCTGGAAGACGGGCGGGGACACCCCCGACACCTCCTACAGCTCGTACTTCGGCGCCGACGTCAGGAAGTTGTACGAGAAGGCTCTTGCCGGGGCGCGGGTGGGGTGAGCACCCGCACCCAGCGGGTGCGGCGCGGGTTGCCGACCGAGCGCGGGGTCACCGGCAGCCCGTCCCCGGTCAGCGGATCCGCCGGCGCCAGGCCCAGCTGGCGGCGCAGGTCCGCGAGGGCGGTGTGCACCGGGCCGAGGATGACCTCGGCGCGCGGGTGGGCGTGGGCCAGGGCGTACGCGGCCGTCTCGATCGCCTCGGCGGCGTCCTCGGCGGCGCTACGGCTCCACCCCCCGGGCGCGGCCTGGCCCCAGGGCGCGATGGCGTCGTAGAGGTGGCAGGCGGCATCGGCCACGGCGTCGGCCCGTTCCCCGACGCCGGGCGCCGCGATGATCGGCAGCTCCATGCCCGGTCAACGAGCGGAGACCGCCGGGGGAACGACGGGCCGTGGCCGATCTCCCGGCCGCCCCGGGCCCCGTACCGGTGTCTCAGGCGGACACGGCCTGCAGCCAGAGCGGCAGCAGGAGGAGGGACACCACCGAGCTCTTGATCACGACGGCGGCGGAGAGGTCCACACCCACGTCGTAGCGCTGGGCGAAGATGAACAGGTTCTGCGGCGTCGGCATCGCGGCGATCAGCACGAGATAGGTGAGCCACTCGCCCCGGACCCCGAACAGCGCCCCGCACACCGCCCAGGCCAGCAGCGGGAAGAGGAGGCATTTGAATCCGATGAGCGCCAGTTCCTCGCGCGTCGTGCCACGGATGTCGAGGCCGATGCCGCCGAGGTGGAGGCCGAGGGCGAAGAGGGCCACCGGGGAGGCGCTGTCGCCGACGAAGGCGGCCCCGTCCAGGACCACTCCGGGGACGCGCACGGAGAGCAGGTTGAGCAGGATCCCGGCGTTGCAGGCGAGCACCAGCGGGGTGAGGAGCGAGGACCCGACGGCCCGGGCGAGGCGCTGCGGGGGGCCGCCCGCACCGGGGTCGGCGCGGCCCAGTTCCATGATGGAGATGACGACGAGGGACAGGACGCACACCTGGAAGAGCAGCACCGGGAAGATCGGCGCCGCCGTCCCGAAGAAGGTGATGAAGACGGGGACGGCGAAGTAGGCGGTGTTGACCTGGACCCCGGCCATCACGCGCAGCGCCACGGCGCGCGGCTCCCGCAGGCCGGTCAGCACCGAGGCGGCGGCGATCGCCGCGACGGCGAGGGCGGCGGCCGTCGCGTAGCCGCCGATGGCCCGCCAGTCGAAGAGGGCGGAGAGGTTCGCGGCGTAGATGTTGCCGAACAGGTAGCACGGGACGGCGAAGAGGAAGGCGTAGTCGGCGAAGACCTTGGAGGCCTCGGCGGGGACCACCTTGCGGCGCGCGAGCAGCACGCCGGCGCCGAAGGCCAGTACGACCGGTATCAGCTTCTCGAGCGCGGCTGCCCCGCCCATGCGTTCTCGCTCCCCGCCGTTCGTTGATCGTCCGGCCCCGGCGCAGTCTATGCCGACGGCGTCGGGAGTCCGCTTCCCCTCGGCGGGCGCCGCACGGGGCCGGCCCGCCCGCGGGCGCATACGCTGGACGGATCATGAGCGAACGAGCCCGATCCCTGTCCGCGTCCGCCGCCGAGGCTTCCTCCGCCGAGGCCGGCGCCGCCGCGTCCGCCGCGGGGGCGCCGCACCCGCCGGCCCGGCCCGTGGTGGCGCTGCGCACGCCCGCGCGGCCCGGCGAGCCGCTGTTCGCCCAGGCGCCCAAGGCCTGGCAGCGCATGATGCCCTACGCCGTGACCGCCCTGTGCGTGATGGCGCTGCTGCCGGTGACGATCGTGGTGCTGACCAACGACTACGAGGCGGGAGGCGGCTGGGCCGGCGCGCTGGGCGTGGCCCAGACCGTGCCGCTGCTGCTCGCCGTGACCCGGCCGCTGCAGGCGTGGGCGCTGGTGCTGCTCGCCGACGTCGTCGGGGCGGTCGTACTGACCCAGGCCGACCAGGTCGCCCGGCACGCCTGGCCGTGGACGCCGATGGTGATCATCGGCTACCTGGTGCTGATGGCCTGCTTGGGGCTGCGCGAGTCCATCCGGACCCTGGTCTGGGTGTGGCTGGCGACCGGGGCGGCCGGGGTGGTGCTGGGCTTCTTCCAGCCGGACGGGGTGGTCAACACCATCGCCCTGCTCTTCGTCCTCTCCGGCGTCGTGCTCGCGCTGACGGGGGCGCTGCGCGGGCTCGGCGACGCCCGGCAGAAGATCGCCGAGCAGGAGAGCATCAGCGAGGCCGAGCGGTCCCGGCGCACCCTGCTGGAGGAACGGGCGCGCATCGCCCGCGAGTTGCACGACGTCGTGGCCCATCACATGTCGGTGATCACGGTGCAGGCGGATTCCGCGCCGTACCGGCTGCCCGGCATGGCGGAGCCGGTACGGGAGGAGTTCGCGGCGATCGCCGCGAGCGCCCGGGAGTCGCTGGGCGAGATGCGCCGGCTGCTGACGGTGCTGCGCGGGGACGAGACGGGCGGGCACGACCTGGCCCCGCAGCCGGGGCTCGGCAGGTTGCAGCAGCTGGTGGAGGCGACCGTACGGGCCGGGCAGCCCGTGGAGTTGGCGCTGGCCGCCGGGGCCGCGGGGGCGGCGCCGCCGGCCGTGGACCTGTCGGCGTACCGGATCGTGCAGGAGGCCCTCGCCAATGTGGTGCGGCACGCGCCCGGCGCGCCGACCCGGGTGTCGGTCACCTTCGATGCCGACGAGATCCTCGTGCTCGTGGTCAACGGCCCGGCCCGGGACGCGGTGGTGGCGCTGGAGTCCTCGGGCACCGGGCACGGTCTGGTGGGGATGCGGGAGCGCGTACGGTTGACGGGCGGGACGCTGGACACCGGTCCGCTGCCCGACGGCGGCTTCCGGGTCGCCGCCCGTCTTCCCTTGAACACCCCGGCAGAGGAACAGAGTTGACCATCCGCGTGATCATCGTCGACGACCAGGCCATGGTGCGGGCGGGATTCGCCGCACTGCTCTCGGCGCAGGCCGACATCGATGTGGTGGGCGAGGCGCCCGACGGGCGCCAGGGAGTCCGGCTCTCGCGCACCGTCCACCCCGACGTGGTGCTGATGGACGTCCGGATGCCGGAGATGGACGGGCTGAGCGCCGCCCGCGAGCTCCTCGACCCCCCGCCGGGGGTGGTGCACCGGCCGAAGGTGCTGATGCTGACCACCTTCGACATCGACGACTACGTGTACGAGGCCCTGCGCGCGGGAGCCTCCGGGTTCTTGCTGAAGGACGCCCCGCCGGCGGATCTGATCGCGGCGGTCCGTGTGGTCGCCTCGGGCGAGGCGCTGCTCGCACCCTCGGTGACCCGGCGGCTGATCGCGGACTTCGTCGAGCGGCGGCCGGCGCCGCGCAAGGACCCGGCGCTGCGGCTGAACGGGCTGACCCCGCGTGAGACCGAGGTACTGGAGCTCATCGCGCGCGGGCTCTCGAACCAGGAGATCGCCGGCCACCTGGTGGTCGCCGAGCAGACGGTCAAGACCCACATCGGGCGGGTGCTGGGCAAGCTGGACCTGCGGGACCGGGCGCAGGCCGTGATCTTCGCCTACGAGGCGGGGCTGGTGCGGCCGGGCGACGCGAAGGGCTGACGAAGGCGGCACGCCGCGCGCCGGGGGTGTCGCGTCTCCTCCACCCCCTACCGGGGTATGACCTCCGACTTGGCTCTACGGTCCGACGCCCCCACCGGTACCTCCTTCTTACCTTCCTCCTCGTCACGAGGAGAGGAGAAGGGGCATGCGCCGCTTCGCAAGGACACTGGTCACGGCCGCGCTCGCCGCGGCCGTCGTCACGGGGACCGCGGGATGGGCCTCCGCCGACACCCAGACGGCGGTCACCGGCCCACCGCCGGGCACCGCCGCCTGGCGGGCGGACACCGTGTCCGGGCAGCGGCTGCCGGATCCGGCGGGGTCGGCGCCGCGCGAGGTCGCGCGGTTCTTCGCCGGGCTGGACGAGGACCGGGCGCGCAGCCTCGTACGGTCCCACCCGCTGGTGGTGGGCAATCTGGACGGGGCTCCGCTCCCCCTCAGGTACGAGGCCAACCGGCTGGCCGTCCTCGCGTCGGGTGAAGCGCGCTTCGCCTCCCTCGCCGCGCCCGGCCGGCAGGTCCTGGCCTTCGACCCGCGCGGACGGGGCACGGTCGCCGAGGTGTTCGGCGACCTGGGGCGGGCCGCTCACGTCTCGGTGATCGTCCCGGGCTCGGACAACGACGCCACCACCTACGACCGCCCGCGCGCCCCGCACACCGGCCCGGCGGGGATGGCCCGCGCGCTGCGGGCCGCCGCCCCGGACTCCACCGCCGTCATCGCGTGGACCGGTTACACCACGCCCGTCGGAGCCGGCCTGGACGTGGCGCAGCAGCGGCTCGCCCGGGCGGGCGCGGTCCGCCTGACCCGCTTGACTCAGGGGCTCGGCGCGGTCGGCGCCCCCGACCCCGTGCTGTTCTGTCACAGCTACGGCTCGGTCGTCTGCGGACTGGCCGCCCGGGACACCGGCGCCACCGACATCGTTGCCTTCGGCTCCCCCGGCATGCGTGCGGACACGGCGGCGGGGCTGCGCACCACCGCCCGCGTCTGGGCGGCGCGCGGACCCTCCGACTGGATCTCGGACGTGCCCAACGTGGAGTTCGCCGGGCTCGGCCACGGCGCCGATCCCACCTCGGCGGCCTTCGGAGCCCGCCGGATCGCCGCCGCCGACGTAGTGGGGCACGCCGGCTACTTCGTCCCCGGCACCCAGTCCCTGAAGGCCTTCGCCGCCATCGCGACGGGAGGATCCCGATGAGTACGCCGGGCATCCTCACCACGGCGCGGGCCACCGCCGCGCGGATCGACGCCAAGACCCCCGCCCACCGCGACCGGGCGATCGACGGACTGCGGGCGCTGGCCCTGCTGGCCGTGCCGACCGGGCACTGGCTGCTCGGCGGGTTCACCCTCGACTCGGACGGCGCCCTGCACAACGCCAGCCCGCTCTCCGCCTTCGGCGGCCTGGCCCCGGCCAGTTGGCTGCTGCAGATGCTCGGGATCTTCTTCCTGGTGGGGGGCTACGCCTCGGTGCTCTCCTTCCGGCGGCGTCCCGGTACCACCGGCTCGTGGCTGAAGGGCCGGATCGTCCGGCTGGGGCGGCCGGTGCTCGGGGTCACGGCGGTGTGGGCGCTGTCCGCGCCCGTGCTGTACGCGGCGGGGGTGCCCGAGGCGACGCTGCGGACCGGCGCGACGCTGGTGATCCAGCCGCTGTGGTTCGTCGGGGTGTACGTCGCGGTCACCGCGCTGACCCCCTCCTGCGTACGGGCGGCCCGCCGACTCGGCGGCTGGGCGGCGGCTCCGCTGCTGGGCTCGGTCGCGGTGGTCGACTTCCTGCGCTACGGGCCCTTCGCGGACTCGGTGCCGGGGTGGCTGGCGCTGGCGAACATCCTGCCGGGCTGGCTGTTCGCCTACCAGTTGGGCGTGTCGTGGGGTGAGGGGCGGATCGGACGGCGCGGCGCGTGGCTGCTGCTGGCGGGCGGGGGCGCGCTCTTCGCGGCGCTGCTGGTGCTCTTCCACTACCCGGCGTCGATGGTGGGCGTGCCCGGCGAGGCACGCACCAACTCGCACCCGCCCTCGCTGCTGGTCCTGGCGCTGGCGTCGGCCCAGTCGGGGGCGGCGATCCTGCTGCGGGACCGGTTGGCGCGGCTGCTCGCCCGTCCGGCGCTGTGGGCGCCGGTGGTCGTCATCAACCTGTGCGCGATGACGATCCTGTGCTGGCACCAGACGGCGATGCTGGCGGCCGCCGTACCGGCTTCGTTCGCGGGCGGGCTGGCGGGGTTGACGACGGCGCCGGACAGCCTGGGGTGGATCGCGGCCCGCCTGGCGTGGATGCCGGTCTTCGCGGCGCTGCTGGTGGCAATCGCCCGGTACGCGCGCCGGTTCGAGCAGCCCTGGACCCAGACGACGGCGGTGCGCCGGGCCGTGGCGGGCGTGCTGTCGGCCGGGTTCGCGGTGTTCGCGCTGGGGCTGGCGTAGGAGCGCCGCGGGACCTGCGAGCACCGGCACGAAACGTGAGCGCCGCTCCCCGAGGGGAGCGGCGCTCACGGCGTGGTGGGGTCGTGGACCGCCGTCAGGCGATGGAGGCGGCGACGATCGCGGCCACCGCGATGTTGCAGGAGGCCGTCACCCACACCGCGGGGTGCGGCGCGGGGTCGACCACGATGGCGCCGAGCTTGCCCGGGGTCACCAGGTCCAGCACGAGGAAGGCCACCGCCATCAGGACCAGGCCGAGGACGCCGAAGGCCGCGGTGGACAGCAGGCCCTTGCCGAAGTCGTCGTAGGTCGTCCAGATCGAGGTGAAGACGATGCCGCCGATGCCGAGCAGCGCGGAGGAGAGCATCACGGACGCGTTGCGGTTGCGCTCTTCCCAGATCTGCTTCGGCAGTTTGCCGGGGGTCAGCACGTCGACGAGGACGATGCCGAGGACGAGCAGCACCAGACCGACGCCGCCGAATGCCGTGGTGCGGCCAAGTCCGTTGATGATGTCGCTCATTGGGAAGCCGTCTCCGGGTGGGTAGGAAAATACGTCGCGTGCCTGTCGGCGCGGTGGCCGAATCTATCGCACGGGGTGGGACCGGACCATGGGGAGGTCAGGAAATGGCAAAGCTCAGGCCCGCGCTGCCCGCGGAGGCCCGGAGACTGTCGGAGCTGGTCATGCGGTCGAAGGGGCACTGGGGGTACGACGCGGAGTTCCTCGCCGCCTGCGCGCCCGAGTTGCAGATCGTGGCCGGGGACGAGGTGCGGCGGCGGATCGTGGTCGCCGAGGACGGATCCGGCGCGCACGGCGCCGGCCGGGGCGACGGTCGGGGCGCGCCGGTGCTGGGGCTCGCCTCCCTGGACGGAGAGCCGCCGCTCGGGCGGCTCGGGCTGCTCTTCGTGGAGCCGGCCGCCATCGGGCGGGGGGTGGGCCGCCTGCTCTACCGGGACGTGTTGAGGCGCGCCGCCGATCTCGGATTCCGCCGGCTGTCGATCGACTCCGATCCGCACGCCGCCGGGTTCTACCGGGCCCAGGGCGCGGCCTACGCGGGTGGTCCGGGCGCTCCCGGGGCGCTGGTGCGGTTCGAGGTGGCGCCCGCGCCCCTGGCCGGCTGGGCCCGGGCCTGGACGGGCGGCGCGGCCGCCGTGCACGTGGGCAACGTCGCGGAGTACAACGCGCAGTTCGCCGACGCCTCGCTGGACCGCGAGCAGCGGGCCGCGCACCACTACGCCTGCCTGGCCGCCTTCTACAGTCCGCGCCCGGCGGCGCTGGTGCTGCCGCACGCCGTGCCGGCCGGCTGGATCGCCCTGGTCGGACGCCAACTGGGCTGGCCCGCCGGGGTCGAGGTGTACGACGGCCTCGCGGAGCGGGACCCGCGCCTGTCGGACGCCGTAGGGGCCCGCCCGGCGCTGACCGCACGGCTGACCGGGGCCGGGGGCAGGGCGGGGAGCGGGACGGACGGGGCCGGATGGGGCGAGGGGGCCGTGGGGGCCGTGGGGGCCGTGGGGCCCCTCGTACCGTGGGGGCTGACCGCCCCCTTCGCGCGGCTGTCGGGACGGCCGTGGTGCCCGGATGAGCTGCGGTACGAGTCGAAGTCGGCGGCGCACGGGCTGTTCGGCCGGATCCTGGCGGAGGGCGGACACCCCGAGATCACGCTGCCCGCGCAGTGGCGGGCGGACACCCGGCGGGCGGCGGTCCGGCTGCTGGCGGCCCGGGCCAAGGCGGGCGAGAGCACTGTTCTCAAATCGGAGCACGGCGTCGGAGGTTCGGGCACGACGGTGGTGACCCCCGAGCGGGTCCGCGCGGCCGGCGGGGCGCGTGCGGTGCTGCGCGCGCTGCCGCGCGGACCGCTGCTGGTGGAGGAGTACGTGGGCGGCCCGGCGGACGGCGAGGAGCCGCGCGACCTCACCTACGACGGGTTCGTGGACGCGCGGGGCCGGGTGCACGAGGTCGGCGGAGCGGTGATGGACGTGGCGGACGGGGGGTACCGCGGGGCGACGGTGGGGCCCGGGGTGGTTCCGGCCTGGGCGCGGAAACCCCTGCTGGCCTTCGGGGAGGCGGTGGGCCGGGAGCTGTCTGCGGCCGGCTACCGGGGCTGGTTCGACGTCGACTTCGTCGCCGACGGCGCGGGACGGCTGGCCCCGACCGAGACGAACCTGCGCCTGACCGGACCGTCCGTCGCCTTCATGGTGGCGGCCCGGCTCGACGAACTGCGGGGCGCGGGCCACCTCGTACGGATCGCCGACCGCGTGGAGCTGGGCGCCCGACTCCCGGAGGCCGCGTTCGACGAGCTGTGCGAGGACCTGGCCCGTCGGTGCGCCGCGATCGGGGCGGTGTTCGTCCCCGCCATCCCGACCGGCGCCTTCGAAGCGGCGCCCTGGATGGGCGCCCTGGTGGCCGCGACCGGCAGGGACGTGCTGGACGCGGCCGAGCTGCTGGTGCGGGCGGCGGCCGTGTCCGTCGGGACGATGTTCGAGCAGGCGGGCGACGACCTGAACCGGGCTCAGCCTGCGGACTCCGGGTCCGCGTCGAAGGCGCTGACGGGCGGACGGGAGACGTAGACCGCCACGATGCCGGCGGCGATCATGAGCGGGATGTTGAAGGCGTAGACGAGGGCGGCCTGCTGGGGCCAGTCCTGCTTGGCCGCGAGCCGGTAGAGGTTGTCCTGCGGCCACCAGGCCGCCAGCAGGTAGACGATCGCCAGGTGGGCGGCCGCTGTGATGCGGGGGCCGCGGCGCATGTGGCGGCGCATCCGCGGGCGGCCGGCGAACAGGAACAGCACACCGGCGGCGAACGCCCAGGACTCGGCGAGGTAGAGGAGGAAGAAGAGCGTCGCGTACGGGTTCGGAACGCCGGCGAGGTCCATGGACCCCGGCCAGAGGATCGCGGCCAGGCCCATGGCGAAGGCTCCCAGCACGATCAGCCCGACGAGGCAGAAGAAGACGAAGCCGGCCGTCCCGGCGGCCGCGGAGCCCCCCGCCCTCGTGGACGCTCCGTATTTGCTCCCGCCCTCGGCCCGCGCCTCCCCGGCCGGCTGCGCGGGCAGGGGGAGCACGGTCCGCTGCTCACGGCCGGCCCGGTCCCGGGGAAGCCGGGGCAGCCTGAACACGGCGCGCGGCAGCACGTCCCCGGGGAGCCTGCCCGCCAGGTGACGGCGCAACTGCCCGCTGTCGGGGAGGTCGGAGCCCGGGGGCCAGGTGTCGTCCTCCGCGGCCGGGGCGAGGTACGCGACGAGCATCGGCCGTGCGTTCTTGCCCGTACCGGCGCCCCTGACCTCGGCCAGGACCGCGCCGCCGACCCCGTCGTGGGTACGGATCGCGGATTCGACGGGGTGCGGGTCGAACGGCCGCCCGTCCAGGGTCAGCCGGTCGCGGATCCGGCCGCGGAACTCCAGCAGTCCGCCGGCCCGCGGCGCACCGAGGTCGCCGGTCCGGACCGTCTCGCCGCCGTCCGGTGCGGTCAGCCGGATCTCCCCGTCGTGCACGTCCACCCGGCAGCCCGGGAAGGGGGTGCCGATCAGCGAGAGCTCCTCGGCGTCGTCCAGCGGAGCGGCCAGTTGCGGGAGTTCGAACCAGGTGCCGGTGCCCGCCGCCTCGGTGAGCGCGTAGACGTTGAGCAGCCTGGCGCCGGACCGCAACCGGGCGAGCAGGGCGGACTGTTCGTCGAGGTAGAGGCGGTCGCCGGTGACCGTGACCATGCGCAGCGACCGCAGGCCCTCGTCGGGGCGGTGCAGGGTGCGCGACAGGACCGCCTCCCGGTCGCGCACCAGGAGCTGGGTGGCGGTGCCCGGGTCGGTGTGCAGGACGGTGACCCGCTCGGCGTCGACGGCGCGCCGCAGCGACGCGGCCGTCCAGCGCGGGCCGTCGGGCAGGACGAGGGCGCCGCCCTCGCACAGGGCCCGCGTCCATCCGGCGGCGAAGGGGGTGAGGTCCGGGCCGGCGGTGATCAGGTGCCGGTCCTCGGGGGTCAGTCCGGCCGCCCGGGCCCAGCCGTCGTGTGCGGCGAGGAGCCGGTCGTGGCCGAGGCGGACGGCCCGGCGGTCCGCGCCGTCGGTGAACAGGACGGCGGCGGTGTCCGCTCGCGCGGCGGCCGGATCGTCGGCGCGGGCCGGATCGTCGGCGCGGGCCGTCGGGACACCGTCCGTGGGGCCGGCGGTCCTCGGGGTTCGGCGCGGCGGATCGGTGGGCAGCCAGCCCACCGCCGCGGCCTTTGTGTCGAGGCGGATCACCCGCAAGTCACCGCCGTCGTCCAGTCGGGCCTGGTCCGCGGCGTCGGCGAGCAGGGCGAAGGGGCCGGCGGCGGCGAGCTGGAGCCTCCCGGCCCGGGGGTTGTCCACGTCGATGACGGCGTAGGCCGCACCGGCCTTGAGGATGCCGAGGAGGGCGACGAGGAGTCCGGCCCGCGGGCCGGTGCCCACGGCGACGACGGCTCCCCCGGGCAGTCCGGTGGCCAGCAGGTGGTGCGCCAATTGGTTGGCACGTGCGTCGAGTTGTCCGTAGGTCAGGCTCTCGGCGCCGGCGACGACGGCCCGGGCGCCCGGAGTGTCGCGCACCCAGCGCTCGAAGCGATACAGAACGGTGTCGTCGGTGCGCCGGGCGGTAGGGGCGGAGGACTCTGATCCCTGCGTCATGGACCGATTCTGCCACCGGGCACCGACACGCACGAGGTTTGTGAAAATCCCTCGTACGAAGGGGAGTTGGCCGTGTATCGGGGCAACGGCCACCCCATCGTTGACCTCGAGTTCGGTTGAGGTCATAACGTTCGGCGCATGGATATGGAAGTCACCGCCTGGACATCGCTGCACAGCGCGATCAACGCCCAGCAGGACCGGCGCCCGCTCTCGCGGGCCGGCCTGCGCCGCGTCGCCGCCTTCGCCCGCCCGCACCGCCGCGGGCTGACGCTCTTCCTGCTGCTCAGTGTGGTGACCGCGCTGCTCGCGGTGGCCACCCCGGTACTCGCGAGCCGGGTGGTCACCGCGATCGTCGAGGGTCGCGAAGGCGGTACGGTCACCCGCCTCGCCCTCCTCATCGCGCTGATCGCGGTCGCGGAGGCGGCCCTGGGACTGCTCGTCCGCCGACTGTCGGCCACACTCGGCGAAGGGCTGATCCTGGACCTGCGGACGGCGGTCTTCGACCACGTGCAGCGGATGCCGGTGGCGTTCTTCACCCGGACCCGCACCGGCGCGCTGGTCAGCCGGCTCAACAACGACGTGATCGGCGCGCAGCGGGCCTTCAGCAACACCCTCTCCGGAGTGGTGGCCAACACCGTGACCCTGCTGCTGACCCTGACCGTGATGCTGGGCATCTCCTGGCAGATCACCCTGCTGGCCCTGGTACTCCTGCCGGTGTTCGTGCTGCCCGCCCGCCGGATGGGGGCGCGGATGGCGGGGATGCAGCGGGAGGCCTCGGCGCTCAACGCGTCGATGGGCACGCAGATGACCGAGCGGTTCTCCGCGCCGGGCGCGACGCTGGTGAAGCTGTTCGGACGGCCGGCCGACGAGTCGGCGGAGTTCGCGGCGCGCGCGGCCCGGGTCCGCGACATCGGAGTCCGCACCGCGATGGCCCAGTCGGCCTTCATCACCGCCCTGACGCTGGTCTCCGCGCTGGCCCTCGCGCTCGTCTACGGACTCGGCGGCCACTACGCCCTGCGCGGCACCCTGGACGCGGGCTCCGTCGTCGCCCTCGCCCTCCTGCTGACCAGGCTGTACGCGCCACTGACCGCGCTCGCCGGGGCGCGGGTCGAGGTGATGAGCGCCATGGTCAGCTTCGAGCGGGTCTTCGAGATCCTCGACCTGAAGCCGCTGATTTCCCAGAAGCCGGACGCGCGCCGGGTCCCGGACGGGCCGGTGGCGGTGGAGTTCGACCGTGTCTCCTTCGGCTACCCCTCCGCCGAGAAGGTCTCCCTCGCCTCGCTGGAGGAGGTCGCGACCCTGGACGCGCGCGGCGGCACCCAGGTACTGCACGAGGTGTCCTTCCGCGCCGAGCCGGGTCAGATGATCGCCCTGGTCGGCTCGTCGGGCGCCGGCAAGTCGACGATCGCCCAGCTGCTGCCCCGGCTGTACGACACCGACGCGGGCGCGGTCCGCCTCGGCGGGATCGACGTACGGGACCTCACCGCCGACTCCATCCGCGACACGCTGGGCATGGTCACGCAGGACGGCCACCTCTTCCACGAGTCGGTACGGGCCAACCTGCTGCTGGCCCGCCCCGAGGCGGGAGAGGACGAGATCTGGGAGGCCCTGCGCCGCTCCCGTCTGGACGGCCTCGTGGCCTCGCTCCCGGACGGGCTCGACACGGTCGTCGGCGAGCGCGGCTACCGGCTGTCGGGCGGGGAACGCCAGCGGCTCACCATCGCGCGACTGCTGCTGGCCAGGCAGCGCGTGGTGATCCTGGACGAGGCCACCGCCCATCTGGACTCCACCTCGGAGGCGGCGGTCCAGGAGGCCCTGGGCGAAGCCCTGGCGGGCCGCACCGCCGTGGTGATCGCCCACCGGCTGTCGACGGTTCAGGCGGCCGACCTGATCCTGGTGGTGGAGGACGGCCGCATCGTGGAACGCGGTACCCACGCCGCGCTGCTGGCGGCGGGCGGGCGGTACGAGGAGCTGTACCGCACCCAGTTCGCGGCGGCCGGCCCGGACGGGGACACGCCGCCGGCGCAGACCCTCTCGGGCGGCGCGGCGGCACCGTCCGGCGGATGATGGCCGACAGGCCCGCACCGACCACCCCTCACCGCTGGGAGCAGGAACAGCCGATGGACATCAAACTGGAACTGGTCGCCGTCCCGGTCACCGACGTCGACCGCGCCAAGGCCTTCTACGAGCGCGTCGGCTTCCACGCCGACCACGACGTCACGGTCAGCGAGGACGTCCGCTTCGTCCAGCTGACCCCGCCGGGCTCGGCCTGCTCGATCGCCGTGGGCAAGGGCCTCACCCGGATGACCCCGGGCTCGCTCGACAACATGCAGGTCGTGGTCGCGGACATCGAGGAGGCGTTCGCCGACCTCAAGGGACGCGGCATCGAGGTGACGGAGATCCAGGACTTCCCCTGGGGCTCCTTCGTCTACTTCTCCGACCCGGACGGCAACGGCTGGGCGGTCCAGCAGACCACCCCGCGCACGGCCGCGGCGGACTGACGGGGCGCCGCGGGCCCGGCGGCCGGCGTCGGAGCGGCCCGCTCGTCCCCGCCTCGCGGCGGCCCCGCAGAAGGCGGCCCGGCCTCCGCCCGGAGCGTGACGACTGAGGACCCGAAGGCCTCGAATGGGGCGATCGGCCCGCGGACCCGTGGAGACTGTCCCCCGGGGAACACCTGAGGGACCACCGATTGGGAGTGAAGCCGTGAGCGCCGTCGCACTGCTGGGGACCGGGATCATGGGATCGGGCATGGCCCGGAACCTGCTCAAGGCCGGACTCGACGTCCGCGTGTGGAACCGGACCCGCGAGAAGGCGGCCGCCCTGGCCGCGGACGGCGCGGTGGTCACCGACAGCCCCGCCGAGGCCGTCGCCGGCGCCGATGTGGTGCTCACCATGCTGGCCGACGGCGCGGCGGTGACACGGGCCATGGCCGCCGCCGAGGAGGGTCTGAGCGCCGGTCAGGTGTGGGCGCAGATGGGCACGGTCGGCGTGGCGGCGCTGGAGGAGCTGGCCGCCTTCGCCCAGGAGCGCGGGCTCGTCTTCGTCGACGCCCCGGTGCAGGGCACCCGCCAGCCCGCCGAGGAGGGAAGCCTGGTGGTCCTGGTGTCCGGCCCTGCCGACCCCCGCCTGGACCCGGTCTTCGCCGCCGTCGGCAGCAAGGTGCTGCGGGTGGGGGACGCGCCGGGCGCGGCGACCCGGCTGAAGCTGGCCACCGTCGGGTACGCGATCACCGTCACCGCCGCCGTGGGCGAGGCCCTGGCACTGGCCGAGGGCCTGGGGGTGGACACGGAGCTGTTCGCGCGGGTCGTGACGGGCGGGCCGATGGACAACCCCTACCTCCAAGCCAAGATGCGGGCCGTGCTGGAGCGGGACTTCGCACCGAACTTCACGGTGCGCGGCGCCGAGAAGGACGCCGGCCTGATCGCCGACGCCGCCGAGGCGGCCGGGATCTCGGTCGACCTGGCGGTCGCCGCGCGGGCCCGTTTCCACCGCGCCGACTCCATGGGCCACGGCGACGAGGACATGGCCGCCGGCTATTTCGCGGGCTTCCCCGACCAGCCCTGACCGCGTCCCCTCTCCCACCGCGGGCGCGGCGCCCTTGGACAGGTGGCGTGCGATGGGATTCAGTGGGGCTCAGGGTTGTCCCGCAATACCCGGCGGATCGGCGCACGGCGTCGGATGCGGTGCCTCGCAAAGCGGAGGAGCGTCCTCATACTGGGTGTATCAGGGCGTTCCGACAACGCGGCGAGGTGCCGTAGCTGTCGTCGTGCGCCCGCTGGGGATTGCAGGACAGGCCTTAGGCGCCGCACCCGTCGGCCGGGCGTCGTACGGGCCGGTGCCGACGAGAACGGCGAGGTGTTCGGGATGCGGGTCATCGTGGTGATGGGAGTGGCCGGGACGGGCAAGACGACCGTCGGCCGGCTCCTCGCCGAGGAACTCGGCCTTCCGTACGCGGAGGGCGACGCCTTCCATCCGGCGGCCAACGTCGCGAAGATGGCGGCCGGTATCCCGCTGGACGACAGCGACCGGTGGCCGTGGCTGGACGCCATCGGCGAGTGGATGCGCAACCGGGCCGGCCTCAGCGGGGGGGTCGTCGCCGCGTCCGCGCTCAAGCGCGTCTACCGCGACCGGCTGCGCGCCACCGCTCCCGACACCGTGTTCGTACACCTCGTCGGTGAGCGGTCGCTCATCGAGGAGCGGATGGCGGCGCGCAAGGGGCACTTCATGCCCCTCGCGCTGCTGGACTCGCAGTTCGCCGCGCTGGAGGCGCTGGACCCGGACGAAGCCGGGGTGCTCGTCGACGTGTCCGGGAGCGCGCCGGAGGTCGCCGCACGTGCGGCCGCCGCACTACGGGGACTCCCCGGGCCCGAGGACGGCAAGGCCGGCTGACGGAGCCGCCTGCGGCCGTGGGGGCGTTCACCGGCCGCGCGGCGCCCGCCGCGGGCGGGGACCGGCCCGCCGAGCTGCGGGCGCACCGGGCGGTTGCTCCCTCAGGCCCCGGCCGGGGGCCCGGATCCGGCGAGTTGGGCCGCCGCCAGGTCCAAGCCGCCCGCCGCGCTGGCGCAGCGGTCGGCCAGGCCGGCCACCTCGGCGCGCAGCGCGTCGGCTCGCGGGCCCTGCCAGCGCAGGTCGCCCGCGGCCCGGCGCAGGCGCTCGGCGTGCGAGCGCAGGGCTGCCGAGTGGGCGCGCAGGCCGTCGGCGGGGGCCGGTTCGGGGGTGTGCGTCACCGGAGCCTCCCGGGGGCGTAGGCGTCGGGCACACCGGGCACGCCGACGAGATGGCTCGCGGTGACCCTGCCCTGGAATCCGGCGGGCACCGCCGCGGACCCGGGCGCGCGGCACACCCGGGTGACCGGGTAGACGGTGGTGAAGTCGCGGCTCCCGGCCAGTCGTTCGGCTGCCTGCCCGCCCGGCCCGCGGCCGAGCAGGGCGAGTTCCGTTCCGGAGGGCACGAGGCGCCGTACGGCCGCGGCCACCGTGCGCGCGTACGCGGCTTGGGCGTCGTCCACGTCATGGGCGTCGTGGCGTGCACGGGCCGTGTGGCGTGCTCGGCCGGTGTAGCCATGGGCACGGGCGTACGGGGGACCCGCGCGGCCGGATGCACCCGGGGGGCCCGCCAGTTGGACCACGCACCGCTCGGTGCCGTCCGGGCCGATCACCGATTGGAGCAGGACCGCGCCGCCGGTCCCGGCGATCCGGTCGGCGTTGCGCCGGTAGCCGGCCGCGGTGCCGGTGGTGTCCAGGTCGCCGAGGAGGCCCGCATCCGGTTCGGCCCAGGCGCGACCCCGGTCGAAGAACGCGCGGAAGGCGGCGCCCAGGCCGAGGAGCGGTTCGGCGGCCACGGCCCGGCCGGTGGCGACCTGCCAGCCGGCGTGGTCGTTGAAGGGGTTGTCGTCGGTCAGCGCGCTCCAGGCCAGGAGGTCCGCGAAGGACGGGTTCAGCAGGGCGATGGCGGGACCGGCGCCCTGTCGGCGGATGAGGTGGCGGAACTCGCGGACGGCATCGGCCTGCCGGTCCTCCTCCACTGCCTTGAAGACCTCCGCTGCGGCCGGGTCCGCCGGCATCCCCGGGTTGCGCGCGCACGCGACCCGGATCCGGCCCTTGAGGCCGCACACCGCGAGGCTGACGGCGAGGTTCTCCCGGCCGGCGAGGACCCCGGCGAGCCAGCCGGCCCGCGCGACGCCCCGGCCGCGCGGTGCCCAGCCGAGTCCGGCCGGGTCGGTGAGCGTGCGCAGCAGCGTGCGCCAGCCCGTCCGGCGGCGGCTGCCGCGGGCCAGGGCGGTGACCGGCAGCCGTGAGCCGAGGGCCAGCCGGGAGGCGTAGTGGGCGGCTTCACCGACGGCGTCGGCCGCCTCTGCCAGCTCCCGGCACAGGGCGTCCAGTTGATCGGCGTCCGGGTCGGCGCTCGGATCGGCGGATCCGCTGGTCGCGAAGGGCGCGGCGTCGGACATGGATTCCTCGTCGGGTCGGACGGACTTCGCGCGGGGGTGCCACACGGGTCCGGTGGGACGGATGGGACGGGTGCGGGCGGTCGGTCGCCGCGGTGTGGTTCAGCGGCGGACGGGCCGGGGCCCGCTGCCCCGCGGGTCCGGCCCGGCGGGCAGCGGCCCGAGCGGGTGGAGCACGGTCCGGACGGCGCGGCTCCGCAGGCCGCGCGGCACGTCGGCACGGGGAGCGGCGGGTACCTGCTCGGGGGCGCGCCGGGGGAACGGCGCGGGCGGCGCCTCGCGGGTCCCGGGGCGATGACGTACGCGCCGCTCGGTCCCGGCCCGGGCGATCCGTATCGGATCGGGAGCCTCGTTCGCCCGCGGCGCTCCGCCAACGCGGGCACGCGGCCGGGGCGGCGCGCCTCGTGCGGAGCCTGCCGCCCGGGCCTGCGCGGCGGCCTCGTCCTGTCCGGCCGGGTGGGCGCCCAGCGCCCGGGGAGCGGTCTCGCGGACCGTACGCATCCGTGTACCTCCACGCAGCCGGGATTCTACGGTCGGTGATCTCGCGCTCACCGTACGTCGAGCGTCCCCGGTCCGCGCCCCGAGGACTACGGCGGGGTGCCGGGTCAGGACGTCGGACCGGAGGCCGGGTCGAGATCGACGAGCAGGGCGGCGGCGTCCAGACCGGCGGCGAGGTAGTCGGCGAAGGTCCTGTTGTGCAGGGCCCAGGCCGAGCGCCTGCGGCGGACGAGGCCGATGGCGGCCTGCGGTGCGAGCCCGCCGTCGACGGGGCACTGGGCGACGACGAGCCCGGAACGGTTGTAACCGGAATGGCAGCGGACCAGGATCGTCCGTCCGGAGTCGAGGGCGGTACGGGCCGCGCCGGCGAGCCGTTGGACGGTACGCAGCTGCGCGCCCGTGAGCGGGGCGTCGGGCATCTCGCCGACCAGGTGCTCCACGTGCGGGCCGGGGCCGTGACCCGGGCGGGTGAAGAGGCTGACGACGAGGTCGAACTCGGCTCCGACGACGACCGGCGGCAACTCCCCGGCCGGGTCGGTCCAGTAGTGGCCGCCCATCCGGAGACCGGGGACGATCTCGTCCCAGGGACTCTGCGGACCGGGTGCGTCACGGTCCTTCGTGCGGGTTCTCCTCATGGCACCGCGAGGATACGACGACGGTGCGGCGCACGGCGGTTCAGCCGAAGACCGCGTCGCGGAAGGCCGTGCGGAGCGGAGCCGAGGGGGTGGTGGGCAGGAGGGCCGCCCAGCGCCGCACGCGGGGGGAGACCCACAGGGCGGCGCCTTCGCCGTGGGACCAGGCTCCGTGCGGGGCCGGGTGCCAGAGGAGGCCGCGGGCCGGCACGAGCTCGCCGGTGCGGATGCGCAGCGACTGGGCCGTCCACTGCGGGCTGACGGGACCGCCCGCCGGGGTGAGGAGGTGGCTCAGGAACCGGGCGAGGTCGGCGACGGGCGCGCGCAGGGTGCCGTCGGCGGCGAAGCGGGTACGGGTCATGCCGAGAGGGCGCCAGACCCGGTCGGCGGCGAACGCGGCGAGGGGGCCGCCGCACAGCCGCTCGGCCAGTTCGACGAGGGCGGGCGACGGTCCGGGGCCTTGGGTGAGCAGCTGGTGCGCGGTGGTACCGGGGGGCAGATCGCCGCCGGCCCCGTACGCGGTGAGCGGGGTGTGCAGGTGCAGCTCCCCCGCGTCCACGAGGATCCCGATGACGGGCCAGACGGCCAGTACGCCCGCCAGCCCGCCGACGTCGAGCGCACCGGCGGGTTCCGCTGCCCGGGCGTCGCCGGCGGTATCGGGGCCGGCCCCGGCCTCGGCTCGTGCGCCGGTCCCGGCTCCGTCATGGGCTCGCGCCCCTGCTTCGACCACCGCGTCCGGACCGTCCGGACCGCCGACCGCCCACGCTGCCCCCGGGTCGCCGTCCCGCACGACCGCCCGGATCCGGTCGGCGGTCCCGGCCTGTCCCGCTGCCGGGGGCGTGGCCGGCCCGCCCTGCTCTGCCTGCCCGGCGCGGTCGCTCTGGAGCGTCATGGTCAGCCACGGTACGGCGCCGACCGGGGGTCCCGCACGCGTCGCGCGGGCCCGGTCCGCTCCGGCCACCCGAATGCCCGGCGCCCCGCGCGAGCCGAAATCCGCCGTGGCCGGCGCGGCCGCACGCGGAAGGGGCGGGGCGCCCGGAGGCGCCCCGCCCGGTGGATTTGCGGCAGCGTCAGCTCTTGTCGGGGCGGTCCGTCACGCGCAGGGAGTTCAGCAGGGGTTTGCCGTAGCCGCTGTGGGTGACGAAGCGGACGTTGAGGGCTCCGTCGGTGACCTTGACCGTGTAGGTGCGGGTCAGGGCCGTGTACGTGCCCGCCTCCAGCGATATGTCCAGGGACGGCAGCACCTGGGTGCCCTCCGCCAGGACGTCGAAGACGCGCTTGTTCGGCTTGGTGGAGGAGAGTTCCGCGAAGCCCAGCTCCACCGTGTAGGTGCCGTTGGGGACGTTGTCGAAGCGGTACTCGTACATGCCCTCACGGGCGTTGCGCATGAGCCGCTGATCCTCCGTGCCGGCGATCGTGCGGCTGGTGGACTGGGCCGAGCCGTTGCCCTGGTAGCCGTAGGAGCCCGCCGTGTACTTGCGGTCCGGTGACCAGCCGTCGCCCAGCGAGTCCGTGCTCGCGCCCGTGGACCCCGCGTCCAGGGCCACCTGGTAGCGCGGGACCACGAGTGTGACCGGGACGGTGAGCACCGGGGTGCGGCCGCTGGCCGAGGTGATCTTCAGGTCGGCCGTGAGGACGGTTCCCGGGGTCAGGCCGGTGGTGTCCACCGCCAGGGCGAGCGCGGCCTTCCCGCCGGTGGGAAGGTCCCCCGAGGCGGGAGTCACCGTCAGCCAGGGCGCGTCCTCGGCGGCGGTGAAGGCCGTGCCGAGACCCGGGTTGGCGAGGTCGAGCGTCCGGGTCCGCTTCTGGCCCGGCGACAGGACGATCTCCACGGCCGGCTTCGCCGCCGTGACCCTTCCGGTGCGCAGGGACCGGGTCACCTGGGTGACATCGGCCGCCTTGACGTCCACGGTGGCGGCCGCCGGCTCGTACTGCGCGGCGGTCAGCGCGAGGTCCCGGGCGCCCGCGGGGCTCTGGACGACGTATCCGCCGTCGGCGGCCGTGGTGGCCGAGACGGCCGTGGGTCCCGTGCCCACGGTCACCGTGGCTCCGGCGACGCCGTTGCCGTCGTTCGCGTCGAGCACCCGGCCCGCCACCACGCCGCTCTTGGTGGTGCGGAAGGCGATGGACAGGCCGTCGCTGATGACGGGGGTGTTGAAGGAGTACTTGAAGGCGTCGGTGCCGGTGCCGTTCTCGACGCCGACCGTGGCGGTGGATCCGCCCTTGATGCCGCTACCGCCGGTCCCCTTGTAGGAGTACCGAACGGAGCCGTCCTCGCCGATCGCCGCGGAGAAGGAGAACCTGTCGGACTGCGCCGACCAGTGGGACACCTGGCGCCACTCGATGACGTAGCTGCGGTGCGGCGCCGTGCCGGTGACCGCCGTGAAGACGCCGGAACCGCTGCCGGCGGCGCCGACGACCAGGTCGTCCCAGAACGGGTAGAGCGCCGCGTTGGGCGTGGCCGCGCTCGGGATGTCCCCGTTGACGTCGCCGGTGTTGTTGCCGCCGAGGCTGACCGTGCCGTTCGTCCCGATCCAGGCCTGCCCGTAGGTCTTGCCGTAGAGCGGCAGCGGGAACGGCAGGTCGACGCGCTCGGTGGTGTTGTCGCCGGTCAGCGCGAGCTGGCGGTCCCCCGCCTGGTAGGGGCTGCCGTCGGAGGCCGCGCAGGCGTAGCCGTAGCCGTCGGTGCGTTCGGGCAGGGCCACCGCGACGGTGGCGTCCCCGGCGACGGTGACCTCGGCCGTGCCGCCGGTGAGGCAGCGGGAGGAGTGGGTGGCGTTCACGTGGTACGTGCCGTGCGGAAGGGTGACCTCGAAGCGGCCCTGCGCGTCGGTGGTGGCGGTCACCGGGGTGTCGGCGATGGTGACGGCGGCGCCGGCCAGCGGGCCCGCGGCCGAGGAGACCGTGCCGGTGACCTTCCCGGATGCGACCGCGGTGAGGGTGAGGTCGCCGGTGGCGGTGGCGTTCTCGGTCACCGCCACGGTCGCGCCCTGCTGCCCGTAGCCGAACTTCGACGCGGTCAGGGCGTACTCGCCCACCGACAGGGCGGTGAAGCGGTAGGTGCCGTCGGCCGCGGTGGTCGTCGTACGGTCGATCGGGCCGTCCGCGACGACCTTCACTCCGGCGACCGGCTGCCCGTCGGCGCGCACGGTGCCGCCGAGGGCGCCGATCGCGCCGCGCGGGGCGGCGGTGACGGCGGCGAGCGCGTCGAGCTTGCCCTCGCCGAAGACGTTGTTGTCGGCGGCGGTGCCGCCGCACTGGGCGCTCTCGGAGTCCTGCGCGGTGCCGTCCAGCAGTGCCTCGGTCTGCGCGACGTCGCCTTCGAGCGCGGGCGCGGCGGACCAGAGCAGGGCCACGGTCGCGGCGGTGTGCGGCGATGCCATGGAGGTTCCGGAGAACGTGTCGTACCCGCCGGGGACGGAGGAGCGCACGTTCACGCCGGGGGCCGCGATGTTCGGCTTGACGATGCCGCCGGGGCCCGCGCCGCGCGAGGAGAACGACCCGATCGCGCCGTTGATGTCGAAGGCGCCGGAGCTGTAGGAGTTCGCGTAGTCGCCGGGCGAGCCGCTGGTCGAGCAGCCGGGGCCGGCGTTGCCGTTGGAGAAGGCCGGGAAGATCCCGGCGGCGCGCCAGGTGTTGACGATCTCCTGGTACCAGGTGTCGCCGCCCGTGCCGCCCCACGAGTTGTTGACGACGTGCGGGGCGAGGTCGGGGCGGGGGTTTCGACCGCTCAGATCGGTCGGGGCGACGATCCACTGACCGGCGGCGAGCAGCGAGGACTCGGAGCAGGACGTGGTCTCGCAGCCCTTGGCGGCGATCCACCGGGCGCCCGGGGCGACGCCGATCTTGTTGGCGCCGCCGTCGTCGCCGACCATGGTGCCCATCGTGTGGGTGCCGTGGTCGTTGTTGTCGCACGGTGCCGCGGTGGGGCACACGCCGGCGGGGTCGAACCAGTTGTAGTTGTGGTCGTAGGTCCCGTCCGCGCTCCTGCCGCGGTACTGGTTGGCCACGGCCGGGTGCGTGTGGTCCACGCCGCTGTCGATGTTGGCGACGACGATGCCCTCGCCGCGCACGCCCAGCTGCTCCCAGACCTGCGGTGCCTTGATGCCGGCGATGTTCCACTCGACGGCGTCGGGGGCGGTCCGCTCGCGCGTGCCCTCCGCCGGCTCGGGGAGGTCGACCTTGTCGTCGGCGTCGATCCGCGAGACCTCGGGGCGCTCGGCGAGGGCGCCGGCGAGCTTCTGCGTGCCGACGACGCGGACGGCGTTCACGATCCAGTACGAGGTGTACTCGGCCCGCGCGCCGTCCAGGGCTTTGATCACCTCGGCCTGGCTGCGTGCCGCGTGGTCCTTCTTGAGCCGCAGCACGGTCTCGGCCTTCGCGGCGCGGGTCTGCTGCCCGCCCGCGGCGGAGAGGTCGGCGGCGCTGTCGAGGTAGACCCAGAAGGCGGCCTTGGCGGAATCGTCGAGCTGGGCGCGCAGGCTCGGCTCGATCTTGCGTTCGGCCGCGCCCCGGAGGGGACCGGGGTCCGGGGCGGCGGCGGCGACCCCGGTGCCGACGGGCAGGAGCAGGGCCGCGGCGAGCGCGGTGAGTGCCGCGCGCACGGGTCGTAATCGCGAGCGTGAGCGTGAGCGTGCGGTCCGTCGGCTGTCGCGTTGTGGCACGTGTGGTCTCCTCGTACGCCGTGTGCAGTTCGTGCGGAAAGGGTGTGCGTGACGTGCGCGGGCCATGGTGCGCGAGGTGTCATGCCCAGTACAAGGGGGCCTAATGAGCCGCACTCCGGCGCCGTCCGGCCGTTCCGTCGGACCACAGCCGGGTGGCCGTTCCCGGCCGCGCGAGTCAGCCTGGGGGGATGACCGACCCCGCGGCGTCGCCGCCGTCCCCAGGAGTGCGGCTCGGGACCGCGCAGGGCCGGTGGATCGTGCTGACCACCGTGCTCGGCTCCGCCATGGCGCTGCTCGACTCGACCGTGGTCAACGTCGCCCTCCCCGCCATCGGGCAGGATCTCGACGCCGACCTGGCCGTGCTCCAGTGGACGGTCAACGCCTATCTGCTGACCCTCGCCGGGCTGATCCTGGTCGGCGGGTCCCTCGGCGACCGCTTCGGGCGGCGCCGGATCTTCGTCCTCGGGGTGGTCTGGTTCGCGGTGAGCTCGTTGCTCTGCGGCCTCGCGCCGAACTCCGGGGTACTCATCGCGGCCCGCGCCCTGCAGGGCGTCGGCGGCGCCCTCCTTACGCCCGGCTCGCTCGCGCTGATCCAGGCGTCGATCCATCCCGACGACCGGGCCCGCGCGGTGGGACTGTGGTCCGGGTTCGGCGGAGTGGGCGCGGCCGTGGGACCGTTCCTGGGCGGGTGGCTGGTGGACGGGCCGGGCTGGCGCTGGGTCTTCCTGCTCAACGTGCCGGTGGCCGCGCTGTGCGTCCCGGTGGCCCTGCGGCACGTACCGGAGTCGCGGGATCCGCGGGCGACCGGACGGTTCGACGTGGCCGGCGCCGTCATCGGCGCGGCCTCGCTCGCCCTGCTGACCTACGCGCTGATCGAGGCCGGGTCCGGTTCGGCCCTCGTGCCGGCCGCTGCCGTCGCCGGCGTCCTGCTCGCCGTGGCCTTCGTCCAGGTCGAGCGGCGGCGGGCCGATCCGATGGTCCCTCCCGAGATCTTCGCCTCGCGCCAGTTCACGGCCGTCAACCTGGTCACCCTGTGCGTGTACGCGGCGTTCGGCGGCTTCTTCTTCCTCGTGGTGCTCCAGCTGCAGGTGGTCTGCGGCTACTCCGCCCTCGAATCCGGGGCCGCCCTGCTGCCCACCACCGCCCTGATGCTGCTGCTGTCGGCCCGTTCGGCGGAGCTCGGCGAGCGGATCGGCCCGCGGATCCCGCTGACCGTGGGCCCGCTGCTGTGCGCGGCGGGGATGCTGCTGATGCTGCGCGTGGGCCCGGAGGCCTCGTACGTGCAGGACGTGCTGCCGGCGCTGCTGGTGATGGGCCTGGGCATGGCGACCCTGGTGGCTCCGCTGACGGCGACCGTGCTGGCCTCGGTGGACCCGGGCCGGGCCGGACTGGCCAGCGGCATCAACAACGCCGCCGCGCGGGCCGCCGGGCTCCTCGCGGTGGCCGCGCTGCCACTGCTGGCGGGGATGGGGCCGGACGCGTACCTCTCGGCCGACGCCTTCGACGCGGCGTTCGGGCGGGCCATGCTCTGGTGCGCGGGGGTGCTGGTGGTCGGCGCCGCCCTGGCGTGGGCCACCGTACGCTCTCCCGCACCCGGGACCTGCCATCCGCAGTGCCTCACGAACTGCGCGGTGACCGCTCCGCCGCTGGAACCCCCCGGAGCGGCGGAGCGGTGAGCCGGCGGACCCGCCCTGCTGATCTCCGGAGACCGCCGCTCCGCCTCCTCGGCCTGCCGCCGACCGCCGGGGTCCCCGTCTGCGCGGCGCTGTGGAGGCTCGAATCCGCTTCCACATGGTGCGCCTTCGCGGCGGTCACCTCGACGCCCATGCTGGTCTGGACCGGCCACCGCGGGGGTTCCCCTTCTGAACGGGCGGATGCCGGACGCCGGGCCCCCGGGCTGTAACAGCCGGCGGGGCAGGCGAACAGGGCCACCCGGCGAAGGTAAAAAGATTCGGGAACCGATCAGGGGACCGTCCTGGGGTTTGTCGCTTTTCAGCCTCGCGCCCGACGTGACCCAGCCATGACGGAGTGGCTGGATGCGGCGGGAGGCCCGATTTCCTCACGGCGCCCCGGCCCGGCGCCACGCGTTCGACTTCCGACGTGGCGGACCGGGGCGGACACCCGCCGCCGGCCGGCCCGCCCCCTCGGCCACACCGTCACCGCACGCCCGACGGCGGTCGACGGCGGGCGGTCGTTCCCAGCGTCCGATGGGACCTTCGACGCCCCCGCGCCGGAGTCGATCGATGCCCTCCATGGCCGCGGCCGGCGAAAAGATACCTCGGCGTATCTAGTGACTTCACAAGCACTCGGCAGTAGAACTCGTTCTCATTCAGCCTAGAGTGAGGAAGCTCACATGAGCGACAAAGGCCTGCACAAAACACACACGAACGGCGTCTCCCGTCGCGGCTTCTTGGGTAGAACTGGTTCCATTCTGGGAGCCATGGCCCTTGCGGGCCAGGTCGCTCCCTCCCAGGCGCAGGCAGCCACCGCCGGGGCGGCCGCCGCCGGCCCCATCGACAACGGGGCGCACGTACCCGCCCTGGTGATCGGCACCGGGTACGGCGGATCCGTCGCCGCGCTGCGGCTCGCCCAGGCCGGCGTGGACGTCCACATGATCGAGATGGGCATGGCCTGGGACACCCCCGGCTCGGACGGCAAGATCTTCTGCAACACGACCAGCCCGGACTACCGGGCCTACTGGCTGCGCACCAGGACCAAGGCACCCCTGAGCAACTTCCTGGGCTTCCCCATCGACAAGAACGTCCCGCGCTACACCGGCATCCTGGACGCCGAGGAAATGGGCGGGATCACCGTCTACCAGGGCCGCGGCGTCGGCGGCGGCTCCCTCGTCAACGGCGGCATGGCGGTGACTCCGAAGCGCTCCAACTTCGCCGCGGTCCTCCCGTCCGTGGACGCGGAGGAGATGTACAGCACCTACTACCCGCGCGCCAACGCGGGTCTCGGCGTCGGCCTGATCGACCCGGCCTGGTTCGACACCGTCGACTGCTACCAGTTCGCCCGCGTCGGCCGCAAGCACGCCCAGCGCGCCGGGTTCCCCTTCATCTTCGTCCCCGACGTGTACGACTGGGACTACATGGAGCGCGAGGCGGCCGGCACCGTCCCCAAGTCGGCCGTCGCCGGCGAGATCCTCTACGGCAACAACGCCGGCAAGAAGTCGCTCCAGCAGACCTACATCGCCCAGGCCAAGGCCACGGGCAAGGTCACCATCTCCCCCCTCCACAAGGTGACCTCGGTCTCCCCGGCGGCCGCCGGCGGGTACACGGTCGTCATCGACCAGATCAACACCTCGGGCGACGCGATCGGCACGAAGACCGTCCGCGCGGACAAGGTCTTCTTCGCGGCCGGCAGCGTGGGCACCAGCAAGCTGCTCGTCAGACTGAAGGCGACCGGCGCGCTGGCGAACCTGAACGGCGAGATCGGCAAGGGCTGGGGCGACAACGGCAACGTCATGTGCGGCCGGGCCAACCACATGTGGGACCCGACCGGCAAGGTGCAGGCGTCCATCCCCTGCGGCGGCATCGACAACTGGGACGCGGGCGGAGCCTTCGCCGAGGTGGCCCCGCTGCCGACCGGCATCGAGACCTACGCCTCCTTCTACCTGTCGATCACGAAGAACCCGCACCGCGCGCAGTTCACGTACAACGCGGCGTCGGGCGCGGTGGAGCTGAACTGGCAGTCTGCCTGGAAGCAGCCGTCGATCGACATGGCCAAGACCATCTTCGACAAGATCAACTCGAAGGAGGGGACGATCTACCGGACCGACCTCTTCGGCACCAACAAGATCTGGGGCGACCACCTGACCTACCACCCGCTCGGCGGCGCGGTCCTGAACAAGGCCACCGACAACTACGGGCGCCTGCACGGCTACACCGGCCTGTACGTCATCGACGGCGCGCTGATCCCGGGCAACACCAGCGTCAACCCCTTCGTCACGATCACCGCGCTCGCGGAGCGCAACATCGAGAAGATCATCGCCACCGACCTGTAGCACCGGCCGGCAGGGGCCGCCCGCACCCGCGGCGGGTACGGGCGGTGGGAGCACGAGGACCGGGGCCGTCGGATCCACCGACGGCCCCGGACCCGTGTGCGCCCCGCTCCCCGGCTCAGTGGCCGGGCAGTACGCAGACGCTGTCGAGGCCGAGCACGTGGTTGAGCCGGCCGAAGGCGAGCCAGGACCCGATGCTCATCGTCAGCTCCACGATCTCCAACTGGCTGTAGCGCGCCGCCATCCGCTCCCAGAACTCCTCGTCCAGGCCGTGGTGGTCGAGGCAGTACCGCTCCGCGTACTCGGCCGCCAGCCGGGTGCGCTCGTCGAAGCGGTCCGTGGTGCGCCACTCGGTGACGGCCTCGGAGAACTCCTCCTCGACCTTCTCCCCGTCCCGGTCGGTCCGCCAGTCCAGGCAGAAGACGCACCCGTTGATCTGCGCGACGCGCAACCGGGCGGCCTCGAACTCCCGCAGGCCCAGGGTGGTGTGGGCGTACACCGACAGCGAGAAGTTGGCGGCGGCCATCCCGATGCCGGGAACCAGGTCGCCCCAGACGTACTCGATGGGGTGCTGGCCTTCGGGTACGTCGATCCTCATGGCAGTTTCCTTCCGAGCTTGCCGGTGGCGGGGCGCAGGGGGACGTCCAGGGCGTCGTAGAGCCCCGGTTCGGCCTCCACCAGCCAGTCGATGGCGCCGACGAGGCGTCCGACGGCGGTGGCGTTGCCGCCGGCGGAGCGGTTCTCGCCCTCGTCGGTGGCCTCGATGGTGACCTCGATGTGCGGGCGGCCCTCGATGACGACCCGGTGGGCGCCGTCGCCGCCGCCGGGCGGGCTCGGCCAGTCGGGGGCGCAGGAGGCGTGGATGCGGGTGACGTGCTCGATGACGATGCGTGGTTCGCCCTCGACGATGCCCTGCACCTCGAAGCGGATGGCCCCCTGGGTGCCGGCCTCGAACTCGCCCATCGTGCGCGTGGTGACGGTGGTGTCGAGGGCGCGGCGGTCCACGGTCTCGCGGATGTCGTCGAGTTCGACACCGAGGGCCCGGGCCATCATCCGTATCTGCCCGCCCCACACCATGGTCGGGACGGACGGCATGAGCATCATGGGCTCGAAGTCCATGGGCTGGCCCATGCCGACGAGGAGGCGGACGGAGTCCGGCTGGTCGTAGGTGGAGTAGTCGAATATCTCCTGGCAGCGGATGACGTCGATCCTGGTGCCGAGTCCGCTGAGCAGGAGCGGGAGCACGTCGTTGCCCCAGCCGGGGTCGACGCCCGAGGCGAAGAGCGAACCACCGCCCTCGGCGACCGCGGCGGCCACCGGATCACGGAACTCCGGTGGCGCGTTGCGGTGGTCGTAGAGCGGATAGAGGGCGGGGCTGACGACGACGGCCCCGCAGCGGATCGCCCGCGTGATGTCGGCGAGGGCGTCGTCGGGGCGGATGTCGCCGGAGGCGGCGTAGACGACCGCCTGCGGACGGGCGGCGAGCACGGCCTCGATGTCGTCGGTGGCCACGACCCCGACCTCGTAGTCGAGCTCGCCGAGTTCACCGGCGTCGCGGCCGACCTTCTGCGGATTGTGGACGATGACGGCGGCCAGTTTCAGCGCCGGATGGGCCTCGACGGCACGGATGGCCAAACGGCCGACGTTGCCGGTACCCCAGACAACCGTGGAAATCATGCGCGGAGGGTAGCTTCAGGACCTGCAGGTTCCTAGTGCCGTGACCCGGTGGACCTTTCCGGTCACGGCACTGGTGCCGTGGCCGGGACGGTTTGCCGGGCCGTCACTGGTTGCGGGCGCCCAGGACGAAGAGCAAGTAGACGAAGAACGCGAAGAGGTGGCCTACGAACAAGTAGGCGGTGAGCCGGATGACGAGACCCCGCGGGAACTTCGACTCGATGCGCCGCATGAGGGCGGGCGGTCGGGCTTCCCCGGCCTCGGGCTGCTGCTCTGTCTGGGACATGGGTACGGCTCCTCGGCTATCGGTGCTGCGTGGTGGAGGTCGCCCCGCCGAGGCACAGCCCGGCGAGGCTGCTCTGCAGCAGGGTGTGGACGAACAGGAGGTCGGCCCCGGCGGCCGAGGCCGCGCCGATCCGGTGCGGGGTGAGCGAGTCGAAGTGCGCGCTGTCCCCCTGCTCCAGCAGGTGCTCGGTGTCCCCCAGATGCAGCCGCAGCCGCCCCTTCAGAACGTACAGCCACTCCTCCCCGGGATGTACGCGGACCAGCTCGCCCTGGCTGCGCCCGTGGGGGACGTGCACCCGCAGCGCCTGCATCCCGCGGCCGGATCCTCCGGCCTGCCAGTAGGTCCAGCCGTCGGCCTCGCGGGCGCCCGGGCCGCCGGCTCGTACGATGGGATCGGCGAGGGCGGGGGTCTCACCGAGCAGCTCCGACACCGTCGTACCGTAGGTGCGGGCGAGTCCGAGCAGCAGCGGCAGCGAGGGCTGGCGCCGTCCGGTCTCCAGCCGCGACAGGTGCGCGGGCGAGAGCCGGGCCCGTGCGGCGGCGGCTTCCAGGGTGAGCCCGGCACGGCGGCGCAGCTCCCGCAGCTGCGGGGCCACGGTGGGCAGCTCGCCGTCGTCGCCGTGGGGGCGCGCGTCGTCGGGGCGCGCGTCGTCGGGGCGCGCGTCGTCGGGGCGCGCGTCGTCGGGGCGCGCGTCGTCGGGGCGCGCGTCGTCGGGGCGCGCGTCGTCGGAGCCGGCCGCCGTGTCGGGGCCGGGCTGAGGACCGGTCGTCATGCTCCGATTGAGCCAGATCCTTACCTCCCTGGCAATCCTTCTTGCCTCTGAGGCAAGACCCTCTCGGGCGCTCGGGCGGCGGCCCCTCAGCCGTTCCGGATGGCGTCCACCATCGCGGCGACGAGGTTCGCCCGCTCCGCCATCGACCCCACCACCAGGTACTCGTGGTCGGCGTGGGCGCCGCCGCCGACCGCTCCGAGGCCGTCGAGCGTCGCCACGCCCAGCGCGGCCGTGAAGTTGCCGTCGCTTCCGCCGCCGACGGTCTTGCCCTCGATGCCGGGAAGCAGCCGCTGCGCCACGGCGAAGAGCTCGGCCGAGGCGGACTCGGGCATCGGGGGCCTGCCGATGGCTCCCCGCACCACGATCTCGGCCTCGTCGAGGTGCGGAGCCAGTGCCGCGAACGCGGACTCGATCCGCTCCCGCTCGGCGTCCGACTCGACGCGGACGTCGACGATGACGGTGGCCTCCGCGGGAACGACGTTGTCGAGGGTTCCCGCGGACGCGACGGTCGGAGTGACGGTGGTGCCGATCTCGGGCCGGCCGAGCGCGGCGATGTCCAGTACCTGGTGAGCCGCTTCGATCAGCGCGTTGACCCCGGCCGCGGGCTCCAGGCCCGCGTGCGAGGCACGGCCCGTGATGGAGACCTGGAAGCTGCCGCAGCCCTTGCGGCCGGTCTTCAGGGCGCCGCCGTCGGCGGCGCCCTCGAGCACGAGGACCGCGCCGCAGGCGAGCGCCCGCTCCTCGAGCAGGGCCCTGGACGATCGGGAACCGACCTCTTCGTCGGCGGTCACCAGGATCTCGACGCCCGACAGGTCTTCGAGGGTCGCGAGGCCGTGAACGGCCTGTACCAGGCCGCCGAGCATGTCGAAGACGCCGGGGCCGGTGGCGTGCCCGTCCTCGACGGCGAACGGACGCCGTTCGAGGGATCCGAGGGGGAAGACCGTGTCGTGGTGTCCGAGGACCAGCACCTTGGGGTCGCCCCCGGCCGTCCAGTGGACGTGCGGCCCGGCATCGCTGTCGACGAGGACGGCGTGCCCGCCGAGGCGGCTCTCGATGACGGAGGCGACGACCTTGGCCGATGCCGTCAGAGCATCGGGGTCGCGCGACGGGGACTCGACCTCGACGAGTGCCCTGAGATCCTCGATCATCGCGTCGACACTCACATGAACCGTCTTGCGCATCGTCATTTCATCAGGGTATCGGGCAGCCCGGCCCGATGATCTTCCGTACGGGCCGTGCACGCCCTCCGCCCGTGCCCGGGACGGGGCATGACCTCCCGTCATCCCGAGGCGGGCCGCGCGTCACCGTCACGCTGCCCGAGCACCGTATCCACCGTGTCCGCCTCCTCCGCCCGCTTGTCGGGCCGGTGGCGCAACACCCGCGCGAAGCGCAGCGCGACGCCGGCGGGGTAGCGCGGTGAGCGCTGCAAGCCGTCGTAGGCGATCTCCACGACCAGCTCGGGGCGGACCGTGACCGTGAAGCCGTCGTCCTCGACGGCGAGCTCGCCGAGCCGTTCGGTCTGCCAGCGCAGCATCTCGTCCGTGAGGCCCTTGAAGGTCTTGCCGAGCATGGCGTACGTGCCGTCGGCTGCCCTCGCGCCGAGGTGCAGGTTGGACAGGAGCCCGGTGCGCCGGCCGTGGCCCCGTTCGACGGCGAGCACCACTAGGTCCAGGGTGTGGACCGGTTTCACCTTGAGCCAGTACTTGCCGCGCCGGCCGGCGGCGTAGGTGGAGCCGAGGGCCTTGACCATGACGCCCTCGTGGCCCCGGCGCAGGGTCTGCGCCCAGAACTCCTCCGCTTCGGCCGACTGCGCCGACGGGTCCTCGACCACGAGCCGGCGCACCCGCCACTCCTCGGGCACCAGGGCGGCCAGCGACTCGTACCGCTCGCGGACCGGCGCGTCGAGGAGTACGTCGTCGCCCACCGCGAGCACGTCGAAGAAGAACGGGGACACCTGGAGGACCCGACGGGCCGCCTCGACGTCGAGGCGGGAGCCGACCCGGCTCGCCACCTCCTGGAACGGCACCGGCCTGCCGTCCGCCGGGGACCGCCCGATGACCTCCCCGTCGAGGATGAACCGCTCCCCCGGCAGCGACCGGGCCAGCTCGGCCACCTCCGGCAGCCGGCCGGTGATCTCGTCGAGGGAGCGCGTGTACACCCGTACGTCGTCCCCGTCGCGGTGGACCTGCACCCGGATCCCGTCGAGCTTCTCCTCCACCGCGCACGCCCCGAGCGCGGTCAGCGCCTCGGCCACCGACTTCGCCGTGTTCGCGAGCATCGGCTGTACGGGCCGCCCCACGCGCAGCGTGACCTCGCGCAGGGCCTCCGCCCCGCCGGCCAGGACGGCCGCCGCCACCCGGGGCAGGGAGCCTTCGAGCATCGCGGCCCGGCGCAGCTCGGCGGCCGGCACCCCGGCCGCGGCGGCCACGCCTTCCAGCGCCACGGCGTCGAGCGCACCCTGGCGCACCTCGCCGGAGAGGAGGCTGCGCAGGAACCGCTGCTCCGCCCCCGTCGCGGCGCCGAACAGGCCGTCCAGGATCCTGCGGCGCTCGGCCTGCGCCCCGGTTCCGGCGACGGCGGCGAGCCGGGTCACGGCCTCGTCGACGGCCGCGACGGTCAGGACGGGCTCGGCGGCCGGCTCCACCTCCCGGGCGAGCGCGCGCCAGCCGATCCCCGGGCGGCCCTGCGGCAGCCGACCCGCGAGGTAGGAGACCACGAGGGCGGCCTCCTCGGCCGACGCGGCGGCGAACACTTCCGCGAGCAGGGAGGTCTTCCGGGACCGGGCGGAGGTCTCGGCGACCTCCCGGGACACGCGCGCGACCTCGGCCAGCAGCATGGGGCCATCCTCCCGCCGCTCGGCGCCGGGCGCAGGTCGGCCGGCGGGTGAGGTCTGCGGGCGCCCCGAACCCGGCATACCGCGGACGCGGTACGCGAGGCGGCCGGCGTAGTCCTCGAGAAGGTCTGCGGTTCACTCTGTGGGAGCGCGGGCGGGGCGGGCCTGGCGTTTAGGGTTCCCGTATGAAGCTCCGACTGCCCCGGCGCCGCCGCAGCCGCCTGCTCGCGGGCGCCGCCGCGCTCGCCGTCGTCGCGGGGGCGGGCACGCTGACGGCCACCGCCGCGGCCGGCGACGCCGCGGCCGTGCACCGCGAGGACCGCCTGCTGGACGTGCCCGGCCTCGATCCGTCCGGCCCAGGCATCGACATCTCGTACTTCACCTCCGGGAGCGGAGGCGGGGGCGACGGGGAGAAACGTCCCGCCGTCCTGCTCGCTCACGGCTTCGGCGGCAGCAAGGACGACATGCGGCCGCAGGCCGAGCGCCTCGCCCGCGACGGGTACGCCGTGCTGACCTGGTCCGCGCGCGGATTCGGCCGCTCCGGCGGCAAGATCGGGCTGAACGACCCCGACTTCGAGGTCAAGGACGTCTCCCGGCTCATCGACTGGCTCGCGGCCCGGCCCGAGGTGCGGCTCGACGCGGCGGGCGATCCGCGCGTCGGCATCGCGGGCGGATCGTACGGCGGGGCCATCTCACTGCTCGCGGCCGGTCACGACCCGCGGGTGGACGCGATCGCCCCCTCGATCACCTACTGGAACCTCGCCGACGCGCTCTTCCCGGGCGGCGTGTTCAAGAAGCTGTGGTCCGGCCTCTTCTTCACCACCGGTTCGGCGGGCGGCATGCAGCCCGGGGCTCCGGGGGCGAACCCGGCGTCGCCGTCGGCCCCCGGCTGCGGGCGCTTCCAGCCCGAGCTGTGCGCCATGTACGAACGGGTCGCGGTGGCCGGAGCGCCCGACGCGGAGGCCCGCGCGCTGCTGGAGCGGCGCAGTCCCTCCGCTGTCGGCTCCGCCATCAAGGTGCCGACCCTGATCACCCAGGGCCAGGACGACTCCCTCTTCCCCCTGGACCAGGCCGACGCCATGGCCGAGGCCATCGCCGCCAACGGCGCGCCCGTCTCCGTCGACTGGGCCGCGGGCGGCCACGACGGCGGCATGCGCGAGGCCGACCGCGTCGAGCGCCGGGTGAAGTCCTGGTTCGACCGCTACCTCAAGGACGACTCGGCCGTGGACACCGGTCCCGCCTTCCGGGTCTCGCGCTCGGGCGGCATCGATTCCACCGACGGCGAGGTCACCCTGCGCGGAGCGAGCGGTCCCGAATATCCCGGGCTGCGGTCCGGACCGCGCGAGTTCGCCCTGGCCGGCCGGGAGCAGAGCTTCGGCAACCCGGCCGGCGGGGCTCCGCCCGCGCTGTCCGCCCTGCCGGGCATCGGCGGGCAGCTCGCCGCCCTCGGAACCGGGATCTCGCTGGACTTCCCCGGGCAGAACGCGCAGTTCGATTCGGAGCCGCTGGCCGAGGAGGTGCGGATCACCGGGACCCCGACCGTCACCCTGAAGGTGAGGTCGACTGCCGCGGACGGTTCGGCCGTGCTGTTCGGCAAGGTCTACGACGTCGGGCCCGACGGGCGCCGGCAGGTGCTGCCGAGTCAGCTGGTGGCACCGGTGCGGGTGGAGAACGCCCAGCAGGACAAGGTCGTCGAGCTGCGGCTGCCCGCGATCGACCACGCCGTCGAAGCCGGGCACCGGCTGCGGCTCGTCGTCGCCGCCACCGACCTCGGCTACGCGTCCCCGGCGGCGCCTGCGGCCTACACCGTCTCGGCGCAGGGCCCGCTGGCGGTGCCCGTCGCGGGCGGCGTGCGGGCGGCGTCCTCCGGGCTGCCCGCCTGGACGTGGGGGATGCCGCTCGGGGCGGCGCTGCTGGCCGCGGGGCTGGTGGGGATCCGCAGGACCGGCCGGGGGCCGGGCGGGATCCGGGCCGGCGCACCGCAGCCCGAACCGGCGCTGGCCGACGTACCGCTGGAGATCACCGGGCTGACCAAGCGCTACGCCAAGGCGCAGGACCGCTACGCCGTCCGGGACCTGTCCTTCCGCGTGGAGAAGGGCCAGGTGCTCGGCCTGCTCGGACCCAACGGCGCGGGCAAGACCACGACCCTGCGCATGCTGATGGGCCTGATCACGCCGGACGCCGGGGAGGTACGGGTCTTCGGGCACGCGGTGCGGGCCGGCGCGCCCGTGCTGTCGCGCGTCGGGGCGTTCGTCGAGGGCGCCGGCTTCCTGCCGCACCTGACCGGACGGGCCAACCTGGAGCTGTACTGGCAGGCCACGGGCCGCCCGGCCGAGGACTCGCACATGGACGAGGCCTTGGAGATCGCAGGGCTAGGGGACGCCTTGGAGCGCGCGGTGCGCACGTACTCGCAGGGCATGCGCCAGCGCCTCGCGATCGCACAGGCCATGCTCGGCATGCCGGACCTGCTGATCCTGGACGAGCCGACGAACGGTCTGGACCCGCCGCAGATCCGTGAGATGCGCGACGTGATGATCCGGTACGCGGCGGGCGGACGGACGGTCATCGTCTCCAGCCACCTGCTGTCGGAGGTCGAGCAGTCCTGCACGCACCTGGTCGTCATGGACCGGGGCCGTCTCGTACAGGCGGGCGAGGTCGCCGAGATCACCGGCGGCGGGGACGCCCTGCTGGTGACGCTGGCCGGGCCGGTGGACGAGGTGACGCTCGGGAAGGTCGCCGCGCTGGAAGGAGTGGAGTCCGTGGTGAGCTCCGACGACGGACTGCTCGTCCGGTTGGACGGCGCGAGCGCCGCGGTACTCATCGCCGAACTCGTCCGGCTGGAAGTGCCGGTGTCGGGCGTGGGACCGCACCGGCGGCTCGAGGACGCGTTCCTCACCCTGATCGGAGGTGCGGCGTGAGCGCCGTGACGGACGTGGAGAACAGCGGGACCGGTGGGACCGGTGGGATCGGTGGGACCGGTGGGCGCGGCGGGCCCGTGAGGGGCGGCGTCAGTGAGGTGGCCCCCGGCTACCGGGCCGGCCGGACGCTCCCGCTGCGCGTGGAGGCGCTGCGGCAATGGCGCAGGCGGCGGACGCTGGTGATGGGCGGGATCCTGGCCGCGCTGCCGTTCGTCCTGATGATCGCCTTCGCGGTGGGCGGCGGACCGGGCAGCCGCGGCGGCGGCAACGGCCGGATCACCCTCATCGACACGGCGACGGCCTCGGGCGCGAACTTCGCGGCCACCTGTCTGTTCGTGTCGGCCGGGTTCCTGCTGGTGGTGCCGGTGGCGCTGTTCTGCGGTGACACGGTGGCCTCAGAGGCCAGCTGGTCCTCGCTGCGCTACCTCCTCGCCTCGCCCGTTCCGAGGGCCCGGCTGCTGTGGAGCAAGCTGGTCGTGGCGCTCGGGTTCAGCCTGGCGGCGATGGTGCTGCTGCCGGTGGTGGCGCTGGCGGCGGGAACGGCGGCGTACGGGTGGGCGCCGCTGAAGCTGCCGACGGGTGGTTCCCTGGCCACCGGGGACACCGTGGGGCGGCTCGCGATCGCCGTGGCCTTCATCTTCGTCTCGCAATTGGTGACGGCCGGTCTGGCGTTCTGGCTCTCGACGCGGACGGACGCGCCGCTCGGCGCGGTGGGCGGCGCGGTCGGGTTGACGATCGTCGGCAATGTGCTGGACGCGGTCACGGCGCTGGGGTCGTGGCGGGAGTTCCTGCCGGCGCACTGGCAGTTCGCGTGGGCCGACGCCCTGCAGCCGCAGCTGGAGTGGGGCGGGATGGTCAAGGGAGCGGCGGTGTCGGTGTCGTACGCGCTCGTGCTCTTCGCGCTCGCCTTCCGCGGGTTCTCGCGCAAGGACATCGTGTCCTGACGCGCGGGGCCCGTTCGGCCCGCCGGTGGCGGACCCCTCGCGCAAGGGCATCGTGTCCTGACGCGCAGGGACCGTTGTCCGTCGGTCGCGGCCCGGGGTGTGCGCGCTCGTGGCCTGCCGCCCGATCCGCACGCGCACCCCGCGGCGCCTTACGGCAGGACGCGTACGTGTACGGGATCGCCGTCGACGACCGCGCCGCGCAGGACGTCCGTCATAGGGCGGCCTCCGCGACGGCGTCGACCTCGGCCAGCAGTCCGGCGTCCAGCGGCCGGTCGGCGACGGCGGCGTTGGCGCGCACCTGCTCCGCGGAGGTGGCCCCCGCGATGACGCCGGCACAGCCGGGCTGGGCGGATAGCCAGCCGACGGAGAGTTCCAGCACGGTGCGGCCGTGCTTGTCGGCGAGCGCGGCCAGGGCCTCCACGATGTCGAGGCGCTCGTCGGTGAGGTAGGCGTCGCGGCCTTCGAGGCGCGAGCCGGCGGGTACGGGGGCGCCTCGCCGGATCTTGCCTGTCAGCAGGCCGTTGGCGAGCGGGAAGTACGGGAGGACGCCGACACCGTAGTGGAGGGCGGCCGGGACGAGCTCGCGCTCCGCGGACCGCTGGAGCAGCGACCATTCGTTCTGGGCCGATACGAAGGGTGCCGCGCCGGTTTCGCGGGCCACGTGGGCGGCTTCGGCGAGCTGCCAGCCGCTGAGGTTGGAGTGTCCTATGTAGCGGATCTTGCCTTCGGTGACGAGTTCGGTGAGCGCGGTGAGGGTCTCGGCGATGGGGACGGCCGGGTCGGGGCTGTGCAGCTGGTAGAGGTCGATGTGGTCGGTCTGCAGGCGCGCCAGGGACTCCTCGACGGCGCGCCGGATGTAGGCGCGGCCGCCGCGCGATCCGGCGGCGGGTCCGTACCCCATGTCCACACCGGAGAAGCCGAACTTGGTGGCGAGGACGACCTGGTCCCGGCGGCCCTTGAGGGCCTCGCCCAGGTGGGTTTCGGAACCGCCGCCCCCGCCGTAGATGTCGGCGGTGTCCAGGAGGGTGATGCCCGCTTCGAGTGCGGCGTCGACGACGCCACGGGTGGCGCGCGCATCGAGCCGGCCGCCGAAGTTGTTGCAGCCGAGCCCGATCGCGGACACCTGGAGACCTGAACTGCCCAGGGAGAGATAGCGCATGTGTTTCGTTCCTCCGCACTCGTCCGCCGCCGTGACCGACCGGCGTGATCATCTGGCGTGATCCCCTTGCGTGATCCACTGGCAGCCACTTTATGCCGCTCCTCCGGACCGCGGGGTGCCTGTGGACAACTGCGTGCGGACCTCCCGCGAGCGGCTCGGGAGTCGGTAGGGACCCGGATGAACAACCCGTGTTGACACCGTCGATGACCGGTTGATCGGTATCGATCGAATCGATCGCTCGGGCTCCTATGATTGGGTCCGAGCCTCGCGCACCACGCGGAGCGAAGACCCCAGGGGGAGAGCCTTGAGACCGCATGTAGACCAGCGCCGGGCCCGGGTACGCGCGCTCGTCCAGGCCCGGGGCAGCGTGCGCGTCGCGGACCTCGCCCGGGAGCTGGGCGTCTCCCCCGTGACCCTGCGGCGGGACGTCGAGGCCATGGCGGCGCGGGGCGAGATCCAGCGCATGCACGGGGTGGTCAGCCGACCCCAACTGGGCTCCGCCGGGAAGGATGCCGGGCCCTGGGCCTCACCGGCGACGGCGCGGCGCTCCGGCCCTGCACACTCGCGCGGCGGTGGTGACGGCGGGCTGGTGATCGGGATGGTGGTGCCGACCGCCGAGTACTACTACGCCGACGTCGTACGGGGAGCCCGCGAGGCGGCCGAGGCGCGGGGCGCACGCCTCGCGGTCGGTCTGACCCGCTACCTGCCGGGCGAGGACCGGACCCAGGCCGACCACCTGCTGTCCACCGGGGTGCGCGGACTGCTGCTGACCCCGAACTGGGACGCCGGGTCGCCCGGACCGGGCGAAGGGACGTGGACGGCGCGCCTCCCGGTGCCGGCGGTCCTGGTGGAGCGGTGGGCTCCGCCGGGGCATCCGGCCGCGTCGCTGGACCGGGTGGCTTCCGACCACGCGCACGGCGCGGCACGGGCGGTGCAGCACCTCGCGGGGCTGGGACACCGGCGGATCGCGCTCGCCAGCCGGCGGACGCCGACGTCGGCGCGGCTGCGGACCGGGTTCCAGGCGGCCGTGGCCGCGCTCGGGCTGGAGTCGGCGCCGCCGTGGCCGCGGGCGACGGCCGCACCGGGGCCGCACGCGGGGGCCGAGGCCTCGGGGGAGGCCGAGGTGTCCGCGGAGGCGGAGGCGTTCTCGAGGACGCTGGACTACTTGTGCGCGGCCGTGACCCGGGGCGGGGTGACCGCGGCCCTGATCCACAGCGACACGGACGCGATCATGCTGATCCCCCGGCTCCAGGAACGGGGGGTGCGGGTGCCGGAGGACTTGGCGGTGATCACGTACGACGACGAGGTGGCCGCTCTGGCCGACGTACCGCTGTCGGCGGTGGCGCCGGCCAAGCGCGAGGTGGGGGCGCGGGCGGCCGGACTGCTGCTGGACCGGTTGGAGGGAGGAGGGGCGGCGGAGGGCGGAGCACGGCAGCATCTGGAACTGCTCCCCCGGCTGACCATTCGTCCGTGAGGCCTGTCCGTGCTCCCTGGACGATCGTTTCGATCGTCTTGCGCATTCGCTCTTGACCTCGTGGTCGTCCGCGCAAAAGATGGGCCTGCCGCGGACGGCCGCGCGTCCGCACGTGCCGTCCGGATCCCACCCGCAGGAGCCGTCAAGTGACCCACCCCGCCTCCTCGCCCTCCCCTTCCGGGCCCTCCTCCCCGACCCGTTCGCTCGGCCCTTCCACCACTCCCGCCCGCCGGCCCGCCACCGTCCTCGCCATGAGCTCCGACACCCGGGCGGCCGTCCTCGCCGACCACCTCATGCCGGAGCTGCTGCGCGTCGCCGACGTGGACCCCGAGCTCCTCGTCACCGACTTCACTCTCGCCTTCACCGAGGAGGCGCTGCGGCAGCGGCTGGCCACGGCCGAAGTGCTGGTGACCGGGTGGGGCTGCCCTGCGCTGGACACCGGAGCGCTGGAACTGATGCCGGAGCTCCGGGCCGTCGTGCACGCGGCCGGCAGCGTCAAGCACCATGTCACCCGGGCCTGCTGGGACCGGGGACTGCTGGTCTCCAGCGCCGCCGCCGCGAACGCCCTGCCGGTCGCCGAGTACACGCTCGCGGCCATCCTCTTCTCCAACAAGCGCGTCCTCGAGTCCGCACACGCCTACCGCGCCGCCCGCGCCCCCATCGACCTGCTGAGCCGCTACCCGGCCGTCGGCAACTACCGCCGCACGGTCGGCCTGGTCGGCGCCTCGCTCATCGGCCGCCGGGTACTGGAACTGCTGCGCCCCTTCGACTTCCGGGTGCTCGTGCACGATCCGTACGCCGATCCGGCGGAGCTCGCGGCCCTGGGCGCCGAGTCCGTCCCGCTCGACGAACTCCTGCGGCACAGCGACGTGGTGAGCCTCCACGCCCCCGAGCTGCCGCAGACTCGCCACCTGCTGAACGCCTCCCGGCTGGCTCTGATGCCGGACGGCAGCACCCTCGTGAACACGGCACGCGGCTCGCTCGTCGACACCAAGGCACTGACCGACGAGCTGCTCTCGGGGCGGCTGCACGCCGTCCTGGACCACACCGAACCGGAAGTGCTGCCCGCCGTGTCCCCGCTGTACAACCTGCCGAACGTACTGCTCACCCCTCACGTGGCGGGTTCGCTGGGCGGGGAGCTGGACCGGCTGGCGGTGACGGCCGTCGAGGAGTTGGAGCGCTACGCCCTGGGCCTCGGCTTCCACTACCCCGTCGACCGGGACCGGCTCGCCTACTCCGCCTGACGCTCCTGCGGGTCGGCGGCGACCAGGGCCTCCAGGTACCGCCTGCCCCGCGCGAGCTGCCCCGGCAGCTCGGCGGCGCCCGGGTACCAGCGCTTCTCGTACTCCCAGCACAACCAGCCGCCGGGCGGTTGGAGGGCCACCGCCTCGCCGAGCGGCAGCGCTCCGCCGCCGAGCCCGAGCGGGGTCAGCTCCCGCGCGGAGCGCACGTCCTTGACCTGCGTGTAGCCCAGGTGCGGGGCGAGGGCACGACTCGACTCGGCCGGCGACTCGCCTCCGAGCCAGGTGTGCAGTACGTCCCACAGCGCGCCCGCGCCCGGATGCGCGACCCGGTCGAGCACCCGGGCCGTCGCGGCCGCCGTACGGTGCGAGTCGTGGGTCTCCAGCAGGACGCGCACGCCGTGCCGCTCGGCGAAGGCCGCGGCGGCCCGGAGGCGGCGGACGGCGTGGGCGTCGGCGGCGGCCGGGGACAGGTCGCCGCCACCGGGGAAGACCCGTACGTACGGGGCTTCGAGGTCGGCGGCGAGCCGGACCAGGGCCTGGATCTCGGCGAGTACCGGTTCGTCCGGGCCGGGGGCGGCCACCTCGGCGTATCCGGCGACGCCGAGGACGCCCACCCCGGCGGCGGTCAGGGTCTTCAGGCCCGCCGCGCGGTCGGCGGCCGGGCTGGCGGGGTGCAGGGGCTCCTCGGGATGGGCGCGCAGTTCGAGGCCGTCGTACCCGTGGGTGGCGGCGAGGGCGGCGCTGCGCTCCAGCCCGGCGCCGGGCAGGCCGAGGGTGGAGAAGGCGTACCTCACGGACGGCTCCCGGCGGTGGCGGTGCTCAGCGGCGCTGCGGGCGGCGGCGCGGTGGATCCGCGCGCCATGAGCTCGGCGGGCAGGGTGGTGATGCCGCCCGGGGGCATCGCCCTGCGGCCCGTGACGAGCTGCGCGGCGAGCACGCCGGCCTCGCGCAACGGCACCCGGACGGTGGTGAGGGCGGGTGCGGTGTCGACGCAGACGGGCAGATCGTCGAAACCGGCGACGGAGACGTCCTCGGGTATCCGCAGGCCGGCTTCGCGCAGGGCGGCGGCGACCCCGGTGGCGACTGTGTCGTTGGCCGCGGCGACCGCGGTGAAGGGGGCGCCGCGGCGCAGCAGTTCGCGGGTCGCGTCGTAGCCGGCGGAGCGCTCGAACCCGGCGTGCACGGTGAGGGCGGCGCACCGCCCGGGCAGCCCGGGGTCGTGGTGGCCCAGGGCGTCCTGGTGCCCGGCGAGGCGTTCCCGGGTGGTGCTCAGCCCGGGCGGCCCGGCCACATAGGCGATCTGTCGGTGGCCGAGCGCCAGCAGGTGTCCGGTGAGCCGGAAGGCGCCGGCCCGGTCGTCGAACATGATGGTGGCGACGGGGAGTCCGGCGGGCATGGGCAGCGGGGGGCGGCCGCACAGCACCACCGGGGCGCCGGTGGCCGCGATCCTCGCGAGGCGGGCGGCGAGGGCGCGGGTGTGTTCCGGTTCCTCGACGGCTCCGCCGGTGAGGACGACGCCGCCGGCGCGCTGGCCCTCCAGGAGGGCGAGGTAGTCGAGCTCGGCGGCCGGGGCTCCCTCGGTGTTGCAGACGACGGCGAGCCGACGGGTGTCGCCCCGGCCGCTGGGCGCCAGGGCGCCCTGCAGGGCACCGGCGAGGATTCCGAAGAAGCTGTCGGCGACGTCGTGGACGAGGACGCCGACGAGGTCGGAGGTGGCCGCGGCGAGGGCGCGCGCGGGGCCGTTGGCGATGTAGCCGAGGTCCTCGACCGCTTGTTCCACCCGGGTGCGGGTGGCGCCTGCCACCGGGTACCCGCCGTTCAGTACGCGCGAGACCGTCGCGGGTGACACCCCTGCCCGCACCGCCACCTCGGCGAGTGTGACCGCCATCAGACCCCTCCTTCCGATCGTCCCGGGTCATCGTCTCATCCGGTGTGTGGATCTCCATAGTCGCCGATAGAGAAAGCGCTTTCTATCACCCGTAAGAGTCTTGCACCGCGGCGTTGCGCCGCCCTAGCCTGATCGCGGTGAAAGCGCTTTCTATGCTGCTTTCCCTGCAACTCCGTACAAGCGACACCGCATGAGATGAAGGAGGGGGACACCGTGGAACGCAGGACCATCAAGATCGCCATGAACGGCGTCACCGGGCGGATGGGATACCGCCAGCACCTGGTCCGCTCCCTGCTCGCACTGCGCGAGCAGGGCGGGCTCGACCTCGGCGACGGCACGGCGCTGTGGCCCGAGCCGGTGCTGGTCGGACGCCGCGAGGCGGCCCTGCGTGCCATCGCCGAGCGGCACGGGCTGGAGCACGTCAGCACCGACCTCGAGGAGGTACTGGCCGATCCCGAGGTCGAGGTCTACTTCGACGCGCAGGTCACCAGTGCCCGCGAGGCGTCCGTGCGCCGGGCCATAGCGGCGGGCAAGCACGTGTACTGCGAGAAGCCCACCGCCCTGACCTTCGCGTCCTCGCTCGAGCTCGCCCGGCTGGCCGACGGGGCCGGGGTCAAGCACGGAGTGGTCCAGGACAAGCTGTTCCTGCCGGGCCTGCTGAAGCTCAAGCGGCTCATCGACGGCGGCTTCTTCGGCGAGATCCTGTCCGTGCGCGGGGAGTTCGGCTACTGGGTCTTCGAGGGCGACTGGCAGCCCGCCCAGCGGCCGTCATGGAACTACCGGACGCAGGACGGCGGAGGCATCGTCGCCGACATGTTCCCGCACTGGGAGTACCTGCTGCACGAGCTGTTCGGCCGGGTCCGCACCGTGCAGGCGCTGACGCGCACGCACATCGGCCGCCGCTGGGACGAGGAGGGCAAGCCGTACGGAGCGACTGCGGATGACGCGGCGTACGGGATCTTCGAGCTGGAGGGCGGCGCGGTCGCCCAGATCAACTCGTCCTGGGCCGTCCGGGTCAACCGCGACGAGCTGGTGGAGTTCCAGGTCGACGGCACGCACGGCTCGGCGGTCGCCGGACTGCGCGGCTGCCGGATCCAGCACCGCGCGGCGACGCCGAAGCCGGTGTGGAATCCGGACCTGCCACTGACCGAGCGGTTCCGCGACCAGTGGCAGGAGGTCCCGGACAACGACCCCGCCGACAACGGCTTCAAGGCCCAGTGGGAGCTGTTCCTGCGCCATGTCGTACTGGACGAGCCCTGGCAGTGGGACCTGCTGGCCGGCGCCCGCGGGGTGCAGCTCGCCGACCTCGGGCTCCGCTCCTCGGCCGAGGGCCGCCGGCTCGCGGTTCCGGAGGTGACGCTGTGAGCATCCGGCTTCCTTCGGCGGACGGCGGTTCGCGCCTGCACTCGCCGGCCACCTCCCCGCTGGCTCCGCTGAGCTGCGGCCCGGCCCGCAGCCGCACCTTCTATTCGGCCGCGCACGTGGTCGGCGATCCCCTCTTCGCCTCGGCCGACTCCGAGGCGGTGATCGACTGGGAGACCACGCTGGCCTTCCGGCACCGGCTGTGGGCGCAGGGCCTCGGGGTCGCCGAGGCCATGGACACGGCGCAGCGCGGAATGGGGCTGGGCTGGGCGGGCGCTGCGGAGCTGATCCGCCGGTCGGCCGCCGAGGCCCGCTCGGTGGGCGGTCGGATCGTGTGCGGTGCGGGCACCGACCAGCTGGCAGCGGACACGGCGCACTCCCTGGCCGCCGTCACCGCGGCATATGAGGAGCAGCTGGCGCATGTCGAGGCGTGCGGGGCAGGGGCCGTGCTGATGGCCTCCCGGGCGCTGGCCGCCGCGGCGCGCGGCCCCGAGGACTACGTGGAGGTGTATGGGGGGTTGTTGCGCCAGAGCGCGCGGCCGGTCGTCCTTCACTGGCTCGGGCCGATGTTCGACCCGGCGCTGGAGGGGTACTGGGGGCACGAGGACCTGGACGGGGCCACGGATGTCTTCCTGAAGATCATTTCGGAGTGTCCGGAGAAGGTCGACGGGATCAAGGTCTCGTTGCTCGACGCCGGGCGCGAGGTGGACATCCGGCGCCGGCTGCCGGCGGGGGTGCGCTGCTACACCGGCGACGACTACCACTATCCGGAGCTGATAGCCGGGGACGGGGACCTGTCGAGCGACGCCCTGCTGGGGATATTCGATCCGATCGCCCCGATCGCGGCCCGCGCGGCGCTCGCCCTCGACCGGGACGATCCGGCGGGCTTCCGGGAACTGCTGGATCCGACGGTGGCGCTGTCTCGGCACCTGTTCGCGCCTCCCACCCGGTACTACAAGACGGGAGTGGTCCTGCTGGCCTGGCTGGCGGGGTACCAGGAGCATTTCGCGATGGTGGGCGGGCTGCACTCGGCCCGCTCGCTCCCCCATCTGGCGAGCGCGTACGAGATGGCCGACGATCTGGGACTGTTCCCGGACCCGGAGCTCGCCGAGGCCCGGATGCGGCAGCTGCTCTCGCTGTACGGGGTGGCGTCGTGAACCGGGCACCGGCGCCGGTCCGGTTCAGCCTGAACCAGGAGACCATCCGCCAGTGGTCGATTCCCGAACTGGTCGCCGGGTGCACGGCGGCGGGAGTGGGCGCGGTCGGATTGTGGCGGGATCCGGTGCGGCGGTTCGGAGTGCGGGAGACGGCGAAGCTGGTGGCCGGGGCGGGGCTGCGGATCAGCTCGCTGTGCCGGGGCGGGTTCTTCACCGCCGCCGACCCGGCGGGCCGCGCCGCCGCCCTCGAGGACAACCGCCGGGCCGTGGAGGAGGCTGCCGAACTGGGGGCGGACGTACTGGTCCTGGTCTCGGGCGGGCTGCCGGACGGCGACCGGGAGTTGGCGGGGGCCCGGCGCAGGATCGCCGACATCCTGGCCGAGCTGGTCCCGTACGCCGCCGGGTTCGGGGTGCGGCTGGGGATCGAGCCGCTGCATCCGATGTACGCGTCGGACCGGTGCGTGGTCTCCACGCTCGGCCAGGCCCTGGACATCGCCGAGCAGTTCCCCGCCGAGCGGGTCGGGGTGGTGGTGGATTCCTACCACCTGTGGTGGGACGAGCGGCTCCCCGCCGAACTGCGACGGGCCGCCGCCGGTGGGCGGATCACCTCCGTCCAGGTCGCCGACTGGGTGACCCCGCTCCCGGAGGGCGTCCTGCTCGGCCGGGGGCAGCTGGGTGACGGCTCGATCGACCTCCGGGCCTTCCGGGAGCTGACCGACGCCGCCGGGTTCGGGGGTCCGGTGGAGGTGGAGATCTTCAATGCGGGGCTCTGGGCCCGGGACGGTGGAGAAGTGCTGCGGGAGGTGATCGAGCGCTACCGCGAGCACGTCGAGTGAGCCCGGCGACTCCCCGGGCGAGGTAGCGGCGCCATGACGCTCCCGGTCTCCGTGGACCCGTGGTCCCCCGCTGCGAGCGGGGCGACGGCACGGCGGTGGTGTGCGTCGCGGATCCGACGCGCACACTGACGGCGCTGACGCTGGTGTGGGACCGGCCCGTCGCCCGAGTGCTCCCGCAGGCGGGCAGCGTCGTCCCGGTGTCCGCGGGGACGCGGCTGCAGCGCGGTTTCGGCAGCCTCGCCGCGCTGGAGGGAGCCGGTCAGGAGGTGGTGGTCCAGCTGGGGTGACGCCCGGGGACGGTCTGGGGTGACGCCCTGTGGCGGCCGGCGATCCGGGATGGCGGCCGGCGGGCATACCGCCATGGGGCTGCTCCGTCTCGTGGTTGCGGCGTAGTCAGCGGATCACCCCCACAGGGCGGCACAAGCCATGGCCATGGGGTGACATAACGTGCCCTCCATGGATCAAGAGCACATAGCCGAGGACGGCGAAGGCGCGGGCAGGCGGCGGTTCCTCGCACTGGCGACGGGGGCGGCGGCCACCGCCGTCGGCCTGGCGGCCGTGGCCGGCTGCGGGGGCGAGCCCGACGGGAGCGGCGGGGCGGCCGGGGCGGGACCCGGCGAGAGCCCGAAGCCGTCCGGCCCGCCGGAGGGGGCCGGGCCGCCCGGCTTCGACGTCAAGGCGGAGAACGCCCGGCCGGGGAACGCAGACTGGCAGGTGACCAAGGCCGGGCCGGCGCGCGCCATCGAGGGCTTCGCCGACAAGGTCAGCGTCCTACCCGGCGAGTCCTTCGGCCTGCACGTCTCCACCACCGCGCCCCGGTTCACCGTCTCCGCCTACCGGATGGGCTGGTACGGCGGCGCCCGGGCCCGCCTGGTCTGGCGCTCCGAGGCCCTGCCCGGAGCGCGGCAGCCCGACCACACGGTGGATCCCGCGACCCGGATGGTCCGCACCCGGTGGGCCCGTAGCGCCACCGTCGAGACGAAGGACTGGCCCGAGGGCTGCTACCTGCTGAGGCTCGACGCCCAGGGCGTCGAGGGCCAGCGGTTCGTGCCCGTCACCGTACGGTCCGCCGCGACGACGGGACGTACCGTCGTCGTCAACGCGGTCGCGACCTGGCAGGCGTACAACCGGTGGGGCGGCTACGGCAGTTACGACGGCCCCAGCGGCGGGTACGCCTCACGCTCGCTCGCCGTGACCTTCGACCGCCCGTACGAGTACGACGACGGAGCGGGCCTGTTCCTCGTGTACGAGGCACCGCTGCTCGCGCTCGCCGAACGGCTCGGCATACCCCTGGCGTACACCACGACCACCGACGTGGCCCGCGAGAAGCGGCTGCTGGAGGGCGCTTCGGCGGTGCTCTCGCTGGGCCACGACGAGTACTGGTCCCCCGAGCAGCGCGCGCACGTCACGGCGGCCCGGGACTCCGGCACCAACATCGCGATCCTCGGAGCGAACTGCTGTTACCGCCGGATCCGGCTGGAGGCCTCAGAGCTCGGACCGGAGCGGACGGTGGTCTGCTACAAGTCCTCCTACGACCAGGACCCCGGCTACAAACGCGGACACCCGGCCACCGTCGACTTCCGTTCGCCGCCCGCCGCCGACCCGGAGAGCTCGCTGCTCGGCGTGATCTACGACGGTTACCCGGTGGACGCACCGTACGTCGTGACCAACCCGGACCACTGGCTCTTCGAGGGCACCGGCGCGAAAGCGGGCGACAGTTTCGCGCACCTGGTCGGCGTGGAGTACGACAAGGTCAACACCGGTTTCACGACCCCGCGCCCGATCGAGATCGTGGCCCACTCTCCCGTGGTCTGCGACGGCCGTCCCAGCCACCAGGACACGGCGTACTACACGGCGCCGAGCGGCGCCGCCGTCTTCGCGACGGGCACGATGCGCTGGGTCGAGGCCCTCGACGCGACGGGAGACGGCCGCAGCGGCGCCCGCCACGGACTGGACGCGCGCTCCGGTGCCCTGACCACGCGGGTGACGGAGAACCTGCTCCGCGCCTTCGCGGCGGGACCGGCGGGACGGACGCATCCGGCGAAGGACAACGTGAAGGCGGTGTACGGGGGTTCGGGCTCGTGAAGCCGGCCGGTCGACCCGAACGCACTGGACTCCACCCGTAAGGGGTGTTTAGGATCATGTCGCGGCATCGCGTGTCGGTCACCGGCTGGGTGAGGCATGGAGGTTCCGCGACGTGCCTTTCGGAGGCATTCACTCATGGCGATTCAGCTCAACCACACGATCATCCACTCCCGCGACAACCGGGAGTCAGCCGAATTCCTGGCGTACTTCCTCGGCCTGGAGGTCGGAGCCCCGTGGGGCCCCTTCATCCCCGTCGAGACCGCCAACGGCGTCACCCTGGACTTCGCGACCGTCCCGGCCGGGTCCATCAGCGCACAGCACTACGCGTTCCTCGTCTCCGAGGCAGAGTTCGACGAGGCCTTCGAGAAGATCAAGCGGGCGAAGATCACCTACTTCGCCGACCCGCACGGGCTCCGCCCCGGCGAGATCAACAACAACGACGGCGGCCGCGGCGTGTACTTCACGGATCCCTCGGGACACGGCATGGAACTGATCACCCGCCCCTACGGCGGCTTCAAGGAGTAGGCCCGGTCGGCCACCGGCCGGGACGAGGAGCAGGCCGACCAGCAAGGCGAGCCACCGGACCACGTGCTCGGGGGCGTCGATCAGGGTGAACACCCGGTACGCGCCGCTCGGACTTCCCGCTCGCGCCGCGAGGACGCCGTGACCTCGCGGACCCGGACGCCCGGGAAAGCCTGTGGCCCGCCTCCGACGATCACTCGTCCGGGACGGGCCACAGGCCTCTTTCGCTCGCAGGGGTGGCAGGAGTCGAACCTGCGACATCTGGTTTTGGAGACCAGCGCTCTGACCAGCTGAGCTACACCCCTTCGGTGAGACCAACCATGCCATGACGCTCGCCGAAGATCCACTCAATTCGGTGCGCCACGGCCGGGAATTTCGTCGCGGATCCGAAGCCGGTCCCGCCGAGGTCCCGCGCCTCGGGAGAGCAGCGACAGCGGAGCCCGTCCGGACTCCTCCCGAGCGGATCTTCCCCGTACCCCTTGACCCGCTCTGGTCCAGACCAATAGTTTCCGCATGCACAGCGCACGCGCCCCGGCACCACTCACCGCATCCGCAAAGGAAGCCCATGCGCCGCAGCATGCTCGGCAGGCTGGCCGTCGCCGCCTGCTCCCTCTCCCTGCTGACCGCCTTCGCACCCGCCCACGACGACTCCGGCCACGGCGGCCACGGGCCCGACCGCGCGTACAAGAGGGTCGGCTACTTCACCCAATGGGGCGTCTACGGACGGGACTTCCAGGTCCAGGACCTGGAGGAGAACGGCAGCGCGAGCAAGCTCACGCACATCAACTACGCCTTCGGCAACATCAGCGCGGAGGGAAAGTGCTTCACCGGCAGCGTTCCCGGTGAGGCCGACGCCTGGGCCGACTACGTCCGCCCGCTGGACGCGGAGAACTCCGTGGACGGCGTCGCCGACGACTGGGAGCAGCCGGTCGCCGGAAACTTCAACCAGCTGCGCGAACTCAAGGCCAGGCATCCGGGCCTCAAGGTCCTCCTGTCACTGGGCGGGTGGAGCTGGTCCACGCACTTCTCGGACGCCGCGCTCACCCCGGCCTCCCGCAAGGCCCTCGTGGCCTCGTGCATCGACCTGTACATCAAGGGCAACCTCCCGCAGGACGGCACCCGCGGCGGGGCGGGTTCGGCGGCCGGGATCTTCGACGGCATCGACCTCGACTGGGAGTGGCCCGGCTCGGCCGGCGACTCCGACACCACGTACCGTCCCGAGGACAAGAAGAACTTCGCCGCGCTGGTGGGCGAGTTCCGCTCGCAACTCGACGCCTACGCGCGGAGCCAGAAGCGGAGGGCCAAGTACGAGCTGACCGCTTTCGTCCCGACCGACCCCGCCAAGATCGACGCGGGCTTCGACGTCCGCCGGATCATGCGCGACCTCGACTTCGTGACCCTGCAGGGCTACGACTTCCACGTCTCCGGCGAGAAGACCACCGCCCAGCAGTCGGCGCTGTACGCCCGGAACGACTTCAGCGTCGACGGCACGGTCGACGCCTGGAAGCGGCGCGGCGCACCCGCGGGCAAGCTGGTGATGGGCATGCCCTTCTACGGGCAGGGCTGGACCGGCGTCAGTGGCGGCGGGGACGGCATGGGACAGCCCGCGACGGGACCGGCGCCGGCCACCTGGTCGGCCGGGTACGAGGACTACAAGGCTCTGAAGCAGCTCGCGGACTCGGGCGGGTACCAGGTGTACCGGGACCGGCGCGCCGGCAGTGCCTGGCTGTTCGACGGCACCACCCTGTGGACGTACGACGATCCGCAAGTACTGCGCGCCAAGACCCGGTACATCCGCGAACAGGGCCTGGGAGGCGCGATGTTCTGGTCCCTGGACGCGGACACCGCCGACGGAGAGCTGCTGAGCGCGGTCGACCAGGGCCTGCGCGGCCACTGACCGGCCGCCCCCGAACAGCGCCGCCGGGCCGCGGAAATTGACCCGTCCCGGCGGCGCGCCGACCCGTACCCTCCCGCCATGAGGATCTCGACGGTACGGGCGGTCAACGCCCTCACCACGCATTGGGCCGGGCACGCGGCGACCGGGGGCGCGGGCACGGTGTTCACGGCCGCCGGCGTATGGCCGCTGCTCGCCCTGCTCGCCGACGGCGCGGCCGGCCCGGCCCGCACCGAACTGGCCGAAGCCCTCGGCATACCCGCCGACCGGGCCGCCGGAGCCGCACGGGAGCTGCTGGGCGCACTGGACGGCGTACGGGGCCTGCGCGCGGCCACCGGCCTGTGGACGCGGCGGGAACTCCCGCTGGAGGAGGGCTGGACGGAGCGGCTCCCGCCCGGCACCCGGGGCACCCTGACCGGCGACGGCGCCGCCGACCGCGAGGCCCTGGACGCCTGGGCCGTCGACCGCACCGGCGGGCTCGTCGAGCGGATGCCGGTCGAAGTCGATGAGGACACCCGCCTCGTGCTCGCGTCCGCGCTGGCACTGCGCTTGCGGTGGATCCAGCCCTTCCATCCCTGTTTCGCCATGCCCGAGGAAGGTCCCTGGGCCCACCGCCCGTTGCTCGGTCTGTGCCGCAGCACGGCCCTCCTGGACCGGGTGCGCGTCGCGCAGGCGCCGACCGGGCCGGTGACCGTGCTGGAGGTGGTGGGCGACAGCGGCGTGGACGTCCACCTGGTCCTGGGCGAGCCGCAGGCCGCGGCGGGGCCGACCCTGCAAGCCGCCATCGCGGCCGTCACCCGGGCCCTTCCCTCGACGGGCGCGAGCCTGCTTCCCGAGGGGAACCCGGGGCCGGGCCTGCGCATCGGCACGGTCGGCTCGACGGAGCCCCGGCACCGGCTGGACATCGAGACGGTGGCCTTCGACGTGCGCGCCGAGCACGATCTGCTCACCCCCGCCGCGCTGTTCGGCCTGGAGAGCGCCTCGGACAATCGGTACGGTCATTTCCCCGGCATCAGCAGCGAGGACCTGGCCGTCGCCTCGGCCCGGCAGTCGGCCCTGGCACGCTTCCACGCGGAGGGCTTCGAAGCCGCCGCCGTGACGGCCGTGGCCGTTGGCGCGGGCGGCTGTGCCATGCCCCGGCTGAGGTACCGCGTTCGCCGCGCCCAGGTGACCTTCGACCGCCCCTTCGGCTTCGTCGCCGTCCACCGGACCTCCCGCCTGGTGCTCGCCGCGGGCTGGGTGACGCAACCCGCCGCCCACGTCGAGGAGGAGGAGTACACCGAGGAGGAGAAGAGGAGGCAGGAGGAGGAGTGGTACGCCGAGGAGGACTTCCCGGGCCCGGCTACCCTCTCCGGATGACTTCTCGCGATCCGATCACCGCTCCCGATTCCGGCACCTGGCAGCTCGGCGACCTCACCGTCCGCCGTGTCGGCTTCGGCGCGATGCGCCTCACCCATCTCGCCGACGGCTCCCCCAGCGACCGGGACCGGGTGACGGGTGTTCTGAGGCGGGCGGTCGAGCTGGGCGTCAACCACATCGACACCGCCGCGTTCTACTTCTCTGCGACCCGTTCCGCCAACGAGCTCATCAACCGGGCCCTCGCCCCCTACGCCGACGACCTGGTCATCACCACGAAGGTCGGGCCGGGCCGCGACGCGTCCGGCGAATGGTGGTGGGCCACGCCCGAGCAACTGCGCGGGCAGGTGGAGGAGAACCTGCGCCAGCTGGGACGAGACCACCTGGACGTGGTCAACCTTCGCGTCATGCGCCAGGCGGAGACAGGTTCGATCGCCGAGCACTTCGGGGCGCTCGCCGAACTGCGCACGGCCGGGCTGATCCGGCACCTGGGCGTGTCCAACGCACGGCCCGACCACCTCGCCGAGGCGCAGGCCATAGCACCCGTGGTGTGCGTGCAGAACGCCTACGGAATCGGATCCCCGGCCGAGGAGCACGCCTTCCTCGACGCGTGCGGAGAGCAAGGAATCGCCTTCGTCCCCTTCTACGCGATCGCGGGCGCCGGCAAGGAGGCCGGGGTGGTCACCGAGGACGGTCCGGCCGTACGCGCCCTCGCGCGGGCCCGCGGCGTGTCCCCGGCCCAGCTGCGCCTCGCGTGGACGCTGAGCCGCGGCCCGCACGTACTGGCCATCCCGGGCACCGGCAACCCGGACCATCTGGTGGAGAACATCGCCGCCGGGGCGCTGGAGCTGTCGGCCGAGGAGATCGCACTGCTCGAAGCGGCGTGACCCGCGGGCCTTGGGCCCCTTGGACGCGCGGTCGGGGCCGCGGCCCGGGCAAGCCGAGCCCGCATCAGGACCCCGATCGCGGGGACGGGCCGGGCGCCTTGCCCGTCGTCCGGCCCACCCGCCCGGAGCGGTGTGCGGCGGCCAGGGCGGCCGTCTCGCTGAAGGCGGGGACGCGTCCGGTGCCGCCCCGGCCGGAAACCGAGAGGGAGGCCGCCGCCATGCCGTACGCGACGGCGTCCGCGAGGGTGTCGCCCAGTGCGAGCCGGGCCGTGGTCGTGCCGGTGAAACAGTCCCCGGCGCCGGTCGCGTCCACGGGGTCGCCGTTCACCGGGACGGGCAGGTAGGCCGTCGCCGCGGTGCGGCGGTCCGTGCGCCCGGGAGCACCGTGGACCGCCCCGCCGGGCGTCCCGTCGACGGTCCCGTCGGAGAGGAGCAGCCGGTCGGCGCCCGCGGTGACCACGACGCTGCGGGCGCCCAGCGCCCGGTAGCGGACGGCGGCTTCGGCCTGGTCGTCGGTGTCCACCATGGCCAGCGCGTCGGCCGGGCAGGAGGTCTTCAGCAGCCCGGTCAGCGGAGCTACGCGGGCCAGCAGCTCGCGGGCCTCGTCCCGACTCGTGAGTCGGGAGCGGAAGTTGGGGTCGTAGGAGAGGTGCCCGCCGGATGCGTGCACGGTCTGCGCGGCGGCCAGGACGGCGTCCCGGCTGCCCGGCGACAGCGCGCCGGTGATGCCGCTGGTGATGAGGGCCTTGCAGCCGGTCAGCAACTCCCGCCACGACTCGACGTGTTCCACGGAGAGGGTCGAACCCGCGCTGCCGGTGCGCCAGTACACGAACGCGCGGTCGCCCTCGGTGTCGGCGGAGAGCAGGTAGGCGCCGTTGGGGCGCGGGGAGCGGCGTACGTGGGAGACGTCCACGCCGAGCTCGGCGGCGCGGGCCAGCAGGGGGGTGCTCAGCTCGTCCTCGCCGACGACCGCGAGCAGAGCGGTGCGGGCTCCGGCGGCTACGGCGGCCGCCGCGGCGTTGAGGGCGTCGCCCGAGTAGGAGATGCGTGCGGGGGTTCCGTCGGCCGCGTCCCGCAGGGGGGTGCCGGCGTGGATCTCGACGAGGACCTCGCCGAGGACGAGCACGTCGTACGCCTCGCCCGCGGCCGCCGGCACGCCTCCCATCCCGGTCACCGCCGCCGCTCCGTACCGGCACAGTGCACGCAGCAGGGTCGGGCCAAGTCGGCGAACAGGGCGGCTAGTTCGGCGGGATCGGTCGGCAGGCCGTCGCCTATGCCGACGGCGGCGGCTCCGGCGGCGAGCCACTCGCGGACCTCGCCCGGCCCGATGCCGCCGGTCGGGACGATCAGGGCGTCGGGGAGGACGGCCTTGAGGGAGCGGATGAAGCGGGGGCCGCCGACGTGCGCGGGGAAGACCTTCGCGGCACCGCCGGACCGGACGGCGCGGGCGATCTCGCCGGGGGTGAAGCCGCCTTCGATGAAGACGGCCCCGCGCGCCTCGGCGACCTCGCGGACCTCGGGAGCCGGATAGGGGGACACGAGGAAGGAGGCGCCCGCCGCGAGGGCGGTCCGCGCGTCCTCGGCGGTGGTGACGGTGCCGACGCCGATGTGCGCGGGGCGGCCGTGCGCGTCGGTGAGTCGCGCGGTGCGGGCGACGGCCTCGGCCCAGCCGGTCGTGGAGGTGGTGAGCTCGACCGCGCGGCAGCCGGCGGCGAGCAGAGCGGCGGTGCGGTGTACGGCTGCGTCGGCGTCGGCGTCGCGCAGGACCGGCAGCAGGCACTGCGCCGCGATGACCGAGTACGGGTGACAGGACAAACCGCTCCTCCATTTGTTCCACGTAACGGAACTTGGTATCGTGTACCGGACCTGTTGTGCAGACCTTACCCATCGACGGAGATAACGTGCACACGGACGGGACACCCGGGACCGAAGCAGTCGACGGTCCCGCGCGCGGCGGCCGGACTTCGGCGGCGGGCACCGCGCTGGAGAAGTCGATGCGCATCTTGGAAGCGGTCGCCGCACCCGGGGGCCCGCACCGCCTCACCGACGTGGTGGCGGCGGCCGCGGTGCCCAAGTCGAGCACCTTCCGCATCCTGGCGTCGCTCATCGAGCAGGGCTTCGTACGCTCGGAGGGCGAGAGCCGCTACGGCGTCGGCCCGCGACTGCGCGGGCTGTCCGCACTGGTCACCGGCGGGGAGCCGGTCGGCATCGAGCAGATCCTGCGCCAACTCCAGCAGTCCACCGGGCAAGCGGTCCACCTGGCCCTGCACAGCGGCGAGACCATCACCTACATCCGGAAACTGGAGAGCGACCAGCCGTTCCGGACCGCCTCGCGGGTCGGCATGCGGATGCCCCTGCACACGACCGCGATCGGGAAGAGCATCCTGGCCCACCTGCCCGGGGCCGAGGTCCGCGCATTGGTCTCCGCTGCCGGACTGCCGCGTCGGACACCGAACACCCTCACCACCGTTCGGGCCCTGGAGGCCGAACTGGCGGCGGTGCGGGCACGGGGGTTCGCCCTGGACGACGAGGAGAACGAGACCACCATCCGCTGCGTCGGCGCCGCGATCCTCGGGCCGACGGGCCGCCCGATCGGCGGCGTCAGCGTCACCACCGTCACCTTCCTGGTATCCCGCGAGGAGATCGAGACCTACGCCCCCGCCCTGCGGGCAGCCACGACGGCGCTGACCCCGCTGCTGTGAGCGGTCCGACCGCGCCTTCGCGCCCGAGGTGCGGTCCCGCGCCGGTCCCGCGCGTCTCCTGCGCCCGGCTCGCCCGCCCGGCTCACGCGCCCTCGTCCGCGTGCCCGGGCGGGTCGGCGAGGCGGGCCAGCAGCTCGCGGGCGGTCCTCAGGTGCCGGTGTCCCGGTTCCAGGACGGACCGCGCCCGGACCAGCGCGCCGGTCAGCAGCGCACGGGCCTCGGCGGTGCGGCCCTGGGAGGTCAGGGCGCGGGCCCATTCCAGCCGGGAGTAGAACACGTGCGGGTGGTCCGCGCCCAGCACCCGGGTCCGGTCGGCGGTCAGCGCGGCCCAGGCTTCAGCCGCTTCTGCGGTGCGTCCGGCACGGGCGGCCAGCGCCGCCCGGCTGCCGCGGATGGCGAGGGTGTGCGGATCATCGGGCCCGATCCCCTCGCCGGCTTCGGCCTCGGCGAGAAGCTGCGCCAACTCGCGCTCCGTGTCCGCAGGGTCGCTCGGCCTGAACCAGATCAGGCTGCGCCGGGTCGCCAGCACTTGCGGGTGGCCCGGGCCGTGTACGCGCAGCCGGTCCGCGAGCAGCGCTTCCAATTGACGGACCGCCGAACGGGGATCGCCCGCCTCCCCGGTGAAGTAGGCCAGCTGGTGGCGGGCCGCCAGGATGTCCGGGTGGTCGGGTTCCAGCTCGGCCCCGGCGTCGGCGAGCAACTCCTCGAACCGGGCCACCGCGGCCCGGAGGTTTCCGGATTCTCCGACGAAGAAGGCGAGTTGGTGCCGCGCGGCCAGGGTGTCGGCGTGCGCGGCGCCGAGCCGGTCGGTGCGGCGGCGGACGATCCCGGCGAGGTCGGCTGCGGCCCGGCTCGGCTTCCCGGAGTCCCCGATGGCGATGGCCAGCGGTAGTTCGGCGCCGGGGACCCCGCCGCGCGCGGCGAGGCCGAGGGCTTCGACGGCCCGTGCGAGCCGGCCGTCCTGGTGGGCGACCAGGCCCATGTCGTAGGCGTCGGCGGGCTCGACCCTGGCCAGCAGCCCGCGCCACAGGTGATCGGGAACCGGGCCGTGGCCCGGCGCGTTCAACAGGTAGTCGAACGCGGTGAATCCGGCGCCGTAGTTCCCGATCAGCAGCCCGCTCGTCGCGTAGGCCGCCGCGCAGGCCCACTCCATGGCCGCGGCGAATGGCTCGGGCTGGAGGTCTCCGCCACCCCTGGCCGCCAGGTAGGGCGCGTGCAGCTCGCGCAGCCACTCGCGGCTCACCGGGCGGCGCAGTCCGGCCCGGCGGCAGTCCACCGCCGCCGCGACCACGGCGGCGCCGCGCGGATTGGCGCCCGGCGCCCAGCCGTTCTCCCAGGACGCCAGCAGCTCGGGACCGGCTGCCAGGACTTCGGCGACCCCGAACCGCTCCCCCGCCCGCAGCGCGGCCCCGATCCGGGGATCACCCTGGTGCGCGGCGGCGCGGAGTCGCTCGCCCTGGGACCAGTGCCGGGGCAGCCGGACGACGTCGGCCTGCTGGAGCAGGTCGCGCTGGGCCCGCCAGGCGTCCCTGTCGGAGCCGGTGAGCCGGCTCTCCTCACGGGCGTCGTAGCGCCGGTATTCCTGGACCCTGATCGTCGCGATCGTCACCACCCGTGCAAGGGACGTCAGTTGGGCGGCGGTGAGGCCGCCCGCGCCGAGATGGTCCTCCAGGTCGTCCAGCCACAGCACGGCACGCCGGCGGCGCACCGCGATCCTCACCGCCTCGGGCAGCGCGGCGCGGGAGAGCGGGCGGACGAAGGCGTGCCGGGGGTAGAGGGCGCGGGCGACCTCGTAGGCGAGCCGGGTCTTGCCCGCCGTGGACTCCCCCACCACGAGGACGAAGCGGGACCCTTCCAGGGCGGAGCGCAGCCTCGGTTCGGCGTCGCGCTCGATGTACGCGGGCGGTGTGCCCGGGGCCTCGGCCGGGTGGACTCCCGCCAGCTCGGGCCGGTCCACGTCGCGCAGCAGCGGGATCCGGCCTCGCGCCGTGCGCAGCACCTCCCCGGCGGCGCGGGCGCCCGTACGTTCCTCGGGCTGCATCCGCTCCGCCGCCATGCCGGCCAGCGCGGTGACGGCCGCGCCGATGCCGGCGGCCCACGGCCCGGATGTCCAGACCGTCGCCAGCGCCACGGAGCCCGCGCCGAGACCGACCGCACCGAGATATCCGGCCCAGCCCCGCGCCCGGCCGGACCCCCGTAAGAGCAACGCCGACATGCCGCCCCCAACACGTCCCGTGGGAGCACCATTGTCACCCCGGACCGGGATCCGGCTACCCCAACGTGCGTACTGCCGTGGGATGTTCGCCGGGTGGCGTCGCCGTGACGCCGGCAGCCGTGACGTCAGTACGCGACGAAGAGGCGGCGGGCCGGTCCGTCCACCCGGACCCGGCCCCCGACGGGGATCACGACCTGCGGGTCGGTGTGGCCGAGGTCCACGTCGAACACGGCCATGGTGTCGGGGGCGTACTCGCCCAGCGCCCGGAGCACGGCCTCGCGCTGCTCGAGGCGGTGGCGCCGCCGTTCCTCGGACCCGAGCCGGTTCTCGAAGGACCAGCTCTTCGCCCGGCCCATGAGCAGCGCCGGGAACTGGCGCAGCAGTCCGCGCTCGCCCATGCCGCGCAGGATCCGGTAGACCTCCTCGGCCCGCGGCATCTCTTCCGAGGTCTCCAGGAAGAGCACGCCGCCGGCGTGGGCTCCGGCCGGTCGCGCCACACGGTCGGCCATGAGCAGCCAGGACAGGATCTCCAGGTTGCCGCCCCAGGCGATCCCCTCGACCACCCGGTCGCCTTGGTGCCAGGTCCAGCCGTCGGCGGGCTCCAGTTCCGGTTCGGCGTCGAAGGTGCGCGGGTCGTCCCAGGGGCGGTTGACGTCCCCGCTGGCGGCGGCGGGGGTGATCTCGTACTCGCCGGAGGTGAACAGCGCCGCCCGCAGGGAGTCCGCGCTCTGCGGGTGCATCGCACCGGGCCGCCCGAACTCGACCATGACCGAGCCCCCGTGGTAGGTGACCATCCCCAAGTCCCTGAGGAACAGCAGCAGGTTGGTGTTGTCGCTGTAACCGAAGAAGGGCTTGGGGTTGGCGCGCAGCAGGGCGGCGTCGAGGTGGGGGATCACGGTGATCTGGTCGTCGCCGCCGATGCTGGCGATGACCGCCTTGATCTCGGGGTCCGCGAACGCCGCGTGGATGTCGGCGGCCCGCTCCTCGGGGGAGGCGCCCATCGTGCGGGTCGTCGGATACTCCACCGGCTTCAGACCGAAGTCCTCGCTGAGCCTGCGCAGTCCCAGCTCGTAGGGGCGGGGGAAGAGTCCGGGCAGGCCGGCCGAAGGGGAGAGCACGGCGATCCTGTCGCCGGGGCGGGGCTTGGCGGGGTGGAGGGGAGCCGTCATCGCGCCAGCCTAGGAGTCCGCGGGCCTGTCGCCGAAGCGATTAACCGGGACGTGTCGGCGTCCGGCGGGCTTCCTTCCCCCACTTCCACTCCCCATCACTCCTCATCACTCCCTATCTTCCCATCCATAGGGTAATATTCGACCTTATGGAGAATGAAGGACAGGAGTTGTACTCGGTGGGTGAGGTCGCCGAGCGGCTGGGGCTGCACGTGCGGACCGTCCGCAACTACGTCCGCGACGGCCGGCTCAAAGCGGTCCGGATCGGCAAGCAGTACCGGATCACCCGCGAGGACTTCGAGGCCCTGACCAGCCTCCCGCAAGACACCGGAGCCGGTACGGAAGGGGTCGTCGGGGCGGGCGCGGGGCGTCGGCACGTGGAGGTGTCGAGCATCGTGCAGATCGATGCGATCGGCCCCGACGCGGCGAGCCGGCTCGCCACCCTCGTCACGGCGACCGCGCAGTCCCCTCGGGACACCCCCGACCCGCTGCGCCTTCAGACGGTCTACGACAAGGAGCGCGCCCGCATGAAGATCGTGATCCTCGGCGGCGCGGCCGCCACCGCCGATCTGCTGCACCTGGTCGACGGCGTGCTCGGACCGGGCAACGACATGGGGGCGGCTCACCGTGACTGACCTGATCGTGGAACACCACGGCGTCCCGGTACTCGTCTGCGCCGTCGACGGCCCGCCGGTCGCGGGCGCGCAGGACGCACTCGACCAGCTGATCGGCGGGGCCTTCTACCGGGCCGACGTGGTCGCCGTCCCGGCGGAGCGGCTGGACCCCCGCTTCTTCGACCTCAGCACCGGCCTCGCCGGTGAGATCATGCAGAAGTTCGTGACCTACCGGCTGCGGCTGGTGGTCCTCGGCGACATCTCGCACCATCTGCGGGCGAGCTCCGCCCTGCCCGACCTCGTACGGGAATCGAACCGGGGCGGCCACATCTGGTTCCTGCCCGACCTCGACGCCCTCGCCGCCCGCCTGGCCCCGGCCCCTGAACCGACCACTGAACCGGCCGCGGCTCCGGCCCCTCCCGGCCCGGCCGTTGCGGATGCGGGAGCTCCCGATCCGGCTTTTCCTGATTCATACTCCGGATAAGTGTTATCGGAGCCCCTCTCGACGGTCTCCCAGGTATTGGGCATCATCGACCGCCGGCACGGACAGGGACTTCACATGAGCACTCAGCACACGGCAGCGCTGGTCGCGGCGGCGCGCGCAGGCGATCCCCGGGCGCAAGACGACCTGGTCAGCACCTATCTGCCGCTCGTCTACAACATCGTCGGGCGAGCCCTGAACGGCTCCGTCGACGTGGACGACGTGGTGCAGGACACGATGCTGCGGGCCCTCGACGGGCTGGGCGACCTGCGCGACGACACCAGCTTCCGCTCCTGGCTGGTGGCGATCGCCATGAACCGGGTCCGCGCCCACTGGCAGGCCCGCCGCAGCGCCCCCGGCGAGAGCGGACTGGAGGCCGCCTGGGAGCTGGCCGATCCCGGCGCCGACTTCGTGGACCTGACCGTCGTACGGCTCAACCTGGAGGGGCAGCGGCGTGAGACCGCGAGGGCCACGCGCTGGCTGGAGCCCGACGACCGGGCGCTGCTGTCGCTGTGGTGGCTGGAATGCGCCGGGGAGCTGACGCGCGCGGAGATGGCGGCGGCTCTCGAGCTGTCCCCGCAGCACGCGGCGGTACGGGTGCAGCGGATGAAGGCGCAACTGGAGTCGGCCCGGGTGGTGGAGCGGGCACTCGGCGCGCAGCCGCCCTGCGAAGGGCTGCGGACCGTGGCGTCGGGCTGGGACGGCGTGCCCTCCGTGCTGTGGCGCAAGCGAATAGCCAGGCACGCCCGCGAGTGCCTGCGGTGCTCCGGTCTGTGGAACGGCCTGGTCCCGGCCGAGGGACTGCTCGCCGGGCTCGCGCTGGTGCCGGTCTCGGTGGCGCTGCTCGCGGCCGTGCGCTCGGCCGCGACGGGCGGCTTCGCCCCCGTCGGCCAGGCCACCGACGCGTGGGCGTACGCCCCGGACCTGGCAGGCAGCCCCGGACAGGCGGCCGGTCCGGGGCAGCCCTTCGAGGGGGCGGGCTCCGACGTCCACGACGCGGCCACGCTCCTCGCCCCGGCGGGCGACACCGGCACCGGCACGGGCCGAGCCTCGCTGCGCAAGGACCGCCGTGCCCGGGGCCGACGCCGGGTGGTCGGTGGCGCGGTGCTCGCCGCCTGCGTCGCGGGCGGCGGGCTGGCCTACCTGACCACCCGGCCGGACACCGCCGCGCCCGAGACCCCGCCCGCGGCGCTCACGGCCCCCGAGTCGGGCGCCGCGCTGCCGTCGGAGTCGGCCTCGCCGAGCCCGAGCGCCACGGCCGGGGACAGCCCGAGCCCCTCGCCGTCCGCCTCGACGAGTGCGAGTGCGAGTGCGAGTGCGAGTGCCGACCCGACCCCGACTCCCACGCCCCCCGCGAAGCCGAGCCCCAAGTCGACCCCGCCGAAGGCTCCCGCTCCCGCCCCGCCGGGCGGCTCCGCCGCCGCCCAGGTGATCGCGCTGGTCAACTCGGAGCGCGCGGCGGCCGGCTGCGGTCCGCTCAAGGAGGACGCGCAGCTGCGTACGGCCGCCCAGGGGCACTCCGACGACATGGCCCGGCGGGACTTCTTCTCGCACACCAACCCGGACGGAGCCGACCCGGGGAAGCGGACGACCGCCGCGGGATACCGTTGGTCCACCTACGGGGAGAACATCGCGCGGGGGCAGCAGACCCCGGCGCAGGTCATGGACTCCTGGATGAAGAGCCAGGGCCACCGCGAGAACATCCTCAACTGCTCCTTCAAGGACATCGGGGTGGGCATCCACCAGGGGGCGGGCGGCCCGTGGTGGACGCAGAACTTCGGGGCCCGGATGTAGCCGGGCCGCGGGGCCTCCCGGCCGCCCGCCCACCACGCAGCCGATCTCCCCACAGTGATTCAAAATCGGGGCAAGATAGGTGCTGGAAGCGAACGGGCAGATCACGGGGGAGGTAATGCGCATGGCGAGGCAGAAACTCCGTCCGCACCAGCGGGAGGCCGTGGACGCCGTGGTGCGGGCGCTCGATCTGCCCGCGGGGCGCCGGGTCCCCGGTACGGGGCTGCGCACCCAGGTCATCATGGCGACGGGTTCCGGCAAGTCACTGGTGGCCGTGCACGCGGCCGACGAGTTGCGGGCCGGCCGGGTCCTGGTGCTGGTGCCCTCCCTCGACCTGCTCGTGCAGACCGCGGTGGCCTGGCGCGAGGGCGGCCGGACCGGGCGCGCCTTCGCGGTGTGCTCGCTGCGCGGGGAGGACGCGGGGGTCCCCACCACCACCGACCCCGCCGAACTGGCGGACTGGGCGGGCCCGCCCGTCGACCGGGTGACGGTCTTCGCCACGTACGCCTCGCTCGGCCTCGGCACCATCGAGCGCGCGCACCGGGAGGGTCTGCCCGGCTGGGACCTGATCGTGGTCGACGAGGCGCACCGGACCTCCGGGCGGATCGGCAAGCCCTGGGCGGTGGTGCACGACAACCTCCGGATCCCGGCCGTCCGCCGGCTGTACATGACGGCGACGCCGCGGGTCTGGCAGGACGGCGAGGAGGCGGACTACCCGGAGGAGGCGTCGGGCGGTACGTACAGCCCCGCGGCCACGACCGCCACCGACAAGGCGCGCGGCCGGGGCGGCCTCGTGGCCTCCATGGAGGACGACGCCAACGGCCCCTTCGGCGCCCGCTGCTACACCCTCACCCTCTCGGAGGCCATCGACCGGGGGATCTGCGCGCCCTACCGGGTGGTCTGCGTGGATGTCAGCGATCCGGGTTTCCAGGCAGCCGTACTGCTCGGCCCGGACGGACGCTCCGACGCCGTGCGCGGGGTCCGGCTCGCCGCGCTGCAGACGGCGCTGGTCAAGGCGGCGGTGGAGCAGGGGTTCCGGCGGACCCTCGTCTTCCACCATCTGACCAAGGAGGCCGAGGCGTTCGCGGCCGGGCTCCCGGCGGTGGCCGCCCGGCTGCGCGCCACGAGCTGGAAGCCGCGGCCGGTGTACCCCCGTACGGTCTGGGCGGACTGGCTGTGCGGGCAGCACACGGCGGCGCACCGGCGGCGGGTGCTGGGCGCCTTCGCGGACGACCGGGTCGCCGACAAGGCGTTCCTCGGCAGTGTCCGGGTGCTGGGCGAGGGCGTGGACACCAAGGAGTGCGACTCCGTGTACTGGGCCGACGTACGGGGATCCATGCCGGACCTGGTCCAGGCGGTCGGCCGGGCGCTGCGCATCCGGCCCGGGGAGGGCAAGGTCGCCTCCCTGGTGGTGCCGGTGCTGCTGGGGCCGGGCGAGTCTCCCGAGACGATGCTGACCTCACGGGCGTACGGGGACCTCGCGCGGCTGCTGGAGGCGCTGCGGGCGCACGACACCCGGCTCGTCGAGTCCCTGGCCCAGCCGCAGGCCCCGAGCCGGGCCGGAGCGCGGAGCGGGGAGGGGCAGGCGGTCGGCTCCGGGCTGCGCACGGGTGCGGAGTCCCTGTTGAGCTTCTCCACCCCGCGCGACCCGGCGCTGCTGGCTGCCTTCATCCGGCTGCGCGTGCTGCACCCGGAGCACGAGCACTGGCGGCGGGGGGTGGAGGCGGCCCGGATCTACGCCGCGAGGGCGGGGGACCTGAAGGTGCCGTTCGTGTTCAAGGTGCCCGCGGGCGGCGAAGCCGGGGAGTCCGGTGAGCCGTGGCCGCCCGGGCTGGCCCGGTTCCCGCTCGGACAGTGGATCGCGGACGTGCGGCGCACGTTCCGCCGGGGCGCGCTGGGCCGGGAGCGGACGGCGCAGCTCGACGCGCTGGGCATGGTGTGGAGCCACTTCGACGTGGCCTTCGAGGAGGGGCTCGCGGCGGCGGGCGGGTGGGCGGCCGAACACGGACACCTGCTACCCCCCGTGGACGCCGTGTGGCACGGCGCCCCGGTCGGGGTGTGGGTGAAGAACCAGCGGGCGGCGGCCCGTCGCGAGGGCCCCGGCGCCTTGCCCGAGGAGCGCCGGGAAGCCTTGGAGGCCATCGACGCCTCCTGGTGTCCCGACTGGCCGATCTCCTGGCAGCGGGCCTTCCACCTGACCCGGGTCCACCTGGACGCGGGCGGCCGGCTCCCCTCGGGGCCCGGGCAGGCCGTCGTGCAGGGCGAGGACCTCGGCGTGTGGCTGCGCGGCCAGCGACAGTCCTGGGAGCGGCTGTCGTGGGCCCAGCGCTGGCTGCTGGAGCACGCGCTCGGGGTGACCCCGGCCGAGGGGGCGGACCGGCCGAGGAAGCGGGTCGGACACGCCGCCGCGTGGGCGGCCCACCTGGAGGCGGCCCGGCAGTTCCACGCGCGCGAGCGGCACCTGCGGGTTCCCCGTACGCATGTGGAGCGGGTCGGCGACCGGGAGCTGGGCCTCGGCTCCTGGATCGCCAACCAGCGCTCCCGTGCCGGGTCCCTCGGCGAGGAGCGGACGGCCGCCCTCACGGAACTGGGGATGCGCTGGGCAGCCTCCGGCTGACACGGGCGTGCGGCCCGGTCCCCGCCGGACGCCGTCGCTCCGTCCGCGGTGGGAGCCGGACCGCCCGGGGGGAAGGGGAACCGGCCCGCCCGTGAGGGAAGCCGGAGCGTCCCAGGGCAAGCCCGGCCGTCAGTGGTGGAACCCCGAGCGGGGTTCGGCGGCCGGCACGGGCGGCGGCGTCGCGGTCAGGTGCTCCACGGCCCGGCGCAGGTCCGAGGCGAGGAGGGCGATCTGGTCCCGCGTCACCCCGTGCCGGATCAGGACCCGCTGGATGACCGTGTCCTCGCGGTCGGCCGGCAGCGGGTACGAGGGCACCTGCCAGCCGCGCATCCGGAGCCGGTCGGAGAGGTCGTACAGGCTGAAGCCGGCGCCCGCCGGGTCGGTGAGGCGGTAGGAGACGGCCGGCAGCGCGCCCTGGCCGTCGTAGAGCAGGGTGAAGGGGCCCATCTGCTCGATCTCGCGCGCCAGGTACTGGGCGGTGTCGGCGCAGGCCTGCTGCACGCGGCGGTAACCGCCGCGGCCCAGGCGCAGGAAGAGGTAGTACTGGGCGATGATCTCGCCGCCGGGGCGGGAGAAGTTGAGGGCGAAGGTGGGCATGTCCCCGCCGAGGTAGTCCACGGAGAAGACGAGGTCGGCCGGGAGCAGCTCGGCGGTGCGCCAGACGATCCAGCCGACGCCGAGCGGGGCGAGGCCGTACTTGTGCCCGGAGGTGTTGACGGAGGCCACGCGCGGAAGCCGGAAGTCCCAGACGACGTCGGGGTGCAGGAAGGGTGCGACGAAGCCGCCGCTGGCGGCGTCGACGTGGATCGGCACGTCCCAGCCGTGCTCGGCCTGGATCCGGTCCAGTTCGGCGGCGATCTCGGCGACGGGTTCGTAGACGCAGGTGTAGGTGACGCCGAGGATGGCGACGACGCCGATGGTGTTCTCGTCCACGTAGGCGGCGAGCTGTTCGGGGCGCAGTCCGGTGGCGCCGGGCTCCAGGGGGACCTGGCGCAGTTCGACGTCGAAGTAGCGGGCGAACTTGTCCCAGCAGATCTGGACGGGCCCGCACACGAGGTTGGGGCGGTCGGTGGGGAGTCCGGCGGCCCGGCGGCGTTCGCGCCAGCGCCACTTCAGGGCGAGGCCGCCGAGCATGGCGGCCTCGCTGGATCCGGTGGTGGAGCAGCCGGTTCCGGTGGTGCCGGCGGGGGCGTTCCACAGGTCGGCCAGGATGTTGACGCAGCGGGACTCGATCTCGGCGGTCTGCGGGTACTCGTCCTTGTCGATCATGTTCTTGTCGAGGCACTCGTTCATCAGCCGGTGGACCCCGTCGTCCGACCAGGTGGTGCAGAACGTGGCGAGGTTCTGGGCGGCGTTGCCGTCGAGGAGCAGCTCGTTGTGGAGGAGCTGGTAGACCACCTCGGAGGGTGAGTGGTCGTCAGGCATCCGGTTCTTGGGGAGGATCTCGCCGCTGAGGGCGGAAGCGAACACATCGGTGTCGGCGTCGCGGGAGCGTGCGTCCTTCGTCTCATGGAGGGCCATATCGGGACTCTAATGGACAATTAGCTCATTGGGGTTGCTTCAAGCCCGCGCCCGGAGGCCGGTTCACACTGCGGCTTCCGGCCGACTCCGCGATGTGACCCCTCCCATAGCCCCCCGCGTCGACCGAAGAATTTACCGTCCAGTAGGGTTTTACATACAGGTCTTCCCGTTCGGACCACTGAAGCCGGTCCGGACGGGAAGATCATCCAACTAGTTCGATCGGCAACTTATCCGCGCATGTCCGGATAGCGGCCCTCGGTTCCCCGCGCCCTGATACCTCTCGGGCCATGAACAAGATCACCCGCCGTCAGGCCTTAGGCACCACTGCCGGCGCACTCACCGCCCTCGGCCTCGCCGGCGCCACCGCGCACGCGGCCGTCACCGGCCCCCGCACCGCCGCACCCGCCCACCCCGCGGGAACGGTCGACGAGGTCTACCAGGGCCGCCGCATCCGCATAACCCCCGCCTCAGGCGGTGGCGGCCACCACGGCGGCCACCACTCCACCGGCATGCCGACCGTCCTCATAGACGGCCGCGAGCTGCACGTGATGCGCAACGCCGACGGCACCTGGATCAGCGTGGTCAACCACTACGAGACGTACTCGGACACCCTCTCGCTCGCCCGCGCCGCCGTGCGCGAACTCCAGGGCTCCGCCCTCGTCCCGATGGGCGGCATGTGATGACGATCCGCAAGAACCAGGCATCGCTCACCCCGGAGGAGAAGCGGGCCTTCACCAACGCGCTCCTCGAGCTCAAGCGCACCGGCCGCTACGACCGCTTCGTCACCACCCACAACGGCTTCATCATGGGCGACACCGATTCGGGCGACCGGGTCGGCCACCGCTCCCCCTCCTTCCTGCCCTGGCACCGCCGGTTTCTGCTGGAGTTCGAGGCTGCTCTGCAAGCGGTGGATCCGGCTGTGGCCCTGCCCTACTGGGACTGGACGGCGGACCGGACCGCCCGCTCCTCGCTCTGGGCCGCCGACTTCCTCGGCGGCACCGGCCGGGCCCGTGACGGGCAGGTGCTCGACGGGCCGTTCGCCTACGCGACGGGCAAGTGGGAGATAGCCGTCCGCGTGGACGGGCGCTCCTACCTGCGGCGCGCGCTCGGCACGGGCGTCGCCCAGCTGCCCACCAGGGCCGAGGTGGACTCCGTCCTCGCGATGCCGGTGTACGACGCCGCACCCTGGAACAGCTCCTCCGCCGGGTTCCGCAACCACTTGGAGGGCTGGCGCGGGGCCAACCTGCACAACCGCGTGCACGTGTGGGTGGGCGGCCAGATGGCCACCGGGGTCTCCCCCAACGACCCGGTGTTCTGGATGCACCACGCCTTCATCGACAAGCTGTGGGCCGAGTGGCAGGCACTGCACCCGCAGTCCCCCTACCTGCCCGCCGCCGGCACCCCGAACGTCGTGGACCTGCACGACACCATGCGGCCCTGGAACGACGTGACGCCGGCCGACATGCTGGACCACCGCGCGTTCTACACCTTCGACACCGAGCCGGCCCCGGCGCCGGCCGGGGCCGCCGCCAGCCAGCGGTAGTGCAGTTCGGGGCGGCCGACCTGGCCGTACCGGGGGGAACGGGCCGCGCGGCCGGTGTCCACCAGGTGCTCCAGGTAGCGACGGGCGGTGATCCGGGAGATCCCGGCCGCCTCGGCCGCCCCGGCCGCGGTCAGCCCCTCGGGGGCCGCCCGCAGCAGCGCGGCGACCCGCTCCAGGGTCGGCGCGCCGATCCCCTTGGGGAGTTCGGCCGGGCCGGGCGCGCGCAGGGCGGCCATGGCCCGGTCCACGTCGTCCTGGCCGGCCGCCTCGCCCGCCGCCGTCGCACGGAACTCGGCGTAGCGCAGGAGCCGTTCGCGCAGGGTCGGGAAGGCGAAGGGCTTCAGTACGTACTGCACGACCCCGAGCGAGACGCTCTCGCGGACCACTCCCAGGTCCCTCGCCGAGGTCACCACGATCACGTCGGCGGGGTGGCCGGCGGCCCGCAGGCCGCGCGCGAAGCGCAGCCCGTGGCCGTCGGGCAGGGTGAGGTCGAGCAGCAGCAGGTCGATCCGGGTCCGCTCCAGGACCCGGGTCGCCTCGGCCAGGGAATGGACGGCCGCGACGGCGGTGAAGCCCGGCACCCGCCCGACGTACAGCGCGTGCGCGTCGGCGGCGACGTGATCGTCCTCGACCACGAGGACCCGCACCTCGGGCGCGCTCACCGAAGCTCCTGTCCCCGTGCGGGAAGCCTCACGGTGAACCGCGCGCCGCCGTCCGGCAGTCGGTCGGCGTCCGCGGTCCCGCCGTGGCGGTGCGCCACCTGTCGGACGAGGGCCAGGCCGATTCCGCGCCCCTCCCCCTTGCCGGACCAGCCGCGCCGGAACACGTCCGCCCCCTCGGGGAGTCCGGGGCCGTTGTCGGCGACCCGGAGCAGCAGGCCCCGCCCGCCGGGCCCGTCCGGGCCGTCCGGGCGGACGGTGACGGCGACGCGGGCGCCGGGGACGCCGGTGAGGGCGTCCACCGCGTTGTCGACGAGGTTCCCGAGGACGGTGACGAGGTCCCGGGCGGGCGGGGATCCGGGCCCGGCGCAGATGGCGGCGCTGTCCGGGGTGACGACCAGCTCGACGCCCCGCTCGTGGGCCTGGGCGGCCTTCCCCAGCAGCAGGGCCACGAGCACCGGCTCCCCGACCGAGGTCACCACCTCGTCGGTGAGGGCCTGCGCGAGGCGCAGTTCGGCGGTCGCGAAGTCCACCGCCTCATCGGTGCGGCCCAGTTCGATGAGGGACACCACGGTGTGCAGCCGGTTGGCCGCCTCGTGGGCCTGTGCGCGAAGCGCCTGGGTGAATCCGCGTTCGTGGTCCAGCTCCCCTGCCAGACCCTGCAGTTCGGTGTGGTCGCGCAGGGTGACCACGGTGCCGCGGCGCCCGCCGCCGGCGACGGGTGCGCTGTTGAGCACGAGCACGCGGTCTGCCGTCAGGTGCACCTCGTCAACCCCGGGCCGGTCGGCGAGCAGTGCCCCGGTGAGCGGCGCGGGCAGACCGAGATCGGTCACGCCCGTCCCCGTGATCTCCCCGTGCAGGCCGAGGAGTTCGCGGCCCGCGTCGTTCACGAGGGTGATCCTGCGCTGTCCGTCGAGCAGCAGGAGCCCTTCGCGGACCCCGTGCAGGGCAGCCTGGTGGTAGTCGTACATCCGGCTCAGCTCGTCGGAGTTCATACCGTGGGTGTGGCGGCGCAGCCGGGCGTTGACGACGTACGTGCCCAGGCCGCCGAGGGCCAGCGCCCCGCCGGCCACCCAGGCGAGGGCGGAGAGCTGCGCGGCGAGGCGGGCGCTGACCGCGCGGACCGTGATGCCGGCGGCGACCATGCCGATGACCCGGCCGTCGTCCACGACCGGGGTGACCACCCGGATGGAGGGGCCGAGCGTGCCGGTGTAGGTCTCGCCGAAGGTCTCGCCGCGCAGGGCGGGGGCGGTGTTGCCGAGGAAGGGCTCACCGATGCGCTGCGGGTCCGGATGGGTCCAGCGCCGCCCGTCCGGAGCCATGATCGTCACGAAGTCCACGCCCGCGTCGACGCGGACCCGCTCCGCGTAGGGCTGCAGGGCCCCGGAGGGCCCGCCGGGCTCCTGGCCCGCGAGCCCGGCCCCCCGTACCGCCTCGCGCACGGAGGGCGAGTCCGCGACCGCGCGGGCCACCGCTCCGGCCTGGCGCCGGGCGGCCTCCTCCGCCTGGCCTCGGGCGGTCGCGTACGCGAAGACGGCGCATCCGGCGACGACCACGGCGACCAGCACGACCTGCATGGCGAAGAGCTGGCCGGCGAGGCTGCGCGGCGGCCGGGGAAAGCGGAACATGGCGCTCAGTGTGCACCCGGGCGTGAACTCAATGAACGCAAGGGTGACCGGGGTCACAGCGGCGGGCGATGGTCTCCCGGGACGCCTTCACCACCTGGAGGCAACGTGCACCACCAGGAGGCAGCGTGTCCGCCAGACGCGACAAGACGCACTATCTGTACATCGCCGTGATCGGCGCGGTGCTGCTCGGCATCGCCGTCGGCTTCGCCGCCCCCGGCACGGCCGTGGAGCTCAAGCCGCTGGGCACGGGCTTCGTCAGCCTCATCAAGATGATGATCTCGCCGGTGATCTTCTGCACGATCGTGCTGGGCATCGGGTCGGTGCGCAAGGCCGCAAAGGTCGGCGCGGTGGGCGGGCTGGCGCTCGGCTACTTCATGGTGATGTCCACGGTGGCGCTGGCCATCGGACTGCTGGTCGGCAACCTGCTGGATCCGGGCAGCGGGCTGCACCTGACCGAGGCGGCCCGGCACGCGGGCGAGGCGCAGGCCAAGGCCGGCGGCGCGAAGAGCACCCCGGAGTTCCTGCTGGGGATCATCCCGACCACGCTGGTCTCGGCCCTCACCGGCGGCGAGGTCCTGCAGACGCTGCTGGTCGCGCTGCTGTGCGGGTTCGCGCTGCAGGCGATGGGCGCGGCGGGCGAGCCGGTACTGCGCGGGATCGGGCACGTGCAGAAGCTGGTGTTCCGGGTGCTCGCGATGATCATGTGGGCGGCGCCGGTGGGCGCGTTCGGCGCGATCGCGGCCGTCGTCGGAGCCACCGGCATGGACGCGCTGAAATCCCTGGCGGTGATCATGATCGGCTTCTACACGACGTGCCTGCTCTTCGTGTTCGTGGTGCTCGGCACCCTGCTCAGGGTGTGTACGGGAATCAGCGTCTTCTCGCTGCTGCGCTACCTGGGCCGCGAGTTCCTGCTGATCCTGTCCACCTCCTCCTCCGAGTCGGCGCTGCCCCGGCTCATCGCGAAGATGGAGCACGTCGGGGTGTCGCGGCCGGTGGTCGGCATCACCGTCCCGACGGGCTACTCCTTCAACCTGGACGGGACCGCGATCTACCTGACGATGTCCTCGCTCTTCGTCGCGGAGGCGATGGGCAAACCCCTCGCACTGGGCGAGCAGATCTCCCTGCTGCTGTTCATGATCGTGGCCTCGAAGGGCGCGGCCGGGGTGACGGGCGCGGGCCTGGCCACCCTCGCGGGCGGGCTCCAGTCGCACCGGCCCGAACTGGTCGACGGGGTCGGCCTGATCGTGGGCATCGACCGGTTCATGAGCGAGGCGCGGGCGCTCACGAACTTCGCGGGCAACGCGATCGCGACCGTCCTGATCGGGACGTGGACGAAGGAGTTCGACCGGGCCCGGGCCACCGAAGTCCTCGCGGGCCGACTGCCGTTCGACGAGACCACGCTCACCGACGACGGCCACGGGCCGAGCGCCGAGGTCCCGCCGCAGCCGGTCGGCGTCAAGGACGGCGCGGCCGTCTAGCGGGTGCGCCGGAGGGACCGGCCGGACAGGGCTCGCCCCCACGGTGCCCAGACCGGCCGGTCCCGACACCTCGTTCCACCGTCGATTTCCAGCCAAGCAACGATCAAGCGTCGTGCGGTAAAAGGTACTTCCATATCGGGGCAGCCGTCTGACATCTTGCGTCCACCACTCGTTTCGTACGGCCCGGTACGTGCCATCCGCACCGCCGGGCCGTCTTCGGAGGACGCATTGATACCCCACATATCCAGCCGACCTCGACGTACGCTCGTGCTGGCCGCCGCCCTCGGCGCCACGCTCGCCTTCGGTGCCCCGGCAGCGCTCGCCGGCACCGCGCCCGTCTCCCCGGCCGGAACCCCGGCCTCCGCCGCACCCGCCAAGGCTCCGGCCGCGGCGCCGACTTCCCAGAGTGCGACCTGGGCTGCCGGCACCCGCGCCTACCTGGTCATCACCGCCGCCGGTGACAGCTCGGCCGTCCGCTCCGCCGTCGCCGCCAACGGCGGCACGGTCTTCTCGTACTTCGACTCCATCGGCGTGATCGTCGCCCACTCGACGTCCTCGACCTTCGCCACCACCATGCGCGGGGTCAGCGGTGTCCAGAAGGTGGGCGCGACGCGCACGTCGGACGTTCCGGCCGACGCCTACAACCCGGCGCTGCCCGCCAACCCGGCACAGTCGTCGACCGCCGCGGGCGAGCCCGTACGCGCCGACATGAGCCAGATCAAGGCCGACCAGGCCTGGGCCGTGAACGCCGGCTCGCCCACCGTCAAGGTCGGCATCCTGGACACCGGTGTGGACGACCAGCACCAGGACCTGGCGCCGAACTTCAACGCCGCCGACTCCGCCTCCTGCGCCTACGGCAAGCCGGACACCCGGGCCGGCGCGTGGCGTGACGTGGACACCCACGGCACCCACGTGGCGGGCACCGTGGCCGCCGCCAAGAACGGCAAGGGCGTCGTGGGCGTGGCCCCGGGCGTGAAGATCTCCTCGGTCCGCGTGGCCGAGCCCGGCAACTCGTTCTTCTTCGCCGAGAACACCATCTGCGCCTTCGTCTGGTCCGGTGACCACGGGTTCAAGGTCACCAACAACAGCTATTACACGGACCCGTGGATGTTCAACTGCCCGGACAACATCGACCAGGCCGCCATCATCGAGGGCGTCCTGCGCGCCCAGGCGTACGCGGAGAGCAAGGGCTCGCTCCAGGTCGCCGCGGCGGGCAACGAGAACTACGACCTCGCCCACAAGACCACGGACTCGTCGAGCCCCAACGACTCGACCCCGACCACCCGCACCATCACCAACGCCTGCCTCGACATCCCGACCGAGCTCCCGGGCGTGGTCACGGTCGCGGCCAACGGCACCGGTGTCACCAAGGCCTCGTTCTCCAACTTCGGCCAGGGCGTCATCGACGTCGCGGCGCCGGGCAGCAACGTCTACTCCACCGCACCCGGCGGCGGGTACAGCACCAAGAGCGGCACCTCGATGGCCGCCCCGCACGTCGCGGGCGTCGCGGCGCTCATCGCCAGTGCCAACCCGGGCATCACCCCGGCGCAGATCCGCGACAAGCTGGCCACCCAGGCCAACGACACCGCCTGCCCGTCGGACAGCCGCTGCACCGGCACCACGGCCAACAACGGGTTCTTCGGCGAGGGCCAGGTCGACGCCCTGAAGGCGGTCGGGGCCACCCCGCCGCCCGGGAAGTACTTCGAGAACCCCGGCGACTTCGCGATCAACGACAACGCCACGGTGGAGAGCCCCATCACCGTCAGCGGAGTGACCGGCAACGCGCCGGCCACCCTCAAGGTCGGCGTGGACATCAAGCACACCTACATCGGTGACATCAAGGTCGACCTCGTCGCCCCGGACGGCACGGTCTACACCCTGAGCAACCGGGCCGGCGGAGGCACGGACAACATCATCCAGACCTTCACCGTCAACGCCTCCTCCGAGGTCGCGAACGGCACCTGGAAGCTCCGCGTGAACGACAACGCCAGCCAGGACACCGGCAAGATCGACGCCTGGAACCTGACCTTCTAGTCGGTCCGTTCCACCAGCGGTGCGGTACGCGGTACGGCCGCGGGGCCATCGGGGAGCAGTGCGAGCGCTCCCCGGTGGCCCCGGTCCGTTTCGGCAGTGCCCCCGCGGCTACCTCGTGCGCAGCACGCAGTCCCCGCAGAGGCCGCCGCCCGGCACCTTGTAGTACAGGCAGCAGCTGCGGCGTACGAAGGCCACCCCGAGGCCGGGTTCGTGGAGGAAGGTGCCGGCCGCGCCGAGCGGCCCGCCGTCGGCGAGCAGCACCGCCGCGAGGGCGGCCGCCTCCTCCCCCGGCACCCGGTCGGTGAGCACCCGGACGGCGCCGACGAGCCCGGAGGCGGTGTTCCCGCTCAGCACCAGCGGCGACACGCCGAACCGCTCGCGCAGCGCCGCGTCCAGTACCGCGGTGCTGACGAGCACGCTGTCGGCCAGGGCGCGCGCCGGCTCCCGCCCCGGCAGCTCGGCGGGCTCGGGCAGCCACAGCTCCAGCGATCCCCCGTCGGGCATCCGCCACCACACGCGGCCGGGCCCGAGGTCCGGCACCCGGCCGGAGAGGACGGCGCAGCCGAGCGCGACCGACCAGAGCCTCGAGACGATCCCGAACTGCGCGGTCGAAGCGGCCACCCGCCCCGGCCCGATGCCGATCCGCCGACCCACCTCGTCCACGTAGGGCCCGAGCCGGTCCCCGTACAGTTCGTCGAGCGGCCGGAAGCCGGGCCCGGGCGGCTCCTTCCCGCAGGCCACGGTGAAGAACGGTCCGACGGAGCGCAGCCGCCGCAGTACGTCGTCCACCTCAGGCTCCGGGTCCGTCGCCGGGCGCGCCCGCGGGGGCCGTCGTGAAGCAGTCCATCGCCCGATGATCTCAGGCGGGCGAGTGACCCCAGACCTGGGCCGTCTGCGTGAAGGCCGCGGCCTCGACGTCGGACAGGTCGAGGCCGTCCTGCTCGGCGTCAGTCCTTCCTCGGGCCGCGCCGAGGGACGCGGCGGGTGCCTTGGCCGACGTCCCCGACCGTACGGCGGCCCGCGCGGGTCCGCCGCCGGTTCGGGGAATCCGGGCCGGGCACGGCGCGGGCCGTCCGGCGCCGGTCAGAGGGTCCCGAGGAAGTCCAGCAGGGCCCGGTTGAAGGCCTCCGGCTGCTCCACGCCCGGCAGGTGCCCGGCGCGCTCCACGACGGTGAGCACCGAGTGGGCGGCCAGCGCGTGCAGGGACCGCGCCTCGTCGACCGGCGTGTACACGTCGTCCCGGCCGACCACGATCAGGCAGGGCACCTCGGCCGGCAGCGCCGCGAGCACCGGGGCGTAGTCGGGCCGCTCGGCCCGCCCGCGCAGCGCGGCGGCCGCGCCCCGCGGATCGGTCGCGTACATCATCGCGGTCACCTTGGCCGCGGCCTCGGGCATCCCGGTCACGTTGTACGGCGCGAGCATCTTGTCGATGACCTCGTCGGTGTAGGGCTTCATGCCCTCGCGCAGGAGCCGCTCGGCGAGCTCTCGGCGGAAGGTTTTGCCGTCCGGCGTCTCCGGCGGCGCGGAGGTGTCGGAGAGGACGAGGGCCCGTACCAGACCCGGGTGGCGCAGTCGCATCTCCATGGCGATCTGACCGCCCATGGACACACCGCCGACGACCGCCTGTTCGATGCCCAGGCGGTCGAGCAGAGCGGCCAGGTCATCGGCGAAGTCGGCGAGCAGGGTCTTGCCCGGCAGCACCGGGCTCTGGCCGTATCCGCGCAGGTCAGGGGTAATCACACGGTAACCGGCCGCGGTCAGGGCGGCCGTCTGGGGGGCCCACATCGTGCGGTTGAACGGATGTCCGTGGATCAGGATTACGGGGGCTCCGTCGTGGGGACCCAGGTCCTCGAAAAAGAGTGTCACGCCATTGCCGATTGGGGGCTTCATGAGAGGACTCTAAGGGGCTACATTGAGCCACTCGCGTTCACCTGACAGCCCGTTGCCTTTCACCCGTGTTTTGCACGGGGGGCGACGTCAGGGACGCAGACTGTGCAACCACCCCACCGCCCAGAAGGACCGAAGGCTCCGTGCCCGTACCCGTACTCCTCGCCGGCCGCTCCGTGCGGCTCGAGCCCCTCGCCCCCCACCACACCGAGGCCTTGGCCATGGCCGGGGCCGAGGATCGTACGACTTACGCCTTCACCCCCGTACCCCACGGCGTGCAGGCGTCCCACGAGTACATCGACCGCGCCCTCGCCGATCAGGCGGCGGGTCGATCGCTCCCGTTCGCGGTGGTCAGAGCCACCGACGGCCGGGTGGTCGGTTCGACCCGGTTCCTGGAACTGGACTACTGGCAGGGGCCCCTCGTGTGGCCCGCCGTGCCGGGGGTCCCGTTCGGTGATCCGGCGACGGCGATCCCCGATGCCGCCGAGATCGGCAATACCTGGCTGTCCCCGGCCGCCCAGGGCACCGGCATCAATACCGAGGCGAAGCTGCTCATGCTCCGCCATGCCTTCGAGACCTGGGGCGTGCGGCGCATCTCGCTGCGCGCGGACGCCCGCAACGGCCGCTCCCGCGCCGCCATGGAGCGGCTCGGGTTCACCAGCGAAGGGGTCCGCCGGGCCCACTCGCGCGGGCTCGACGGCGCGGTCCGCAGTACGGCCTTCTACTCGGTCCTCGACGAGGAGTGGCCGACCGTGCGGTCGGTCATCGAGCTCAGGCTGTCGGCGGCGGCGCAGCGCAAGCGGCGCCGCAAGACGCTCATCTCGGCGTAACGGTCCTTCTGCTCGGTCGGCGGGCGGTCCCCGCCCCCTCTTCCCGGTGTCAGCCGAGGAAGGCGGGGGCGAGGGCCGACGTCATCAGCCGGGCCGGGGCGCCGCCGCCGTCGGCGGGCAGGGAGTAGAGGTCGGCGCCGAAGTCCCCGGGCAGCGAGTAGACGACGGTCTTGTCGTCCGTCCACACCACCTGGTCGTCGACACTGCGCTCCTCCGCGAGCGGGGCCTCCGCCATCGAGGCGAGGTCCAGCACGTACAGCCGCCACGGCGCGTCCGCCGACAGGCCGGGCACCCGCTTCTTGAACACCAGCCGGGTCCCGTCGGGCGACAGGGACGGGCACTCCAGGTTCTCGCGCAGCTTGGTCACCGTGCGTGCCGCGAGGTCGCCGCGGACCAGGTAGGTCCGGCCCCCGGTCGCGAGGGTGGCGTAGAAGCCCCGCTCGTCGGCCGTGAAGGTGACCCCCCAGAAATTGACGTCGGCGTCGCGGTACGCCTTGCCGTCCTTGGTGATCGCGAAGTCCTCCAGCGAGGCGTCGTACGTCCCGGTGCGCAGGTCGAGCAGCGAGGTCCGCGTCGAGAAGTTCGTCCCCGCGTAGGAGTCCCCGCCCACGAAGACCGTCCAGGCGGCCAGGTGCCCGCCGGGCGAGACCCTGGCCCGGGTCGGGATGCCGGCCAGCGGGCGGCCGGCCACCTCCTTCAGGCCCGCGTCGAGGACGACGGCCCTGTAGCCGTCCTGTACCCCGCCCTTGTCGGCCTGGAGGCAGATCCCGGTGCCGGCGGCGGAGTGGAAGCGCAGGCAGCTGACCCCGGACGCGGTACGGGGGCCTTCGGGCGCGTCGGCCGCCGCGGTGGCCAGCTCGTCGCGGTGCGGCCCCCAGGCCATGTTCCGGAAGACGATCCGGCGGCCTCCGTCGCCCGGGGCGAGGGATATCCCGCCCTCGGTGACCTCCGGTCCGCCGGGCTGGGCCTCGTCCTTCTCCCCGGCGCGGGAGGAGGCCCGTACGACGGCGAGCGCTCCGATCGCGGCGAGCAGGACGACGGCGGAGACGAGGATCAGGATCCTGCGCTGGAGGGGCATGGGGGGCCTTTCGGGATCTGCGGTCGGGTTCAGGCGGCGCGGGCGTCCCGGGCGGGGCCTCGGGCCGCCACCGGACGGAGCACGGCGGCCCCGGCCGGCGTCGCCGTGAGCACCCCGCCGGCGGCGGGAACGCTCAGGAGGCCCAGATCCCGGTGATGTCCTTGGCGGTGGCCGCGTTGCCCGCGTGGGTGGTCAGACCGGAGAGGCCTTCGAGGGTGCGCAGCACGTCGTAGTGGTTGTAGGTGGTGCTCGACGTGCTGCCGGCGGTGACGGGCTGGCCGTAGAACACGGTCGGGATCTTGTTGCCGGCGAGCCGGTTGTCCTCGTCGAAGGTGACGACGAGGAGGCTGTTGTGGGTCTTGGCCCAGTCCGCGTAGGCCTTGAGGTTGTTCTTCAGCCAGGTGTCGCCGGTGCCCACCGAGCAGTCGTGCATGTCGTTGCACAGGTTCGGGACGACGAACGACGTTTTGGGCAGGGTGGCGAAGTCCGCCGGGAACTGGGTCATGGTCTTCGCCGTGCTGGTCGGCACGTTGGAGAACGCGAACCAGGGGTTGTGCTTGCGGGCGTACTTTCCGCTGGAGCAGGTGGTGGAGCCCTGGCTGGGCAGGGTCTCGTTGTAGCTGGCCCAGGTCTCGCCGGCGGCGATCAGCTCGGAGGCCAGGTTGGGCGCGGAGCTGAAGCCCGGCGTGTAGCAGCTGTCGCCCGTCACGCCCTGGTGGGAGCCCGAGAAGAGCTGCAGGTAGTTGGGCTGGCTCGGGTGCGTGATGCCGTAGGACTTGGTGAGGCTCGCGCCCCCGGCCTTGAGCGAGTTGATGTACGGGGCGCTGGAGCTGCCGATGACCTGGCTGTAGGCGTGGTTCTCGAAGACCACGACGACTATGTGGTCGGGTGCGGGCAGGCCGGCCGCGTGCGCGGGCTGAGCGGCGCCGATGCCCGCCCACAGCGCGGCGCCGACGGCGGTGACACCGAAGGCGGCGGCGAGGGCGGTCGTGCGGCGGGACCGTGGAACTGGCGTGCGGAACACGGCGGTTACCTCCGGGCGTGGGGGGTCTGGGGGCGGCGCGGAGGTACCGTACCGAGCGGCATGTGCGGAGGCCAGAGGTACTCGGCGAACAGAACGGGAACTCCGGGGACCGTTTCCGCTCCGGGCAATGACCTTCCCAGCGGAACCCCAAGAGACGGAAAAATCCGGAACCCGCGAGCACGTAGGCTCCTCTTTCGATCGAACGCAGTCCCACCCCGCCCCAACGGGGTCAGCACCACACCCGGAGAGCAACCGCACATGTCGCACTCACCCGACGGACAGCAGCAGCCGTACCCTCCGTACCCGCCGCAGGGGCAGCAGCCCCACTACGGTGAGGCGCAGTCCCACGGCGCGCCGCAGTACTACGGCGGGCCGCAGTCCTACGGCGCGCCCGAGTGGCCCGAAGAGCAGCGGCGGCGTCCCTCGCGGGTCCGGCGGTGGGTGATAGCGGGGGCCTCCGTGCTCGCCCTGGCGGGTGTCGCGGCGCTCGTGTTGAACCACTACGAGATACCGCCCTTCACCGACAAGGGCCAGGCCGTCTCCTTCGGGAAGCCGCCGGCCGGCTCCACCGGCGGCGGGAGCGGGGGCACCGCGAAACCGCCGGCGAACTCGAAGATGTCGATGCCCACGGACCCGACGGCCGTCTTCAAGAACTCGATGACCCTGCCCGACGGCACGCACGTCGCCGTCACCACGCTGGACGGCAAGAAGTCCGGCTTCAAGGGCAAGGTCTGGGTCTGGGCTCCCAAGGAGTACAACGACCCGAAGTTCGCCAAGAGCGGCTTCCCGGTCATGATCGCGCTCCCGGGCGGCGCCGGTTATCCCAGCAACTACTGGATGGGCACCGACCTGGGCCTGCAGACCAGCATCGCCAAGTGGTACGGCGAGGGCAAGAGCAAGCCCTTCATCCTGGCCATGCCGGTGCTGAACCCGGGTCCGGACGACAAGGGCGTCTACTGGGACGGCTCCGACATCCCGGACCAGCCCAAGATGGGCACCTGGCTGACCGACGACGTCCCGGACCTGATGCGGGCGAACTTCCGCACGGTCAAGTCCCGCGACGGCTGGGCCTACATGGGCTCCTCCACCGGCGGCTTCGCCGGCCTGAAGTCCGTGCTGAAGCACCCGGACAAGTTCAAGGCCGCGATCTGCTCCGGCCCCGACATCGTGCCCGACTCCTCGCTGTGGAAGGGCCACGACAAGGAGAAGGCGGAGAACAACCCCGAGGTGCTCGCCAAGCAGCTGATCGACAAGAAGGGCCCGGACGTCTACCTGGCCTTCCAGGTCGGCACCAACGAGTCCAACAAGAACACCCTGCCGAACGTGGAGAAGTTCATCGCCACCTACGGCAAGGGGCCGGTCCACACGGAGCTGAAGGTCATCCAGGGCGGCCAGCACAACGCCAAGACCTACGTGCCCAACATGGGCGAGGGGCCGATCCAGTTCATCAGCAAGGTCATGGAAGGACCCGTGGAGTAAGCAGCCGCGTTCGCACCGGCTCCGGCCCGCCGAAGACCTTCGGCGGGCCTTCACCGTTCCAGGGCTCCCAGCCCGGGTCGCCGTCCACCGCGAAGCGCACCCACGCCCCGTGCATCTCATCGGCCAGGGCCTGCGGAGCGTCCGGCCCGGCCAGCCAGGACGCCTCCGGGACGTCCAGGGTGTCGAAGACGAAGCCCAGCTCCAACGCGTGGCAGGACCCGAGGCCCGGGAGCCCGGACGGCCACGCGAACTCGTACAGGAAGCTCGGCGCGCCGCGCCCCGGCGCCCCGGCGAGCGCGCGCAGCGGGTCGCGCAGCAGCCGGTCGGTGAGCAGGTGCCCGGCGAGGTCGGCCGGGCCCGCACCGGGCCGCTCGGCGCGCAGTGTCCGTACGGCCCCGCGGTCCTTGCCGCCGCGGATCCGGCCCAGGGTCACGGCGAGCGGGCCCAGCCGGTCGAGCAGCCGCATCCCGCCGGTCGGGGCCAGCCAGAGCCGGTGCTCCTCGGCGGTCCATCCCAGCAGCAGCGGTACCGCGGTGCCGGCCGCCGCTTCGAGCGGGTCCACCGGCAGCGTGTCCGGGTCGCTGACCAGGCCGAAGGCCGGGCCTCCGACCAGCGGCGAGGACCGGCGCAGTACGGCCGCCTGCGCGGCGAGCAGGTCGGGCAGGGCGGTGGCGGTGAAGGCCTCGGCGGTGGCGGGGACCTTCAGCAGCGAGCCCATCCGCCGGGCCACGGCGCGGACGCGCTCGCGCGCCATCACCTCGGGAGGGCCGCTCTGCAGGACGGCCTGCTGGAAGAGCCCGGCGGCCGGGGGTGCGGCGAGGAGGGCGCCGACGCTGATGGCCCCGGCGGACTCGCCGAAGACGGTCACCCGCCCGGGATCGCCGCCGAAGGCCGCGATGTTCTCGCGCACCCAGGTCAGGGCGGCGATCTGGTCGAGCAGGCCGCGGTTGGCGGGGGCGTCGGGGAAGAGCCCGTAGCCGAGGACGCCCAGGCGGTAGTTGACGGAGACGAGCACCACGCCGTCGCGCGCGAAGGCGGAGCCGTCGTAGACGGGGACGGCGGCGGAGCCGCGGGTGAGCGCCCCGCCGTGGATCCAGACCATGACCGGCAGCCGGGTCCCGGAGGCGTCCCCGCGCCCGGGGTCGGGGGTCCACACGTTGAGGTTGAGGCAGTCGTCCCCGGGGATCTCCGGGTCGCAGAGCAGGGCCGCGAACAGGTCGGCGTAGGGCACCTTGGGCGCGGTGGGGCCGTAGGCACCCGCGTCCCGCACGCCGTCCCACGGCTCGGGGGGTACGGGCGCGGCGAAACGGCGTGCGCCGACGGGCGGGGCGGCGTAGGGGATGCCGCGGAAGACGGCGATCCCGCCGGGGCCGGTCCGGCCCTCGACGACGCCGTGCGCCGTGCGGGCCCGGGGGCGGACCCCGTCCTGGGCCTGGCTCGCCGCTGCGGCCATCGTGTCCTCCTGGGTCCTGGCCTCGTGAGTCCCGGCCTCGTGGGTCCTGGCGTCCCGGGTTCTGGCGTCCCGGTTCCGAGTTGCGCGGGCCCGGGGGTCCGGGGGGCGGGCCGGCGGTCGGCATCCCGGCGCTCGGGGGGAGCCGCTGAATCCGGGGTTCCGCGCCCCGTCCGGTCGCACGCTCGCACAGGCGCACGGCGGGTGACAAGGCGTGACCCGGTTCGGGGCGGGCCCGGTTGGACCGTGCATGCGATCCCTCCCTCTCCCCCACACCGTCCGGAGCCTCCTGCGGGCCGGATCCGTCCCGGTCCTGCTGCTGGCGGCCACGGCCGCCTCGGTGTCCGTCGGCGGCGCGCACGCCGCCGACGGCCCGAGCGCCGCCGTCGGTAGCCCGTCGGCCGTGGGGCCCGGGTTCCAGTATCTGGGCACGGACGACCAGCCGCACGGCTTCACCGCCCCCAAGGGCTGCCTGGACGCGAAGGGCGGCGGCGGGCGGGCGGTGACGAACAGGACCGGCGGCACGGTCGCGCTCTACCGGGAGGCGGGCTGCGCGGGCTCCCCGGTGGAGGTGCTGCCGCCGGGAGCCGTCATGCCGGTGCGGCCGTACTTCGCCTCCGCCCGGTTCGGGATCACCAGGTAGGCGCAGCGGCCGTGACCCTTGGGCGGCCGCCGCGTTGTATGCCATGTCAAACGCCGCAACTTCTGTTTCTGCGGCAACCCCATTTCTCACGAGGAGATCTTGATGTCGCGTATCGCGAAGGCATTCGTCATCACCGCTGCCGCCGGTAGCGCCCTGGCCGCCGGTGCGGGCCTTGCGGCTGCCGATGCCGGAGCGCACGGTGCGGCTGTCGGCTCCCCCGGCGTCCTGTCGGGCAACCTGCTCCAGGTTCCGGTTCACGTCCCGGTCAACGTCTGCGGCAACACCGTCAACGTGATCGGCCTGCTCAACCCGGCGTTCGGCAACACCTGCGTCAACGCGTCGGGCGGCGGCGGCCACCACACCGAGGGCAACTACGGCGGCTGATCGCCCGGTGCCACGAAGGGCCCCCGCCATCCGGCGGGGGCCCTTCCCCGTGTCCCGGTGCGCCGGAACACCGGTGCGCGGCCGGCCCCGGCCTCCACCGGGGCCGCCGTCACTCGTAGCGGTAGGAGTCCTGGTGGCCGAGCATCTGGCGCGGGGTGACGTCCCACGGCGGCATCGGCTCGTCGAGGGCGATCACCCGGCCCCGCTGGAGGTCGCCGCGCGCGAGCGGGGCGGCGGGCAGGTAGCCGGAGTTCGGGTGCCTGCGCTGCCAGCGGTCCCAGAGCAGGTCCACGAAGGCGTGGTGCAGCCAGAAGGCCGGGTCGTTGGGCGCGGTGCCGCCCGTCATGTGGCCGCCGATCCACTGGTGGACCTTGTTGTGGTTGCGCCACTTCTCGCTCTTCGGCGCGGCCCAGCCCTCCAGCTTGTTGCGGAAGCCTCCGCGGGCGGCCGTCGAGTCCCAGGGCGAGGAGTCGTACACCGGGTCGTCGATCGCCCATTGGAGCTCGGCCCGGGTCGGCAGGCTGATCGGGTTCTGCGGCCGGCCCAGGTTGCGGGTGAGGAAGCGGGCCTCCGTGATGCCGACGGTCACCGTCCAGTTCCCCTTCCCGTAGGCGAACGGGCCGGTCATCACCTGGCGGTCGCTCGCGCGGCCGGTCCCCCCGAGGAAGTCGTCGGCCCACAGGGAGGAGGCCGGGCTGTTGTCGGTGGTCCAGTCCCAGTACGGGATGCTGACGCCGGGGTCGACGCCGCGCAGCTGACGCTCGAACTCCAGCAGGTAGCGCCGGTGCCAGGGGAAGAAGGACGGCGACATGTGGCCGACGCGCAGTTTGCGGTCGCGGTCGGGGACGAAGTACTTGTCGTGGGTGCGCACCAGGGAGTCGTAGGTGCCGTTCCGCTTGAGCTCCAGCACGGCCGCCGTGAACCGCTTCTTCTGCGCGCTGGTCAGGCTCTTCTGGTTCTGCCGGGTGTACAAGGCCCGCTACTCCTGTCCGCCGTGGTGGGCCGCCCCGAAGGCCAGCTGGTTGGTGCCCAGTTCGTCGACCGCGGCCCGGGCGAGCTCGAGCGGGGTGCCGTATGACTGGAAGTGGTTGATCCCGCTGAGGTAGCTGCCGTCGGCGCGGCGCATGACGTGCAGGGGGCGTCCGTCGATGCGGACGCCGGCGAGGTCCACCGCGATGTGCCGGCCGCGGTACGTCTCCTCGGCGAGCGGCGCCGGCGTGAGGGTCTGCCGGGGCCTGCGGGCGCGCAGTACGGGGGCCAGGGCCGCGGCGGTGCCGGCGAACACGGCCGCGGTGAAGGCCGTACGGAGGACCGCGCGGCGGTTGAGTGGTGCTGCGGCGGGTGCTGCGTACATACGGTCTCCCTCGCTCGGTGGCCGGTGGCTACGGGTCTAACGCGGCGCGGCGGGCGAGGTCACCGAGGAGTCGCTAGTGCCTGGTGTGCTTGTAGTAGAGGGTGGTCGCCACGAGGCCGCCCGCCGGGTCGGCGGCGTAGTCGGGGATGGAGCCCGCCTCCGTCCAGCCCGCGGCCCGGTACACCCGCTCGGCCGCGCTGCCGCTCTCGGTGTCCAGGAACAGGAGCACCACCCCGGCGCGGGCGGCGGCCGCCTCCGCTTCGGCGAGGAGGGCGCGGCCGGTGCCGCGGCCGCGGGCCGCGGGGTGGACCATGAGTTTGCGCACCTCGGCGCGGTGGCGGCCGTTGGGCTTGGATTCCCGGCTCCAGCTGATGGTGCCGTCGACCCTGCCGTCCGGCCCCGTGGACACCCACAGGGCGAGGGAGCCGTCCTCGACGTCGGGGAGCAGGGACTCCCACCAGGCGGCGGCCGCCGCGTGGTCGAGGTCGGCGAGGAAGCCGAGGGAAGCGCCGGCGCGCACGACGGCGAGGAGGAGCTCGGCGAGTTCCTCGCGGTGGGCGGTCAGAGCGGCGGCGTCGATCCGGGTGAGGGAGGCGTCCATGGGGTGAGGATAGGGAAGTGAAGTGCGGGAAGTGCGGGCGGGGGAACCCGTGGAGGGTTCCGCGCCGGCCCGCACCGCCGCAGCGGCCGTAGGCCTACGGGGCCGGCGCCGGGAGTTCCGCGAAGTCCGCCACCAGTCCGCGGTGGTGGCCGACCGTCCCGAGGGCCAGGGAGTCGGCCTTGGCCCGCTTGAGGTAGAGGTGGGCGGGGTGTTCCCAGGTCATGCCGATGCCGCCGTGCAGTTGGACGCACTCCTCGGCCGTCCGGACCGCGACGCCCGAGCAGTAGGCCTGGGCCACGGCCACCGTGAGCGGCGCGTCGGAGGCACCGGTCGCGAGGGCGTCCGCGGCGGCCCGGGCGGCCGCCCGGGCGGAGGCGACGTCGAGCCAGAGCCGGGCGAGACGGTGCTTGAGGGCCTGGAAGGAGCCGAGGGGCCGGTTGAACTGGTGGCGGGTGCGCAGGTGCGCCACCGCCTGCGTCAGGCACCACTCGGCGAGCCCGAGCTGTTCCGAGGCGAGCAGTCCGGCCGAGGAGAGCAGTGCTCCGGCGATGGCCGCGCGCGCGGTCGCCGGGTCGGCGAGCCGGGTCCCCGGGGCGGCGTCGAAGGTGACGGCGGCCAGCGGCCGGGTCAGGTCCAGGGCCACGAGCGGAGTGAGCGAGACCCCTGCCGCGCCCGCGGGGACGGCGTAGAGCCCGGTGTCGGCGAGGACGAGCAGCACGTCGGCGGACACCGCGTCCGCGACGGAGGTGACGGTACCGCTCAGCGTCCCGGCGCCCGTCGCGGCGCCCGGGTCCGTCCCCGTGCCCGTGCCGGTGTGGCGGACCGGCGCCGGCAGGGGGGCGCCGGGGGCCAGGGTCAGGGGCAGTGCGGGCGCGCAGATCTGCCGGCCCGCCGCGAGCTCCCTCAGGAGGTCCGCGGATTCGGCCCCGTCGCAGCCGAGCAGGATCTCCGTCGCCAGGACCGCGCTGGTCAGGTAGGGGACGGGCGCCGCGGCGCGGCCGAGCTCCTCCAGGACCACGGCCGCCTCCCGGTGGCTCGCGCCCTGGCCGCCGAGCTTCTCCGGTACGAGCAGTCCCGCCGTGCCGATGTCGGCGGCGAGCACCCGCCACAGCGCGGGGTCGTGCGGCCTGCCGCCCTCGATACGGGCGAGGATGCCCGCGGCGTCGCAGCGGGAGGCGAGCAAGGAGCGTACGGCCGTGCGCAGTTCCTCCTCCGCCTCGGAGTAGAGGAGGTCCAGGGGGGCGGCGCTCGGGGGGTTCTGTGCGGTCATCGGGCCAGGTCCTTCCACGCGAGGTCCTTGTCGTCGCGCGGTTCGGCGGGCAGGCCGAGGACGCGTTCGGCGACGATGTTGAGGAGGATTTCGCTGGTGCCGCCCTCGATGCTGTTGCCCTTGGCGCGCAGGTAGCGGTAGCCGGCGTCACGGCCGGTGAAGTCGACGATCTCGGGACGGCGCAGGGTCCAGTCCTCGTACAACAGGCCTTCTTCGCCGAGGAGTTCCACCTCCAGTCCGCTGATCTCCTGGTTGAGGCGGGCGAAGGTGAGCTTCATGCCCGAGCCCTCCGGGCCGGGCTGTCCGGCGACGAGCTGCTGGCGCAGCCGTTCCCCGGTGAGGCGGGCCACCTCGGCCTCGACCCACAGCTCCAGCATCCGCTGGTGCAGGGCGTGCGTCCGCAGCTCGGGGCGCTCGCGCCAGGCAGCGGCGACCGGGGCGATCATGCCGCCCTCGCGCGGGATGCGCATGCCGCCGATGGATACGCGCTCGTTCATCAGGGTGGTGCGGGCGACGGCCCAGCCCTGGCCGACCTCGCCGAGGCGGTGGGCGTCGGGGATCCGGACGCCGGTGAGGAAGACCTCGTTGAACTCGGCCTCTCCGGTGATCTGGCGCAGCGGGCGCACCTCGACGCCGGGTGCGGTCATGTCGCAGAGGAAGTAGGTGATGCCCTGATGCTTGGGCAGCGCGGGGTCGGTGCGGGCGATAAGGATCGCCCAGCGGGCGGTGTGGGCGCTGGAGGTCCACACCTTCTGGCCGTCGACCACCCAGTCGTCGCCGTCGCGCACCGCGCGGGTGCCGAGGGCGGCCAGGTCCGAGCCGGCGCCGGGCTCGCTGAAGAGCTGGCACCAGACTTCCTCACCGGTCCACAGGGGGCGCAGGAAACGCCGCTTCTGCTCCTCGGTGCCGTAGGCGAGGATCGTGGGGGCGGCCATGCCGAGGCCGATGCCGATCCGCCGCGGGTCGTTGTCGGGGGCCGCGGCGGCCTCCAACTCGGCGTCAACGACGACCTGGAGGGTGCGGGGAGCGCCGAGCCCGCCGAGGCCCGCGGGGTAGTGCACCCAGGCGAGTCCGGCGTCGAAGCGTGCCCGCAGGAAGTCCTCGCGGCCGGTGGTGGCGGGCGGGTGCGCTGCGAGCAGCTCCCGTACGCGGACGAGCAGTTGTTCGGCGGTGAGCGCGGCGGCCGTCATCGGGAGCCCCCGTTCGCGGCCGGCACGACGACCAGTCGGCCGGTGGTCGTCCCGTCGGCGAGGCGCTGCACGGCGTCGGCGGCCCCTGCGAGCGGTACGCGTTCGCTGACCAGTGGTTTTACGATGCCTTCGGCGGCTAGGCGGGTGAGCTCCGCGTGGCAGGCGGCGATGGCGGCGGGGTCCTTGGCCGCGTAGAGGCCCCAATGCAGCCCGAGGATCGCGTAGTTCTTCACCAGGGCGTGGTTCAGCGCCGGCGCGGGGACGGTTCCGCTCGCGAAGCCGACGACGACGATGCGGCCCTCGAAGGCCACGCACTTGGCCGAGGCGGTGTAGGCGTCGCCGCCGACCGGGTCGTAGACGACGTCGGCGCCGCGCCCGCCGGTGAACTCCTTGACGCCGGAGACGATGTCCTGCGTCGTGCGGTCGATGACCAGGTCGCAGCCGAGCTCCTCGGCGGTGCGCGCCTTGGCCTTGCCGCCGACGACCCCGATGACGGTGGCTCCGGCGGCCTTGCCGAGCTGGACGGCGGCGCTGCCGACCCCGCCGGCGGCGGCGTGCACGAGGAGGGTCTCGCCGGCCTGGAGGCGGGCCCGGCGGTGCAGGCCGAACCAGCCCGTCTGGTAGCCGATGTGCAGGGCGGCCGCCTCGGCGTCGTCCAGGGTGTCCGGAGCGGGGAGCAGGGCCCGCGCGGGGGCGGTGACGTACTCGGCGAAACCGCCGTGGGGCAGGCTCGGGTTGGCGATGACGCGGCGCCCGTCCTCGGTTTCACCGCAGATCTCGACCCCGGGGGTGAAGGGCAGCGGGGGGCGGATCTGGTACTGGCCGCGCACGAGCAGCGCGTCGGGGAAGTTGACGTTGGCGGCGAGCACCTTGAGCCTCACCTCGCCCTCGCCGGGCACTGGTTCGGGAACCTCTTCGAGGCGCATGGCCTCGCGGGGCTCGCCGGGGGTGTGTACTCGCCATGCCTGCATCCGGGGCCTCCAGCCGCCGACGGGGAACCACGCCTCGCGGGCATACTAAGCGGTCGCTTGCGTGCCTGGGAACCATGGGGAGGTCACGGGAACCGAACCGTCCGCAACCACGTGCGGGAATTGCGCCACCTCGGTCCCGCTTTCGGGCAGCATGTGACACGAGCACGTCAGTGCCGCATGTGACTTCACTACGTCCGGGCCGCCTACTGGCCCGGCACCGGGGTTCCGCCGGCCCTCCCGAACCCCGTCGGCGCGAGCACCGACGTCGCCACCGAGGCCCTCGCCGTCTCGGACGACGACCGGGTGGGCGGCGCCTTCCGCGATCTGGCCACCGGAGCGAACGCGGCGGTGATCTGGACGTGCGCGGGCAAGCAGGCGTACGCCCCGCCGCAGGAGTAACGGCCACGGGTCCGCGCAGACACGGCCCGGGCGGGGCCGGCCGCCGCCCCGCCCGGCCGGTTTCCCGCGGCACGGGGATGGTGATCTGCGCGCCCGCACGCTAACGATGGGCCGCATGGAGAACCCCTCGCGCGGGCTGCCCGCGCCGCCGCCGCTCGGCACCGCCGCCCTGCCCCCCGGTACGTTCACGGGCCGGGTGGTGCTCGTGACGGGCGGCGGGACCGGGCTGGGCAAGGCCATCGCCACGGAATTCGCCCGGCTCGGCGCCGACTTGGTGATCGCGGGCCGCCGGATCGAGCAGTTGAAGGCGGCTCAGGAGGAGCTGGGGGCCGTGCCCGGCGCGGGCCGGGTGACGGCCGCCGTCTGCGACATCCGGGACGCGGAGCGGGTCGCCGAGGTCTTCGACGCGGCCGAGGCCGCGTTCGGCCTGCCGCCGGACGTGCTGGTCAACAACGCGGCCGCCAACTTCCCTTCCCCGGCCGAGGACTTGTCCCCCAACGCCTGGCGGGCGGTGGTCGACATCACGTTGACCGGTACCTGGTTCGTGACCCGCGAGTTCGGCCGCCGCCACCTCGCCGCGGGCAGCGCCGGGTCCATCGTGAACATCGGCGCCTCCTACGCCTGGACTGGCGGGCCGGGTTTCGCCCACAGCGCCGCCGCCAAGGCCGGGGTGAAGAACCTCGTGGAGACGCTCGCCGTCGAGTGGGGCCCGTACGGCATCCAGATCAACGGGCTGGTCCCCGGCCTCTTCCCGCACGCCGACATGACCGCGGACATCCGGGGAGGCCTGGAGCGGGCAGCCCCCGGCGCCCAGGACGCCAGACAGCCCGCCCTGCGGGTCGGCGCCCCGCGCGAACTGGGCTGGGCCGCCACCTTCCTGGCTTCGCCCTACGCCCGTTTCATCACCGGCCACACCCTGGTGGTGGACGGCGCGAACTGGCAGCGCCGCGCACTGGTCAACCCAGAAGTAGTGCCGGTGCGGGAGCAGTTGGGGCGCGGACCCTTCGCCCCGTGAAGCGGCCGGATGCGGTAGGCCGCGCGCGGGCGCTGAGCCGCGCCGCGGGGCGGCTCAGGTGACGAGGCCGGCCCGCGTCGGAGCACGCCGGGACGGCACGTCGTGCCGGGGTGCGGCGGTGTGGCACATTGGATCCCTGCTCCGTATCGATCCCCACGACCCGGAGGTGCCGCGGTGAGCACGGCGAGTACGGCGAGCACGTTCGGTGCGGGACGCCCGTCGCTGACGGAACGGCGCAGGGAGACCACGCGCTACGAGATCGCGGAGGCCGCCTCCGCACTGTTCTCCGAACGGGGTTACGAAGCCACGACGGTCGAGGACATCGCCCGGGCGGCCGGCATCTCGCTGCGCACCTTCTACCGTTACTGCCCGGCCAAGGAGGACGCGCTGACCCCGGTGCTGACCGCCGGGGTGGCCACCCTGGTCGAGGAGCTCGCCCTGCGCCCCGCGTCGGAACCGGTCGCCGAAGCGGTCCAGGCCGCCTTCACCACCGCGACGGCGGGCGCCCGCTACGAGGAGCCGGGCCAGACGGTCCGCCTCATCCAGGTGATGAGCGCCGTCCCGGAGATCCGCCTGCGCTGGCTCGCGGCCGCGCGCGCGATGCAGGACCGGCTGGTCCCGGTCCTCTCGGCCCGTACGGGCCGGCCCGAAACCGCCCTGGAGACGCGTGTCCTGGCGGCCGTCCTCATCGACGCGGTCACGGTCGCCCTCGAACACTGGGCCGCGGAGGGCGGCCTGGAGCCCCTCCCCGCGGTCTCGGCCCGGGCCCTGGCCCTCCTGCGCCTGGAGGAGTGAGGGGAGCGACGGGGAAACCCCGAGCTGCCCGCTCCATCGCGGGCGTTCAGCCCCCGGTGAAGCGCGGGGGTCGGCGCGCCGCCTTGGCGGTGTAGCCCTCGCGGGAGTCCTCCGAAGTCAGGGTGAGGGCCGCCGTCATCGCGACGCGGTCGAGCGCCGCCGGGAGCGCGGCGTCCGCGTAGGAGTCGACCGCGCGCTTGATGCCCTGGACCGCGAGGGGCGCATTGGCCGCGATCTCCGCCGTGAGTGCGCGAGCGGTGTCCTCCAACTCTGCGAGCGGGACCACCTGTTGGACCAGGTTGAGGCGGTGGGCCGTCTCGGCGTCGATACGGCGGCCCGTCAGCGCGAGGAACTTCGCCCAGCCGGCGCCCGCCTCGCGGGCGATGCGCAGATCGCCGCCCGCGTCCACCGCGACGCCCAGCTGGGCCTCGGGCAGCGCGAAGACGGCGTCCCGCGCCGCCACGCGGATGTCGGCCATCAGCGCCAGCTCGAAGCCGAAGCCCAGGCAGTAGCCCTGCACGGCCGCCACCACGGGCTGCGGCAGCCGGGCGAGGACGGCGAAGCGTTCGTGGACCCAGCGGATGCCCTCGTAGTAGTTGCGGTTGCGTCCGGCCGCCGACTCCCCCGTGATCGCCCCGCCGGGGGCCGTCACGTCGATGCCCGCGCAGAAGGCCCGGCCCTCGGCCCTCAGCAGGACCGCCCGCACCTCCGGGTCGAAGCGGATCCGGTCGGCCAGCAGGCCCAGCTGACGGGTGGACTCCCAGCTCCAGCCGTTGAGTTTCTCCGGCCGGCAGAGGGTGAGTTCCGCGATCCCGTCCGCGACTTCGAGACGGATCCGTTCCTCACCCTCCGCGATCTCCGTGCTGATGGTGTCGATCACCCGGACACCCTAGGACGCACCGGTCAGCGCGGGAAGACCTCGAACGCCACCGCCGGTCGGCCGCCGAACCGGGCCGCCGCCTGCTGGGCGTTGCCCGTCAGGAAGGCCCGGACGTACGTCTCGGGGTCCTCGTCCGTCAGCACCTCGATGTACGCCTTGTGCTCCATCAGGGACTTCACCGAACGCTCCATGCCCGGACCGGCGTCCGCCGCGTGCGTCGGCGTCGTGGTGCCCGCCACCGCGACCCAGCGAACGCCGTTCCACGGCTCCAGGCCCTGCTCGGTCAGGAGTTCGGGGAAGATCCAGCGGTTGCCGGCGTCTCCCGCCGCGTCGAGCGTGGCCCGGCCGACCGCCTTGTGGTCGGGGGTGTTCCACCAGCCGCCGCCGTCGGCCCCGCCCCACGTGTCGCGGTGGTTCATGGTGACGACGAGCTCGGGGCGGTGCCGGCGGATGGCGGCCGCGATGTCCCGGCGCAGGGCGAGGCCGTACTCGATCACCCCGTCGTGGTAGTCGAGGAAGTCGACCGTGGACACCCCGACGACGGCCGCGCTCGCGCGCTGCTCGGCCTCGCGCAGCGGGGCGCATTCGGCGGGGGCGATCGTGTCGATCCCCGCTTCGCCGCGCGTGGCGAGCAGGTAGACGACCTCCCGGCCGCCGTCCGTCCAGTCCGCGACGGCCGCCGCACAGCCGTACTCGAGGTCGTCGGGGTGGGCCACCACGGCGAGCGCCCGCGTCCAGTCGGTGGGCATGGGCTCCAGGGGCTCGGGCCCGTCCAGTTGTTCAGTCATACCTCGCACCATAGGCGAACGGACGGGCGCGGGCCGGCAGCGGCGACCGGTCAGAGCTCGCCTCGTACCAGGGCCAGCAGCCGGTCCAGGACGCGGGGGCCGCCGGCGCGGACGCCGTCGTGCTCGAACTCGTCCGTCACCCAGGTCTTCAGGCCCCGGATCGCCCGGGCGGTGGCCAAGGAGTGCCCGGTGTCCACGTACATGTCGTCGTGGTAGACGGCGGCCGCTACCGGCACGTCGTTGACGGCGAGCCGCGCCGGATCGTACAGCGGCGTCCAGCCGGTACGGGCGGCCAGCAGTTCCACGGTCTCGCGCAGCGGGGCGAGCGCCGGGTCGCAGGTGAAGTGCCAGGGATGGATGGTCTCGCCGGTGAAGTACAGGGCGTCGTCGCCCGCGAGGGCCTTGGCGGCGTCGAAGCGCTGGTGGCCGGCTCGCACCAGCTCGGCGGCCCAGCCGATGGGCGCGCCCGGGTCCTGGGCGTAGATCGCCTCGTGGAGCAGCGCGTACAAGGGGTGCCCGGCGAAGGAGAGTTGGGCGTGGACGGCTTCCAGGAAGGCGTCCGAGAGGGCGGGTCCGGCCGCCGTGGGGACGAAGGCGTCCTCCAACAGGTAGTGCAGCTGGTGGCTGCCGTCCGAGACGCCGAGGAGGAGGCCGAGGGACTGGAAGGCCTCGACCGTCAGGCGGTAGCCGCCGGGGAGTTCGGCCGGCTGCTCGGCGAGGTGTGCGGCGATCCGGCGGGCGCGCTCGACGTCCATGGGGTAACGGGCGTAGTGCGCACGGTTCTTGCGCTCCATGCGGGGGTACGCCGCCTCGTAGACCTCTGCCGGCGTCGCGTCGAGGGAGGGCAGGCCGCCGGTGATCAGGGCCGCGGTCAGCCCCTCGGGGGCGGTGGACAGGTAGTGGGTGACGCAGAAGCCGCCGAAGCTCTGGCCGAGGACCGTCCAGGGCGCGCCGCCCGTGAGGAGGGGCCGGATGGTCTCGGCGTCGCGCACGATGGAGTCGGCACGGAAGTGGGCGAGGTACTCGGCCTGCCGTTCCGGGGTTCCGCGCAGGGGCAGGGTCTGCCGGTTGACCGGCGTGGAGCGGCCGGTTCCGCGCTGGTCGAGGAGCAGGACGCGGAACTCGGACAGGGCCCGCTCCAGCCAGGCCTGCCGGCCGGTGAACCGGCGCGCGCCGAAGCCGGGACCGCCCTCCAGGTAGAGCAGCCACGGCAGGGATTCCGGGTCCTTGCCGGTGGCCGTCAGCTCGCGCGCGTACAGCTCGATCCGCTCGCCGTCGGGGCGGGCGTGGTCGAGCGGGACGCTGAAGTGGTGGTCGGTGAGGACGACACCGGGCTGACGGTAGCTGGCACTGGCGGTCACGGACGGCCCCTCGGGTACCTATGCCCCGGCCGGGTCGCGGCCGGGGTACGGATGAACGGTGCCACCGAGTCTAGTACGGGCCGTCAGAGCCTACTGACCCTTACCGTCGTGCTCGTTCTCGCGCGCTGGTGCTGTGGCCGGGAAGGTGGGCCCTCCTGGTCACGGCACTGGGAACCGGATCAGAGCTCGACCACCGAGCGGAGCACCTCCCCGCGCTCCATCCGCTCGAAGGCCGCCTCGACGCCGTCCAGGGCGATCCGCTCGGAGACGAACGCGTCGAGGTCGAGCCGCCCCTGCAAGTAGAGGTCGACGAGGAGCGGGAAGTCCCGCTCGGGCAGGCAGTCGCCGTACCAGGAGGACTTCAGGGCGCCGCCGCGCCCGAAGACGTCCAGCAGCGGGAGTTCGATCCGCATCTCCGGTGTCGGGACGCCGACGAGGACCACCGTGCCCGCCAGGTCGCGCGCGTAGAAGGCCTGCCGGTACGTCTCGGGGCGGCCGACCGCCTCGATGACCACGTCGGCTCCGTTGCCCCCGGTCAGCTCCTGGATGGCCTTGACCACGTCCTGCGTAGTGGCGTTGACGGTGTCGGTGGCGCCGAGCCCGCGCGCCCACTCCAGCTTCCGGTCGTCCAGGTCCACGGCGATGATCCGCGAGGCTCCGGCCAGCCGGGCTCCGGCCACGGCCGCGTTGCCCACTCCCCCGCAGCCGATGACGGCGACGGAGTCGCCGCGCCCGACGTTGCCGGTGTTCAGGGCGGCACCGAGACCGGCCATCACCCCGCAGCCGAGCAGTCCGGCGGCGGCCGGCGAGGCGGCCGGGTCCACCTTGGTGCACTGGCCGGCGGCGACCAGGGTCTTCTCCGCGAAGGCACCGATGCCGAGGGCCGGGGAGAGCGGGGTGCCGTCCTCCAGGGTCATGGGCTGGGTGGCGTTGTGCGTGGCGAAGCAGTACCACGGGCGGCCGCGCTTGCAGGCCCGGCAGCTTCCGCACACCGCACGCCAGTTGAGGACGACGAAGTCGCCGGGGGCGACGGAGGTGACGTCGGACCCGACCGATTCGACGACCCCGGCGGCCTCGTGGCCCAGCAGGAAGGGGAACTCGTCGTTGATCCCGCCCTCGCGGTAGTGCAGGTCGGTGTGGCAGACCCCGCAGGCCTGGACCCGTACGAGCGCCTCGCCGGGCCCCGGATCGGGCACGAGGATCGTCGTGGTCTCCACCGGCGCGCCCTTGCTCCGGGCGATGACCCCTCGTACGCGATGCGTCACTTGCAACCCCGATCTCGATCACGGTCTGGTCGACTGCCAGGCCTGTCCCCGGACGTCCCGCGAGGGGTCCGGCCGGTCCGGCCAACGTACACGGGCACTTCCGCGTCCGGGAGTTGCCTCACGCCCCGGCGCGCTGGGTGGCCAGTTCCGGTGGTACCGCCGCGCACAGGGCGGCGGCGAAGGCGGCCACGGCGGGGTGGGCGCCGGCCCCGCTGCGGAAGGCCACCTTGGTGCGGCGCTCCATGAGGAGCGGGGTGAGCGCGACGGCCGGGTCACGGGGGCCGGTGATCCCGAGCTGCGGCACCACGGCCACCCCCTGGCCGGCCGCGACCAGTGCGAGGACGGTCGCGAACTCGTCCACCTGGTGGCGGATCCTCGGCGTGAACCCGGCGGCCTGGCAGGCACGCACGGTCATGGTGTGGCAGAGCGTGCCGGGCGTGGCGGTGATCCAGGGTGCGTCGGCGTGGGTACGGAGCGTCGCGCCCTGATCGGCTCCGGCGGTCGGGCCGGGACCCGCCGGGCCGGACGGTGCCGCGAGGCCGGACGGTGCCGCGGGGTGGGCCGGCGCCTCGGGGTCCTCCGGTGCCTCGGGGTGGGCCGGTGCCGCGAGGTACATCGACTCCCGGAAGAGCGGCTCCGAGGCGAGCCCCGGCTCATCCGGCGCGGGGACGAAGTCGTACTCGTGGATCAGGGCCACGTCCAGGTCCCCGGCCCGCAGCGCGTGCGCGACGGCCGCCGGGTCGGTCTCCGACACCATCGGCTCCAACCCCGGATGGCGTCGGGCCAGGGCGGCCAGGGCCGCCGGGACGATGGCCCGGGTGGCGGTGGGGAAGGAACCGATCCGCAGGGCTCCGGCCAGGCCGCTGCGCGCTTCGGCGAGATCGGCGTCGGCCTGTTCCAGCAGCTCCAGCACCGCTTCGGCGTACCGGACCAGGTTCTGCCCGGCGGGGGTGAGCCGGACGCGGCGGCCGGTGCGCTCCAGCAGGGGCAGACCGGCCTCGCGTTCGAGGACGGCGAGTTGCTGGGACACCGCCGAAGGACTGAAGGAGAGCGCCTCGGCCACGGCGGCGATGGTCCCCCGGCGGGCGAGTTCGCGCAGCAGGCGCAGGCGTCGCACATCGATCATCGGCTCAGCTTACGGTTCGAGTAAGGAACGCGAACTGGATTCGACGCTCGGGACGGGCCAGGCTCGACGCATGACACAGAACACCCCGGCACCGCAGCTCCCCGGACACCGCTCCGCCCCGGACGGCCCGCACGGGATCCACGTCCCGCTGATCACCCCCTTCACCGCGGCCGGGGACGTGGCCGCGGGGGCATTGGAGGCGCTCGCCCACGAAGTGCTCGACGCGGGCGCCACCGGGATCACCGCCCTCGGTACCACCGGCGAGACGGCCGCCCTCGACGAGGCGGAGCGCGACCTGGTCACCGACGTCTGCGCCCGGGTGTGCCGCGAACGGGGGGCGTACCTGAGCGTCGGCGCGGGGGCGAGCGGGACACGGGCCGCCGAGGAGTCCCTCGCCCGGCTGAAGCACTGGCCCGAGGCGCGGGCGGCGCTGGTGACCGTTCCGTCCTTCGTCCGGCCCTCGGCCGCCGGGGTGCTGGCCCACTTCACGCGGCTGGCCGAGGTGAGCCCCGTACCGCTGATCGTCTATCACATCCCCTACCGCACCGGGCAGCCGCTGGACGCGGCCGCGCTGCGGGCGATCGGGGCGCTGCCCGGGGTCGCCGGGGTGAAGTACGCGGTCGGCTCCGTCGACCAGGAGACGGTGTCGCTGCTCGGCGACCGGCCGGACGGCTTCGCGGTACTGGCGGGTGACGACGCGTACGCGTCACCCATGCTCGCGCTCGGCGCGGCGGGCGGGATCCTGGCCTCGGCGCACCTCGCGACGGCCCGGTTCGCCGAACTCGACGTGGCCTGGCGGTCGGGCGACGCGGGCCGGGCCCGCGACCTGGGCCACGCGCTGGCCCGGCTGGCCGCGGCGGTCTTCGCCGAGCCCAACCCGACGGTCGTCAAGGGGGTGTTGTACGCGCAGGGCCGGATCCCGACGCCCGACGTACGCCTCCCCCTGCTGCCGGCGAGCGAGGATGCGGTCGCGGCGGCGCGGCGGGAGCTGGCCCGCCTCTAAGGGCTGTCCCTATCGGATCTCGCCGGGCCGGACAGGGGTCGAATCCGGGCAGGGTCATCACCGTTTACCACAACTTCCCTCATTCGGGGCCCGGTTGTGGAGGGCATCGGCGGCCCGGCGGGAGATGTGCCCAGAATGCCTCATGACCAGTGAGGTACCTCCCGGGCGTGAGCACCTCTACTTGAACGTCGAGCCCGTGGCGCACCCAGTGGCCGCGGCGCAGGAAGCCGACGCCAGGGACGCGGCGCGAAGGTACGCGCGCTACGTCATCCGGGGTCCGCTCTTCGGGATCGCCTGCCAGGACGTGGGCGGCGGGCACCGGTGGCGGGTGCTGACCCCGGTCACGTGCGGGGTCCCGCAGGACGCGCGCGACAGCCTGAACTCCGTCCTGTGGTTCCGGGCCAAGGACGACACCGACGACCGGGCCGTCCGCCGGGAGCTGCTGGCGGCCGTGGCGCGGCTGGAGACGGAGCGGGTCGACGAGCTCACGGCGGCCGGCACCCGCTACCGGGTGATGCGGTGCGACGAGATCGTCTACACCAACGACGAGGGCCCCGAGCCGCCCCGGCCCACCGATCCGGAACCGGCCGGGCACGACTGGGAGCCGGCCACCCGCGATCCCGAGCCCGACGCGGGCTTCGTGATCGACCACCTCGCGGCGACCGGCGTCATGGAGGCCACCGAGCGGCTCGCGCTGATGGGCCTGCACTACCGCAGCCCCCGCTACCCGGCCGACGTACGGGCCGACTCCCGGCGGGCGCTGCGGACCCACGCCGGGACCGTGCTGCTCCCGACCGCGTACCGGGTCCTGGAGCGCACCAGCGGAGGCTGGGAACCGGTGACCGTGCCGCTGGCCGGTCCGCACGCCGCGCGCCGGGCGCTGGTGCACATGCTGACCTTGCCCTGGCCCGCCCTCCACGACCTGTCGGAAGCACAGCGCGCCGCTTACGCCCGGGTGGCGGCGGAGTTCCGGGCCGCGGGCGACGCCGACGCGGTGCGCCTCGACGACGGGCGCCACCTGCTGGTCGCACGGATGCGCCGGGTGGTCCGGATCGGGCCTGACGGGCCGGAGGCGGTACGGCCTTCGGACGAGCAGGGGGACGGCTGCGCCCCCGGCCGGATCCACCCCCCGATGGACGAGGACGGCACGGTCACGTACGAGACCTGATTGACCCCTGGTGGGTGATTCGCCACCAACGGGCGGGTCGCCCGAATCAGGCCCGACGACGGGCGACTTGCCCGTTTTGAGCAATCACCCGCCCGCCCGTGATGTGGGTCACGCACACCCGGGCAACATCATTTCCCCGACAAGGCCGATTCCCTTTTCCCGGCGGGAATTTAAGCAATTCCCGGATCTCCATTCAAGGTCATCCACCGGGCACGGGGCGAAAAGTTGATCTCCGGGTCGAATTCGTGTCTTGTTCCCCTCCCGCGAACTGTCTTACGGTCACCTCGTTCCCGGTGGTCAGCTGCCGAATCCGGCCTCCGCCAGGTCTCTCCCGTACCCCCCACGTGAGGAATTCCGCCATGTCCGCAAAGGGAAAGCACCGTCGGCCGAAGCAGCACCACGCACTCACCCGCAAGCTGGCCCTGGCCGGCACGGGCAGCGCGGCGCTGGCCCTCCCGCTGATCAGCGCGACCACGGCCGGGGCCGCCGAAGCCGCCGCGCCGATGACCTATTCCGTGGTCAGCGGCGACACCCTGAGCAAGATCGCGGCCGAGCACTCCCTCAGCGGAGGCTGGCAGCAGCTCTACGAAGCCAACAAGACCACCGTCGGCGGCGACCCCTCGGCCATCCGCCCCGGCCTGAAGCTGAACCTGGGCACCGCGGCGCCCGCCGCCGCGCCGGCCGCCGCGCCCGCCGCCACCACCGAGTACGCGAACAACCTCGACGGATGGATCCGCGAGTCGCTCGCCGTCATGGCGCAGCACGGAATTCCCGGCAGCTACGAAGGAATTCACCGCAATGTGATGCGGGAATCCTCGGGGAATCCGATGGCCATCAACAACTGGGACTCCAACGCGGCTGCCGGTATCCCCTCCAAGGGCCTGCTCCAGGTGATCGACCCGACTTTCCGCGCCTATCACGTCCCGGGCACGTCGATGGACTCCTACGACCCGGTGGCCAACATCACGGCCGCCTGCAAGTACGCCGCAGCGCGCTACGGCTCGATCGACAACGTCAACGGCCCCTACTGATCGGGGCGCGTGCCGTGGTCCTTGCGCGGGCCAGGGTGCGCAGCGGCGCCGCGAATCCGTAACCGACGTCCTTGCGCAGAGCGCCCGTTCCGACCCGCTCGACTGCCGTCAGCTGGTGTTCCATGAGCTCCGTCATCGTCACGGCGACCGCCCGCAGTCCGGGTTCGGTGAAGTCGAGGATGCCGTCGGCCGCGGCGAGGGCGGTACGGGCGCGGGCGCATTCGGCGGCCAGCAGTTCCCGTACGGCCGGGGTGTCGCGGGCCTGTTCGAGGTCGGTCCGGGTCACGGAGTGCTCGTCGAGGCGGGCGCGCGGGATGCAGAGCCGGCCCGCCGCGAGGTCCCCGGCGAGGTCCGCGAGGAAGTCGACGCGCTGGGCGGCGTCCACGAACCGCCGCCAAGCGGCGGCCTGTTCGGCGTCGGGTCCGCCCTGGTACTGCAGTCCCGTGAAGACCATCACCCCCGGCCAGGCGTAGGCGTCGAGGTAGGCCTGGAATTCCTCCTCGGCGGCGAAGCCGTCGAAGACCGCCTCCGCAGTGGCGGCTCCCTCGAGAAACCGGTGGACCCATTCGACGGGCAGGCCGCGGGAGTCGACGGCGTGGGCGTAGGCGCGCAGCAGCGGATCGGGGCTGTCCCCGGTTTCCATGGCGAGGCGCACGTCGGCGGTCAGCTGCTCCAGTCCGGCGGCCCGCTGCCGAACGGTCCCCGTCTCGGCGACGTCGTCGACCCGGTTCATGAAGGCGAGTCCGGCCGCCAGCCAGGGCACGAGCGGCGGTGCGGCCAGCAGGCGCAGGGCCGCGTAGGGCGCGGGCTCCCGGCGCAGGACGCGGCGGGCCGCGTACGTGTAATCGGCGCGGAGCCGCGGGCCGGCGATTCCGGCCGCGGTGAGGGTGTTGCGCCAGGTGGGCATGGTGATGGTGCTCCGCTTCGTGCGCTGTCGGTTCTTCCGGTGTGCTCGGGTCCCCGACCCGGGGCAGGGGTCAGCTGCCGTACACCTTCTTGATCTTGAAGTCGGTGCCGGCGAGGACGTAGCCGCCCTGTCCGTACTCGTCGCTCAGGTAGGGACGGATGGCGGGGGCGCCGAGCCAGGGGGAGACGTTGAGGTAGCGCGAGCTCGGGTTCTCGACGCCCAGCTCCTTGACCGACTGGGCCAGCAGGCCGGGGAGGGCGTCCCAGTCGAGCGCGGCCATGTCCATGAGCGGATCGCCCGCCTTCACGGTGCCGGCGGGACCACTGCGCTTGGCGACGCCGCCCCGGTACTGCCAGGAGTCGACCGTCTTGGCTCCGGGCGCGGTCGGGATGGCAGCGATCACGTACTCGTCGTAGACCCGCATGTCGACGAAGGTCGTGGTGCCCGTCTGCTGTCTGAGCGCTTCGACGGCGGTACGGATGTTGGCCGGGTCCATCAGGCTGCCCTTGGGCGGCGTCGTCGTCCCGGGCGTGCTCGTCTTCGGGGCGGGCGTCGGACCGGGAGGGGAGGCGACGGCGGTGGCCGGGGTGCCGGAGACCGGCGCGGACGGGGTGACCGACGCCTTCGCGTCGCCGCTCTTGCCCGCACCGGCGCCGGCGTTACCGTCGGGCATCCACTTCACGAGGCCGACCACTCCCGCGGTGAGGACGGCCGCGAGGATTCCGGCGAGCATCGCCGGACGGCGGCGGCGCGGGCCGGCCGGGGCGGGGACGGACAGGGGCGTCGTCGACGCGTACGGGTTGCCCGCGCCCGGAACGAACGGCGTGGGGGTGGGCGTCGCCGCGGGGGCCGGAGCCGGGGCCGGGGCGGGTCCGGGGCTCACCGGTCCGAAGTTCCCGAGGGAGACGGGAGGCAGAACCGGGGTGGCCCCGCCGAGAGCACTGCTCGCGTTGCGGAGCAGCGCTTCCAGCTGCCCGGCGTCGGGCCGCGCCGCCAAGTCCCGTACGAGCAGCCGCTCCAGTACGGGTCCCAGCGGGCCGGACCGTACGGGCGCCGGGATCGGCTCGTCGAGCACGGCCACCACTGTGGCCAGGCTCGTGGCCCGGCGCAAGGGGTGCACCCCCTCGGAGGCCACGTACAGCAGCATGCCGAGCGACCAGAGGTCGGAGGCGGGCAGCCCCTCCTCACCGCGCGCCCGCTCCGGGGCGATGTACTCCGGCGATCCGATCAGTACCCCGGTCGAGGTCAGAGCGGTCGCCCCGTGCAGCGCGGCGATCCCGAAGTCCGTGAGCACCGCGGAACCGTCGGGCCGCAGGAGCACGTTGGCCGGTTTCACGTCCCGGTGCAGTACCCCCTCCGCGTGCGCGGCCCGCAGCGCGGAGAGCACGTCGAGACCGAGCCGCAACACGTCGGCCACCGGCATCGGCCCGTCGGCCAGCCTGTCGTGCAGGGAGCCGCCCTTGACCAGCTCCATCACGATCCACGGATGCCCCCCGGCCCCGTCCGCGGGTTCCACGATGTGATGGATGGTGACCACGTTCGGGTGCGCGAGGCGGGCGAGCGCGCGGGCCTCGCGCACGGCCCGTTCCCGCAGTTGGACGGCGAGCCCGGGCTGGGCGGCGGCGGTGGCCGGATCCGGCGGACGCACCTCTTTGAGGGCGACGTCCCGGTGCAGCGCGATGTCGCGGGCCCGCCACACCGTCCCCATCCCGCCGCTGCCCAGGGGCTCCCCCAGTTCGAAGCGTCCGTCGATCAGTTGTCTGCCGGCCTCACTGCTGTCCATGGCCGGTCATCGTAGGCGCCGCCCGGGACCACGGCGCGGGCGGTGCCCGTCCGGAGCGGCTCGACCGGCTTGACCCGGCCGACCGATCGGCGGTCGCGCGCGTCGCGATGGTCAGTGGGCGTGGTCAGTCGCGGGAATTGCCGAACAAGAGGCGGTAGCCGATGAGCAGGACCATGGAGCCCGTGATGGCCGAGGCCCAGGTCGCGATGTCGAAGAAGTCGTTCTGGATCGAGCGGTCCAGGAACTTCGCCGAGAGCCAGCCCCCGATGAAGGCGCCGGCGATGCCGATGAGTGTGGTGCCGATCAGTCCGCCGGGGTCACGGCCGGGCAGCAGGACCTTGGCGATCCCGCCCGCGAGCAGTCCGAGGATGATCCAGCTGATGATGCCCATGCCCGTTCACTCCACTCTTGTCGGCGCGTTCGGCGCGCCTCGTGCGCGCGTCCCGCGCCCGTCTCACGGAGGAGGACGCGCGACCGGGTGAATCGGTTCTCCTCTACGCCCGCGCGGGCGGCAGCACCAGGCCGTATCCAGGGGTCATGCCGCCGCTCCGGCCATCGGCTCGGCCGGTGAGCCGGAGGTGGACGGGGATGCGGACGTGGGCGGGGACACGGAAGGGGGAGGGGACACGGAAGGGGAAGGGGAAGGGGAGGACGGCGGGGAGGCGGGTGGAGGCGACGACGGGGACGGGGCCGGGCTCGCGGCCGCCGACGGCAGCGGGGCGGCCGTCGGCTGCGCGGGTGTTCGCGTGAGCAGCAGCACACCGCGCGCCGCCGCGACCGCGCCCGCCGCCGCCAGCAGGATCCCGATCGCCCCGCCTTGGAGGCGTTCGCCGAGCAGCACCATGCCGATCGCGGCCGCGGCCAGCGGGTTGGCGAGGTTGACCACCGCGAGCGGGGCACCGAGGCCGCCACGGTAGGCCCGCTGGGACAGGAGCATCCCGCCGACCGCGAAGACCACGACGAGCAGGCCCACGGAGACGACCCGGTAGCTGAGCAGGGCCCCGCCGCGGCCGCCCGCCACGGCGACGGTCTGGGTCAGGGCGGAGGCCGCCGCCGAGGCCAGCCCGGAAGCCGTCGCATGGCGCAGCCCCGAGCTCGTGTCCCTCCGCGCGGTCAGCAGCACGATCACCGCGGCCGTCGCGCCGGAGACGGCGAGGGCTTCGGCCAGGGTGAGGGTGTCGTCGGGGGCCGGGCCGGAGGCGGGCAGCAGGAGCAGCCCGAGCCCGGCGACGGTGGCCAGGGTCCCGCGCCACTCGGTGCCCGCGACCCGGCGCCCGGCGCCGCGCGCGCCCAGCGGGACGGCGGCGACGAGGGTGAGCGCCCCCAGCGGCTGGACCAGGGTGAGCGGCCCGTACCGCAGGGCGGCGGCGTGCAGGAGGGCGGCGGCGGCGTTCAGCCCGGCCGACCACCACCAGCCGCCGTTGCCGAGCAGCGCCGCGGCGCTGCGTGCGACCGCGCGGCGGGCGAGTCGTTCTTGGGCGACTGCGGCGGCCGCGTACGTGACGGCCGAGGCGAGGCAGAGCAGGACGGCGACGAGGGTGGCGTTCACCGCGCCGCTCCTGAGGTTCCGACGGTGGCCGCCGGTCCGACGCCCGCCGGTCCGACGCCCGCGGGTCCGAGCGCGGGTCCGAGCGCGGAGCCGACGGGGCCCGCGGCGGCGGGCGCGGGTCCGGCGGACCCGGCCGGGCGCGGACGCGGCAAGCTCCTCAGGGCGACGAGCGAACGGGTGGCCGGGCGCGGGACGAGAAGCAGGGCGGCCCCCAGCAGCAGGGCCGCCACGATGGCGTCGAGCCAGTAGTGGTTGGCGGTGCCGACGACCACCAGCAGGGTCAGGAGCGGGTGCAGCAGCCACAGTGCGCGCCAGCGCGAGGAGGTGGCGGCGATCATGCCGAGGGCCAGCATCAGCGCCCAGCCGAAGTGCAGGGAGGGCATCGCGGCGAACTGGTTGGCCATGGTGTCGGCGGCGGGCGCGGCCCCGTAGACGCTGGGGCCGTAGACCTGGCCGGTGTCGATCAGGTGGGTGGCGGCCAGCATCCGCGGGGGCGCCAGGGGAAGGCTCAGGTGCAGGACGAGGGCGGCTCCGGTCAGGACGGCGAGGACGCGGCGGGTCCAGAGGTAGTGCGCGGGACGGCGTACGTAGAGCCAGCCGAGGAAGAGCACCGTGGCGGGGAAGTGCACGGCCGCGTAGTAGGTGTTCGCGGCGTGTACGAGCGTGTCCCCGGGGCCGTCCAGCAGCAGGCGCTGGACCATGCCTTCGCCGGGCAGGCGCAGGGCGCGTTCGACGTCCCAGACGCGGCCGGCGTTGCGGAAGGCCTCGTCGGTACGGCCGGTGGAGAGCAGCCGGCCGGCCTTGTACACGGCGAAGAGACCGGCGACGAGCAGCAGTTCGCGCAGGAGGCGGCGGCGCGGCCCGGCCGTGACCGAAGCGGAATCCACGGCCGGCTCCACGGACGGCTCCACGGACGCACCCGGCTCGCCCTGCGCGTTCGACTCGCCCTGCGCGCGCGACCCGTCCCGCGCACCCGGTGCGCTCCGCTTGCGCTGCTCGCTCGGCGGTCCCGGAGTGAGCGGCCCCGCGCCGGCCTCGGCAGGTGTGGTGTGGGAGGTCATCCCCCGGTCTCGCTTCCTGTACACGGGCACACATCGACACGCCAGTGTATCGATACATTGGCGTATCGATACGACTGTGTACCGATACGAGCGTGTACCGATACGCTCGCGTTCCCGTAGACTTTCACTGGAACGGGATCCGGCCAGACACGACGGGACCCGGCCAGATACCGTCGGATCCGGCACCGAGGCCCAGAGACCCCGAAGCGCCACCGAGGAGAGCCGCCCCATGACGTCGCCGACGCCGGTCGCACCGGCCCCCGCGCGCCGCTCCAAGATCACACCGGAGCGGGAGCGGCAGCTCTACGACGCCGTGCTGGAGCAGCTGCGCGCGGACGGTTACGAGGCGCTGACCATGGAAGCCATCGCCGCACGGGCCAGCTGCGGCAAGTCCACGCTCTACCGGCAGTGGAAGACCAAACCGCAGCTCGTCGCCGCCGCCCTGCGCGCGGACCGGCGCGGAACGCTCGCGGCGGTGGACACCGGGACCCTCGTGGGCGACCTGCGCGAGGCGGCCCGCATCGCGGCTTGCACCTCGGGGCGCGACACCCGGCTCATGCAGGCGCTCGGGATCGCGGTGCTGAGCGACGAGGAGCTGAAGGCGGCGCTGCGCGAGGCGCTGGTGGAGCCGGAGCTCACGGCGTTCGACGCGATCGTGGAGCGGGCCGTGGCACGGGGCGAGCTCGCCGCCGGGCATCCGGCCGTGGAGTTCCTGCCGGCGCAGCTGATGGGCGTACTGCGCATCCGGCCGGTCCTCGAAGGGCGCGACGCCGACGCCGAGTACCTCGTACGGTTCGTCGACGCGTGCCTGCTGCCCGCGCTGGGCATGGCCGGGCGGTCCTCCCCGGCGGCGGCTCCGCTGCCCGGCCCCGCTCCGGAGTCCGCGCAGCCCGAACCGCGAACGGTCCGGGCTCCCTGAACCGGCGGGCCGCCGTCCACGATGACCGGACGGCTGCCTGCCCGCGCTGCCTCGTGGGGACGGTGGCAGCGCACACCACCCGGACCGGCCGGCGGGCACTCCCTCGCGGAGTGCCCGCCGCCCGGTCCGCGCGGTGAACCGCCCGGCCGCCCCGTACGGCGGTCAGGGCCGTGCGGCGCCCATGACCCCGGCGAACTCCTCCGGGTCCGCGTCGAAGCCCCGTACCGCCGGGTCCAGCGACCAGGCCCCCGAGGTATCGCGGGAGAACTCCGCGACCGTGGCCGCGGCGGCTCCCCCCAGGGCCGCGAAGTCCTCCACGGCGAGATCGGTGTACCCCTCGCGGATCCGCAGGCCGGTTCCCGCGACGTCGGCGAAGGTCAGCACCTCGCCGCCGCCCGCCCGCTGGATCACGATCCCGATCACGACGCGGGTCAGCTCCGCGGACATCCGGTCGAGTTCGAGCGTCATCACCTCGTCGAAGCCGAGCCCCTGCCCGGTGCGGCTGTCCCGGTCCAGCGTGATCGTGCCGTCGGGGGAACGACTGCCGAAGTGCACGAGGTGGACGGGCTCCCCGTACGGGTCGGCGGCCGCGTAGACCGCGGCCAGTATGTCGAGGTCGTGGACCGGCGCACCGGCCGGGCTGGGATCCCACCGCAGCGCGATCTCCACCTTGGCCAGCCCCTTGCGTACTCCGCTCACCGAACTCCCCCTCCGCCTGCTTGCGTTGCCCCCATGCTGTCACGCGTCCGCCCGCCCGGTCCGGACGACCGCACGTTCCCGGCCAGCGGCCGCAAGCCCGTACGGGACGGAGCCCGGCGGCCGCCTCCTCTCCCGTACGGGCCCGGGTCCGCCGCAGGATCTGCGGCCGGTCCGGATCGTGACCCTCAAGATTTGCTCAGATCCCGTGACACCGCACCCGGCGGTTTCCTAGCTTCCTCCTATGCGCGTCCACCCGCCCCCGCGGTGCCCGCGTACCCGAGGAAAGAGTGCTCCATGAAGGTTCCCAAGACCGCTGCGGTCGCCGCAGTGATCGGTCTCGCCCTGACCGCATCCGGGTGCGGCGGTGACGACGGGCCCGAGGGGAACCTGGCCGTCGGCATCAAGTTCGACCAGCCGGGCGTCGGCATGCGGGAGCCCGACGGCACTTTCACCGGTTTCGACGTGGACGTGGCGACGTACGTGGCGAAGGAGCTGGGTTACAAGCCGAACCGCATCACCTTCAAGCAGGTCTACAGCAACGACCGCGAACTGCTGATCCAGTACAACGAGGTCCAGTTCGTCGCGGCCAGCTATTCGATCAACGACAAGCGCAAGGAGAAGGTCGACTTCGCCGGCCCGTACTTCCTCGCGCACCAGGACCTGATGGTCCGCGCCGACGACCTCACCATCAACAGGGCCGAGGACCTCAACAGCAAGCGGCTGTGCTCGGTGACGGGCTCCACCTCGGCGGAGAACATCAAGAAGAACCTGGCCCCCAAGGCGAGCCTCCTGGAGCTCGGCGGCTACTCCGAGTGCCTCGTCGCCCTCAAGGACAACCTCGTCGACGCGATGACCACGGACAACTCCATCCTGGCCGGGTACACGGCGCGCAAGGGCAACGAGGGCAAGTTCAGGCTGGTCGGGCTCAACCTGAGCAGCGAGAACTACGGGATCGGCATGAAGAAGGGCAACACCGACCTCCAGCGCAAGGTCAACGAAGCGCTCCGCAAGATGGTCGCGGACGGCGCCTGGGAGGCGGCCGTGAAGAAGAACTTCGGCGAGGACTACAAGTACGAGCCGGCCCCCGGCATCACGACGGGCAGCTGACGACCGCCAGGGCCGCGGCCGGGTCCGGCCGGTCCGCGTCGAAGGCCGCATCGACCGCGTAGAGCAGCCGACCCTCCACCCAGAGGGCCGCCCCTGTACGCCGTACCGCGCGCGGAGGCCGGGGCCGTCTCTTCCGGATCTTGCCGGGCCGACAAGATCCGAAAGAGACGGCCTAGCCCCGCGCCCCGCGCGCAGGCTCGGCCGGGGGCTACGCCAGCGGCGCCTTCCCCCGCAGTACCGTCAGGAACTCCCGCATCCAGGCCGAGTGGTCGGGCCACGCGCGGGCCGACACCAGCGTGCCGTCGACGACGGCCTCCGCGTCCTCGAAGTCGGCGCCGGCCGCCTTCATGTCCAGCTCCAGGGCCGGATAGGCCGTGACCCGGCGGCCGTCCAGCGCGCCGGCCGCTGCGGTGATGAGCGGGCCGTGGCAGATCTGGGCGATCGGCTTGTCGGAACCGGCGAAGGCGGCCAGGATCCGCCGCACCTCGGGGTCGTTGCGCAGGTACTCGGGAGCGCGGCCGCCGGGTACGACGAGGGCGGCGTACTCCCCCGGGTCGACGTCGGCGAAGGCGATGTCGGCGGGCCACGTGTAGCCGGGCTTCTCGGTGTAGGTGTCGAAGCCGTCCTCGAAGTCGTGTACGACGAACCGCAGCTTCTTCACCGCCGGGGCCGCGATGTGGACCTCGTACCCCTCCTCGCGGAGGCGCTGGTAGGGGTAGAGGACCTCCAGCGACTCCGCCGCGTCGCCGGTCACGATGAGGATCTTCACTGCCATGGGCTGCTCCTGGTAGGGCTGTTCACGGTGTGGCCCCCGCAACCGTGCACGCATCGGCGGGTTCTGCCAAGAGGGCCTCGCGCCCAGCTCACCCGTCCGGACCCCTCTTCGCCGCGCCTCGGCGCCGACCTCCCCCTCCGCTCCTCACCATCGCCGCACGCGTCGAAAGTGCGGGCTCCCGACACGTGGTTTTTACCTGTAAGGCACATGACAATGTGAACCTCGCTCTGCCACTGACACCCCGCCAATTCCCCGGGCGGGGACGGTGCGTACGGAGGTTTACCCCCACATGATGAGAATCTCGCGCCTGACCCCCTGGGCGGCCGGCCTCGCCGCGGCGTCCTTGCTGCTGCTTCCGGCCTCCGCCACCGCCGGACAGCGGACGGCGGACGCCCCCGCCGCTCCTTCGGCCCCGGCCGCGTCCCCGGCCTCAGCGGTGGACACCTATTACGCCGCCGCCGAGGGCAAGACCGGCGCCGCGCTCAAGACCGCGCTGCACGGCATCATCAAGACCCAGTCCAAGGTGACGTACGACGGCGTGTGGAACGCGCTGAAGGTCACGGACCAAGACCCGGCGAACCCCAACAACGTCATCCTGGTCTACTCGGGCCGCTCCCAGTCCAAGGCCACCAACGGCGGCGGGGTCAACGACTGGAACCGCGAGCACGTCTGGGCCAAGAGCCACGGAGACTTCGGCACCGCGACCGGCCCGGGCACCGACCTGCACCACCTGCGCCCCGAGGACGTCACGGTCAACAGCACCCGCGGCAACAAGGACTTCGACCTGGGCGGCAGCCCCGTCTCGGAAGCCCAGGGCAGCTACACCGACGCCGACTCCTTCGAACCCCGCAACGCGGTCAAGGGCGATGTGGCGCGGATGCTGCTGTACATGGCCGTGCGTTACGACGGCGGCGACGGCTTCGCGGACCTGGAGATGAACGACAAGGTCAACAACGGCAGCGCCCCCCTCTTCGGCCGGATCAGCCTGCTGAAGCAGTGGAACCAGATGGACCCGCCGGACGCCTTCGAGCAGCGCCGCAACCAGGTCATATTCGACACCTACCAGCACAACCGCAACCCGTTCATCGACCACCCGGAGTGGGTCAACTCGATCTGGTAGGCCCTGTTCTCGTCTCGTGGCCCGAGGCGGGCAACACGTTCCGGCGCGCCGGCCTACTGCTCGCCGAAGGCCATCCAGTTGCCCGGGGTCGCGAGCGGCTCGAAGCCGGCCTTCGCGTAGACGCCGTGGGCGTCCCAGGTCGCCAGCAGGATCCGCCGCAGCCCGTACGGGGCGAGGTGTTCCCGCACTGCCCCCGCCAGGGCCGTGCCGAGCCCCTTGCCCCGGGAGCCCGGTTCCACATACACGTCGCAGAGCCAGGCGAAGGTGGTCCGGTCGGTGACGATACGGGCGTAGGCGACCTGGGCGCCGGAACCATCCTCGTAGATGCCGTAGTTGAGGGATCCGTCGACGGCGGCCTCCTGTTTCTCCCGGCTCCGCCCGAGAGCCCAGTAGGCGTCCTCGGACAGCCAGCGGTGGATCAGCGCCCGGTCGAGCCGGTCGGCATCGGTGGAGATCTCATAGCCTTCGGGGGAGGTCAGCTCGGGTTTCAGCACGGGTTTCATCCCGGTATCCAAGCAAGGCGGCGCCGGACCCTGCCAGTGCATTTCGGCGGACGCACCCGGGCCGTCTCTCCGGATCCTGCCGGGCCGCCTACAGCCGGTCGGCCAGGGCCTTGAAGGCCGGCCAGTCGAGGGCCGGAGTGCGGGAGTCCCAGACCTTCTGGGACAGGGCCGCCAGCGGGAGGCGGATGCCGGCCGCCACCTGGGCCTGGGTCTGGGCCCCGGCCAGGTCGCACCAGACCGCGAGGCGTGCGCCCAGGATCTGGCCGTTGTACTGCGCGGGGACGGGCGCCGTGCCCCGCAGCACCAGCGGGGTCCACTGCTCGTAGATCCGCCGGCCGGTGGGGTAGGTGAACTGGTTCGGCTCCCCCAGCACGTAGTAGAGGAACTCGTCGTTGAGGTTGACCACCTTGCGGCCCTCGCGCAGGTACTCCAGCGGCGGCCGGGCGCCGCCCTCCTTGCCCGTCCAGTACTCCACCTGGATGTCCATCGCGGGCTGGACCACCCCGCCGGTGAAGAAGCCGTCGTTCCAGGCCGCCGGTGTCCAACCCGCCGAACGCACCACGGCCGCACGGGCGTTGAGCCATTCCGTCGCCAGGTCCCGGACTCGGCCGGCGGGCCCGTAGCGCTGCCGGGCGGCGGCCGCGAGCTGCGGGAAGGAGGCCTGCGGGTCGCGGTAGACCAGCGCCTGGTACTCGTCGGAGCCCAGGTTCCATATCGCGCCGGGGAACAACTTCAGGTACTCGCGCAGGAGTTCGTCCACGAGTTTCGCCGCCGCAGGATCCACTATGTCGACCGCTCCCTTGACCGCCCGGCCCTGCACGTCGACCAGTTGCAGGCCCGGGTGTGCACGCAGGACCGCGCCGAGGTGTCCGGGCGAGTCGATCTCGGGGACGATCGCTATGTGCAGGCTCGTGGCGAGCGCGATGATCGACCGTACCTGCGCCTTGGTGAGGTGCGGTGTGGAGACGATCTCGGGATGGGTGTCGGACTGGATCCGGAAGGCCTGGTCGTCGGAGAAGTGCAGGCCCAGCTGGTTCAGCTTCAGGTCGGCCATCTCGCGCAGCCGGTCCTCGATCCAGTCGGGCGTGAAGTGCTTGCGGGCGATGTCGAGGTTCAGACCGCGCTGCGGTTTGGCCGGGGCGTCGCGCACGGTGCCCTCGGGAGCCGAAGCGCCGTCGGCGACCTCCTGCTTGAGGGTGCGGGTGCCGTAGAACACGCCTGCCTGGTCGGGGCCGGTGATGCGGACCTGTCCGTTCTGCACGGTGAGGGTGTAGGACTCCGGAGCTCCGGATTTGGCCGCGCCGAGGGCGAGTTGTACGTCTCCGGGGCCCGGGTTCGCCGACTCGGCGAATCCCATGCGCAGTTCTCCGGCGAGCAGTCTGCCCTCGTCGGACAGGGCCGCCCGGTCGGCCGGCGGTACGACGACGCGCGCCCCGGGAGCGGGCCGCCAGCCGGGGCCGCGGGCCGGCACGTGTTCCCGTACGGCCGGGATGGTGCGCGGGGCGGTGGAAAGCGCGTAGGAGGGCGTCGGCGAGGGCGCGGGGGCCAACGCCGGGCTCGTCGGGCCGGCCGGTGAGGGGGACGGCGGCGCCGGGCTGGTCGGCGCCCGGACGCCGGGCGGGGGGGCCGCGCCGTCCGCGCAGCCTGGAACGGCAAGGGCCACCAGCGCGGCGACCGTGGCCGTCGCGATGACGTGGCTGCGCTTGTGCCTCTTCGTCTGCCGCATCATGTACCCCTGTTCCCCGTACCAACGTGGCACGGGGAACCGGGGCGCGCGACCCGAGGAGGTCAGGCCGGTACGGCCGGCGCCGCCCCGGCGAATCCGTGGGCCTGTGAGGGTGCGCCGCCGACGACGCCGATCGCTCCGACGAGCCGGCCGTCGCGGTGGACGGGCAGGCCGCCGGCGATGAACGGCAGCGGGCGGTCGACGGCGGTGGGCAGGGCGGATCAGTGGTGGGCGGGTACGGTCTCGGCCGCGGGGGCTCCGGCCGCGACGACACGTCCGGCGCCGGGGCGCCCCGCGGTACGCCGCTCCAGCGCGCCGGATACGAGGGCGAGGACCAGGGCGGAGGCGGCGAGCACCGCGCCGACCCAGTTCGGGGCCGTCCAGCCGAGCCCGGCGGCGATGACGAGCCCGCCGAGCCAGGCGGCGAGGGCGTTGCCGAGGTTGAAGGCGCCGATGTTGACGGCCGAGGCCAGGGTGGGCGCTCCGGCGGCCTGGTCGAGGACCCGCTTCTGCAGCGGCGGCACCGTGGCGAAGCCGAGGGCTCCGATGAGGACCACGGTGACGGCGGCTCCGGCCTTGGTGTGGGCGGTGACGGTGAAGGCCGCCAGCACCAGCGCCAGCGCGCCGAGGGACACGTACAGCATCGGCATCAGCGCGCGGTCCGCGAACCGGCCGCCGACGAGGTTGCCCACGACCATGCCGAGGCCGAGGAGGACCAGCAGCCAGGAGACGGAGGTGTCGGCGAAGCCCGCGACGTTGGTCATCATCGGGGTGATGTAGGTGATGGCCGCGAAGACTCCGCCGAAGCCGAGGACGGTCATCCCCATGGCCAGGAGCACCTGGGCGTTGCGGAAGGCTGCCAGCTCGTGGCGGATCCGTACGCCCTCGGGGCGCGGCAGGTCGGGGACGAGCCGGGCGATGCCGATCAGTCCGAGGAGGCCGAGCGAGGCGACGATCAGGAAGGTGACGCGCCAGCCGAGGTGCTGGCCGACCAGGGTGCCGAGGGGGACGCCGACGACGTTGGCCACGGTGAGGCCGGTGAACATCATCGCGATGGCTCCGGCCTTCTTCTCGGGGGCGACGAGCTCGGCGGCGACGACCGCGCCGATGCCGAAGAAGGCTCCGTGGGCGAGGGAGGCGACGACGCGTCCGGCGAGCATGACGCCGAAGGCGGGAGCGAGCGCGGAGAGGACGTTGCCCACGGTGAACAGGCCCATGAGCAGCATCAGCATGCGCTTGCGGGGGACGCGGGCACCGAGGACGGTCATCAGCGGCGCACCGAGGAGCACGCCGAGGGCGTAGCCGGTGACCAGGAAGCCGGCGGTGGGGATGGAGACGCCGTATGTCGCGGCGACTTCGGGGAGCAGGCCCATGATCACGAATTCGGTGGTGCCGATCCCGAAGGCGCCGATGGCCAGGGCGAGGAGTGCGAGAGGCATGAGGGGGGTGCCCTTCAGGGTGGTTGCGTATGCCGGGCGCCGAGCACGGGAGCGACGGAGGGGAAGGCGTGCTTGCTCCAGCGGCTTGCCTGCGTCCACATTAATTGCAGACGCGGGATATTGGCAAGCGCGGGCTATTGCACGCGTGGCCTATCCTGGAGGTTCACGCTTCAGAGGAGGAGCCCATGACGGCCACGGACAGCGCACTCACCGCCCTCTCCCAGGGCTGGTGCGCCCTCTCCCTCCTGCACGGACGGATCGAGACGCACATCGAGCGCGCGCTCCAGGCGGCCCACGGGCTGAGCGTGCGCGAGTACTCGCTGCTCGACGTCCTCAGCCGCCAGCACAGCGGCGTCGGCGGTCACCTGCGCATGCACCAGGTCGCGGACTCGGTCGTGCTCAGCCAGAGCGCGACGACCCGCCTGGTGAGCCGGCTGGAGGACCGCGGACTGCTCAACCGCTACCTCTGCCCGACCGACCGGCGGGGCATCTACACCGACGTCAGCCCCGCCGGCCTGGCACTCCTGGCCGAGGCCCGGCCCACCAACGACACCGCCCTGCGGGAGGCACTCGACGAGGCCGCGCGCAAACCGGAACTCGCGCCGCTGGTGAGCGCCGTGAAGAACACGCAGCCGGCCACCGGATAGCCGGCCGTCCCGCCCCCGTCCGGACCCGTCAGCGGCTCTGCGGCGGTACGGATACGACGGCCGACGGGACGGATGGAGCCCCCGGGCCGGAGGGAGTCGCCGTGGCCGACGGGGCGGACGGGACGGAACTCGGCTGCGGCACGCCTCCGGCCGACCCGTTCGGCGCGGGCGTCGGACTGGCCGAAGGCGCGAGCGAGGGCTTGGTCGGCGACGGGGCCGCACCCGTCGGAGAAGCCGGACCCGGCGACCGCTCCCCGGCGGTGGGCGAGGGCGACGGCGGCGCGGCCGGCGGCACCGGGCCGGGTCCCGGGCCGACCAGACCCCGATCCGGAGCCAGGACGGCGTACCCCACCACGGCGGCCGTCGCCACGGCGAGCCCCGCCAGCGGCAGCACGAAGCCCCGCTGCCGCAGCCGCGCCCACGGCAGCCTACGTACGCCCGGTCCCGGCGGCCGCGCCGGGCGCAGCTCGCGCACGGTGATACCGGCCGCACGGGCGCCCAGTGCCTGTCGCAGCCGGTGCTCGACGGGCCGTTCGGACGATCCCTCCGCCGCGAACTCCGCCGGGACCTCCGCCGAGCCCTCCCCACGCCTCATATCCGACCCTCCAGGATCCGTTCCAGCGCGTCCAGCCCACGGCTCGCGTTCGATTTGACCGAGCCCCGGCTGATCCCCAGAGTCTCGGCGATCTCCGCCTCGCTCAGATCGGCCCAGTAGCGCAGCACCAGTACCTGCCGCCGCCGCGCCGTCAGCCTGCCCAGCGCGGCGAGCACTTCGCGATGTGCCTCGTCGAGGACCACGGAGGCCTCGGCGGACGGTACGTCGGCCGGTGACGGCGGGGTCCACGCGCGGGCGGTCCGCCTGCGGCGCAGCACGGAGCGCGCGGTGTTGACCACGGCGGTGCGCAGGTAGCCCAGCGCGTTGTCCACCTCCGTGATCCGCTCACCGTGGCGCCGGTAGAGGGCCGTGAAGGCGTCCTGCACCACGTCCTCGGCGGTGCCCAGGTCGTCCACGAGCAGCACGGCCAGGCGGACCAGCCGCAGCCGGTGGGCGTGGTACAGCTCGGTCACGGTGGGCTGCCCGGCGTCGCCTTCGCGGCGGTGGCCGTACGTGTAGGCGTGCCGGTGCGGCTCCGCCGGCGCGGGCGGGGCCGGCGCGGCCGACCGCTCGCGGCGCAGCAGGAACGACCACAAGCCCCGCCGCGTCCGGTCGAAACCGGGCGCGGCGGGGCTCACGGGCAGTACGAGGTGGAGCACGGGGGTCCTCAGCCGTTGGCGCGGCGCCGCACGGCGTACAGGGTCGCGGCCCCGGCGGCGATCAGCGCGGCGGCCCCGCCACCCAGTGCGGCGGTGGTGGCGGAGGAGCCAGTATGCGCGAGCTCGGCCTCACCGGGTGAAGCCGGGGCGGCGCTGGGAGCCGCGCTCGGCGCGCTGCTGGGGGCCGCGCTCGGTGCGCTGCTCGGGGCGGCCGGCGCGCTGCTCGGCGTCGCGCTGGGGTTGGTGCCCGGAGGCAGGCTCACCGACGGCTGCGGCTTGGGCGCCGAAGGGGCGCTCGGAGCGGCACTCGGCGCGGCGGACGAGCCCTGTGCGGCGGAGGCCGGCCCGGCCAGTGCCACGGCCACCCCGGCGGCGGCGACGGCGAGCGCCGCCGCCCTGCGGAGGGACAGCGGGGCACGCTTCAGGTTCTTCACGGTGGTTCTCCACGGTCGGCTGGAGGGCGCGGGTTCACGCCCTTCACCCCCGCACGACGCGCGAGTCCCCGGGAGGTTGCCGCCATCGCAGAGAAACTTTTCACGGGCCCGCGACCGCCCCGGTCCGCGCGGCCGCATCGTCCCGTCCTCCCGTCCTCCCGTCCTGCCGTCCTCCCGTCGGCGTCAGCTCCGCCGCAGGCCGCGCAGCGCCGTGCCGAAGGCGGCCACGCCCTGCGCCAACTCTCCGGGCGGGCCCGCCGCGTAGCCGAGGACCAGGCCCGGCGGCCCCGGGCGCAGACGGTGCCAGGACAGCGGCTGCGCCTTGACTCCGAGGGCGAGGGCCGCCGCCGCGAGGGCGGTGTCGTCGAAGTCCGCGCCGTCGAAGGTGACCATCAGGTGCAGTCCGGCCGCGGCACCGTGGACCCGCGCACCCGGCAGTTCGGCCGCGATCGCCCGCAGCATCGCGTCCCGGCGGGCCCGGTGGCGGCGCCGTACGAGGCGCAGGTGGCGATCCAGCTCGCCCGACTCCATCAGGCGGGCCAGCACCAGCTGGGCGAGGACCGGATTGCCGAGGTCGGCGTACCGCTTGGCCTCGACCACGGCGTCCAGCAGGCGCGGCGGGACCAGCAGCCAGCCCAGCCGCAGGGCGGGGGCGAGGAGTTTCGATACGCTGCCCGCGTAGCAGACGTCCTCGGGCAGCAGGGCGCGCAGCGCGGGGACGGGGGCGCGGTCGTAGCGGTGTTCGGCGTCGTAGTCGTCCTCGATGACGATGCCCCCGGCCGCCGCCCAGCCAAGGAGCTCGCGGCGCCGCTCCCCGCCGAGGACCACTCCGGTCGGGAACTGGTGCGCCGGGGTCAGCAGGACCGCTTGGGCCGGGCCGGCCGCCAGGGCGGCGGTGTCGATCCCGCCGGCGTCCACCGGTACGGGCAGGATCTCCATACCGGCGTGCTCCAGCTGCTGCCGGGCCCCCAGCGAGCCGGGATCCTCCACCGCGACGCGGCGTACGCCCTCCGCGCCGAGCACCTGGGCCAGCAGTCCGAGCGCTTGGGCCACGCCCGCCACGACGACCACCTCGCCGGGGTCGGCGCGGATCCCCCGGCCCCGGGCGAGCCAGCCCACGACCGCCTCGCGCAGCGCGGGCGCGCCCTGCGGGTTTCCGTAGCCGAAGTCGGCGGGAGTGAGCGAGGCGAGGACCCGGCGCTCGGCCTGGAGCCAGGCCGTGCGGGGGAAGGCGGTGAGGTCGGGCACTCCGGGCGAGAGGTCGATGCGGCACGGTGTCGCGCGCAGGTCGTCGACCAGCCCGCCCCTGCCCCTCGGCGTGCCGGGGCCGGTCTTCGCCCCGGCCCCGGCCGGCGTCGGCGAGGACCGGGACACCGACGCGGAATGCGGCGCGGCCACCGGTCCCGGCGGTGCGGGGGCCGAGGCGTCCCCGGTCACGGGGCGGCCGGTCACGGGTCCGGCGGTGAGCGGTCGGCCGGTGAGCGGTCCGGCGGACAGCGGTGCGGCCACGACGATCGTCCCGGCGCGGCCCCTGCCCACCACCTGACCGGCGTCCGCCAGCCGCTGGTACACCTCGGTGACCAGTCCCCGGGAGACCCGGAGCTCCGCCGCGAGCACCCGACCCGCCGGGAGCCTGCTCCCGACCGGGAGGGTGCCGTCGGCGATGGCGGCCCGGATACGGGCGGTGAGCCAGTCGGTCCGGCCGCCCGGTGGTGCCTGTCCGACGTCGAGCAACAGGAAATCGGATCCGGCGGCCCCGGCACCCCTGTCCGTACCGGTCCCGGCGCCGGCATCCGCACCGGCGCCGTCGGCCGCCGCCGCGGCCGCCGTCTCGGTCTCTACGGTTTTGGACCCCTTGACCCGGCCCCGTTCGGCACTGTCCATGAGTCCAATACTGGCGGACGCTCGACGGTATGAACACATCACCCGCCCCGCTGCGCGACCTCGCCCCCGGCATCGCCGGCATGGCGCTCGTCGGCAGCAGCGTCACCGTCTCCCGGTCCCTCGTCGACGCCCCGCTGTTCGGCGTCCAGGCCGTCCGTTACGCGGCGGCCGCGCTGCTGCTGCTCGCCCTGGCCCGCGCGGCCCGCGTGCGGATCGTGCTGCCGCGCGGCCGGGAGTGGCTGTGGCTGGCGGGCATCGCCGCGACGGGGCTGGTGCTCTTCAACGTGGCCGTCGTCCGGGGCGTCGCGCACGCCGAGCCCGCCGTCATCGCCGTCGCGGTGGCCTCCGTGCCGATCCTGCTCGGGGTGATGGGCCCGCTGCTGGAGGGCCGCAGGCCCAGCCGCCGGGTACTGCTCGCCGCGCCGGTGGTGGTCGCGGGGGCGGTACTGGTCGAGGGCACGGGCCGGACCGACGCCGCCGGGGTGGGCTGGGCCGCGCTCGCGCTGGGCTGCGAGGCGGGATTCACCCTGCTCGCGGTGCCGGTGCTGCGCCGCCACGGCGCGTGGGGGGTGTCGTTGCACGCGGTGTGGATGGGCGCGGTGATGCTGGCGGTGCTCACCGCGTGCGTCGAGGGGCCCGCGGAGCTCCTGGCGGTCAGCCCGCGCCAGTGGGCGGCCACCGGATACCTCGCCGTCATGGTGACGGCCGTGGCCTTCCTCCTCTGGTACCGCACGGTGGCCGCGGTGGGCTCCGGCCGGGCCGGGCTGCTGACCGGGGTGGCGCCGCTCGCCGCCGCGGGCGCGGGCGCCGTGACCGGCAGCGGGGTGCCGGGCCCGGCGGTGTGGCTGGGCCTGGCCGTGGTGATCGCCGGGCTCGCGGCCGGGCTGCGGCCGGAGCCCGCACCGGCGACGGCGGCGCCGGCCATGCCCGCGCCGGCCTCGCGAGAGCCCCGTAACGCCCAGGAGCCGGCCGCCCCTTGAGACGGCCTGGTGCGGAGCCGGTCCGCGTACCGGCCTACGTGCCGGCGGGCACCAGGACGACGGCCGTCCCGTACGCGCACACCTCGGTGCCGACGTCGGCGGCGTCGGTCACGTCGAAGCGCATCATCAGCACGGCGTTCGCGCCGCGCGCCTTCGCCTGCTCGATGAGCCGCTCCATGGCCTGGTTGCGGGTCTGCACCAGGGTCTTGGTGAGACCCTTCAGCTCACCGCCGATCATCGACTTCAGACCCGCGCCGATCTGGCTGCCCAGGTGGCGGGAGCGCACCGTGAGGCCGAAGACCTCGCCGATGACCCGCTCGACCCGGAAGCCGGGAACGTCGTTCGTCGTCACGACCATGACGCCGGTCTGCTGCGCGCCGGGACCGCCGCCGTAATCTTCGATACCCATGGCTCCCATGCTGGCGGCGCCGGTCGCCGCCCGCATCCGGAAGGGCGCTCAGGAGAGCCGGGCGGCGATGCCGGACTCGTGGGCCACGACCACGGCCTGTGCGCGGCTCGCCAGCCCCAGCTTGCTCATGCAGCGGTGGACGTGGGTCTTGACGGTGGCGGCGCTGAGGACGAGGCGTCCGGCGATGTCGGCGTTGGACAGGCCCGCGCCGACCAGGCCGAGGACCTCGCGTTCGCGCGGGGTCAGGGTGTCCAGTCCGGGGCGCGGGGAACGGGCCCCGGCCGGCGCGGTGTACGCCTGCACCATCCCGCGCAGGGCCCCGGGGCTGAACAGCATCTCGCCGGCGTGGACGGTGGCAATGGCGGCCAGCAGCCGCTCCGGCGGGGTGTCCTTGAAGAGGAAGCCGCCGGCTCCGGCCCGCAGGGCCCGGAAGACGTACTCGTCGGAGTCGAAGGTGGTCAGCACGAGCACCTTGGGGCGTGCGCCGGGCTCCGCGGCGGCCAGGATCCGCTCGGTCGCGGTGAGCCCGTCGGTTCCGGGCATCCGGATGTCCATGAGGACCACGTCGGGGCGGGTCTGCGCGGCGAGCCGCACCGCCGCCTCGCCGTCCTCGGCCTCGCCGACGACCTCGTAACCGGGTGCGGCGGTGAGCAGCGCGGTCAGTCCGGACCGGATCAGGAACTGGTCGTCGACGACGAGGACGCGCAGCACGGTCCCTCCTTCTTTCTCGGGGAGCGCCTCAGGCGTCACGGCCGGCCCGGGGCACGGGTACGCGCAGGCTGACCTCGAAGCCGCCCTCGGGGGCCGGCTCGGCGGTCAGCGTGCCGTGGTAGATCATCGCCCGCTCGCGCATGCCGGTCAGACCTTGGCCGCGGGCCCCGGCGGCGGGCGCTCCCGTACGAGCGGGGACGCGCGGGGATCCGTTCCCGTCGTCCTTGACCCGTACGCGGACCTCGTCCTCGGCGTAGTGCACGCGGACGGTCGTATGCGCGGCCGGGGCGTGTTTGAGCACGTTCGTCAGGGCCTCCTGGACGACGCGGTACGCGCAGAGGTCGATCCCGGGCGGCAGGGCGTACGCCGTCCCAGTGATCGCGACGTCGACCGGCACGCCCGCCGCACCCACCCGGCGGACCAGCTCGCCGAGGCGCCCGAGCCCTGAGACCTCTGCCACCCCCTCCTCGGCGGGCGCCGAGGAGTCCTCGCGGAGCACGACGAGCATCCGGCGCATCTCGGCCAGGGCCTCGTGGGCGCTGGAGCCGATGGTGTCCAGGGCCCGGCGGGCGGTCGGCGGGTCGGAGGAGAAGACGTACCCGGCGAGTCCGCTCTGCACGGAGATCACCGAGACGTGGTGCGCGATGACGTCGTGCAGTTCGCGGGCGATCTGGATGCGCTCCGCGACGACGGCCCGGCGGGCCTTCTCCTCCTGTTCGAGCCGGAGCCGGCGGGTCAGGTCACGAAGCCGCCTGGAGCCGTCGCCGGCGACCCAGCAGACGGTGGTGGCGACGGTCACGAAGCCGACGCTGAGCGGGCCGATGCCCGGTTCGGCGAGCCGGGTGCCCCAGAGAAGGACCAGGAGCGAGACGGCGGCGCAGCGGACGGAGACGCGGCGCGGCCGCAGGGCGGCGACGGTGTAGAGGGCGAGGAGCATCCCGCAGACGGCGGGGACGTGGTAGTAGCCGAGGGTGAAGTAGGCGGCGACGCCGAGTCCGGTGCTCACCAGGACGGCCACGGGGAAGCGGCGGCGCAGCACGAGCGGCAGGTAGACGGCGCCGAGAAGCCCATGGGCGAGCATGTCGGTGTCACGCCAATAGCCCTCTGGGTCAGGCCAGTTGGCGAGCATGGAGGTGGAGATCCAGAGCGAGCCGAGCGCGTACGCGATCTCGACGGCGGCGGGTCGCACGGCGCGGAGCCCGGCCACAGCCGGATGCGCGGACAACTGCACGTCGAACCCCCTTGTGTACACCCCTGGTTGTACAGGGTCGCCGCCCCTGGGGGTAGCCGGAGTTCAACCCTTGGATGGGCGAGAGCACGAGCGGGTCCCCGTAGATTTCCTCGGGCCGGTACCAACCGGCAGTGGCCCTGTCCCCCCGGGGGCCCGCCATGCGGCGCCGTGCCCGTTCGGGGGCGGGCACGGCCCCGCCCGCCCGCTGCCACGTCCGCTCCGCCCCTCCGCCCTGCCGCGCCCCGCCGTTCGCTCGACGCCGAGGGCAGACGCGCGCCGGCGGGCCATAGGGGAACGACCCGGGAATATCTCACCAGATTGGGCATATCGGGCTAAGTTACGGTGCGTCAGCCGCACTGCGCGCGTCCGCGTCGCCATAGTCGTCGGTGGCAACCGCCTGGTTGCCGCCCCGCGTCGCGTTCCGCGGCCGGGCGGACGTCTTCTCAGAGGAGCCGGCTCATGCTGAAGCCCACCAGGACCATCCTCGCTCTCGCCGCCGGAAGCCTGGTGCTCGGCCTGGTAGGGGCGGGTGCGGCAATCGCGGACGAGGACCCGATCGCCGACGACCCGGGCCAGGAGAACATCGTGGACGATCGGGAGGAGGACGACGAGGACGGATACCCCGAGCGTGAGCGCGAGCGCGAGCACGCCCGCGGCATCGTCATCTCGCACGGCCCGCTGACCGTGCGCAGCAAGCCGACCACCCACGCGCACAAGGTCGGCCGGGTGTACCCCCACCAGAAGCTCACCATCGAGTGCAAGAAGCGCGGCGAGCGGGTCGACGGCAACAACCTCTGGTACCTCCTGGACGGCAAGCGGGACCGCGAGCGGGACGAGGACCGCATGGCCGGCGCCCCCAAGGACGCGAAGTCCGCCGTGAACGGCCACGGCCACTGGGTGTCGGCCCGCTACATCAAGAACATCACCCCGGTGAAGTACTGCCGGTTCTGATCCCGTCGCACGCCCGTGGTGCCCGCTCCCGGTCGACGAACTGGCGTGCGGGCCGCGGAGCAGGTAGAAAAAGACGCTGTTCCCGCAGGCAGACGGCCTGCGGGTAGAGCGAAGGACAGACTCGGTGCCCCGTACCGCACGATCGAACCAGCCGGCTTCCTTGACGCTGCTCGCCGCCGTCACGGCGGCCGCGGCCGCTCTCGGCGGGTGTTCCGCATCGGACGGGAAGACGGACCGGGCGGAGGCACCCTCGAGCGGTTCGCCGAGCGCCGCTCCCTCCGCCGGCGCCGCGACCACCACGACACCCTCCGCCCCGCAGTCCCCGGACGCGTCCGCCGCCCGGGGCCCGCAGTCGGCCCGGAGCTGGCCGGACGTCTCCACCGTCCTCCTGAAATGGCGGCAGCAGCCCCGCGGGACCGCCGCTCCCGACGCGGAGGCCGTCCACTCGAAGTCGCTCGGCCTGCTCAACGACGCCGAGACGCGCTACGGCTCCGAGAAGGGCTCCAAGTGCTGGCCCGAGCGGCCGACCTCGCTCACCGCGCTGTGCGCCGACAACGCAGCCAAAGCCGCCGAGACGGCCAAGACCTCGCTGACCCGGATCGCCCACGAGGATCAGAACTCCTTCACCACCCTGCGCGCGAACGCCGACAAGGTCGTCAAGGCCGCCGAGTTCTACGCGTCCCGCTCCTGCGCGAATGCCCCCGCCGGTCAGGCCGAGCGCGACGCGTGCTGGGACGCCGGCTGGACCGTCGCCCAGGCCTATCCCCTGCTGCGCGACGGGTTCAACGCCTCCCTCCAGGCCCGCTGACCGCGGACGGCGCGACCGACCGCGGACGGCGCCGGCGGCTCACGCGTCCGGCCTCACGGCCCTCGGCCCCACGCACCGCGCGCCGAGGGCGCCGACCCGCTCGCGCAGTTCCCGGTCCGCCGTGACCACGACACACTCCTCGTGCCGCGCGCGGGCGGCCTCGGCCAGCTCCACGATCCGGTCGTCGCCGCTCCCGGGCGCCGCGTCCACCCGTACGCCGGGCACGGACTCGACGCCCCGGGCGGCACCTTCGACGACGAGGATGATCTCCTCGCCCTCGTCCCGCCGGGCCAGCAGGTCGCGCAGCCGTTCGGCGGCTCCGCGCCGGTCGCGCCACCAGCCGTCCGGCACGGACCCGACGACATTGGCACCGTCCACGATCAGGACGTTCACCGCGTTCAGAGCGTTCACCGCCCCAGTATGGGCAAACGGGCCGGTCCGCAACCTAGAAGTCGCCGTAGTTGACCTGCCAGGTCGCCAGACCCATCCGGCGCCAGATCGCCACGACCCGGTCGCGGTCGTCCAGGGAGACCCGGACCGCGTACCGGCCGCGTACGTGCGCGTTGAACAGCTCCGCCTTCACGATGTCGTCGCGCCGCGTGTCGCCCGCCGCGCGCATCCACAGCTCGTCGTAGGGGACTTCGTGCTCCCGCAGCCAGGCCTCGGTCGGCTCCCGGTACTCCTCGCCCCGCCCGGAGAGCAGCACGATCGTGTCGCCGTCGGCGCGCCGGAAGGAGTCCAGGGCGTCGCGCACCGGCTTGTTGAGGGTGTCGAGGCCGCAGCGCGTGAAGTCGTACGGATTGCGGTCGCCGGTCATGGCGAGCGTGCCGTCGATGTCGCACATGACCGCCGCCGGCAGCGCCGGGTCGGCGACGTAAGCGGACACGTCGGGCTGGTCGTTGAGCCAGTCCGCGGTGAGCCGCCAGCCGCCCTTGCGCGCCTTGGCGTGCTTGTCGGCGAGTATCCGGATGATCTCCTCGCCGACTTGGCGCTCGCGCGCGGCATCGCGCCGCAGGCACTCCTCCACCGGTACCCCGGTGTAGTCGTGCACGACGAAGGTGGCCCGCCCCGCGACCGCGGCCTTGAGCCGCTTGGGGATGTGCGAGGTGAGGTGCGTGTTGTCGACGACCACGTCGAATCCGCCCTCGACGGCCGCGCTGACGGCCGCGTCCTGGATGTCGAGCACGGTCTGCTCGTGCTTGTACGAGCGCCCGCGCTCGGGGTCCGGCACGTCGAGCATGGACCGCAGGTCGTCGAGGTTGACGCGGCGCATCCGGCCGCCGGACTCCGCCTGGAGGGCGCGCGCGGCGGTCGTCTTCCCGGAGGCCGGCAGACCCGTCATGACGTGGACCACCGGGAGTGCGGGGGCCACGGCCGGGGGTGCGGGGGTCTCGGTTGCGGGGACTTCGGACACGGCTCAGTTCTCCTCGTCGTTCGTGAAGGGGTCGGACGTTGCGGGCCGCACCTGCCGCCAGCTGACGAGCTCGGTCGGCTTGCCGTCCAGGCGCTGGAACAGCGCGCCGCGGATCCCGCTGTCGCGCAGTCCCCGGGCGGCGCGCGCGAACGCGCCCCGGTCGTCGGCCAGATGGGCGAGGGAGGCGTACGCCTCGTCGATGGCGCGCTCGCGGAGCGCGGCCTCCTCCTCCAGTCGCTCGATCACCGAGCGTACCCACTGGTCGAACTCGTCGGGGACCTGCTCCAGCAGTGCGTCGAGCGGCTTGCCGCCCGACGCCTCGATGTCGGCGACCGTGCAGTTGAGGCCCTGGGCCAGCTGTTTGGCCGGGAGGCCGGCGAACCGCTGGATGCCGTGGCCGCGCCAGATGTCCCGTTCGGTCACGCCGGTGAGCACCTTGTGGAGCCGTACGTACTCGGCGATCTTCGCCTTGGCGCGGACGCCCGAGGCGAAGCGCAGTACGAAGCCCTCCGCGTCGGTGCCGGTCGCGCCGGCGCCGCCGGGCAGGGTGCTGGAGGCGGTCAGCGCGAGCAGCTCGTCGAGCGGCATCGCGGGCCACAGGGTGACGACGGAGCCGATGCCCTGCCAGTGGCCCGCGGCCTCGGCGAGCGGCACCTCGGCGCCGTCCGCCGCGTAGGCGGCGAGCAGGACGAGGTCGCGGCGCTCGCCGTAGTCGACGACGATGCGGTTCTGCGGGTACAGGATCTCCGCGAGGTAGGTGGTGCCGGGGACCAGGGCGGAGGTGTCCCGCCGGTCGAGGCGCCGCTGGGCCCAGGTGGCCTGGGTGCTGGTGAAGGAACCCTTGGACGCGGCCCGCCACTTCCCCGCGTAGTGGAAGAGCACGCCGAGGCTGCCGTCGACCTTGTCGTACACCTCGAACGGCTCGTCCGGCAGGGCGGGCGCGTACGGCTGGTCCGACTCGTGCTCACCGACGTTGAAGAACTTGGGCAGCGGCAGCGCGACGACCGCGCCGCTGACGTCGTCGGCGACGAGGCCGCGGCAGATCGTGGTGACCTGGTTCCAGACCCGCTCGTACTGGGCGGTCCGGGTGTAGGTGTAGAGGGACAGCGGCAGCTCGGGGTGTGACTTGCGGGTCACGTATCCGGCGTCGATGGCCTCGGTCAGCGCCTGTGCGGGCATCAGGTCGTGCAGAGTCAGGCGGTCCTGGCTCATGGGGTTCCTCCCGGTTCGAGATGCCTCATTCTCGGGGGTGGAAGGACCAGGCCGAAACCGAATATCCGCTCGTCACCGCAGGTCTGCGGCTCGAACCGGGCCGGGGAGCCCTGCGGGTCGCTGCTTCGATCAGGGTCCCGGGTCGCTACCTTTTCCGGTGACGACGCCCCCTTCTCCCGCCTCCCCCCGGTGTGCGAGGTCCCTTCGCCTCCGGCGGGGGTCCCGATCCCGTCCACCGCGGGCGTGTGCTCCGCGAAGCCGGACCACACGCCATGACCAAGGGGGCACCATGACCTCGACCGAGCGGCGGCGCGGGATCCTGCGGCCGCTGGCGGCGCTCCTGTTCCCTCCGGAGCCGGGGGGCGCCGGGTCCGCGCACGGGGTGCTGCCGCCGCTGCTGATCGTCCTCACCTTCGTCAGCGGGGTGGTGGACGCGGTGAGTTACCTGGACCTCGGCCACGTCTTCGTCGCCAACATGACGGGCAACGTCGTGTTCCTCGGCTTCGCGCTCGCCGGAGACCGGTCCCTGTCCGCCCCGGACTCCCTGCTCGCCGTCGGCGCGTTCCTGACCGGGGCGCTGGCCGCGGGCCGGCTGCGGCGCGCCACCGCGGCCGACCGCATGTTCGCACCGCTGGTCGCGGCGCAGACCGTACTGGTGGGCGCGGCGCTCGTCCTGAAGGCCGCCGGCGCGGGGCCGCCGCCCGTCATCGCCCTGCTCGCCCTCGGCATGGGCCTGCAGAACGCCGTGGTGCACCGGCTCGCGGTGCCCGATCTGACCACCACCGTGGTCACCCGGGCCCTGACCGGGCTGGCGGCCGACCGGTGGGGGCCCGCGTCACTGCGCCGCCTCGTGACGGTCGTGTCCTTGTTCCTGGGGGCGCTGGCCGGCGGCCTGCTGACCCTGCGCCACGGCGCGCTCTGGGCACTCGTCTTGGCCGTCGCACTGCTGGGCTGCGTCGTTCTCACCCGGTGGCGGGGCGGCGGTGAGCGGCGGGCCGACGGCGGGCCGCGCCCGTAGGACGCCCCGGGCGGCCGCCTCCTCCCCGGGTGCCGGGCTCCGCGTCCGCGTCCCGGCCGGTCATCGCGGGCCGTCCGCGGATCCGCGACCCCGGCCGCGGATCCGGTAGAGCAGGAAGGCGGCGAAGGTCAGCAGCCAGGCCCCGACCGCGATCCACAGCAGCACCTCGCCGAGGGGGCGCAGCCACCGGACACCGGTCGGGCCGGCGGCGGCGACGCAAGCGGTCGCCGTCATGCCGAGCGGGAAGACGCTCGCCCAGCGCCGGGTGTCGTAGCGCGTGCGCGGCGCGGCCGCCTCGGCCGCCATGAGGACGACGTACCAGGCCAGGGAGAGGCCGAGGGTCACCAGGGTGACGGTACGCAGCCCCGTGTGCGCCCAGCCCGTCCACAGGGGTGACGCCGTGAGTCCGGACGCCGCGAGGGCCGTGATGGACAGCGCCCCGCCGGCCACCCAGTGGTCGCCCGCGCCCGCGAACACCTCGCGGAAGTCGAAGCGCACCAGGGCCGCGACGTACAGCAGCAGGCCCAGGCAGAAGGCGGCGAGTGCGGCGCGGCCCAGCCACTCGTGCCCTGTGGTCGCGGCCAGGGTGCCCGCCAGGACGGCGAGCCCCTGGGTCGCCACGCAGACGAGGAAGGCCGCGCCGGGCATCCGCCGCCCCCAGTGCCCCAGTACGGTGAACAGCAGCCCGGGCCAGATCGCGGCGGCGAGGGCCAGCAGCGCCCCGGCCACGGCCTGCCATCCGAGGAGGGAGAGCCGGGCGCCGAGTACGGTCGTGGCGGCGACGGCGGTGAGCGCCGCGGGGGTGTCGGCCTCGGCGCGGAAGCGTCGACGGTCGCCGAGCAGCCGGGCGGCGAAGTCGGCGGCGAGTACGCACCACAGTGCCGCGCAGACGGCCAGCGTGACCAGAGAGAGGGCGTCGTGCCCGGTCAGGCGCAGGCCGACGGAGAGGATCCCGGGGGCCATGGCGGCGGCCCCGGCGGCCGGTGACAGCTCGGCCCACCACCGGGCGCCCGCGGAAACTCGCACCCTCCCAGCGGACACCACGGCGCCGGGTGACGCCGTTGCGGCGCGCCACCGGGCAGCGACGACGACCCTTCCGGGTGCCGGTCGCCCCGTCACGAGGCCTTGCTCTTGCGGCTCGTCCGGGCCGCGACGCGATCAGCGCCGGTCGCCGGTTTCGACCAGTACCTGGAGCAGCTTGCGCAGGGTCGTGCTGGAGACGTGCATGGTGTACGGGAGGTAGACGACCTCGACCCCCACCTCCGCGAAGTCGCGCTCCCACTGGGCGCCGCGGAGGGTGCCCTTCCAGTCCTCGCCCTTGAACAGGCGGTGGAAGCCGACCTGTCGCCAGGCCTCCATCTTCTCGAGCGTGGTGTCGACGACGGCCTCGTCGACGTACTTGAGCGAGCTCACGATCTCCAGCCGCTCGTGGAGCGGGACGACCGGGGCGTGCCCCTTGTGGCCCGCGGCCTCGTCGGTCAGTACGCCCGCCACGAGGTGGTCGCACTGGCCGCGGGCGTGCCTGAGGAGGTTCACGTGTCCGATGTGGAAGAGGTCGAACACGCCGGACGCATAGCCGACAACGCGAGACACGACACTCCCCAAGACCAGGACGACCTCCCCGAAGACCCGGGGGCACCGCGATCGTAAGGCACGGTGGCGGGAAGGCAATACAGGTGGCCCGGGGGTGGGTGACCTGCGCCGTCCGCTATCCGGAATCCGGATTCCGGTGTGTGCGCGGACCGTCCCGGCCGACTTCCCGGGTGCGCCCCGGCCTTCCCGCCGCCCGGGTTCTGAGACCCTGGAAGCATGGACGCACCCACCCGTGGCGCATGGCTCCGCGCCGGAATCAGCCGCGACGGCGGCCCGCTCGTGGAGACCGGGCACGTCGTGTGGATCCAGTCCGGCGCCTTCTACGCGGACAGCCGCGGATTCGCCGGGACGACCTCGTACGACGGTGAGCGGGTCACTTTCCACCACGACGTCGGCGCGCCCGGCCACGACGTCGGAACCCTGCGGGGCGAGGGCAGCCGCATGATCGAGACGGGCACCAACCTCGACGGCAGCACCTTCCTGGAGGTCTGGACACCGCTGCCCGGCAGCGGCGGTCCGGCCGGCTCCTGGACCGTCGCCGGCACCCAGACCGTGCGGGTGGGCGACCAGGTCGTGCACGTGGACGCGGACGGCCGCGGGACGCACTTCGTCCTCACCGAGGACTGAACGGCCGGCGGCCGGCCGGCGCGCGGCTGCGTCCGCACCGCCGGACCGCGCGCCTCGGAACGGCCTCGTCGGGAGGTACTTGCCGTCCAGGGTGACGACCGCGCGCTCGCCGCCCTCGGGGTCGGCGACCTTCCTCGCGTCCAGTGTGGAGTTGATCGCGCTGATGATGCCGTCGCCGAACTCCTCGTGGACAGGGCCTTCAGCGTGGTCCCGTACACCTGGAGCATCTCGTGGAACCGGTAGATCGTCGGGTCACTCCGTCAATCGATTCGGCCGGAGGAACTAGCCGCCCTTCAGTCGGCGGACCATCTCATCGGAGACGCGTCGTTGCAGCTCGGCCAGCTGTTCCGGGGTGTACGCGGTGAGGTCGCCGGGGTCTGCGGGGGTCGCGGGGTTCTCCGTCTTCTGTTTCTGCTTCTCCTGCTCCCTGCGCTGGAGTTCGCGCTCCTCGGGCGAGCCGGGTGCCGCGTACGCGCACCGGATGAGCGCTCCGTCAGCCGCCTTCAGACAGGTCGCCTCACGGCCGTCCACCTGGCCCCTGCCCTCCACCCGGTAGCGGATGTTCTGCTCGCTGCCGACCGTTGCGGTCCACGTGCTGCCGCCGGTGGGCACGACTTCGAACACCCTGTCGTCGTTGTAGCAGCAGACGTCCCGGTACTCCGCCTTGACGAGTGCGACGAGCGCCTTCGGTGACGACCACGTCGGACTGAGTCGGTGGACGGTCATCGGGGCGAGCCCGCCTCCCCGGTGGCGGGTCGGCACGGTCGACACGGCAACGACCGAGCTGGCTTCGCCCTGCGGGGTGAGCGGGGTGACGTACGCGCTGCGGCCGCTCGCGTCGCGGTACTGCAGGGTGAACTCCGACTCGTTGCCCTCGTTGGCACCGTCCTCGGACTCGTCCCAGCCGCTGCGCTCGAACCACCAGTCGGCGAAGCTGCCGACCGCCGCGGTTCCCTCCCGCTGCCGGGCCGCGAGGCTCAGGGGGTACGAGGGTCCGGGCACCGCGGCCGTGTCGGTCGTGATCGTGAGCTTTCCGGTCCGTCCGTCGTACAGCGCGAGTCCGGCGGGCCGTTCGGTCACCACCAGGATTCCGGTCTGTCGCTTCAGCGGGACGACCACGATCGGCGTGGCGCCCTCGCAGGTCACGTAGGCATCGTCGGCATCGAAGCGCAGCCAGCGCTTGCGCGCCGAGATCTCCCGGCCGAGGTTGTGGTTGAACCAGCCGCCGATCCGCGCGTCGGCCTTGTCCAGGTCGAACGCACAGCGCTGCTGGGTACGGCTGTTGCCGCCGAGCGGAATGTCCTGCACGAGGCCGACCTCGTATCCGGACAGCCAACCCCGCCGTTCGACCAGGGTCGCGAACCGGTCCGAGTCCGGCAGGTAGGTGATGTCGGAGATCTCGCCGGTGACGTCACCCAAGTGGGGAGCGGCCTGCGCCGTGCCGACCACGTAGGGCGCCCGGGCCGACAGCTCGGGCACCGCCTCGGTCACGATCCGCACGCCGTGCATGTACTCCCGGTCCTGGAGGTACGCCCCGTACACCAGCCACCAGACCGCGACGCCGAGTCCCAGGACTCCGCACAGCCATCCGAGGGCCACCGCCGCGCCGCCACCGCCGCCGTGCTCCTTACCGCGGAACCGTTTCACCAGCAGCCACAGCAAGGTGACGATGCAGGCCCCCAGCAGGGGCGCCGCCAGCCAGGAGAGGATCTTGCGCGCCTCCCAGACCACGATGGTGGTGTAGTACGAGGCGTACCAGAGGACGAAGCCCACCAGAAGTACGGGAAGCCCCACCCGCAGTGCCCGACCCATCCGCGCCCCCCGACGTCAGCCTGCCAGGGTGTGTACCCCGCCGCGGGGCGGGTCAGTCGCGCTGGCCGGAGCGGGCTCCCCGCGAACGGCCGGCCCCGTCGGCCCCCGCCGGCCGACGGGGGCCGCTCCGAGGGTCAGAGGCCGCCGGTGAACAGCAGTTGGTTCGGGGTGCCCTTGCTGACGCTACCCAGGACGTCCTTGGGGGACTCGTCGGCGAGGAACTCGGCGATCTCCGCCGGGGCTGCCGAGGGGTGCTCGGCCTTGTAGAGGGCGGCGACGGGACATGGCGGTGCCCGGGCCCACCGGAAGACCGGTAGGCCCGGGCACGTGGTCGCCGTCGCGCCGCTTCCCCCGGTCTCAGGTGACCGGTTCGGGGGCCGGCACGGGCCCGGGCAGCGGGCCCGGCTGCGGGTGCGGCTCCGGCCGCGGGCCGGGCGACGGGGGATCGGGTTCGGGCTGCGGCGGTGCCGGCGGCACCGGGTCGGGTCCGCCGGGAGCGGGCACCGGACCCGGGAGCGGTCCGGGCTGCGGCCCGGGGCCCGGGCCGGGCGCGGGGGTGGGACTGGGAGGCACGGGGTCGTTGGGCGGCGTGCCCATGGAACCCCCGGGCCACCGGGGCGCGGCCGCCTCCCGCGGGGTGGGGACCGGCGGCGGCTCGGGCATCGGCTCCGGTCCGGGGACGGGCCTGGGAACCGGCCTCGGCGTGTGGGGGTCGACGGGGAAGGGGTTGGCGGGCGGTCCCGCCTTGTCGTACGTCATCACTGGGTCCCGTTGCTCGTAGGGATACGCCCGCGTCGAGGGAGCGCCTGTCCGCCCGGCGCGGGCTCCGGCCTTCTCCCCCGTCCGCGGGTGCCGGCGTTCGACCGGGGCGCGGGGGGGAGATCAGCGGTCGTCGCTCTCCCGGTCGGAACGGCGGCTGCGTGGATCGTGCGGGCGTACCTGCTCCTCGCGTCCGACGCCGGGGCGCTGGCGCTTGGCCGAGTGCCCTTCGGGTTCGGGTTCCTGCCCGCCGGTGTCCTGCCGGCCGGAAGGGCTCCCACCGGTGTCCTGCCCGCCGGCGCCCTGCCGTCGCGTGTCCCGTCGGCCGCTGCTCCGCCCGCCTTCGACGACCGCCCGGTCCGCTTCCCGCCGGGCCTCCTGGTCACCGCTTTCACCGATCGCCTGCGACGGTGTGGTCCGCGGGTGGCGACCGGACTGGCCGTGCTCGCTCATGGCTCACTCCCTTGATCGTCATGCCCCCTCAAGACCGCCTACCCCGCTCGGCCGCGCCCAGACAAACCGGCCCGCCCGGGTCGCGCGCCGCCGGCCCGAGGAGTGATGTCCGCCGGCCCGGGCAGGCACGCCTGGGGGTCTCCCGGAAGGACGGTGAGGGCGATGGCACGTCCGGTGCGCCAGTACGAGTACCTCGTCGCGGTGGAGGCCGAGAACGAGCTGCTCACCTGCCACACGCTGCACTGGGCCGACGAGATCCGCGACCCCCGCAGGGAGATCGGCTCCCTGCCCGGCCGGGTGAAGTCCTCGGCGAAGGAGGTGCGGATGGCGGAGCAGCGCCGTGGAACCAAGGGGAGCGGGGGCGCGGCGAAGAAGCGGCTCGGTTCCGGGCGCGGGGACCTGCGCGAGCTGACGAAGGCGGAGCTCTACGAGCGGGCCACCGCCGCGCAGCTCCCCGGCCGCTCCACCATGACCCGCGAGCAGCTCGTCGCCGCGCTCGGCAAGGCGTCCTCGGCCGGGACGGGCGCGGCCGCCTGACGGGCCGCCCCGCCGCGCGGGGGGCCGGTCCCCGCTCCGCCGCACTCCTCTACTCCTCGGGCCCGAGAGGTTTCGCCGGTCCCGTACGGGTTACCCGCACCCGTATCGGACGTTGTCCGGCGAGCAGACGGTGAGGTATTCCGTGATCCGTCCCGACCTCCACACCCCGGAAGGCTCCGCGCCGACGCGGCCGAGCCGCGCCGCGCCGGACGGCGACCCGCTGCCGAAGGACCATACGCAGGCGATCCTGGAGACCACCAAGCACGTGGCGGCGCTGCTGAAGGGCTCCGGGCTGCCCTTCGCGCTCGCCGGCAGCGTGGCGGCCTTCGCCCACGGGCTGCCTGCGGGGTTCCAGCACGACACGGACTTCTGTGTCCGGCCCGAGGACGCCGAGGCGGCGATCAAAGCGCTGGAGGAGGGCGGCATCGCGATGCGCAGAGCCCCCGAGGACTGGCTGGTCAAGGGCAGGTCGGGCGGGGAGGAGATCGACCTGATCTTCGAACTGGCCCGGCGCCCCGTCAGCACGGAACTCTTGGAGCGGGCGGGCGTCAAGGCGGTGGACTCGGTCTGGATGCCGGTCCTCGCCCCGACCGACCTCATGGACAGCCGCCTGGCCGCACTCTGCGAGCACTACTGCGACTTCGGCGACCTGCTGCCCATGGCCCGGATGCTGCGCGAGCAGATCGACTGGGAGCGGCTGGACCGGGACCACCGGTCGGCCCCGCTGCCCGACTCCTTTCTCTACCTGCTGGAACGGCTCCGCGTCATCGAGCGCGAGGCAAGCACGAAGGACGGGACATGACATCTGCCGAGAGCATCGAGTACCGCATCGAGCATCTGCGCGACCGGCTGGCCCGCGAGGACATCGCCGAGCTGGGCGTACGGATCGACACGCGCGGCGCCCGGACCGTCGTGCGGGGCCGCGTGGCCGACGAGGAGTGCCGTGCGGCCGTCCTGCGGATAGCCGGGGAGGAACTGGCCGGCGCGGACTGGTACGCGGACCTCACGGTGAGCCACCACGGCGCCCCCGACCACCCCGAGGAGCTGTCGTGATACGCGTGGCGGCGGTCGGGGACATCCACCTCGGCCCGGACAGCGCCGGCCTGCTGCGCCCCGCCTTCGACACCCTCGGCGAGTGCGCGGACCTGCTGCTCCTGGCCGGCGACCTGACCCGGCACGGCACCGCGCGGGAGGCCCGGGTGGTGGCCGGCGAGGTCGCCGCGCTGGCGGTCCCCGTGGTCGCGGTACTCGGCAACCACGACTACCAGAGCGACCAGGAGGAGGCCGTCGCCCGGCAGCTGACCGATGCCGGGGTGCACGTCCTGGAGGGCGACGGCGTGGTCCTCGACGTCGGCGGGACGAGGGTGGGGGTCGCGGGCACCAAGGGCTTCGGCGGAGGCTTCGCCGGCCGCAGCGGCAGCGAGTTCGGCGAGCCGGAGATGAAGTCGTTCATGCGCTACAGCCGTTCCTGCGCCGAGGGGCTCTCGAAGGCGCTGCGCGAACTCCGGGACGGGGGCAGCACGCTGCGCATCGCGCTCACGCACTACGCCCCCGTGCCGGACACCCTTGCCGGGGAGCCGCGGGAGATCTACCCCTTCCTCGGCAGCTACCACCTGGCGGAGGCCATCGACGAGGCCGGAGCGGACATGGCCGTCCACGGGCACGCCCACCTCGGCACCGAACACGGTATGACGCCGGGCGGTGTCCACGTCCGGAACGTGGCGATGGCCGTCATAGACCGGGCCTTCGCCGTGTACCACCTCTCCCCCGGCCCTCAGTGAGGGACGCGGACGTGGATGGTCTTGCCGCCGCTCGGATGGTGGAGGATCCTCACGTCGGTCCCGAGGCGGTTGACGAGGTGCCAGCCCCATCCGCCCTCGGCCTGCTGGTCGATCCGTCGGGGCTGCGGCTCGGCACTGCTGGTGTCCGTGACGGCGATGTCGATGCCCTCCGGCCGCACGTCGAGGTCAAGGGCGCAGCCACCGCTCGTGTGGCGCAGGGCGTTGGTGACGAGTTCGCTGATCAGCAGCACCGCGGCGTCCAGGTCGACGGGCGGGAGGGGCTCGTCCGCGCACGTGTGGGACGCGAAGAAGTTCCTGGCCGCCTGCCGGGCGTCGGCCGCGGCGCCGCGGCCGTGCAGGTCCACGTGGAGGGTCATGGAACCGGTCGGGCCGCCCGGCCCGGGGTGATGCCGGCGGTGGCGGCGAGCATGCCGCAGGCGGTGTCGACCATGGCCTTGCCGGAGAGGGCGGCCCGGCTGCGGGTGACGATGTCCGCTGCCCGGAGCGGTTCGCACTGCCAAGCAATGACGGCGGTGGTCGCCACGTCGGCGGGGCGCAGCTTTCCGCGGGCGTTGACGTCGAAAGCCGCTTCGGTCACGGATTGTCCGTTGGCGAAGTCGGGGTGGACAGGATCCACGGCCATCACCTCCACCCGCCTGGCCCCGCTCTCCCATCTTCGCGCACGTTCGGGGGCCCGCGTCCTCACACCACACCGGGGTACCTACCCCCGGGTGTAGGCGCCGACTCACGTGCCCGGGCAGGGATGGCCGGGCGAGGGCGGCGTGTGGCGGGACGGGCTCGTCGCGAGCCGTTCGCCGATGGTGGTCAGTACGCCGACCGGTCGGCGGCCCATGCCCGGACGAGGCCCGCGGGCTCGGCCGTGTCGCGGTCACTGCTCCGCGCGCCGTCCAGTTCGAGGAACCGGACCGCGGGCGGCACGAGGGTCAGGGCGTGCCCGAGGAATTCCGTGCGGACGGGCGCGGTGACCGCGCGCCCGTCGGGGCAGAGCGTGGGAACGGCGAAGGATCCCAGGCACTGGATCTGGGCGGTATGGGGCTTCATCGGGCTTCCCCGGATCGGGGTGGCAGCCCTGGAGAGCAGGCCCCGTGGGTCCGCGGGTCCGGAGCGCGGCGGGCGCCGTGCATAGGTCCGGCGTTCAAAGCCGCGACGGCACCGCAAGATCATGCCGCGGCCCGTCCCGGAGGGCGGCGGGTCACCGAAGCCTCGAATCGACGGAACCAGGCTGGTCCATCCCTCCCACCATCCCACGGATGGGAGTGGCGGAGGGTTCTCCGACGGAGCGAATGACGAAGGTACGCTGGTACCCCGAGGTGGATCCGGGGCAAGCGTTCGACACGGTTCCCGGCCTGGCGAGGCGGAAGACGCGATGGACCCCACCGACAGCGGCGCCCTGCAGATCACCCTCCGGCGCTACGGACCGACCGCGCACCTGACCCTGGTCGGCGACCTCGATCAGGAAGCCGGAGAAGCGATCGCGGGGGTGCGGAGCGCCGTCCTGCGCGACGATGTCGTCGTCATCGCCTGCGACGTCCACCACGTGCCCTTCATGGACGTCTCCGGCCTGCGCTGCCTCCTCGACCTGCGGGAGCAGGCCCGCGAGCACGGCATCACGGTGCTCGCCTACAACTGGCAGCCCCAGCCCATGAACCTCCTCTACCTCTTGGACCGCCTCGAACCCGGCCACGGCACCCGGCTGCGGGCCCTGCGCGACATCCCGGGCGAGCGCGACGGAGCCCGGCGCGTCCTCGGCGCCGACACCGCCCGTGAGACGTCCGCGCTCGTGGGCGCGGACCGCCGCGGCTCCGCCCGCCGGCCCGAGCCGGGTCCCCCGCCGCCGGCGCGCTGACGCGCCCGCGCCCGCGCTGCGTGCGTGCGTGCCCGGCCCGCCGCGACGGCGTGCGTAGCGCCGGCCTTTCTGGGGAGACGCCCGGGGAACGGTGAGACCGTCGGCACGCGCAGAGGAGGGATGGGCCATGACCGAGGAAGAGATGTGGGGCTACCACCAGGACGCCGGACACGAGCAGGGAACCGACCTCGTCGGCTACAAGGTGGAAGCCACCGACGGCAGCATCGGAAAGGTCGACAGGCACTCCGAGGACGTCGGCGCGTCCCACCTCGTGGTCGACACCGGTGTCTGGATCTTCGGCAAGCACGTACTGCTCCCGGCCGGCACCATCGAGCGCATCGACACGGCCGAGCAGAAGGTCTACGTCAACCGGAGCAAGGAGCAGATCAAGAACGCCCCCGAGTTCGACGAAGGCAAGTACGGCGGCGGGCCGAACTACCTGGACCAGTTCGCCCGGCACTACAACCAGCCCCACACGTAGCCCATGAGTGCCACGGGTGAGGCGGCCGCGAGGGCGGGCGGGGGTCCGTCGTGAGCTACGTGAGCGCGGGCGGAGCGTACGCGCGCGACAGCAGGTACATCACGACCCGGATCACCGCCGACGGCCGCGAGGGGTTCCCCGTCGAGCCGGGCCGCTACCGGCTCGTGGTCAGCCGGGCCTGCCCCTGGGCGGGACGGGCGGTCGTCGTACGACGGCTCCTGGGGCTGGAGGCGGTGCTGCCGATGGCCGTGGCCGGTCCGACGCATGACGAGCGCAGCTGGTCCTTCGGCCTGGACCCCGGCGGCCGCGACCCCGTCCTCGGCATCGCGCTGCTCCGCGACGCGTACCTCGCCCGCGACCCCGGCTACGACCGGGGCGTCACGGTGCCGGCGGTCGTCGACGTACCGACGGGCGCGGTGGTGACCAACGACTTCGCGCGGATCACGGTCGACATGTCGACGGAGTGGACGGCCTACCACCGCGCGGGCGCTCCCGACCTCTACCCGCTCGCGTTGCGGCCGGAGATCGACGCCGTGAACGAGGAGGTCTACGCCGATGTGAACAACGGCGTGTACCAAGCCGGTTTCGCCGGGTCCCAGGAGGCGTACGCCTCGGCGTACGCGCGCCTGTTCGCCCGCTTCGACCTGCTCACCGAGCGGCTCAGGACGTCCCGCTACCTGGTCGGCGACCACATCACCGAGGCGGACGTACGGCTGTTCACGACGCTCGTCCGCTTCGACGCCGTGTACCACGGCCACTTCAAGTGCAACCGGCAGAAACTGTCGGAGATGCCGGTCCTGTGGGGCTACGCGCGAGACCTGTTCCAGACTCCCGGATTCGGCGACACGGTCGACTTCGACCACATCAAGCGCCACTACTACCTCGTGCACGAGGACATCAACCCGACGGGCATCGTGCCGGCCGGCCCGGACCTGTCGGGCTGGCTCGCGCCGCACGACCGGGCCTCGCTGGGCGGCCGCCCCTTCGGAGGCGGGAGCGCCCCCGGGCCGGTCCCTCCCCAGGAGGCCGTACCGGCCGGGCACACACCCCTCGGACGTGCGTATGCCGAGGTCAGCCCAGGCGGGGCCACCGGATCACACATTGCGCGGCCGGAACGGGGCAGAAGCGGTTAGGGAGATCGGAGAAAATCATGATCGCACTCGGAATCATCCTGTTGATCCTCGGCTTCATCTTCGGAATCTCGATCCTATGGACCATCGGAATCATCCTGGTCGTCGTCGGCGTCGTGTTGTGGATCCTCGGAGCCGTCGGGCACGGGGTCGGCGGACGACGCCACTATTGGTAGGAGTACGACATTACGGGCGAGCCGGCGGTGGACACCGCCGGCTCGTTCGTCGGCGCCGGCTCCTCCTCTTCCTCTTCCCGCCTCCGGCCCCTTCTTTCCCGCCGGGCCGGGCCGGTGCGGGGGAACCGCCGCTCGACGGTTGCCGCTCGGCCGATGGGGTAGCCGCCCGGAAGGCAACATCCACGAAGGCTCCCCGGGGAGGCGGTTTCATGATCCAGGTATCGATTCCGCTCATCCCTGCGGACGACGGCATGCTGCTGATCCCCGCCGACCACGTCACCGACCTCCTGCGCCGCCTCGCGGCCGACTGGCTGGAATCGACGAACACCGGCGAGATGCGTGCCGACGAGCAGACCGTCCTGGACCTGGCGGGCGTGATGACCGAGCTCGCCGATCAGATCGACGTCGAATGCATCGGGTTCGCCTCGATTCCGAACCTGTAAGGGCGCCCGTTCCCGGGCCGTCCCCCGCACCGCCCGTCCGGGCGCGCTCCGCTACGGGGGCGGCGGGCCCGCGAGTACCGTGGGAGGGGACCGGGTCGCATCAGGCGAATGAGGTTGAACGGCGTGTCGACATCAAGTCACGAGACATTCGGTGCACCGTGCTGGGTCAGTCTCATGACCCGCGACCTCGGTGCCGCCCAGGAGTTCTACGGGGCGGTCCTCGGCTGGGATTTCCGCCCCGGCCGCCTCGGTGACGGCTACTGCGTCGGATTCCTCGACGGGGTCCCGGTGGCCGGCCTCGGCGCCCTGGCTGAGGCACTCTCGATCCCCGTGGCCTGGACCCCGTACTTCGCCGTGGACGACGCCGACGTCGCGGCCGCGCGGATCATGGAACGCAGCGGAACCGTCGCCGTCGGCCCCCTGGCCTTCGGTACCGGCCGGGTGGCGCTGGCCGCCGATCGCGACGGGGCGGCCTTCGGAATCTGGCAGGGGGGCGCCATCCCCGACTGGGGTGTCGGCGGCGAGGCGGCTCCCGCGTGGCTGGAGTTGCGCACCAGGAACGCCTTCGACGCCGCCATCTTCTACGGCGAGGTCCTGGAGTGGGCGTGTGAACACGCAGGGTGCTGCGAGGTCGCCTACGCCGAGGAGGACGAGCGCATCCTGTTGCGGCACGCGAACCAGACGGTGGCCCGCCTGCGCGGCGGGGCCCTTGCCGAGGCCCCCGACCCGCACGTGCGGCCGCGCTGGGACGTCCATTTCCGGGTCCCCGACCTGCAAACCGCCGTGAAGACCGCCTTGGGGCTGGGCGGCACCAGCCTCTCCGGCGCGGACCCCGATCCCCTGACCCGCGAGGTCACCCTGCGGGACCCCGACGGCGCCGTGTTCTCCATCGCGGGACCGGACGGGCCCGGACCCGCCTCCTGAACGGCCCTCGCCCTCGCCGCCGCGGGCGAAGCATGCGTTGTCCGGCCCGCGGAGCGTCCGCCCCGCGCGCCCCCGGCTCCCCCGAGGCCGGATCCGGGATCGTGGTGGCATGGAGCAGCGGTCGGACACGTGGGCAGCGGGAAGCGCCTACGAGCGGTACATGGGCCGGTGGAGCCGCCTGGTCGCGGACCGGTTCGTGGAGTGGCTCGACGGGGCGGACGGCCTGCGGTGGCTGGACGTGGGCTGCGGTACGGGGGCCCTGACCGCGACGGTGGCCGCACGCTGCCGGCCCCGGATGCTGCTGGGCCTGGACCGGTCCGCCGGGTTCGTGACCACGGCGCGCGCCGCCGCTCCCGCGCCGACGCGCTTCGCCGTGGCCGACGGGCTGTCGCTGCCGGTGCGCCACGCCGTGTGCGACGTGGCCGTCAGCGGACTGGCGCTCAACTTCTTCTCCGCTCCGGACGCGGCGGTGGCCGAGGCGTCCCGCGTCGTGCGGCCGGGCGGACTGGTCGCCGCGTACGTATGGGACTACGCCGGGGGCATGGCGTTCCTGCGCCACTTCTGGGACGCCGCGGTCGCGCTGGACCCGTCGGCCGCCGCCGTGGACGAGGGCCGCCGGTTCCCCGTGTGCCGCCCGGGTCCGCTCCGGTCGCTGTGGACGGGGGCGGGGCTCGTCGACGTGAGCGTCGCCCCGCTCGACGCGGCCACGGTCTTCTCCGGCTTCGCCGATCTGTGGGAGCCGTTCCTGGCGGGGCAGGGACCGGCCCCCGGCTACGTCGCCACCCTCGCCCCCACGGACCGGGACCGCTTGCGCGACGCGCTCCGCGAGAGCGTGCCGGCGCGGGCGGACGGCTCGATCGCGCTCACCGCCCGCGCGTGGGCGGTCAGGGGCCGGAGGCCGGAGAGGCCGGAGGGGGCCGACGGCTGACGGAGCCGAGCGCGGGATCCCGGACCCGGCGTGCCGCGGGCCCGCCGGGCCGGCGGCGCGTCAGGCCGAATGGCCGGCCTCCACGTCCCGTACGTCGCCGTACCGGAGCAACTCGGCCGCCGCGTCCTCGGGGAGCCCGCGTCCGCCGGTGGGCGCGAGCAGGAAGCCGACGTGGTCGCCGCCCTCGATCCGCTGCTCGATCCGGCCCGTGAACCAGCTCCGCACCCCGCTCAGCACCGGCCCTCCCGCCCCGTCCGGACGCCAGTCGACCCGCGCGAACTTGTCCACCCGATCGCCGCACTCGCCCCCGAAGAGTTCGGCGAGGTCCCGCTGGCCGCGGCCGAGCGCGTGCACGGTGAGGTACGAGGCTTGGCGCGCGACCCGGTAGGTGTGGTTGGCGACGGACAGCCAGACGACGAACCGGGGCGGGTGGATCGAGCACTGCGAGGCGAAGCCCACGAGGCAGCCCGCCCGCTCACCCCCGGCCGCGGCCGTCACGACGTACATCGGGCCGTCGTACAGCCCGTCGAGGATATCCGGCTCGGACATGGCTACTCCTCGTGACATCGGCGGCCCGGCACCCGAGCGGTACCGGTGCCATCCGGCGGCTACCCGCACACCGGCGGGGAATGCGACTGCCCGAGCGGTGCCGCGATGGGGGCGGGCACGACGCGGTGTGAAGGCCGCGGCGTGCGCTCGGGGTGCGCTCGGCCGGGACGACCGGGTGATTCACCCCAATTGCGAGCTATCGACCGTTGACGCATGGTAGTCAGCAGTACCCCCTCAGGAAGGAACGACCTCGTCATGAGCAAGGCAAAGGGCAAGGCCAAGCAGGTCAAGGGAAAGATGAAGGAGACCGCCGGCAGCGCGATGGACGACAAGCGCATGCAGGCGGAGGGACGCACGGAGGAGATGGGCGGCAAGGCCGAGGAGATGGTGTCGAAGGCCGAGGACAAGACGAAGAGGACCAAGGGCCGGATCTGAGGATCCGCCGATCCCCCGGGCCCGGGGGCCCCGCCCCCCCGCGGGGGGCGGGGCCCGGGCGGGGGGTGCACACCCCCCCGCACGGGGGAGGGGCGGGCGGGCGCGTGGGGTGGCGG
>NZ_JBHWVV010000003.1:0-234982 GCF_042736715.1 Streptomyces sp. NPDC060049
TTTCAGCGCCGATGGTACTGCAGGGGGGACCCTGTGGGAGAGTAGGACGCCGCCGAACAATCATTGTGGGAAAGCCCCGCACCAGCCCTTACGGGTTCGGTGCGGGGCTTTTCTGCGTTCCGGACCCGGACGGCCGTATGCGCACTCCGTCTTCCCGAGCCGAAGGGCCGTGCGGGGGAGGGAGTGGGCGTACGGCGGATCGGGTCGCTGTCCCCTGTGCCGGTTACAGGCGGCCGGCGGCCTTGAGGGCCAGGTAGGCGTCCGCCAGGGCCGGGGCCAGGGTGTCGGGGGTGGCGTCGACCACGTGGACGCCGTGGCGGGTCAGCTGGTCGGCCGTGCGGTGGCGGGCGGACTGGGACTGCGTGCCGGCGGCGGCTTCGTAGACCGCTTCGACCGTTCCGCGGGACTTCGTCATCTCCGCGACGTGGGGATCCGCGACCGATGCCAGCAGGACCGTGTGGCGCTGGGTGAGGCGGGGGAGGACCGGGAGCAGGCCCTCCTCGACGGCGGCGGCGTCCAGGCTGGTCAGGAGGACCACCAGGGAGCGGCGCGGGGCGCTGCGGAGGATGGCGGAGACCAGGGAGCGGGAGTCGGTTTCGACGAGCTCCGGTTCCAGGATGGCCATCGCGTTGACGAAGGCCGGCAGGGTGTCCGCGGCCGAGCGGGCCTGGACCTGGGCGCGGGGGCGGCGGTCGTGGGCCAGGAGGTCCACGCGGTCGCCGGCCCGGGTGGCCAGGGCCGTCAGGAGCAGGGCCGCGTCCATCGCGGAGTCCAGGCGGGGGGCGTCGCCGACGCGGCCCGCCGACGTACGGCCCGTGTCGAGGCAGATGAGGATGTGGCGGTCGCGTTCCGGGCGCCAGGTGCGGACGGCGACCTTGTTCTGCCGGGCGGTGGCCCGCCAGTCGATGGAACGGGTGTCGTCGCCGGGTACGTAGTCGCGCAGGCTGTCGAACTCGGTGCCCTCGCCGCGTGTCAGGACGCTGGTGCGGCCGTCGAGTTCGCGCAGGCGGGCGAGGCGGGAGGGCAGGTGCTTGCGGCTGGTGAAGGGCGGCAGCACGCGGACCGTCCAGGGGACGCTGTGGTTGCCCTGGCGGGCGTACAGGCCGAGGGGGCCGTACGAGCGGATCGTGACGCGGGTCGCCTGGCGATCGCCGCGGCGGGTGGGCCGCAGACGGGTGGTGAGGCGGCGGCGTTCGCCCGGGGGGATCGTCACCGCGTGGCGGGACGCGGCGACTTCGGTGCCGGGCACCCAGCTGCTGGGGGGCCAGGCGTCGCGGACCCGGGCGCGCAGGACACGGGCCGAGGGATTGGTGACGGTGAGGACCACGTCGGCGGCCTCGCCCAGGCGCACCGAGGTGTCACCGGAGCGGGCCAGCCGCAGCGTGCGGACGGGCGCCGCGAGGGCGTAGTCGACGGCGCAGGCCAGGGCGATGGGGGCGTTGACCGCCAGCATCCCGGCCCAGCTCGGTCCGAGGAAGCCGACGGGGAGGCTGCCGAGGGCCGCCAGCAGGGCGGCGCGTCCGGTGACGGCCATCAGCGCGGGACGGGGACGTGGGAGAGGATCGCGGTGATGACCGCGTCGGCCGTGACGCCCTCCATCTCGGCCTCGGGCCGCAGCTGGACGCGGTGGCGCAGGGTGGGCAGGGCGAGGGCCTTCACATCGTCGGGGGTGACGTAGTCGCGGCCCACGAGCCAGGCCCAGGCGCGGGCGGTGGCCAGCAGGGCGGTGGCGCCGCGCGGTGAGACTCCGAGGGTGAGGGAGGGCGACTCGCGGGTGGCGCGGCAGATGTCGACGACGTACGCGGCGATCTCGGGGGAGACGCTGGTGGCTTCGACGGCCTTGCGGGCGGCATCGAGCTCGGCGGGGCCGGCGACGGGGCGGATTCCGGCGGAGTACAGGTCGCGGGGGTTGAAGCCGGCCGCGTGGCGGGTCAGTACGCCGATCTCGTCCTCGCGGGAGGGGAGGGGCACCGTGAGCTTCAGGAGGAAGCGGTCGAGCTGGGCCTCGGGCAGCGGGTAAGTGCCCTCGTACTCCACCGGGTTCATGGTGGCGGCGACGAGGAACGGCTCCGGGAGCTTGCGGGGGGTGCCGTCGACGGTGACCTGGCGCTCCTCCATCGCTTCGAGGAGGGAGGACTGGGTCTTGGGGGGCGTGCGGTTGATCTCGTCGGCGAGGAGGAGGTTGGTGAAGACCGGGCCGTTCTGGAAGGAGAACTCCGCGGTGCGGGCGTCGTAGACGAGCGAGCCGGTGACGTCGCTCGGCATCAGGTCGGGGGTGAACTGGACGCGCTTGGTGTCGAGTTCGAGGGAGGCGGCGAGGGCACGCACGAGGAGGGTCTTCGCGACGCCGGGGACGCCTTCGAGGAGGACGTGGCCGCGGCAGAGGAGGGCGACGACGAGACCGGTGACGGCGGAGTCCTGGCCGACCACGGCCTTTCCGATCTCGGTGCGGAGCGCTTCCAGGGCGGAGCGGGCGCTGTCCGTGGTGGCCGTCATGAGGTGCGGACCTCTCTTTCGAGGGCGTCGAGTTGGTCGGCGAGCGCGACGAGCGCCGCGTCGGTGTCGGGGATGGTGCCGAAGAGCAGGGCCGCCGGGTCGCCCGGGCGGTGCGTCGCGGTGGCGGGGTCGCCGGCCGTGAGGCGGGCGGAGACCGCGGGGACCAGGGACGCGGGGTCGTGGGCCTGGGAGGCCGGTACGCCGACCAGCGCGGCCAGTCGTTCGCGGGCGGCGGCGCGCAGCACGGTGGCGGCGCGGTCGCGGGCGCCGGCCTTGCGGTACAGGCGGGCGCGGCCCTCGGTGGCCTCGGAGGCGCGGATGAGGACGGGAAGGTTCTCGGTGACGAGCGGGCCGAGGCGGCGGGCGCGCCAGAGGGCGGCGAGGGCCGCGGCGACGAAGAGCTGGAGCAGGGCCCAGCTCCAGCCGGCGGGGATCAGGGCGAGGAAGTCCTCTTCGCGGTCGTCGGTGTCGTCCGGGCCGCTGTCGGCGAGGGACGGCAGGTACCAGACGAGGTGGGGGCGGGAGCCGAGGAGTTGGAGCGCGAGGGAGGCGTTGCCCTCCTTGGCGAGGGTCTTGTTGAGCAAGACCGTCTCGGAGCCGAGGAGGACGGTGTCGCCGCCGGGGGTGGCGGTGGGCAGGACGAGGAGCGTGGGGTGGCCGGCGCTGGGGTAGCAGCCGACGGCTCCGGGGGTGGTCGTGGTGTAGCGGTAGCCGCCGCCGGTGGCCGCGCGGCCGGCGGACGCGGCGGCGGGGAGGGCGCAGGTGCCGGGGTCGAGGTTGGTCTCCGGGCTCGTTCCGCTGTCGTGGGTACGCGTGCCGGGGGCCAGGTCGGGGAGGCTGGGCGTGCTCGGGGCGAGCAGGACGGTACGGCCGCCGGAGAGGTCGATGGCGGAGCGGATCGCGCGGAGCTTGCCCTCGCCGAGCCGGTCGGGGTCGGCGACCAGCAGGGTCGTGTCGGGCCCGGTGGCGTCGGCGGCCTCCTCGGCGGTGGTGACGACGCGGGTGGTGACGCCGTGGGCGTCGAGGAGTTCGGCGACCGCCCGGCTGCCGAAGGGGTCGGCGGAGCGGGGGTCGAGGTAGCCGTGCTTGGCGCCGGAGTTCAGGGCGGCCAGGGTCAGCCCCGCGGCGAGCAGGACGGCGAGCGCGACGAGGAAGCCGCGGGCTCGGGTCCAGAGGAGGCCGGGGGTGACGGGCGGGGCGGCGGTCGAGGCGTCGGGGGTCCCGGCCGCTGGGACGGGAGCGGCCGCCGGGGCGTGCGGGGCTCCGGCCTGGGGAGCGGCCGGGTGCCGGGTGGCGTCCGTAGCGGGCCGGAGCGGGGCGTGGGCGGCCTGCGGGGCCGTTCCGGGGGTGACGGCGCCGGGAGCGGCCGGGAGCGCCTCCTGGGCGGGCTCCTGGGCGGGCGGGGTCGGGACGCGGGGGTCCGGGGGTGTGCCCGGGCTCGGCGGGGTCATGGCGTGGCGCCTGTCGGGAGCGGCTTGGTACGGGTCAGGGCGAGGTCCAGGTCGCGCAGGGCGGCGTACATGGCCGCGTCGGCCGGCCGGGAGCCGTAGGTGACGTCGTCGAAGGTGCGGGCCGCGGCGCGCAGGGCTCCGGCGTGGGAGGGCAGGGAGACCGCGGCTTCGGCTGCCGCCTCGTCGGCGGTGCGGCCGGGGCGGGGGTCGAGGAGGGTGCGCTCCTCCAGGGAGCGGACGACGGCGCGCATGCGTTCCTGGACGGCTTCGCTCCAGCGGCCCTCGGAGGCCAGGGCGTCGGAGGCCTTGCGGTGGTCGGCGGCGCTGCGGATGCCCTCGTCGAAGAGGCCGCCCGCCGGACCGGCGGTGCGGCTCGGGGTGCCGAGCCGCCACCACAGCGCGGCGACGACGAGGACGACGAACACGGCGATGGCCACCAGGCCCAGGGTTCCGCCGGGAGTGGCGCCGGAGGCGTGGTCGAAGAGGTCCCCGACCCAGTCCCAGAAGCGGTCCAGCGCGCGCTGGACCAGCCCCGGGTCGTTCTGGTGGTACACCGGCTTGGACAGCTCCTGGCGCGCCGCCTCGCGGGCGGCGTCCCGGCCGATGGTGACCGGTGGTGTGTCCGATGCCGTCTGTGAGAGCAGGCCCCCCGTGCTCCTCATCCCCGCGTCAGCCTCCGGTCGGCGGCGTGCTGGTGCCGTAGTTCTCGATGCCGGCCGCCCGGGCGAGCTCCAGGTCCAGGGCCTCGCGGCGGATGCGCTGGTCGACGTAGAGCAGGACGTTGACCCCGGACTGCATCGGCAGGGTGATGGTCAGGCCGATGACTCCGCCGATTCCCGTGACGATCAGGTAGCCCCAGCTGGTCGCTCCGGTGCCGTCGGCCATGCCTTCGATGCCGCCGCCGAACAGGAACAGGCCCAGGAGCGTCAGCGGGAAGACGATGACGGAGGAGATGAAGCCCGTGATCAGGCTGGTGAGGAAGGTGATGCCGAGGATGCGCCACCAGGAGCCCTTGACCAGCTTCGAGGACCGGGTGAGCGACGTGAGGACCGGCGCCTTCTCCAGCATCAGCGCGGGCGAGGCCAGCGAGAAGCGGACCCACAGCCACACGAGCAGGCCGAGGGCGACGAAGCCGCCGACGACGGCGAATCCCGCGCTGCCGGCGAGTGCGCCGGGCAGGACCAGTACGCCGACGAGGAGGACCGAGCCGAGGGCCAGGAGCAGGGTCAGCCCGAAGAGCCGGGGCAGCTGCGGTCGGGACTCGCGCCAGGCGGCGCCGACTGAGGAGGCGTGGCCGAGGATGGCGCGGCTGAAGACCATGGTGAGCATCGCGGTGGCCACGATGGTGCCGACGAGCTGGATGAAGAGGTCCGCCGAGAGCACGCCCAGGGTGGAGCCGAGGGTGTTGAGCTGCTCGTCGAGGGGCGCGTCGTCCGAGGAGTCGAGGACGACGTCGCCGAACGCGTACTTCTGCGCGAGCACGGTGGCCAGCTGGACGACGATCGCCACGACCAGGGTGATCGGCAGAACCGTGCGCCAGTGCTTGCGCATGGTGGCGACCGCGCCGTCGAGGATCTCGCCCAGGCCGAGGGGGCGCAGCGGGATCACGCCGGGCTTCACCGACGGGGCCTGGTTGCCCCAGCCGCCGGGAGCGCCGGGCCGGCCGCCGTACGGGGGCTGCTGACCGCCGCCGTACGAGCCCCAGCCCCCGCCCTGCCCCGGAGCCGCGGGCGGCTGCTGCGGGGTCGGCGGGGTCTGGCCCGCGGCCGGGCTCGACCACTGGCCGGGCGGCGGCTGCTCGGGAGACCACTTCGGGCCGCCGGAGCCGCCGGAGCCGTCGGAAGGCGGCTGCGTACCGTGGGAGCCCTCACCGTCGGACGGGGAGGATCCGGGCGTAGCCCAGCCCGGAGAGTCGTTCATCGTCGCTCCTTCACGTGCACTGCGGTGTGCGGGCGCATGGTCCGGCTGCCATCGTGCCATGTGACAACCTCGAACGGACCAGCCGTCCCCGGGATCCCGGGGCGTTGGCACCTTCATTTGTCGAGTAGATCCGGGGCACACTGGGCGCCCTGATCTCCACGCAGGTCCGAGGGTCGATTTCCAGCCCCTCCGGCTGTGGGACAGCTCACCGCCGGGTAACGATTAGCTAATGGGATGATGTCAACCATGAAGGGACGCGTCCTTGTCGTCGACGACGACACCGCGCTGGCCGAGATGCTCGGCATTGTGCTGCGTGGAGAAGGTTTTGAGCCATCGTTCGTAGCGGACGGTGACAAGGCACTGGCTGCCTTCCGGGAGGCGAAGCCGGATCTCGTGCTGCTCGACCTCATGCTGCCCGGGAGGGACGGCATAGAGGTGTGCAGGCTGATCCGCGCCGAGTCAGGCGTACCGATCGTCATGCTCACCGCCAAGAGCGACACCGTGGACGTCGTCGTGGGCCTGGAGTCCGGGGCCGACGACTACATCGTCAAGCCGTTCAAGCCGAAGGAGCTGGTGGCGCGCATCCGCGCCCGCCTGCGCCGTTCGGAAGAGCCGGCCCCCGAGCAGCTGACCATCGGTGACCTCGTCATCGACGTCGCGGGGCATTCGGTCAAGCGGGACGGCGCCTCCATCGCGCTGACCCCGCTCGAGTTCGACCTGCTGGTCGCGCTCGCCCGCAAGCCCTGGCAGGTCTTCACCCGCGAGGTGCTGCTGGAGCAGGTCTGGGGCTACCGCCACGCGGCCGACACCCGGCTGGTCAACGTGCACGTCCAGCGCCTGCGCTCCAAGGTCGAGAAGGACCCGGAGCGCCCCGAGATCGTCGTGACGGTGCGCGGTGTCGGCTACAAGGCCGGACCCAGCTGACATGAAATCCGGCAAGCCCCGTGGCGGCTCCCGGTGGGGAGCCCTGCGGGGTGGCCGGGCGCTCCGCCACGTAGCGGACGGAGCACCGGGCGGCCCCGTGCTGCGGCTGTGCGTACGCCTCGTACGCCGGCCGCTGCTTCCGGCTGTCCGGCTCTGGCGGCGCAACATCCAGCTCCGGGTGGTCGCCGCGACGCTGCTGATCTCACTCGCCGTGGTCCTCGCCCTCGGGTTCGTGGTCATCGCACAGGTCAGCAGGGGACTCCTCGAAGCCAAGGAGGAGGCCGCGCAGAGCCAGGCCGCGGGAGGGTTCGCGGTCGCACAGGAGAAGGCCAACACGCCGTACGCGGTGGACGGGGTCGACGCTTCCGAGAGCAAGGTCGGCCGCGACGCCAGTACGTGGATGAACTCGCTGGTCAAGCAGCTCGCCAGCGGCGGGCAGAGCGCCTTCGAGGTCGCGGCGCTGGGCGCCGGCACCGGTACCGGCGAAGAACAGCCACCCGGCCGGGGCGCGCTCGGCGTCCGGGGTGCCCGCGCCTCGGGCAACGTCGACCCGACCGCGAGCGTGCCGCTGGAACTGCGCCGGGCCGTGAACCACGCCACCGGGGCCTTCAAGACGTTCTCCCTGGTCCGCTACACCCCCGGTGCCGGGGACAAGGCGCCCGAGCCCGCGCTCGTCGTGGGCAAGCGGCTCACCGACATCAACGGTGACCCCTACGACCTGTACTACCTCTTCCCGCTGACCCAGGAGGAGGAGTCCCTCAACCTGGTCAAGGTCACCATCGCCACCGCCGGGCTCTTCGTCGTCGTCCTGCTCGGCGGGATCGCCTGGCTGGTCGTGCGCCAGGTCGTCACCCCGGTCCGGATGGCCGCCGGGATCGCCGAGCGGCTCTCCGCGGGGCGGCTCCAGGAGCGGATGAAGGTCACCGGCGAGGACGACATCGCCCGCCTGGGCGAGGCGTTCAACAAGATGGCCCAGAACCTCCAGAACAAAATCCAGCAGCTGGAGGACCTCTCCCGGCTGCAGCGCCGTTTCGTCTCGGACGTCTCGCACGAGCTGCGCACCCCGCTGACGACGGTCCGCATGGCCGCGGACGTCATCCACGACGCCCGCGCCGACTTCGACCCGGTCACCGCGCGCTCCGCCGAACTGCTCGCCGGCCAGCTCGACCGCTTCGAGTCGCTCCTCGCCGACCTGCTGGAGATCAGCCGGTTCGACGCGGGCGCCGCCGCCCTGGAGGCGGAGCCGATCGACCTGCGCGACGTCGTGCACCGGGTCATCGACGCCGCCGCACCGCTCGCCGAGCACAAGAACACCCGGATCCGCGTCCTCGGCGACACCCAGCCGGTGATAGCCGAGGCCGACGCCCGGCGCGTGGAGAGGGTCCTGCGCAACCTCGTCGTCAACGCCGTCGAGCACGGTGAGGGCCGCGACGTGGTGGTCCGGCTCGCCTCGGCGGGCGGAGCGGTCGCCGTCGCCGTACGGGACTACGGGGTCGGGCTCAAGCCCGGCGAGGCCACCCGCGTCTTCAACCGGTTCTGGCGGGCCGACCCGGCGCGGGCGCGCACGACCGGCGGTACCGGCCTCGGCCTGTCCATCGCCGTGGAGGACGCCCGGCTGCACGGGGGCTGGCTCCAGGCGTGGGGCGAGCCGGGCGGCGGCTCGCAGTTCCGCCTCACCCTGCCGCGCACGGCCGACGAGCCGCTGCGCGGGTCGCCGATCCCTCTGGAGCCGGAGGACTCCCGGGCCAACCGGGCCAGGGCCGCGGCCGAGGGCCCGACGGGGGCCGGGTCGTCCCGGGAGCCCGCGGGCAGGCCCGACCGGTCGCCGATCCCGCCGAGGTCGCCGGTGTCCGGTGCGCTGCCGGTGCCGGCGGATCCGACGGCGCTGCCCGGGAACGGGGCCCGGGTCGTGACCCGGCCCGCCGAGCAGGCCGCGGGCGGGGCGGCGGGTACAGCAGACCGAGAGGGTGGAACCGGTGGATCCCATGGGCGCTGAGCCGAAGAGGCCGCGGCGGACCGCGCGCACGCTCAGGGCCTATGTCCTGGGCGCGGCCGGGCTGCTGCTCGCCGGCTGCGCGTCCATGCCCGACCACGGCGAGATCCGCCCGGTGGAGGCCTCGCAGGGAGTCGACTCCCAGGTCCGTGTCTTCGGCGTACCGCCGGCCGACCGGGCCAGCCCGCAGGAGGTCGTCGACGGCTTCCTTGAGGCGATGACCAGCGACGATCCGCAGCTGCAGACCGCCCGCAAGTACCTCACGGAGGAAGCGGCGAAGAACTGGAAGCCCGGTTCGGCGGTCACCGTGCTCTCCGCGGGCCTCGACCGGGTCTCGGTGCCGGGCGAGAAGGACCCCGCGGCGCCCCGGTTCAGGGTCACCGGCAAGACGCTGGCCACCGTGGACGAGCGCAGCGCGTACCAGCCGGAGACGAGCGACCGGCGTTACGAGGAGTTCCTGCAGCTCACGCAGGAGGACAAGCAGTGGCGGATCGCGACGCCGCCCAGCAGCCTGGTCCTGAGCGAGTCCGACTTCCAGCGCATCTACATGCCGGTCAACAAGTACTACTTCGCGGGGGCGACGCTCGTCGCCGATCCCGTCTACGTGCGGCAGCGCAGTGATCCGGACTCCCGGATGGACCCCACCACCCAGACCGTCAGGTCGCTGCTGGCCGGCCCCTCGAAGTGGCTCGGGCCGGTCGTGACGTCCAGCTTCCCCACGGGTACGGAGCTGCGCGAGGGCACCAAGTCTCTCTCGTACGACGGCCAGAACACGCTGCGGGTGCCGCTGAACGACAAGGCCGACAACGTCGCGGAGCCCGCCTGCCGCAAGATGGCCACCCAACTCCTCTACACGGTCAAGGACCTGACGGGCTCCCGGGTCGACCGGGTCGAACTCGTGCGGGCCGACGGCAAGTCCGTGCTGTGCCAGATCACCGAGGCGGCCGCGGCCGTGGTCGCCAACCGTCCGCCGTCGCCGGGCCACCAGTACTACGTGGACAACGAGAACCGGCTCAAGCGGATGACCCTGGACCCCAACCGGGAAGAGCAGCAGGAGGAGGCGTCGGCGGTTCCGGGGCCGCTGTCGGGGAACCCGCCCTTCAAGGTGGGCTCCGCCGCCGTCGCCTACGACGAGAAGCGCGCGGCGGTCGTCTCGGAGGACGACCACGGGCTGTACGTCGTCAACCTGACCACCGCCGGACCCATGCCGGCGCCGCTGCTGACCGCCAAGGGCGTCAAGCCGGCCGGGCTCACCGCCCCGACCTGGGACGCGGCCGGTGATCTGTGGATCGCGGACCAGGACGCGCAGAACCCGACGCTGTGGCGGCTGCCCGGCGGCGCCGGAACCCCCGAGCGGGTCGAGGTGTCCGGCCTGAACGGCGCCCGGATCACCGGGCTGAAGGCCTCTCCCGACGGGGTGCGGATGGCGCTCCTGCTGCAGAGCAAGGGCCGCAACAACCTGTACATCGGGCGGATCGAGCGGCCCGACGCCAAGGGGGACGGATCGGTGGTCTCCGTACGGGAGCTGCGCCCGGCCGCCCCGCAGCTGGCGGACGTGACGGCGATGAGCTGGGCGCCGCGCGGCCGGCTGCTGGTGGTGGGCCGCGAGAGCGGCGGGGTCGTGCAGGCCCGGTACATGCTGGCCGACGGCTCGATGGTCGGCGCCGGGCTGCCCGGGGCGACCGGGCTGGAGGCCGTCGCGGCGAGCGAGGACGAGCGCAAGCCGGTGGTCGCGCACTCCAAGGAGGACGGGATCGTGTGGCTGCCGCCGGGGGCGCAGTGGCGCACGGTGGCCGCGGGCGGGCGCGCACCGGTCTACCCGGGCTGATCCGGGGGTCGCGCTGCCCGCCCCTGCCCCGCCCCTCGGTCGGCCCTGCGCCCCTTTGCTATTTCCGCGGTTTTCCACAGGGGTGGCACGGCCGTGCGCCCGGCGGGCAGGGTGGACGCCATGCGGCAGTGGGGACGGGCCCTGACGGGGTCGGCGGGGGCGCTGGCGGCGGAGCTGGCGGGGCTCGTCCTGCCGGCGGACTGCGCCGGCTGCGGGGCCGCGCGTTCCGTGCTGTGCGGGGCCTGCCGCTCGGCGCTCAGTGGGGCCGCGGCGTCTCCCGTACGGCTTTCTCCGCGCCCCGCCGGGCTCCCGCCGGTCCATGCCTGCGCCGCGTACGAAGGGGCCGTACGGGCCGTCCTGCTGGCCCACAAGGAGCGCGGCGGCCTCGCGCTGGCCGGCGCCCTCGGCGCGGCCCTGGCCGTGGCGGTCCGGGCCGGCGGGGCGGGCGGGCCCGGCGGCGCGGGAACGGGGCGGGCGGGTGGGGCGGGGCAGGTGCTCCTGGTTCCCGTGCCCTCCGCGCGCCACCGGGTCCGGGCGCGCGGTCACGACCCCGCGCGCAGGATCGCGCTGGCCGCCTCGGCCCGGCTGCGGCGAACCGGTGTGCCCGCGCGCGTGGCGCCCGTACTACGGCTGCGGCGGGCCGTGGCCGACCAGGCGGGCCTGGGGGCGCTGGAGCGCCGGGACAACCTCGCGGGGGCTCTGGAGGCCCGGCCGGACGCAGGCCGGGTGACGGCGGGTGCGGCCCGGATCGTGGTGGTGGACGACCTCGTGACCACGGGAGCCACGCTGGCGGAGGCCGCGCGGGCGCTGCGGACGGCCGGGATCGGGCCGGCGGGCGGGGCCGCGGTGGTGGCCGCCTCGGCGGGCTCCTTGGTCCGCCGGTGAGCTGCGGCGGGGGCGCTGGAGAGGTGGGAGGGGCCGGTCCGCGACACGTACAGACCAAAAACGAATGAATAGATTTGGAACTGGAAGGGAAGGCGCATCGTTGCAGGTAGTAAGAGGGAACAGCCACCTGAACGGAGGTACGTTCCGGTAGCGGGTGCCGACAACCGCCATAGAGGGATATGTTCGGTTGTAAGGAATTGGCGAGCCTTGGGCCCCACGCATCGGACCGTTTGTTCCGGGCGTTCGTACGTTTCGGGATCTTCGTGTCAGAGGCTGTCTCTCGACTCCGAAGTCGGTGGGGTGTAGATCTTGCCGATGGGGGAGGAGGAGGTGAAAGTCGCCAAGTCCGAGGCTTCGGTGTTCACCGGAGTCTGGTGCGAAAGGGAGACGCTTCGCCCCTGAGGGCGTGGCTATCCGGGAACGGAGTTCTGCGTGGACATCGTCGTCAAGGGCCGTAAGACCGAGGTGCCCGACCGGTTCCGCAAGCACGTGGCCGAGAAGCTGAATCCGGAGCGGATCCAGAAGCTCGACGCCAAGGTGATCAGCTTGGACGTCGAGGTGTCCAAGGAGCACAACCCGCGCCAGGCCGACCGTTCCGACCGCGTGGAGATCACCCTGCGTTCGCGGGGCCCGGTGATCCGTGCCGAGGCCGCCGCCGCCGACCCGTACGCGGCGCTCGACCTCGCTCAGGACAAGCTTGAGGCCCGGCTGCGCAAGCAGCACGACAAGCGCCACACCCGTCGCGGCAACGGACGGCTCTCGGCGGCCGAGGTCGCCGACGCGGTCCCGGACGCCGCGACCCTGAACGGCAACGGCGAGCCGGTCACCGGCGAGAAGGCCGACGCGATTCCGACCACGCGGATCGGATCGCTCGAAGTGCAGGGCGAAGGCCCGCTCGTCGTCCGAGAGAAGACCCACTCGGCCGCACCCATGTCGCTCGACCAGGCTCTGTACGAGATGGAACTGGTCGGCCACGACTTCTATTTGTTCGTCGACTCCGACACCAAGATGCCGAGCGTCGTCTACCGGCGCCACGGCTACGACTACGGCGTGATCCACCTGAACCCGGACGCCTCCGGCTCGGACGAGCTCGACGGCGCGGGAGCGGGCGGCGCGCTCGGCGGCTGAGGCCGCGCGATATTCGGATGTCCGTGCGGTGCCCCCGCGTTCGCTCCGGCGGGCGCGGGGGCACCCGTATGACCTGATGGCCGGTAATGGTCGGCCGGTATTCGCCGGACCCCGAAAGGGCGCGCGGGCATGGAATCATGTCGGGCAGTCAGCCGTCGGCCGCTCCCGTCGGATTGACCCAGCAGCTCAGCACATGCGGTGCAGGGGGAGGAACGATGGCGGACAGCTTCGGGCCGGTGCGCGACGACGACGGTGCGGGCTGCCGTGAGGAGGGCCGGGCGGCAGAGCCGATCCGGGTGCTCGTGGTGGACGACCACGCGCTGTTCCGGCGAGGACTGGAGATCGTCCTCGCGCAGGAGGAGGACATCCAGGTCGTCGGCGAGGCCGGTGACGGCGCGGAGGCCGTGGACAAGGCGGCCGACCTGCTGCCGGACATCGTGCTGATGGACGTACGGATGCCCAGGCGCGGCGGGATCGAGGCGTGCACCTCGATCAAGGAGGTGGCACCCTCCGCGAAGATCATCATGCTGACGATCAGCGACGAGGAGGCGGACCTCTACGACGCGATCAAGGCGGGGGCCACCGGGTACCTCCTGAAGGAGATCTCCACGGACGAGGTCGCCACGGCGATCCGGGCGGTGGCGGACGGGCAGTCGCAGATCAGCCCGTCGATGGCGTCGAAGCTCCTGACGGAGTTCAAGTCGATGATCCAGCGCACGGACGAGCGCCGGCTGGTGCCGGCGCCGCGGCTGACCGACCGGGAGCTGGAGGTCCTGAAGCTGGTGGCGACGGGGATGAACAACCGCGACATCGCCAAGGAGTTGTTCATCTCCGAGAACACCGTGAAGAACCACGTGCGCAACATCCTGGAGAAGCTGCAGCTGCACTCCAGGATGGAGGCGGTGGTGTACGCGATGCGGGAGAAGATCCTCGAGATCCGCTAGGGCTGCGGTCGGGGCGCCGCGCCCGCCCCCGCCCTCAGAGGGCGGCGAGTTCCGAGGTCACGGCCGCCGCTTCGGCGGGGGTGGAGGCCCGCTCGACGCGGACCGCGTCGCAGCCGACCCACGAGGCAGCCTCCCGCAGGGCCAGCGCCATCGCGCCCGCCGCCTTCGGAGTGGTCAGGGAGAGCTGGCGGGCCACCAGGGTCGTGCCCTCGCGGGCCGGGTCCACGCGGCCCTGGAGGTGTCCTCCGGCGAGCAGGGGCATCGCGAAGTAGCCGTGGATCCGCCGGGGCTTGGGGACGTACGCCTCCAGGCGGTGCGTGAAGCCGAAGATCCGCTCCGTGCGCGGGCGCTCCCAGACGAGGGAGTCGAACGGCGAGAGCAGGGTGGTGCGGTGGCGGCCGCGCGGCACGGTGGCCAGGGCCGCCGGGTCGGCCCACGCGGGCTTGCCCCAGCCCTCCACCTCTACCGGGACCAGGTCCGAGTCGGCGATCACCGAATCGAACTGCGCCCCGGTCAGGCGGTGGTAGTCCGCGATGTCGGACCGCGTTCCCACGCCCAGGCTCCGGCCGGCCAGGTCCACCAGGCGCCGCACGCACTCGCGGTCGTCCAGCTCGTCGTGGAGCAGCGCCTCGGGGACCGCCCGCTCCGGGAGGTCGTAGACCCGCTTCCATCCCCGCCGCTCGGTGCAGACGACCTCGCCGATGTCGAGCAGCCACTCCACGGCGATCTTCGTCTCGGACCATTCGAACCACTCGCCGCCGTTCTTGGCGCCGCCCAGCTCGGTGGAGGTGAGCGGCCCCTCGGCCGCCAGGCGGTCCAGGACGGCCCTGGTCGAGCGGTCCTTGTCCTGCAGGACGTGCCAGCGGTGGCCGCGGGCCTTGCGGGCCCGGCGGCGGAAGGCGAAGTGCGGCCATTCCTCGATGGGCAGGATGCAGGCCGCGTGCGACCAGTACTCGAAGGCGTGGTGGTCCGACCAGTACGCCGCCTCGACGCCGGAGCGGCCGACCGCGCCCAGGCGCGCGTACGGCACGAGCTCGTGGGACCGGGCCAGTACGGAGATCGTGTCCAACTGGACGGCGCCGAGGTGGCGCAGGATGCCGCGCACCCCGCCGCGCCGGTCGGGGGCCCCGACGAACCCCTGCGCGCGCAGCGCGATGCGGCGGGCCTCGTCGGCGGACAGTGAGGCGGTCGGTCGCGGCCGGGCGGGCGGTGCGGTCGTCATGTCCGCACCCTAGACGCGCCCACTGACAGAGGAGGGAGAGGGAGAGTGCGAGGGCGAGGGCAGGTACGGGAGGCGGGAGGGGAGGTCGAGGTCCGAGGGGAGCATGGCGCCGATCCAGCAGTCCCGCAGGGTCCCCCGGTGTTCCATGGCCGCGCGCTGGACGCCTTCGACGGTGAACCCGGTCTTCTCGGCGACCGCGCGGGAGGCGTCGTTGCCGATGCCGGCGCGCCAGACCATCCGTACGCAGCCGAGCTCGGTGAACGCCCAGCGCACCACGGCGGGCAGGGCCTCGGTCAGGTAGCCGCGGCCCCGGTGCCCGGCGGCGGTCCAGTACCCGACCTCGTGGGCGTGCGCGCCGGACGGGACGACACCGACGCAGGCGACCAGGGGTCCCCGGGCGCCGAGCCGGACCGCGAAGTTGTACTCCGAGCCGTCCTGCCACCCGGCCGGGACCCGGCCGATGAAGGCCTCGGCGTCCGTGCGCCCGTACGGGACGGGTACGGGGATCCAGCGCTGGATCCCCGGGTCCTGGCACGCCGCGTGCACCTCGTCGGTGTCGTAAGGGGTGAGGGGGCGCAGTACCAGGCGCTCGGTGGTCAGGGTGATCGGGTCCATGAGCGGATTCTCCTGCCCCCCTCGGGTGGGCGGCGAACACTTTTCGGGAAGAGGGGCCGCTTACCGGCACCTTCGGCGCCCCCCGCACGTTCTCTTTTCCGGGCACTCGTGCCCCGCGGAGGTACGGACCTCCCGACGCGACCGCGTCCTCGCTTACGATGGCCGTTGCGGTGGGGCCCACCCTCCGTGCCCGTGTACGAACCAGTGCCAGGCCCGACCGGCAAGGAGACAAACCTCGGTGTCCGTCTTCAACAAGCTCATGCGTGCAGGCGAAGGCAAGATCCTCAAAAAACTGCACCGCATCGCGGACCAGGTCAACTCCATCGAAGAGGACTTCGTCAACCTCTCCGACGCCGACTTGCGTGCGCTCACGGACGAGTACAAGCAGCGCTTCCAGGACGGCGAGAGCCTGGACGACCTGCTGCCCGAGGCCTTCGCGACGGTCCGCGAGGCCGCCAAGCGCGTCCTCGGCCAGCGTCACTACGACGTGCAGATGATGGGTGGCGCGGCGCTGCACCTCGGCTACGTGGCCGAGATGAAGACCGGTGAGGGCAAGACCCTCGTCGGTACGCTGCCCGCGTACCTGAACGCGCTGTCCGGCAAGGGCGTCCACCTGATCACGGTGAACGACTACCTCGCCGAGCGCGACTCCGAGATGATGGGCCGGGTGCACAAGTTCCTCGGCCTGGAGGTCGGGTGCATCCTGGCGAACATGTCTCCGGCGCAGCGCCGTGAGCAGTACGCCGCCGACATCACGTACGGCACGAACAACGAGTTCGGCTTCGACTACCTCCGCGACAACATGGCGTGGTCGCAGGACGAGCTCGTCCAGCGCGGCCACAACTTCGCCGTGGTCGACGAGGTCGACTCGATCCTCGTCGACGAGGCCCGTACCCCGCTGATCATCTCGGGGCCGGCCGACCAGGCCACCAAGTGGTACGCGGACTTCGCGAAGCTGGTCACGCGCCTGACCAAGGGCGAGCCCGGCCAGCCCCTCAAGGGCATCGAGGAGACCGGCGACTACGAGGTCGACGAGAAGAAGCGCACCGTCGCCATCCACGAGTCCGGTGTCGCGAAGGTCGAGGACTGGCTCGGCATCGAGAACCTCTACGAGTCGGTGAACACCCCCCTCGTCGGTTACCTGAACAACGCCATCAAGGCGAAGGAACTGTTCAAGAACGACAAGGACTACGTCGTCATCGACGGCGAGGTCATGATCGTCGACGAGCACACCGGCCGTATCCTCGCCGGCCGCCGCTACAACGAGGGCATGCACCAGGCGATCGAGGCGAAGGAAGGGGTGGACATCAAGGACGAGAACCAGACCCTCGCCACGATCACCCTCCAGAACTTCTTCCGCCTGTACTCGAAGCTGTCGGGCATGACCGGTACGGCCATGACCGAGGCCGCGGAGTTCCACCAGATCTACAAGCTCGGTGTCGTCCCGATCCCGACCAACCGCGACATGGTCCGCAAGGACCAGGCGGACCTGATCTACCGCACCGAGGTCGCGAAGTTCGCCGCCGTCGTCGACGACATCGCGGAGAAGCACGAGAAGGGCCAGCCGATCCTCGTCGGTACGACGTCGGTCGAGAAGTCCGAGTACCTCTCGCAGCAGCTCTCCAAGCGCGGCATCCCGCACGAGGTGCTGAACGCGAAGCAGCACGACCGTGAAGCGACGATCGTCGCCCAGGCGGGCCGTCGCGGCGCCGTCACGGTCGCCACGAACATGGCCGGCCGAGGTACCGACATCAAGCTCGGCGGCAACCCGGACGACCTCGCCGAGGCCGAGCTGCGCCAGCGCGGCCTGGACCCGGAGGAGCACATCGAGGAGTGGGCGCACGCCCTTCCCGAGGCGCTCACGCGGGCCGAGGCGGCCGTGAAGGCGGAGTTCGAGGAGGTCAAGGAGCTCGGCGGGCTGTACGTGCTGGGCACCGAGCGGCACGAGTCGCGCCGCATCGACAACCAGCTGCGCGGCCGCTCCGGCCGACAGGGCGACCCGGGCGAGTCCCGCTTCTACCTGTCCCTCGGCGACGACCTGATGCGCCTGTTCAAGGCGCAGATGGTCGAGCGCGTCATGTCGATGGCGAACGTGCCGGACGACGTGCCGATCGAGAACAAGATGGTCACGCGGGCCATCGCGTCGGCCCAGTCGCAGGTCGAGACCCAGAACTTCGAGACGCGCAAGAACGTCCTGAAGTACGACGAGGTCCTCAACAACCAGCGCACGGTCATCTACGCGGAGCGCCGGCGGGTCCTGGAGGGCGAAGACCTCCAGGAGCAGATCCGGCACATGATGGACGACACGATCGACGCGTACATCACGGCCGAGACGGTCGAGGGGTTCGCGGAGGAGTGGGACCTGGACCGGCTGTGGAACGCCTTCCGGCAGCTCTACCCGATCAAGGTCACGGTCGAGGAGCTGGAGGACGCGGCGGGCGACCGCGCGGGCATCACCGCCGAGTTCATCGCGGAGTCCGTCAAGGACGACATCCACGAGCAGTACGAGGCGCGCGAGGCGACCCTCGGCTCCGAGATCATGCGCGAGCTGGAGCGGCGCGTGGTCCTGTCGGTGCTGGACCGCAAGTGGCGTGAGCACCTCTACGAGATGGACTACCTGCAGGAGGGCATCGGCCTGCGGGCGATGGCCCAGAAGGACCCGCTGGTCGAGTACCAGCGCGAGGGCTTCGACATGTTCAACGCCATGCAGGAGGGCATCAAGGAGGAGTCCGTCGGCTACCTGTTCAACCTGGAGGTCCAGGTCGAGCAGCAGGTCGAGGAGGTCCCGGTGCAGGCCGCCGGTCCCTCGCTGACCAAGCCGGAGATCCGGGCGAAGGGCCTGGACGCGCCGCAGCGTCCGGACCGGCTGCACTTCTCCGCGCCGTCGGTCGACGGTGAGGGCGGCGTCGTCGAGGGCGACTTCGAGTCGGAGTCCGGTGACGAGGCCGGGATGACGCGGGCGGAGCGCCGCAAGGCGGCGAAGGCCGCGGGCGGCCGCCGCCGCAAGAAGTAACCCCGCTGCTCGAAGCATCCCCGCCGGGGCCGGACACCACGCCGTACGTGGGGTCCGGCCCCGGCGGCGTTCCGTGCCGCACGGGATCCGCTGCCGCTGCCCGGGGATCCCCGGGGCCGGTACGGGCGCCGGCGCCGGCGCCCTGCCCCCGGGGGCGCGGCCGCGGTGGCCCCGGCCCGCCGGCCCGGTCAGGGGCGGGGGCCTTGGAGTTCGACGGCGGCGCAGCGCCAGCGCAGGTCGGGACCCTGTTCCAGGCGGAAGGCCATCGCCGTCAGGCGGTCGCCCGTCGCGATGCGGGCGAAGGCCTCGATGACCCCCGGACCCGGGGTGAAGCGGCCGCACCGGCGGATGACGGGGCGCGTGCGGTCGCGTGCGTGGTCTTCGCGGCCCGCGGGGCGGGCGGAGGGGTCCGCGGAGGTCAGGCTGATCAGCTGGTCGTAGGCCGGGCCGACGGTGTGGCCCATCAGCGAGTGGACCGGGCGGTGCCCGCTGAGCACCGCGAGGAGCCGGTCGGCGAACCAGTGGTGCGGGCCGCGGGGGACCGCGGTCGGCGGCCGACGCTGGTCGTGGCGGCCGGGGGGCCGGGTGGTGTTCCTGGTCCGGGCGGCCCTGGTGGTCATGGCGGTCATGGTGCTGGTCCCCCGAGAAGTCCGGGCCCGGCGTGGGTACCGGGCGGTAACTTGGTACGGGACTTCTACGGGCCCGCGAACACGCTCCGCAACGACCCCGCGCGGCCGCCGGGGAAGGGTTCCGGCTTCACCTATCCGGGTCGCTCCCCGCAGCCCCGGGGCCCTCGCCGCGGCCCCGGCGGGACCGAGGTGGACGCCCCTGGGTCCCGCCCGGGCACCCCGAAGGGGGACGGGAGCCGTCACGGACGGAGTCCGGGCTCCGCGGGAAGGCGTCCGGGAGGGGGGCCGCTCCGGGCGGGGTCGGGCGCGGCACGCGGCAGCGGGAAGGCCACCGAGGCCCCGGTCCCCACGCGGGGCGCGGCAGCGGGAAGGCCACCGGGGCCCCGGTCCCCACGCGGGGCGCGGCCGCGGTCGTATCCTGAGGGCGTTTCCGACTACCGAAAGCAGCCGGCCATGCGTGTGTACGTCCCCCTGACCCTTCCCGGGCTCGCCGAGGCGCACAAGGCGGGTGAGCTGGGTCCGGCTCCGCTGCGGGCGTACGCCGTCACGCCCGAGCTGCGCGAGTGGTTCGTGTCGCAGGACATCGAGGAGCTGGAGTACGCCGCCCTGGGCCGGGCCGCCGCCGCCTCGCTGCGGATGATCGCCGAGGACGCCTCCGCGCCCCGCAAGCGGGTCGTCGTCGCCGTCGACGTGGCCGAGGAGGCCGCCACCGCCGATCCCGGGGCCGATGAGGCCGCGCTCGGCCGGGTGTCCCTCGCGGGGGCCGTCCGGCTCACCGAGGCCGCCGCGGTGCACGTGGACGCGCAGGACGCCGTGGAGGACGTGTCGGCCGCCGCGCTGGCCGTCCCGGCCGCCGACGAGGGGGACGAGGACGCGCGGTCCACCGTCGACGGGGCCGAGGACCACGAGCTGCTCTGGTTCGGGGTGCAGGAGATCGCGGGGCTGCTGAAGTGAACCCGGCGACACCCCTGCCCGCGTCCGTGACGCCCGCGACCTCGCACATCGTCTGGGACTGGAACGGCACGCTGCTCCACGACATCGACGCCGTCATGGCCGCCACCAACGCCTCCTTCGCCGAGCTCGGCTTCGCGCCGATCAGCCTGGAGCGGTACCGCGAGCTGTACGTCGTTCCGGTGCCGAAGTTCTACGAGCGCCTCATGGGCCGGCTGCCCACGGATGACGAGTGGGTCGTGATGGACGAGGCGTTCCACCGCCACTACTGGGCCGCCGCCGAGAGCGCCGGGCTCGCCGAAGGGGCCAGGGAGCTGCTCCGGGACTGGCAGGCGGACGGGCTCACCCAGTCCCTGCTGTCCCTCGCGCCCCACGACAAGCTCGTCCCGCTCGTCCGGGCGCACGGCATCGACCGGCACTTCCTGCGCGTCGACGGACGCACGGGGCCCTCCCACACCACGAAGGCGGGACACCTCGTACGCCACCTGAAGGCGTTGGAGGGGACGGGGGTGACGGCAGGGCGTACGGTCCTCATCGGAGACGCCGTGGACGACGCGTTGGCGGCCGCTCACGTGGGCGCGAGGGCGGTCCTCTACACGGGCGGTTCGCACAGCCGCGGCAGTCTGGAATCGGCCGGTGTTCCCGTGGTCGACAGCCTGGCGGAGGCGGTACTGGCTGCTCGCGCGATGGCCGAATAGCGACCGGATCGTGACCGGGCACGCCCGCCCGGGCGCGTCGCTGTCCAGAGTGTCAAAGTTCCACCCCCGGATTTGTACACATACAGCTCATGACGAGTCGGGGGTCGGGCGAGATAGCCTGGTACCCGTGATCAGCGCGATAGTTCTCGGAGGCACTGAAGCCTCCGGCCGGCGCCCGGCGCACGACCGTGCCCGGGCCATCGCTGATCCCCGCCGCCGGGACCACTTGCCGATCATGGCCGATTCCCTCCCAGGCGACTCTCTCGACGGCATAGCGTCGATCCCGGACGGACACCCCGCCTCGCGGTGCTATGCCATTCCTTCCTTCACCTACGTCACGCAATGGCGCGCGACAGGAGCCAGAGGACATGCAGACCAAGCTGGACGAAGCAAAGGCCGAGCTGCTCGCGCGGGCGGCACGGGTAGCTGAGAACAGCCCGGCCGGGGGGCTACTTCCGACTGGGTCCGAACAGGGGGAGCGTCCAGACCGGGGCGCGATGTTCTCCTACCTCCAGCGCTACTACCTGCACACCGCCCCCGAGGACCTCCTCGACCGGGATCCGGTCGACGTGTTCGGGGCAGCGCTCTCGCACTACCGGATCGCGGAGGCTCGCCCGCAGGGCACCGCGAACGTCCGTGTGCACACCCCCACGGTGGAGGAGAACGGCTGGACCTCCAGCCACTCCGTCGTCGAGGTGGTCACCGACGACATGCCGTTCCTGGTCGACAGCGTCACCAACGAGCTGTCCCGCCAGGGCCGCGGCATCCACGTCGTGATCCACCCGCAGGTCGTCGTGCGCCGCGACGTCACCGGCAAGCTGATCGAGATCCTCGGCCCCGACTGCGACGCGCACGGTCCCCGCACCGCGCGCCCCCACGACTCGCTCGTCGAGTCCTGGATCCACGTCGAGATCGACCGCGAGACCGACAAGGCCGACCTCAAGCAGATCACCGTCGACCTGCTGCGCGTCCTGTCCGACGTCCGCGAGTCCGTCGAGGACTGGGAGAAGATGCGCGACGCGGCCCTGCGCATCGCCGACGGCCTGCCCGAGGAGCACACCGCGCCCGACCTGCGCGAGTACGAGCTCGAAGAGGCCCGTGAGCTGCTGCGCTGGCTCGCCGACGACCACTTCACCTTCCTCGGCTACCGCGAGTACAACCTCGTCGACGGCGACTCCCTGGCCGCCGTGGCCGGCACCGGCCTCGGCATCCTGCGCTCCGACCCGCACCACAGCGGCAAGGACGAGGGCCACCCCGTCTCGCCGTCCTTCAACCGGCTGCCCGCCGACGCCCGCGCCAAGGCCCGCGAACACCGCCTGCTGGTGCTGACCAAGGCCAACAGCCGCTCGACCGTGCACCGCCCGTCGTACCTCGACTACGTGGGCGTGAAGAAGTTCGACGCGGACGGCAACGTCGTCGGCGAGCGCCGCTTCCTCGGCCTGTTCTCCTCCGCCGCGTACACCGAGTCGGTGCGCCGCGTCCCCGTGATCCGCCGCAAGGTCGCCGAGGTCCTCGCGGGCGCCGGTTTCGCGCCGTCCAGCCACGACGGCCGCGACCTGCTGCAGATCCTCGAGACCTACCCGCGCGACGAGCTGTTCCAGACCCCGGTCGACCAGCTCCAGGCCATCGCCACCTCCGTGCTGTACCTGCAGGAGCGCCGCCGGCTGCGGCTGTACCTGCGCCAGGACGAGTACGGGCGCTACTACTCCGCGCTCGTCTACCTGCCGCGCGACCGCTACACCACGGGCGTGCGGCTGCGTCTGATCGCGATCCTGCAGGAGGAGCTCGACGGCATCAGCGTCGACTTCACCGCCTGGAACACCGAGTCGATCCTGTCCCGCATCCACTTCGTCGTGCGCGTCCCGCAGGGCACCGAGCTGCCCGTGCTGACCGACGCCGACGTCGAGCGGATCGAGGCCCGGCTGGTCGAGGCCGCCCGCTCCTGGGCCGACGGCTTCGGCGAGGCGCTCGTCGCGGAACTGGGCGAGGAGCGCGCCGCCGAGCTGCTGCGCAAGTACGGGACCTCCTTCCCCGAGGGCTACAAGGCCGACCACTCGCCGCGCGCGGCCGTGGCGGACCTGTGCCACCTGGAGCGGCTGTCCGCGAGCGACCGCGAGTTCGCGCTGTCGCTGTACGAGCCGGTCGGCGCGGGCCCCGGCGAACGCCGGTTCAAGATCTACCGCACCGGTGAGCAGGTCTCGCTGTCCGCGGTCCTGCCCGTGCTCCAGCGCCTGGGCGTAGAGGTCACCGACGAGCGTCCGTACGAGCTGCGGTGCAGCGACCGCACCAACGCGTGGATCTACGACTTCGGCCTGCGGATGCCGCTCTCGACGGGCAACGGGGACGCGTACCTCGGTGACGACGCCCGCGAGCGGTTCCAGGAGGCCTTCGCGGCGGTCTGGCAGGGCGACGCCGAGAACGACAACTTCAACACCCTGGTGCTGGGCGCCGGGCTGAACTGGCGCCAGGCCGTCGTGCTGCGCGCGTACGCCAAGTACCTGCGCCAGGCCGGTGCCACCTTCAGCCAGGACTACATGGAGGACACCCTCCGCAACAACGTCCACACCACCCGGCTGCTGGTCTCGCTCTTCGAGGCCCGCATGTCGCCCGGCCGCCAGTCCGCGGGCAGCGAGCTCGTCGACGCGATGCTGGAGGAGCTGGACGGGGCCCTGGACCAGGTCGCCTCGCTGGACGAGGACCGGATCCTGCGGTCCTTCCTCACCCTCATCAAGGCGACGCTGCGCACCAACTTCTTCCAGTTGAACGAAGCGGGCGAGCAGCACTCCTACGTGTCGATGAAGTTCGACCCGCAGGCGATCCCGGAACTGCCGGCCCCGCGCCCCGCGTTCGAGATCTGGGTGTACTCCCCGCGCGTCGAGGGCGTCCACCTGCGCTTCGGCAAGGTCGCCCGAGGCGGCCTGCGCTGGTCCGACCGGCGCGAGGACTTCCGTACGGAGATCCTCGGCCTGGTCAAGGCGCAGATGGTCAAGAACACCGTCATCGTCCCGGTCGGCGCCAAGGGCGGCTTCGTCGCCAAGAACCTGCCGGACCCCTCGGTGGACCGCGACGCCTGGCTCGCCGAGGGCATCGCCTCGTACAAGATCTTCATCTCGGCGCTCCTCGACATCACCGACAACATGGTCGGCGGAGCCGTCGTGCCGCCCAAGGGCGTGGTCCGCCACGACGAGGACGACACCTATCTCGTCGTCGCCGCCGACAAGGGCACCGCGACCTTCTCCGACATCGCCAACGGTGTCGCGGAGTCCTACGGGTTCTGGCTGGGCGACGCCTTCGCCTCCGGCGGCAGCGCCGGCTACGACCACAAGGGCATGGGCATCACCGCCCGCGGCGCCTGGGAGTCCGTCAAGCGGCACTTCCGCGAGCTCGGGCACGACACGCAGACGCAGGACTTCACGGTCGTGGGCGTCGGCGACATGTCCGGTGACGTCTTCGGCAACGGGATGCTGCTCTCCGAGCACATCCGCCTGGTCGCCGCATTCGACCACCGGCACATCTTCATCGACCCGACCCCGGACGCGGCGACCTCGTACGCCGAGCGCCGGCGCCTGTTCGAGCTGCCCCGCTCCTCGTGGGCCGACTACGACACCTCGCTCCTGTCGCAGGGCGGCGGGATCCACCCGCGCAGCGCGAAGGCCATCCCGGTCAACGCGCAGATCCGGGCGGCCCTCGGCATCGAGGCGGGCGTCACCAAGATGACCCCGGCCGACCTGATGCAGGCCATCCTCAAGGCCCCCGTCGACCTGCTGTGGAACGGCGGCATCGGTACGTACGTCAAGGCGACGGCCGAGACGCACGCGGACGTCGGCGACAAGGCCAACGACGCCATCCGCGTCAACGGCTCAGACGTGTGCGCCAAGGTCATCGGCGAGGGCGGCAACCTGGGCCTGACCCAGCTCGGCCGCATCGAGTTCGCGCGCAGCGGCGCGGGCGGCGAGGGCGGCAAGGTCAACACCGACGCCATCGACAACAGCGCGGGCGTGGACACCTCCGACCACGAGGTGAACATCAAGATCCTGCTGAACTCGGTGGTCGCAGACGGCGACCTGACCGTCAAGCAGCGCAACAAGTTCCTCGCCGAGATGACCGACGAGGTCGGCCGTCTGGTCCTGCGCAACAACTACGCGCAGAACGTGGCGCTGGCCAACGGCGCGGCCCAGGCTCCCAGCCTGCTCCACGCCCAGCAGCGCTTCATGCGCCGCCTGGGCCGGGACGGCCTGCTGGACCGGGCGCTGGAGTTCCTGCCCAACGACCGGCAGCTCCGCGAGCTGCTCAACACCGGCAAGGGCCTGACCCAGCCGGAGCTGGCCGTCCTGTTCGCCTACACCAAGATCACGGTGGCGACCGAGCTCATCCACACCGAGCTGCCCGACGACCCGTACATGGCCCGCCTGCTGCACGCCTACTTCCCCGGCGCGCTGCGCGCGAAGTTCCCGGAGCAGGTCGACGGACACGCGCTGCGCCGCGAGATCATCACCACCGTCCTGGTCAACGACACCGTCAACAGCGGTGGCTCGACCTTCCTGCACCGTCTGCGCGAGGAGACCGGGGCCTCCCTGGAGGAGATCGTCCGGGCGCAGCTCGCCGCCCGCGAGATCTTCGGCCTGGCCGAGGTGTGGGACGCCGTCGAGGCGCTCGACAACAAGGTCGCCGCGGACGTCCAGACCCGGGTGCGGCTGCACTCGCGGCGCCTGGTCGAGCGGGGCACGCGCTGGCTGCTGAACAACCGGCCGCAGCCGCTGCAGATCACCGAGACCATCGCGTTCTTCGCCGAGCGGGTGGAGCGGGTCTGGTCGGACCTGGCGAAGCTGGTGCGCGGCGCGGACCTGGAGTGGTACGAGGCGGTCATGGACGAGCTGATCGGCGAGGGCGTGCCGGAGGAACTGGCGGCGAAGGTCGCCGGATTCTCCTCGGCCTTCCCGACGCTGGACATCGTCGCGATCTCGGACCGTACGGGCGTGGAGCCGCTGGCCGTCGCCGAGGTGTACTACGACCTCGCCGACCGGCTGGACATCACCCAGCTGATGGACCGCATCATCGAACTGCCGCGGGCCGACCGCTGGCAGTCGATGGCCCGCGCCTCCATCCGCGAGGACCTGTTCTCGGCGCACGCCGCCCTGACCGCCGACGTGCTGACGGTCGGCAACGGCACGTCGACTCCCGAGGAGCGCTTCAAGGCGTGGGAGGAGAAGAACGCGGCGATCATCGGGCGGGCCCGGACGACCCTGGACGAGATCCAGGGATCGGACGACTTCGACCTGGCGAACCTGTCGGTCGCGATGCGGACGATGAGGTCGCTGCTGAGGGCGCACAGCTAGTCCCCGCGATGCGGTGAGCGAAGCGGAAGGGGCGGACCGGGACACGTGTCCCGGCCCGCCCCTTCCGTGTGCTCAGCGACTCCTCGTGAACTCCTCGTACGCGTCGCAGACCTGCGCCGCGGGGCCGTCCATGCGCAGGACGCCCGATTCCAGCCAGATCGCGCGGTCGCAGGTCGATCGGACCGTGCCGATGCCGTGGCTGACGAGGAAGACGGTGCCGGCCCGTTCGCGCAGCTCTTCGATGCGGGCCCGGCTGCGCCGCTGGAAGGCGGCGTCGCCGGTGGCCAGGGCCTCGTCGATCATCAGGACGTCGTGGTCCTTGGCGGCTGCGATGGAGAAGCGCAGCCGGGCGCCCATGCCGGAGGAGTAGGTCCGCATGGGGAGCGAGATGAAGTCGCCCTTCTCGTTGATCCCGGAGAAGTCGACGATGCCCTGGTAGCGCTCGCGGATCTGCTGCTTGGCCATGCCCATCGCGAGGCCGCCGAGGACGACGTTGCGCTCGCCGGTCAGATCGTTCATCAGCGCGGCGTTCACACCGAGCAGGGACGGCCGGCCGTGGGAGAAGATCCGGCCGCGCGCGACCGGCTGGAGACCGGCGATGGCGGACAGCAGGGTGGACTTGCCGGAGCCGTTGCTGCCGATCAGGCCGATGGCCTCGCCCTTGTACGCGATGAAGCTGACGCCCTTGACGGCGTGCACCTCGCGGATGCCGGGTGCGGGCCCGCGGGAGAAGATCCGGCTCAGCGCGGCGGTCGCGCCGCCCTTGCGGGAGCCCGCGCCGTGCACCTTGTAGACGACGTGGACGCCGTCCGCGATGACGGTCGGGACGCGGTCGTCGGGGACGGGCGGGGCCGCCGCCGGGGCGGGGGCGGCGGTGCTGGTCGGGGACGCGGTGGCGGTGGTCACTGTCACGGGAGTCGCTTTCTTGTTGCGGTCTACCGCCGGTGGAAGTCGAAGCTCCCCCTGGTGCTGGATCTGGTGGGGGCGTTCGCGACGCCGTGCGGGCCGATGACCTGGACGACCAGGCGCGGTCGGTGGTCGCCGGCCTGACCGCCCACGCCTGACCGCCCTTGCGCCGTCCCCGGGCTCCGCCCCCGCCATGGCGGTTACGGCCAGCGGCCTGCCGTGAGGTGGGCCAGGGTGGCTTCCGGGGCGGGAGAGGGCGCGGGTGGCGTGGGGCGGCGTTCCTCCAACGGGACCGGCGGCGACGCGGGCCCGCCCAGGAAGACCCGGCGGACCACCCGCTCCGCCGCGTGGCCGTCGTCGTACGCGCAGAAGCGGGCCCGGAAGGACGAGCGGAGCTGCGCCGAGCGCGAGCCCTGCCAGTGGCCCGTCGCGAAGATGTCCACCAGCTCGTCCTCGGTCCGGGCGATCGCGCCCGGAGGGAAGGACCGCAGGTCGAAGTAGGTGCCGCGGGCGGCCTCGTACGCCTCCCAGTCGTCCGCGTGGATCACGATCGGCCGGTCCAGTGAGGCGTAGTCGAACATCAGCGAGGAATAGTCCGTCACCAACGCGTCCGAGGCCAGGCAGAGTTCCTCCACCGAGGGGTGCGCGGAGACGTCCAGCAGGCGGGGGTGCGGGTCGGGGGAGGGCGAGCCCGCGTAGGTCAGGTGGGTGCGGTTGAGGATCGTGTAGCGCGGTCCCAGATCGCGCAGGATCCGCTCGAAGTCCAGGTGCTCCGGGCGGCTGCGCCGGTAGTCGCGGTGCGTCGGCGCGTACAGGATCGCCGTGGAGCCCGGCGGGATGCCGAGGCGTTCGCGCAGTTCGAGGACGTCGGCCTGGGTGGCCCGGTGGAAGACGTCGTTGCGGGGATAGCCGTATTCGAGCGTCGTGTACGAGGACGGGACCGCCTTCTCCCAGACCAGCGTGGAGTGCCGGTTCGCGGAGAGCAGGTAGTCCCACTGGTCGGCGCCGCGCAGCAGGCCCGCGAAGTCCGTGGTCGGGGTGGCCGCCGGGCGGTCCCGCAGGTCGAGGCCGACCCGCTTGAGCGGGGTGCCGTGCTGCGTCTGCACGAGGATCTGCCCGGCGCGCTTGACCAGGGTGCGGTCGAAGTTGACGTTCGTGACGAGGTAGGTGGCACGGGCCAGGGCCGTCCAGTACGCCGCGGAGCCCGGGCGCAGGAGGGCCGTTTCCCGGGGGAGGGTCGAGGCGTGCGCGGGGTCGCAGATCCAGGCCGTCCGCATGCGCGGGGCGAGTTCGCGGAGCTTGGCCTCGATCGCCGCCGGATTGCAGGCGTACCCGCCGTGCCAGTACGCGGAGAACACCGCCAGCTCGGGCCGCAGCGGGAGCAGTCGCTGCGTGCGGTAGTGCAGGCGCAGGGCGCTCTCGCGCAGGCCCCTCCATCCGGCGGCCCCGGCACGGCCCGCCGCGAGCGAGGCCGAGCGGAGCAGGGACAGGGCGCGGTAGGTGCGCCTCGTGCCCAGGCGCATCAGGAGGTGGCGGGTGCGGTCGGTACGGCTCAGGGACAGCGGCCGGGGGCCCGGGACGCGGTAGCGGCGCAGCAGGGCCGACGCCCGGCTGAAGAACTCGGCGCGGGCGGCGCGCGGGAGGCGGCGCCGGTCCGCGTACAGGGTGCAGAAGTGCCCGGCCATCCGCCGGTGCACGACGGGCCGCCAGCGTTCCAGCTCGGGGCGGGTGGCGAGGTAGCCGAAGACGCGGTCGTACTGGTCGAAGACGTCGAGGTGGCTCCGGCTGCCGGTGGTCGGGATCGAGCCGGTGCGGCGCTGGCGGTAGTGGACGCAGACGCGGTCCAGGACGGCCACGGACTCCGCCGCGAGGAGCGCGGGATAGGTCCAGGGGGTGTCCTCGTAGAAGCCGGGCGGGAAGGAGAGGCCCTCGCGCTCCACGTACTCGCGGCGGTACGCCTTGTTCCACACCACCATCGGCATGCCGAGGAGGGAGGGGCGGTCCGCCAGGCGGAAGCTCGCCGGGCCCTCCTCGCAGAGGTGGTGGGAGAGGCTGTCGCGCACCACCTGGCCGGTCCAGAAGGTGCGCGCGTAGTCGTAGACGAGGACGTCCGGGGAGCCGGTGGCCTTCAGCCGGTCGGTGATCGCCTGGAGGGCTCCGGGGGCCAGGGTGTCGTCGCCGTCGAGGAAGACCAGGTAGTCGCCGGTGGCCCGGGCCAGGCCCGTGTTGCGGGCCGGGCCCAGGCCCAGGTGGTGCGCCAGGTGCACGGCGGTCACCCGGGGGTCCCGGGCGGCGTAGTCGTCGATGATCGAACCGCAGGCGTCCGGGGAGGCGTCGTCGACCACGATCAGTTCGAGATCCGGGTAGGACTGGGTCAGGACCGAGTCCAGACTCTCCTGGAGGTACGCCTGGACCTTGTACGCGGGCACGATGACGCTGAACCGGGGCACGGCACATCCAGGGGTCGGCGCGGGCATATTGCCCAGGAACCCCCGGCGTGGCGCTCGGGTTACGCACCGTGTGGCATTCGGGCTACGCAGCGTCAACGGAGCACGTCAACGACGTGATCAGGAAGCCGGATCACTTGATCGCTCCTGCCATCACCCCCGAGGCGAACTGCCGTTGGAAGGCGAAGAAGACGGCGAGCGGCACCACCATCGACAGGAACGCGCCGGGCGCCAGGACGTCGATGTTGTTCCCGAACTGCCGCACCTGCTGCTGGAGGGCGACCGTGACCGGTGGGTGCGCCGAATCGGCGAAGACCAGCGCGACCAGCATGTCGTTCCACACCCACAGGAACTGGAAGATGCCGAGCGAGGCGACGGCCGGGCCGCCCAGCGGCAGCACCACCCGTGCGAACAGCCGCAGTTCGCCCGCCCCGTCGAGGCGGGCCGCCTCCAGCAGTTCGCGCGGGATCTCCGCGAAGAAGTTGCGCAGCAGGAACACGGCGAACGGAAGCCCGAAGGCCGTGTGGAACAGCACCACGCCGGCGGTCGTCTCGAACAGTCCGATGGATCCGAAGAGTTCGGACACCGGGATCAGCGCCACCTGGACCGGTACGACCAGCAGCCCGACCACGATCAGGAACAGCCAGTCCCGCCCGGGGAACTCCAGCCAGGCGAAGGCGTAGCCGGCGAAGGCGCCCAGCGTCAGGACCAGCAGGGTCGAAGGGATCGCGATGGCCGCCGTGTTGAGCAGCGAACCCGTGACGGTGTCGTTCTCCAGCAGCCGCTCGTAGTTCCCCGCCGTCAGCCGGGACGGCGCGGTCAGCACCTTCCACCAGCCCTCCCGGTTCAGGTCGGTGGGGGAGAGGAAGGAGGAGACCAGCAGGCCGAGGGCGGGCAGCAGCCAGAACAGGCCGACGAGGACCAGGAAGACGCGCAGCGCCCCGCCGGCCGCCCGGGAGGCGAGGGACCGCGTGCTGATCGGTGTGCGCAGCCTCATCGGCGGGCCTCCCGGCGCATGCGGCGGACGTTGTAGACCATGACGGGGAGCACCAGCACCAGCAGCAGGACCGCGATGGCGGAGCCCAGTCCCGTATCGGCGTCCGTACCGAAGGACGTCCGGTACAGCTGGAGCGCGAGGACGTTGGCGTCGTCCTGGACCGCGCCCGGCGCGATCACGAAGACCAGGTCGAAGACCTTCATCACGTTGATGACGAGGGTGACCAGCACGACGGCAAGCACCGGCGCCAGCAGCGGGACGGTGATCCGCCGCAGCACCTGCCACTCGCCCGCCCCGTCCACCCGGGCCGCCTCCAGCAGCTCGCGCGGTACGGCGGCCAGCCCGGCCCCGATCAGCACCATCGCGAAACCGGCCCACATCCATACGTACGCACCGATGACCGCCGGGGTCACCAGCGTCGGGCCGAGCCATTCCACCCCCGCGTACGCCTCCCGGAAGTTCGAGGCGGGCAGCCGCAGCAGGGCGCCGTCGGCTTCGGCGGACAGCGTGAAGGTGCCGTCGGAGCGGGCGGAGGCCGAGTCGACCACCCGGCCGTCCTTGACCGCCTCGATCCGCAGCCCCGACAGCGCGGACTCGGTGGCGTCGACCGTGTTCGTGGCGCCGCCCCCGCCCCTGGTGAAGTCCTGCCAGGCCGTACCCGTGACCTTCCCGGGCTCGGCGGCGGCGGGCTTCGCCGTGCCGGTCCCCTCGGGCAGGGCCTCCGGCGCGACGCCGACCAGCGGGATCAGCGCCGGCACGCCCGCCCGTACCGGAGCGCGGGTCACGTAGGAGCCCCCCTCGCCCGGGACCAGCGGGGAGTCACGGCCCGGCCGGGCCTTGGGGAAGGCGGAGGACTCGGCGAAGGTGTCGTGGACGCCCACCCAGACGGCGTTCGCGACGCCCCGGTCGGGGTCGGCGTCGTAGACGAGCCGGAAGATGATGCCCGCCGCGAGCATGGAGATGGCCATCGGCATGAAGACGACCAGTTTGAACGCCGTGCCCCACCGCACCCGTTCGGTGAGCACCGCGAAGATGAGCCCGAGCGCCGTGGCGGTGGCGGGGGCCAGCACCACCCACACCGCCGTGTTCTTCAAGGCGGTGCGGATGGTGTCGTCGCGCAGGATCTCCCGGTAGTTGCCGGCGCCCACGAAGGCGTCGCCGGAGCGGTCGAAGAAGCTGCGGTAGAGCGAGTAGCCGATGGGGTGCACGACGAGCGCGCCGAGCAGGACGAGGGCGGGCAGGAGGAACGCCGCGGCCGTGAGGCGGCGGCGGCGCGCCTCGGCAGCCTTCGGGGATCGGGAGGCGGCGGTCGCGGCGGAGCCGGCGCGACCGGTCGCGGTGGTCACGGGACCGGCTGGGGTTGCGGTGTCGCGGTCGGCGGGGGCCACGGGTCAGTTCCCGTAGGCCTTGGCCGCGTCCGCCTCCAGCTTGGCCTGGGCGCCCGCCACGTCCGAGGGGTTCGCCAGGAAGTCCTGGAGCGCCTTCCACTCGCCCGCGCCCGGCGTCCCGCCGAAGGCCGCAGGCGCCTGGTCCGACATGTCGAAGCGGAAGTCGTCGCCCGCCGCGAGCAGGGACCCGGCGATCTCGCGCTGGATCTCGTTCGGGTAGGCGGCGGGCTCGACCGACTTGTTGGGGGAGAGGAAGCCGCCCTCGCGGGCCTGGATCCGCGCCGAGTCCGGCGAGGCCAGGAAGGTCAGCAGCGCCTGTGCTCCTTTCGAGGGCTTCAGCGCGACCGCGACGTCACCGCCCGAGACCACCGGGGCCTTGGCGCCCACCGCGGGGAAGGGGAAGACGAGGGCGTCCGTGCCGACCTTCGCCTCCGTCTGAGCGATGTTGACGGCCACGAAGTCGCCCTCGTAGACCATCGCGGCCGCCGGCCGGTCTCCGCCGGTGAAGGTCTGCGTCACCGACTTGGGGAACTCGGTCGCGAGCGCCCCGCTCTGGCCGCCGGCCAGGAAGTCCTTGCGGCCGAACAGTTCGGCGAGGGTGGTCAGTGCTTGCTTGACGCTGTCGTCCGTCCATTTGATCTGGTGCTTGGCGAGCTGGTCGTACTTCTCCGGGCCCGCCTGGGAGAGGTAGACGTTCTCGAACCAGTCCGTCAGCGTCCAGCCGTCGGCGCCGGCCACCGAGACCGCCGGGGTCCCGGACGCGGAGAGGGTGTCCGCGACGGTGAGGAGCTCCTTCCAGGTCTTCGGCGGCTGCACGCCGGCCGCTGCGAAGGCCTTCGCGTTGTACCAGACCAGCGACTTGTTGGCGGCCTTGTAGTAGACGCCGTACTGGGTCCCGTCGACCGCGCCCAGGTTCTTCCAGCCGTCCGAGTAGTTCTTGTCGAGTTCGGCCTGCGCCTCGGCGCCGACCGGCTGCGCCCACTTGTTCTTGACGGCCGAGACCAGCGCCCCGACCTGCGGGAGCAGTGCCACGTCCGGCGGGGCGCCGCCCGCGATCTTGGATCCGAGGAAGGTGACGATCGGGTCCTGCGCCGGAACGAAGGTGACCGTGGCACCCGTCCGCTTCTCGAACTCCTTCAGCACCTTGACGAAGTTGGCCTGCTCCGGGCCCGTCCAGACGGCGGCGACCTCCAGCTTCTCGCCGTCGAGGCGGGGTAAGGAGACGGCCCGCCCGCCGGTCGCCCCGTCACCCTTCGGCGGGGCCTCCTTCTTGTCGTCGCCCCCGCCGCACGCGGTGAGCGCGAGCGCGCCCGCCGCGACCAGCGCGGCCCAGGCACGGGCTCTCCTACGGCGCTTCGTGCCGTTCTCCGTGCGGGAATGCGTACTCGTTCCGTGCTCGCGCATGGCTGTGCCCCCGATGCCTCGCCGACCGTGGTGTGTCCTGCACCACAAGGTCTACGCCGCCCCGCGTACCCCCGCAATACCGCCTCCAGGCGTACGCGACGGCGCGCGGCGCTCCCACCGGCCCCGGCCGGGCCCGCCCGCCCGGTGGATCGGCCCGGTCAGGGGGCCGGCGGGAACAGCACCGGTACCGCCGAGACCAGGTGGGAGGCCCGGTCCAGGGCGCTGGCCAGCAGTGCGAGGTCGGTCGGGCCGTTGCCCAGTTCCCGCACGGGGCGGCGGGCCGGCGGATCACCCATCCGTTCCCACTCCACCGGCACCACAGTCGGCCGCAGGGTTGCCGTACGGGGGATCCGGCCGGTGACGCGGCCGCCCTGGAAGGGGACGGTGCGGCCGTCAGCGTACCGGAGCAGTCCGCGGCCGGGGCCGGGCTGGTCGGGGGCGTCGAGCTCCACGCGCAGGGTGGTGAGCCGGGCCAGTTCGGTGTCGGCCGTCCGCTCCGGCCGGCCGCTGGTGGCCACCAGGTGCACGCCGAGCCGGGACCCCTCGCGGGCCACCGCCTCCAGCGCGCGGACCACCGAACCGGCGGCCGGACGGCCCGTGGCACCCAGGCCCGGAGCGACCAGGGCGTCGAAGTCGTCCACCAGCACGACCAGTCGCGGCAGCGGGCTCGGCCCCGCGGCCGGGTCCGTGCGGGTGACCGACGGGCGCAGCCGCAGGGTGCCGGAGCGCTGGGGGTCGAGGTCGCCGCGCAGCTCGCCGGAGGTGGGCCGGCGGGGGGAGACCATCCGGTCGGAGACCTCGCGCAGCGCGTGCCACTCGGCGAACGGTACCCCGTCCAGCAGCTCCGCCCGCCGCTTCAGCTCGGCGCCCAGCGCCTGCGCGAACTCCCGCATGCGCAGCGGGTCCGAGGCGACCAAGTGGGCCGAGACGTGCGGCAGTTCGGTGCAGGGCTGCAGCCCGTCACCGCGCTCGCCGCCGGCCCCGTCGAGAAGGACCAGGCCGAGGCGGTCGGGGCGGGCGGCTGCGGACAGGGAGGCGGCGACGGAGCGGAGCAGTTCGGTACGGCCGCTGCCGGCCGGACCCTCGATCAGCAAGTGCGGCCCCTCGCTGACGAGTTCGGCGCCCACCGGCCCGCGCCGGCCGGTGCCGAGCACGATCTCGGCGAGACCGCCGACGCGCTGGCCCTGGTCGGTGGCGGCGGCCCAACGGGCCATCAGCGAAGCCGGGGTGGCCCGGGCCAGCCCCAGCTCGTCCAGCAGCCGCGCCGTCTGGGGCAGGCTGGCCGCGGCCGGCCGGAAGCCCTCGGTGGCGGGCGAGTCGGCCTTGAGCGGGGCCAGGGCGCGGGCGAACCGCTCAGCCCAGGCCACCGAGACGGCGTCGGCGGTGGCCGTCACGCCGGGGGCGGCCGGCTTGCCGCCCGAGACGGCGAAGGTCCGTATGGCCGTGGCCACATCACCGCTGAGCAGGGCGGCGGCGCCGCAGTCCCGGAAGGCGGGGGAAGCCGCGCAGGCCGCCTCGTACGTCTCGGCGAGGGGCGAGGCGGGCGTCGCCGCGGGGGCCTCGGCGAGGGCCAGGACGTGGATCCCGGCGGCCGGCCCGTGCGAGGCGAGCCTGCTCGTGACGTCGCGCAGGGCCCCGGGGCCGGGATCTCCGTCGAGGACGAGGAGGGTGTACGGGCCGCGGTAGCCGGAGGAGGCCTCGCGGACGGCGTCCGCGCCGGCGGCGGCCCAGTGGGCGCCGAGCGGACCGTCGTCGAGGCGCCGGGTCAGCTCACCGGTGCGGGCGGCCGCCTGATCGCGGTCGTACGCGAGCAGCAGGCGGCAGTCCTGCCCGTGCGCGGGCCGTACGTGGGGCAGCCAGCCGAGCCAGCCCCAGTCGCGGCGGCGCTCGGCGAGCGGGCGGGCCCGGTCGGCGGTGACCAGCACGATCTCCAGGCGCGCGCCGGGGGCGTGCAGGGCGGCGAGCTGCGCGATCACCGACCGGGCCACACCGGTCAGCCGGGCCCGCGGCCCGGCGATGCCGAGTGCGCCGGCCTCGCGGAGCGCGACCGTGCTCCCGGCGCCCAGGGTGACCTCCAGCCCGGGGGGTCCGGCCCAGAGGCGGGGGGCCGGCCCGAGGGCGGCGAGCAGTAGCGCGGCCGGGTCGTCGGAGCCGGGCCGTACGCGGACCGCGGCCGCCGCCGAGGCACCGGCGAGTTCCTGCGCCCGCGCGGGTTCCTCCCCGCGCACCCACTTCCGCGCCCAGGCCCCGATCCCGCGCCGGGACCCGCGCCGGGACCCGCCGGAGCGGTCGTCGGACCGGTCGGAACCGGAGTCCCCGTAGCTGTCGGTGTCGGTGTCGGCGGTGTCCCCGGCCGTGCCGGGGGCGCTGCCCCAGCCGGACGTGCCGTAGTGCTCGACACCGCCGGATCCGGGCCCGGGGCCGCCGCCGGGGGCGGGGAGCGCCGACCCGGCGGTGTCGTCCCGGCCCGTGCCGGGGGCCCCGGCGGTGGGACCGGGCCGGCCGGCGCCGGGCGCGCCCCGGCCGGTGTGGCCTTGGTGTTCAGCCCCGCGGTCGGCGCCGTGTTCCGTGCCGTGTTCCGTGCCGTGTTCCGTGCCGTGTTCCGCACGGGACGTGCCGTCCCGGCCCGCTCCGGGCCCGGCCGGTTGGGGGATGAAGCCGCGCGGGTCCCCGCCCGTACCGGCCCCGGCAACGGGGTGCGACCCGGACGCGGTGTCCGGCGCGGCGGCTGCGTCGGCGTCCGGCGGCTGGAGTCGGGGGCCGCCCGGCAGGGCGAGGGAGAGGTGGCCCTCCAGGTCGGGGGTGAGCGGCAGGGGGGACGGCCGCGGACCGACGGCGAGCCGGAGGGTGGACTCGCCGACCCTCAGCAGCGCTCCCGGCGCCAGCGCCACCCGGTCCGCGCCGACCGCCGAGCCGTCGATCGTGGTGCCGTTCGTCGAGCCGGGGTCGGCCACCGCCACCCGTCCGTCCGGGAGCACCGTGACGGTGCAGTGCAGGCGCGAGACGTCGGGATCGTCCAGCGGGACGTCGGCGTCGGCCGAGCGCCCGATCCGGATCGCCCCGGGGTGCAGCAGGTGCACGCCCCCCGCGTCCGGTCCGGCGACGACGTGCAGCTGCGGCCCGTCCCCGGTCTCGGCGTCCGCCAGGACGTGCGGGCCGGGCACGTTCAGCGAGAGGACCGCTCCGTCCACGAGCGGCGGCTCACCGAGCACGCTGCGCCCGGGATCGAGCCGCTCCGTACCGGCGTAGAGGACCACCGTGCCCCCGGTGTCCGGGCCGCCGACGGTCGCCGCGAGGCCGGAGGCGACCGCGGACAGCGCGGTGCCGGCGGGCGCGGTGACGAGCACGTCGCAGCCGGCCGGCGCGGAGCCGGAGCCCGTGCCGGAGCCGGAGGCGGTGGTGGAGGCGGCCAGGTGGCCGCTGCGCGACCCCGACCCGAGAACGGTCAGCCGGATCTGCATCGCCGTCAGCGGTCCCTTCTGCGCGGTGCGCGGTGTGTGCGCCCGGCAGGGATCCACGGGACATGCCATGCGTGCCCGTCCGCCCCCACCCGGCACGGACGCGTCGTCCGGTCAGGTCTGCCCGGAAGGCGGGGCTCCCGTCCCGGCCGTTCCGTACGGGTGCATCCTCGCACCTGTCGTACACGACACGCCCGTCGCCCACCGACAAGTGATCTTGATGGGGTGCGGACTTGCGCCGGACCTGCGATCCGGCCGGTCGGACAAGGACAGCAGCGCGGGGAAAATCGCCCCTGGCATACACCGCAAATCTCACCCTCCGCACATATGTACGGCAACCAACCCTCGGCACCCAGCGTCTTCCCTCGGGACACCCCCTAGAGTTGGGCCACAAACCCATCGCGGAAATCGACCACAGCAACCAACAGCAGGGAGCGCGTGACGTGCGGCCAGTCGGCAGCAAGTACCTGCTCGAGGAGCCGCTCGGGCGCGGCGCCACGGGCACCGTCTGGCGCGCCCGCCAGCGTGAGGCCGCCGGAGCGGAGGCGGCGGTCGCCGGCCACCCCGGCGAGACCGTGGCCATCAAGGTCCTCAAGGAGGAGCTGGCCCAGGACGCGGACATCGTCATGCGGTTCCTGCGCGAGCGCTCGGTCCTGCTGCGCCTGACGCACCCCAACATCGTCCGCACCCGCGACCTCGTCGTCGAGGGCGATCTGCTGGCGCTCGTCATGGACCTCATCGACGGCCCGGACCTGCACAAGTACATCCGTGCGAACGGCCCCTTCACCCCGGTCGCCGCGAGCCTGCTGACCGCCCAGATCGCGGACGCGCTCGCCGCCAGCCACGCCGACGGAGTCGTCCACCGCGACCTGAAGCCCGCCAACGTGCTGCTCGACGAGCGCGACGGCCTGATGAAGCCGATGCTCACCGACTTCGGCATCGCCCGCCTGGCGGACTCCCCGGGCCTGACGCGCACGCACGAGTTCGTCGGCACTCCCGCCTACGTCGCCCCCGAGTCCGCCGAGGGCCGCCCGCAGACCTCGGCCGTCGACATCTACGGCGCCGGCATCCTGCTCTACGAGCTCCTCACCGGACGCCCGCCCTTCGCCGGCGGCACCGCGCTGGAGGTCCTGCACCGCCACCTCAGCGAGGACCCGCAGCGTCCGGCGAACGTGCCCGAGCCGCTGTGGACGGTCATCGAGCGCTGCCTGCGCAAGGAGCCGTACGAGCGCCCGAGCGCCGAGAGCCTCGCGCGCGGCCTGCGCGTGGTGGCCTCCGGCATCGGCGTGCACTCCACGGTCGCCGAGGTCGAGGCCGCGCTCGGCGTCGGCGCGCTGCTCGCGCCCGACCCCTCGCCCGCGCCGGTCCCCGAGACCCCGGGCTCCTCGGACGCCACGCAGATGCTGCCCGGGGGCGCCGGGATCTCCCCGATGGGCGCCTACGACCCGAACGGCATGACCAGCGTGCTGCCGCCGGTCGGCGCGGCCGACGCCACGTCCGTGCTGCCGAGCACCGGCGGCCCGGGCGGCCCAGGCGGCCCGGGCGCGGATCCGACCTCGGTGATGCCGCCCGTGCAGCGGCCGGACCAGCCGCACCCGTGGCAGTCGCAGATGCAGGCGGCCCGTGACCGCAACGAGCAGACGCAGATGCAGTACCTCGACCCGAGCGAGGACCCGCTGCGCCGCCGTCCGCAGCGGCAGGCGCCCCCGCCGCCGCAGCAGCAGCCGTCCCAGTACCGCCAGCCGCAGCAGCCTCCGCAGCAGCAGTACCGCCAGCCCCAGCCTCCGCAGCAGCAGTACCAGCAGCCGCAGCGGCCCCAGCCGTATCCGCAGCAGCAGTACGCGCCCCCGCCGCAGCACTACCAGCCCCAGCAGCATCAGCCCCAGCAGTACCAGCAGCCCCAAGGGCAGCCCCAGTACCGCCAGCCCCAGCCGCCGCCCCAGCAGCAGCCCCCGCAGGGGCCGCCGCCGCGGCAGCAGCCGCCCCAGCGGGAGCCCCGCGAGCCGCGCCGCCGCAGCGCGAACCCGGTGAAGATCCCGGGGCTGGGCTGCCTCAAGGGCTGCCTGGTCATGATCCTGGTCTTCTTCGTCGCGGGCTGGCTGATCTGGGAGCTGACCCCGCTCCAGGAGTGGGTCGGCACCGGCCGCGGCTGGTGGGACCAGGTGTGGACCTGGGGATCGGACGCCGTCGACTGGGTCAGCACGACCGGCGACGCCGTGGAGGGCGGCACGAACCCCTGATCCGGCCTCGCACGGGCCCGAACAGGGCCCCGTAGCGCCGACTTCGTGGATTTGTCGACTTCTGGGACGTGATTTCGCCCGCAGAAGTGAAGGTCGCCGCGATCCGTGGACTACAACCCCCACCCGGCCGCGTAGCTTTGGCACGTACTCCAGCCGCTGAGGGAGCAGTCGTGGCACGGAAGATCGGCAGCCGGTACACCGCGCACCAGATCCTGGGACGCGGCAGCGCGGGCACGGTATGGCTGGGTGAGGGCCCCGACGGGCCCGTCGCCGTCAAACTGCTGCGCGAGGACCTCGCGTCCGACCAGGAACTCGTCGGACGGTTCGTCCAGGAGCGCAGCGCGCTCCTCGGCCTGGAGCACCCGCACGTCGTCTGCGTCCGCGACCTCGTCGTGGACGGCAACGACCTCGCCCTCGTCATGGACCTCGTCCGCGGCACCGACCTGCGCACGCGCCTCGACCGCGAGCGGCGGCTCGCCCCCGAGTCGGCCGTCGCGATCGTCGCGGACGTCGCCGACGCGCTCGCCGCCGCGCACGCGGCCGGGGTCGTCCACCGGGACGTCAAGCCGGAGAACGTCCTGCTCGACATGCAGGGCCCCCTCGGACCGGGCGGCGCGCACCCCGCGCTGCTCACCGACTTCGGCGTGGCCAAGCTCATCGACTCACCGCGGCGGGCCACGGGCGGCCGCGCGTCGGCCCCCACCACCCGGATCATCGGGACGCCGGACTATCTGGCGCCGGAGATCGTGGAGGGACTGCCGCCGCGCGCGGCGGTGGACATCTACGCCCTGGCCACCGTGCTGTACGAGCTGCTCGCGGGCTTCACGCCCTTCGGCGGCGGGCACCCGGGGGCGGTCCTGCGACGGCACGTGACGGAGACGGTCGTCCCACTGCCCGGGATCCCCGACGAGCTGTGGCAGCTGATGGTCCAGTGCCTGGCGAAGGCCCCCGCCTCGCGGCTGCGCGCCTCGGAGCTCTCGCTGCGCCTGCGCGACCTGCTGCCGCTGCTGGCCGGGATGCCGCCGCTGGACGTGGACGAGCCGGACGAGCCCGAACAGGCGGAGTTCGCGGAACCGGAGGCCGCCGCGGATCCGGTGCGCCGTCGCGGCGTGGTGCCGCTGGTCCCCGGCTCCTCGACGGACTCCAACCGGGACACCCACACCTCGATGCGGGTGCCCGGTCCCGACGAGCTGGCGGGCGGGGCGCTCGGCACCGCCCGGGTCCCGCGGCCGGCGGGCGGCCACCGGCCGGGCGCGGCGCGGCACCGGGCGGAGGCCGCCCGCAAGCGGCGGCTGGCGCTGTCGGTCGGAGCCGTGGCCCTGGTCGCGGCCGTAGGCCTGGGCACCTGGTTCGCCGTGTCCGAGGGCGATGCCCCAGGGGTCCCGCAGGACAGCAAGCAGTCGGGCCCGCGCACCCCGTAGCCCTGGTGGGGCGGGAGCGTGCGGGCCCGGGTCCGGGGGCCGGAACGGCTACGCGCCCACCAGTTCCGGATGCCAGCGCCGCGCCACCGCCGGGTGGGCGCGGACCCAGCCCTTGAGTTCGTTGCGGCCGTACTCCGCGTGCAGCGGGTTCGTCTCGTCGTGCGCGATGCCCGGAGCCGAGCGCAGGTAGTCGCCCGGGACCGTCTCCACCACCGCGTCCAGCCGCGGGTTGTAGAAGAACGGCACCGAATACCGCTCCACCGCCCCCTGCGGGCTGACCACCCGGTGGTCGGTCGCCGTCAGGTAGCCCTCGGTCGCGATCTCCAGCAGCTCGCCCAGGTTGACGACGAACGCGCCCGCCAGCGGCGGCACGTCCAGATAGCCCCCGTCCCGGACGACCTGCAGCCCGCCCACCGAGTCCTGCAGCAGCAGGGTCAGGAAGCCGTAGTCCTTGTGCGCCCCGACACCCTGGTCGGTGCCCGTCGGAGCGGCGCCCGGGTAGCGGATCAGCTTCGTGTGCAGGTGGGGGCGGTCGGCGAAGGCCGCGTCGAAGAAGCCGGCGGGGGCCCCGATCGAGGCGAGCAGCTCCTGGAGCAGGCGGTGCGCGACCGCCGCGAGCCGGGACTGCCACCCCAGTACCGCCTCCCTCAGCTCGGGCAGCGCGGCCGGCCACTGGTTCGGCCCCTCCAGCCACAGGTACGCCGGGTCCTGCGGGCCCACCGTGGGGGCGGGCCGCTCGGCGCCGACGTCGAGCTGGTCGCGCCAGTCCGAGGCGCCGCCGGTCAGCTCGTGCCCGATGCGGGTGTAGCCGCGGAAGTGAGGGGAGTTCAGATTGCTCACGGCGAGCCGGTCTGCCTCCGGGAGCGCGAAGAACGCCCTGGTCAGTTCGAGGATGCGGGCGGTCTCGGCGGCGCTCACCCCGTGACCGGTGAGGTGTAGGAAGCCGGTGTCCCGGGCGGCCGCGTGCAGCTGCTTGCGGAAGGAGTCGCGCAGTGCGGGGTCGTCGGCCTGGGAGAGGTCCAGTACCGGAAGGGAGGGCGCGGTGTGAGGGGGGTGACCGGGGCGAGGGGCCCGAGCGGGCTGATCGGGCTGATCGGGCTGGGAGGAGTGCGCGGACGGCATGACGGCTCCGTTTCGGATGTCACGGGGTCCTGTCCCCAGGGATGGCGGGGACCGCGGCCGGGGGAGGGGCCGCCGGCAGGGTTGGCGCCGGGACCGCGAGGGCCGCGTACAGGACCAAGTCGGATCGGGGTGGATCAGGCTTGGAGCAGGTCCGGCGGCAGACAACTCGTCGTCGTGACACGCATGTGGTCCACATGGCGGCGTTTGACGAGGAGGACGGTCATACGGTGAGCGTACGCCCGTACGACCCGCCACCAGTACGGGTGATTCGGCCTGGCCGGAGATGGGCCTCCGGGGACCGGCTACGCTGGACCCGTGGCAGTCGTCGATGTTTCCGAAGAGCTGAAGTCCCTCTCCTCGACCATGGGGTCGATCGAGGCCGTCCTGGACCTCGACAAGCTGAGGGCAGATATCGCCGTGCTCGAGGAGCAGGCCGCCGCGCCGTCCCTGTGGGACGACCCGGAGGCCGCTCAGAAGATCACGAGCAAGCTTTCGCACCTCCAGGCCGAGGTCCGCAAGACCGAGACCCTGCGCGGGCGCATCGACGATCTCTCGGTGCTCTTCGAGCTCGCCGAGGAGATGGACGACGCGGACACCCTCGCCGAGGCGGAGAACGAGCTGGTCTCCGTGCGCAAGGCGCTGGACGAGATGGAGGTCCGCACCCTGCTATCCGGCGAGTACTCCGAGCGCGAGGCGCTGGTCAACATCCGCGCCGAGGCCGGAGGCGTCGACGCCTCCGACTTCGCCGAGCGCCTGCAGCGCATGTACCTGCGCTGGGCCGAGCGCCACGGATACGCGACCGAGATCTACGAGACCTCGTACGCGGAGGAGGCCGGCATCAAGTCGACCACCTTCGTGGTCAAGGCCCCGTACGCCTACGGCACCCTCTCCGTCGAGCAGGGCACCCACCGGCTCGTCCGGATCTCGCCCTTCGACAACCAGGGCCGTCGCCAGACCTCCTTCGCGGGCGTCGAGGTGCTGCCGGTCGTCGAGTCGAGCGACCACGTCGAGATCGACGAGGGCGAGCTGCGCATCGACGTGTACCGCGCCTCGGGCCCCGGCGGCCAGGGCGTCAACACGACCGACTCGGCGGTCCGCATCACGCACCTGCCGACGGGCATCGTCGTCTCCTGCCAGAACGAGCGCTCGCAGATCCAGAACAAGGCCAGCGCCATGAACGTCCTCCAGGCCAAGCTGCTGGAGCGGCGCCGCCAGGAGGAGAAGGACAAGATGGACGCCCTCAAGGACGGCGGGAGCTCCTGGGGCAACCAGATGCGCTCCTACGTCCTGCACCCGTACCAGATGGTCAAGGACCTCCGGACGGAGTTCGAGGTCGGCAACCCGCAGGCGGTCCTCGACGGCGAGATCGACGGCTTCCTGGAGGCCGGTATCCGCTGGCGCAAGCAGCAGGAGCAGACGGCTTAAGAGCCGCCGCGCCCGCCCGGTGCGTGACGAGGGCCCGGACACCTGAGCGGTGTCCGGGCCCTCGTGCTGTGCGTCTGACGTGCTGTGCGTCCGATCGGGACGTGGCGGCTGAGGAGCTACGCCGTCTGCTGGGCCACAAGTGCCAGCGCGGCCACCAGGATGATCAGCAGCGCTATGAGCGCCACCGGATTCAGTCCTGCGAGGGGGCCCTCCTGCTGGAGGCGCTCCCGGTTCGCCCGGCACACCCGGCAGCGGCCTTGGCTGACGGGTCCGGCGCAGTTCGCGCACACGAGCCGGTCATATGTCATGCGCTCCTCCTTCCGTCCCCTCGGTTACAACGTCGCTGAGAACGTCTCCGTTCCCCTACCACTGTGCCAGCTCCGGCGACATTCGGCGCGGCCCGTCCGGGCAATCGCGGTTCCGCACGCCCGGGACCAGGGGATATATCGGGCAACTCCGGACTCGGGGCCCACACCCCGCGCCTGTTCGCGTATGGTCACGCACACCTACTCCCGGCGACCGTGGTGCACCCGTGATCCGATTCGACAACGTCTCCAAGTCCTACCCGAAGCAGAGCCGTCCCGCACTCAGAGATGTCTCCCTGGACATCGCGAAGGGCGAGTTCGTCTTCCTGGTCGGCTCCTCCGGCTCCGGCAAGTCCACCTTCATGCGGCTCATCCTGCGCGAAGAGCGGGCGAGCCACGGCCAGGTGCACGTCCTGGGCAAGGACCTCGCCCGACTCTCCAACTGGAAGGTTCCGCACATGCGGCGCCAGTTGGGAACCGTCTTCCAGGACTTCCGCCTCCTGCCCAACAAGTCGGTGGCCGACAACGTGGCCTTCGCCCAGGAGGTCATCGGCAGGCCGCGCGGCGAGATCAAGAAGGCCGTCCCCCAGGTCCTCGAACTCGTCGGCCTCGGCGGCAAGGAGGACCGGATGCCCGGCGAGCTCTCCGGTGGTGAGCAGCAGCGCGTGGCCATCGCCCGCGCCTTCGTCAACCGGCCGGCGCTGCTGATCGCGGACGAGCCCACCGGCAACCTGGACCCCCAGACCTCCGTCGGGATCATGAAGCTGCTGGACCGGATCAACCGGACCGGCACCACCGTGATCATGGCGACCCACGACCAGCAGATCGTCGACCAGATGCGCAAGCGCGTCATCGAACTCGAGCAGGGCCGTCTCGTCCGCGACCAGTCGCGCGGCGTCTACGGCTACCAGCACTGAAAGGCTCCTGAGACGCGATGCGCGCCCAGTTCGTCATGTCGGAGATCGGGGTCGGTCTCCGCCGCAACTTGACCATGACCTTCGCGGTCATCATTTCCGTGGCCCTGTCGCTGGCCCTGTTCGGCGGCTCACTGCTCATGCGCGACCAGGTGAGCAAGATGAAGGGCTACTGGTACGACAAGGTCAATGTCTCGATCTACCTCTGCAACAAGAACGACGCCGAGGCCACCAACGGCGCCTCCTGCTCCAAGGGCGCGGTGACGCCGGAGCAGAAGCAGGCCCTGGAGACCGAGCTCAAGGGCATGGACCTCGTCGAGAACGTCACCTACGAGTCCTCCGACGAGGCCTTCAAGCACTACAAGGAGCAGTTCGGGCACACCGCCCTGGCCGCGTCCATCACCCCGGACCAGATGCCCGAGTCCTTCCGGGTGAAGCTCAAGCAGCCCGAGAAGTACAAGGTGATCACCACCTCCTTCTCCGGCCGCGACGGCGTCCAGTCGGTCGAGGACCAGCGCACCGTGCTGGACAACCTCTTCAGACTGCTCGGCTATCTCAACTGGGCCGCCCTCGGCATCATGTTGATCATGCTGGTCGTGGCGCTGCTGCTGATCGTCAACACGGTGCGCGTCTCCGCCTTCAGCCGTCGGCGCGAGACCGGGATCATGCGGCTGGTGGGTGCTTCGAGCTTCTACATCCAGGTGCCGTTCATCATGGAGGCCGCCTTCGCGGGCCTCATCGGCGCCGTCTTCGCCTGCGGGATGCTCGGCGCCGGCCAGTACTTCGTCATCGACCACGGCGCCGCGCTGCGCGACAAGATGGAGCTGATCAACTTCATCGGCTGGGACTCGGTCCTGACCAAGCTCCCGCTGGTGCTCGTCATCGGCGTACTCATGCCCTCGCTGGCGGCCTTCATCGCGCTGCGCAAGTACCTGAAGGTGTGACGAGGGCCCCGCGGACGGTCCGGCCAACGAGCCGTAGCGCCGCGGGGCTTGCCCTAGACTCGGCGCCATGCCGGGTCTGCCCGCCTTCTGTCCCCGGCCCCGCGACCTGCGTCGCGGGGCCGTTTTGACGTTGGCCTTCCTCGCGGCCGTCGGCGCCGGAGCGTGCGTCGGCGGCTGGGAACCCGACCGCGCGTCCCTCCTGGTGGCCCGTACGGGGCACTCCGTGCCCGCGCCGCGCCCGTCGGCGCACCGCGAGGCGGGCACAGCCGACCGGGACGCGGTGGCCCGCGCGGCCGCCGACGCCCTCGCCGAGGGCAAGTCGGGCAAGAAGGCCGCCGAGGAGGTGGTCAGCCGCAGCGGGGACCGCTGGGGCACGGTCTACGACCGGGGCGAGTACGCGGCCTTCTCCGACGACCTCGACGGCCACTGGACCGGTGTCGGCCTGTGGGCCGGAAGGCTGCGCGACGGCCGCGTGGAGATCGACAGGGTCCAGCCCGGCGGGCCCGCCGCCCGGGCCGGACTGCGCGCCGGGGACCGGCTGCTGAGCATCGACGGTCAGGGCGTGAACGGGCTGCGGGTCGCCGAGGTGGTGGCCCTGCTGCGCGGGGCGGCCGGCACCCCCGTGGTGCTGCACCTGAGCCGCGGCGGCGCCGACCTCACCGTCACCGTGCGGCGCGAGGAGCTGCGCGCCGAGCCCGTGACCGTACGGGAGCTGCCGGGCGGCATCACGGTCATCAAAGTCGCCTCCTTCACCCGGGGCTCCGGTGAGCGCGTACGGTCCGCCGTCCGGTCCGCGCCGCCCGGCGGCGGGGTCATGCTCGACCTGCGGGGCAACACGGGAGGCCTGGTCACCGAGGCGGTGACGGCCGCCTCCGCGTTCCTGGACGGCGGGCTCGTGGCGACGTACGACGTGCGAGGCGCCCAGCACGCCCTCTACGCGGCTCCCGGCGGGGACACGGCCCGGCCGCTGGTGGCGCTGATCGACGGCGGCACGATGAGCGCCGCCGAGCTGGTGACCGGCGCCCTCCAGGACCGGGGGCGCGCGGTGGCGGTCGGCACCCGCACCTTCGGCAAGGGCTCGGTGCAGATGCCCACGGAGCTCCCGGACGGGTCCGTGGCGGAGCTGACGGTGGGGACGTACCGCACTCCGGCCGGCCGCAGCCTGGACGGAGGGGGCATCACCCCGGACCTGCCGGCGGCGGAGAGGGTCGAGGAACGGGCCCGCACGGTATTGAGTGGCCTCGGGGTGGGTCCTTAGTGCGAAAATGACCGCACTATGGCTAAGGAAACAGGGCGCAAGCTGATCGCCCAGAACAAGAAGGCGCGGCACGACTACACGATCATCGACACCTACGAGTGCGGTCTCGTGCTCACCGGTACCGAGGTCAAGTCCCTGCGTCAGGGCCGTGCCTCGCTGGTGGACGGCTTCGTGTCGGTGGAGAGCGGCGAGGCCTGGCTCTACAACGTGCACGTGCCGGAGTACAGCCAGGGCACCTGGACCAACCACAGCGCGCGGCGCAAGCGCAAGCTCCTCCTGCACCGTGAGGAGATCGACAAGCTGGAGTCGAAGACGGGGGAGACGGGCAACACGATCGTGCCGCTCGCCCTCTACTTCAAGGACGGCCGGGCGAAGATCGAGATCGCGCTGGCCAAGGGCAAGAAGGAGTACGACAAGCGCCAGGCCCTGCGGGAGAAGCAGGACACGCGCGAGACGAACCGGGTGATCTCGGCCGTGAAGCGCAAGGAGCGCGCCCAGCTTTAATCTCCTGGCACACCGTGGTCCACTTCGCGTACCATGGCGTCAGCACCACGCGCTCGCGGGTGGTGCCGGTAGAGCAGGACCCGGCTGGTCGGCAGGACAGCAGGGGCTAACTGAAGAGTGTGAAACATGGGGATGATCGGTTTCGACAGCGGATGTTGATGTAGGGGAAGCGAGCCGAGAAAGCGGCAATGATCTCGTTAACCATATGTCGCAAACAATAATCGCCAACTCCAAGAGCGATAACTCCCGCTTCACCCTCGCTGCCTAATAACAGTGAGCTGAAGCCTCTGTGAGGAGCGTCAGCCCGGAAGTGGTCCCGGTCCGGATCCTGGCGTCAATTAGGGATCTAAACCTCTAACCCCGGTCACGGGGGCTAGGGGGAAACCAAACAGTGACTGAGCCCGTCGGAGACTTGTCCGTGTGATCTCCGGGGCTGAGAAAAGCGCAGCGGAATGCGCTCGGAGAAGCCCTACTTCTGCACCGTTGGACGCGGGTTCGATTCCCGCCATCTCCACCACCCCATGTTGGGCAAAGGCCCCGCGGCCGTCAGGCTGCGGGGCCTTCGTCATGTCGTCGGTAGTGGCAGCGGGCCTTGAGGACCTTCACTTCCTTCTCGTCCGCCCGGTGGACGAGCCGGTGCTCGTCGTCGATCCGACGGGACCAGTAGCCCGACAGCTCACCCTTCAGGGGTTCGGGCTTGCCGATCCCGCCGAAAGGGCCGCGCTGGATCTCGCCGATCAGGCGGGTGATCCTGCGGGCCGTCTTCCGGTCGCTCGACGGTACCGATCTATCGTGCCGACCTGGTACCGGAAACTCGTACCAGAACTGCTCTGCCGAGGAGAAGGGCCAGCAGCGCCGCCGAGGCCGGCAGGGCGTACGGGGCGGTCGTGCCCAGGTGGTCGATCGCCGAGCCGGCGCCCGCGGAGCCGAGGGCGATGCCCGCGAAGATCGCGGTGACGGCCAGGGTCATGCCCTCGTTGAGGCGGCCCGGCGGGATCACGGCGTGGATCCTGGACATCGCCGTGACCATGACCGGGGCCGTGGCCATGCCGGCCACCAGCAGGGCGACGGCGAGGCCGGGGACCGAGCCCGTGGCCGCCGCCGCCCAGGGCAGGGCCATCGCCCCGGCCAGGACGGCCAGGCAGACCGGGAGCCCGCGCGGGCGCAGGGTTCCGTAGAGGAGGCCGGCGGCGCAGGAGCCCGCCGCCTGGAGGGCGAGGACCGGGCCCGAGAGCGCGCCGAGGCCGTGGCCGCCGAGGTGGGCGACGGAGGTGATCTCCAGCGAGCCGAACATCGTGCCGAGGGTGAAGAAGAGCGGCAGGAGCCACTTCAGGCTCCGCAGCGGGGAACGGCCCCGTACGGCGGGCGCCGGCGGGGGCTCCGTGGCGCGCTGGGCCGTGAAGACCAGCATCCCGGTGAGGAGCAGCGCGGCGCCCGCGAGCGTGCCCGCCTCGGGGAAGACGGCGGTGCACAGGAAGGCGGCCACCACCGGCCCGAGCATGTAGGCCAGCTCGTCGGCGGCCTGTTCGAAGGACATCGCGGTGTGGTGCGCGGTGGGGTCGCCCTTCAGCAGGTGGGTCCAGCGGGCGCGGGACATGCCGCCGATGTTGGGGGTGGTCGCGGTGGCGGCGTAGGAGGCGAAGAGGGTCCAGGCGGGAGCCTGGGTCCGGACGCACGCGACGAGGCAGAGCGAGCCGACGACCGCGATCAGGGTGGCGGGTACGGCGACCCGGGCCTGGCCGTGCCGGTCGACGAGCCGGGCGGTCCAGGGCGCCACGACCGCGGTGGCCGCCAGGCCGGCCGCCACGACCGCCCCGGCCAGCGCGTAGGAGCCGCGCTGGCCCGCGATCATCATGATGGCGCTGATGCCGAACATGCCCATGGGGAGCCGGGCGATCAGGTTGCCGGTGGTGAAGCCGCGGGTGCCGGGGACGGCGAACAGCCGTCGGTACGGGCCGGGGGCGCGGGCCGGCCGCGCCGCGCGGACCGGGCGCGCCGGGTGCTCGGGCCGCGCCGGGGCGGGGGCGAGGACGAGCGTGGTGCCGGTGACGGCCATCAGCGGGCCGGGCCGGGCCGGAGCCGTGGGGCGGGCCGGGCGGGCCGGGCGGGCCGGGGTGGCGGCGCGGGCGGGGGCGGCGGCGCGGGCGGTCGACGGGGTGGCGGTGGGCAGCGGGGTGGCGGTGGGCATGTCCCAAGGCTCGGGCCGGCGGGCGCCGGTGGTCCAACACCTGTTCGCGGCCCATTCACCGCTCTCGGTTGTCAGTCTCCGTTAGGCTCCCCGGGTGACGCCCCGAGACGTGGAACCCCGCCTGCTGCGCTCCTTCCTCGCCGTGGCCGAGGAACTGCACTTCACCCGCGCCGCCGCCCGCCTCTACGTCGCCCAGCAGGCCCTGAGCAGGGACGTGCGCCGCCTCGAACACACCCTGGGCGCGACCCTGTTCGCCCGCACCACCCGCGCCGTCGAGCTCACCGCCGACGGGGAACGGCTGCTGCCCCTGGCCCGCGGCCTCCTGCGCGCCCACGAGGAGCTGACCGCCGCCTTCGCCGGGGACACCGCCGCCAGGCCGCTGCTCGTCGACCTCAACACCGACGGCCCCGGCACCGCGCGCACCGTCCTGGACCGGGCCCGCGAGCTCGCCCCGGACTGTGAGCTGATGGCCCGCTTCGAGTCCGGGCTCACCCACGCCGCCGCCGAGATCGCGGCCGGCCGTCTCGACGTCTCCTTCGGGTACGCCGACGGCCTCGACCCGGCGCTGCGGGCCCGCCTCGCGCAGATGCCCGTACGGTACGAGCCGCTCGCGGTCGTGCTGCCCGCCGGGCACGCGCTGGCCGCGCGGGATTCCGTACCGCTGGACGCGCTCGCCGGGGAGACCGTCTACGCCGGGGCGGGCAATCCGCGGACCCTGGAGTGGACCGGGCTGGCCCGCGAGCTGTTCGCCGGGCGGGGCATCGAGCCGGCGCCGCCGGCGCCGGTGGCGATCGGCAAGGACGAGTTCCGCCGGGTCATGGCCAAGACCGGCAACCCGGTCCTGGCCACGGTGGACTTCACCGACCTGCCCGGCTGCGTCAAGCGGCCGCTGACCGGGCCGGTGCCGCTGTCGCCGCTCGCGATGGTGTGGCGCAAGGGCCTGTGCCACCCGGGACTGGACGCGCTGCGCTCGGCCGCCGCCGGACTCGCCGCCGAGCACCGATGGCTCGAAGTACCTCCGGACAGCTGGCTCCCCGCGCTCACAGCCGGCCCCGGCGGCGGGTGAGTGCAAGGTTTCCCGCCGGTCATCCGGCGGGGACCGGGGCCGAAACGAGCCGTTCCTACGGTCGTCACCACGGACCAGACGCGACGCGATCGCAGCAGCTGTGGAGGCGTGTGATGACCAGTACGACCGCACCGCGCAAGGGGGGCCGCTGGATCGAGCGGTGGGAGCCCGAGGACGAGACGTTTTGGAGGGAGACGGGCGAGAAGACCGCCCGCCGCAACCTGGCCTACTCCGTCCTCTCCGAGCACATCGGGTTCTCGATCTGGTCGCTGTGGTCGGTCATGGTGCTCTTCATGGGCCCCGGGTACGGGATCGACCCCGCCGGGAAGTTCTTCCTGATCGCCACCGCCACCTCCGTGGGCGCCCTCGTCCGCATCCCCTACACCTTCGCCGTCGCCCGCTTCGGCGGCCGTAACTGGACGGTCGTCAGCGCCCTGCTGCTGCTCGCGCCGACCGTGGCCGCCTGGCTGGTGATGGAGCCCGGGACCTCCTACGGCACGTTCCTGCTGGTGGCCGCGCTGACCGGCGTCGGCGGCGGGAACTTCGCCTCCTCCATGACGAACATCAACGCCTTCTTCCCGCTGCGCAAGAAGGGCTGGGCGCTCGGCCTCAACGCGGGCGGCGGCAACATCGGCGTCCCCGTCGTCCAGCTCGCCGCCCTGCTGGTCATCGGTACGGCCGGGGCCGGCCACCCGCGGCTGCTGCTCGGCGCCTACATCCCGCTGATCGTGATCGCCGCGGTGCTCGCCGCGCTGCGGATGGACAACCTGGCGCCCGTGCGCAACGACACCGGCGCCGTGCGCGAGGCGGCCCGTGACGCCCACACCTGGATCATGGCGTTCCTCTACGTCGGCACCTTCGGGTCCTTCATCGGCTACAGCTTCGCCTTCGGGCTGGTGCTGCAGACGCAGTTCGGCCGCACCCCGCTCCAGGCGGCCTCGCTCACCTTCATCGGACCGCTGCTCGGCTCCCTGATCCGGCCGGTCGGCGGGGCGCTCGCGGACCGCTTCGGCGGGGCGCGGATCACGCTGGGCACCTTCGTGGCGATGGCGGCGGCGACCGGCGTGGTGATCCTCGCCTCGGTACGGGAGTCCCTGGCGGTGTTCCTGATCGGCTTCGTGGCCCTGTTCGTCCTCAGCGGCCTCGGCAACGGCTCCACCTACAAGATGATCCCCGGCATCTTCCAGGCGAAGGCCCTGGCCCGCGGCATGGGCGGCGAGGACGCGGCCGCCTACGGGCGGCGGCTGTCCGGCGCCTCCATGGGGCTCATCGGGGCGGTCGGCGCGCTCGGCGGCCTCGGCATCAACCTGGTCTTCCGGGAGGCCTTCCTCAGCTCCGGCTCGGGCACCGCGGCCTTCGTGACCTTCCTCGGCTTCTACGCGCTGTGCTGCGGCCTCACCTGGGCGGTATACCTTCGCCGGCCCGCCCGGACGATCATGCCCACGACAGGAGTGGAGGCGAAGCCGCAGCTCACCTCGGTGTAACACGGCCGGGACATGGGTTAACGGCACCGAAATACGCGTGAACCGAGCCTGATACGCCCCCAGGGCAGGCTCGGTTCACGCGAAGGCGCTGCCGGACCCGATCCGGCGAGGAAGCCCGACCCGGTCCGGCGAAGCTGCCGGACCCGATCCGGCCCCCGATGCCGGACCCGACCACTGCGCGAGGCAGGTCACCATGTACGACACCCCCACCAGGCCGGCACCCTCCCCAGCCGCCGGGCCGCTCGCGGGCTTCACCATCGGGGTCACCGCCGCGCGGCGGGCCGACGAGCTGATCGCCCTGCTGCGCCGGCGCGGGGCCAACGTGCTGCACGCCCCCGCCCTGCGGATCGTGCCGCTCGCCGACGACACCGAACTGCTCGCCGCCACCAAAGGGCTGATCGCCTGCCCGCCCGACGTGGTCGTGGCCACCACCGCCATCGGCTTCCGGGGCTGGATCGAGGCCGCCGACGGGTGGGGCCTCGGCGAGGAGCTCCTCGGGCGGCTGCGGCAGACCGAACTGCTGGCGCGCGGACCCAAGGTCAAGGGCGCGATCCGGGCCGCCGGCCTCGTGGAGACCTGGTCCCCGGGATCGGAGTCCCTCGCCGAGGTACTGGACCGGCTGCTGACGGCCGGCGTGGCCGGCCGGCGCGTCGCCCTGCAGTTGCACGGGGAGCCCCTGCCCGGGTTCGTCGAGGCGCTGCGGGCGGGCGGGGCCGAGGTGGTCGGCGTACCGGTGTACCGGTGGATGGCACCGGAGGACCTCGGACCACTGGACCGGCTGATCGACGCGGTGGCCCTCGGCGGCATCGACGCGGTGAGCTTCACCTCCGCACCGGCCGCCGCCTCACTGCTCTCGCGCGCCCAGGAGCGGGGCGTACGGGAACCCGTGCTGGCGGCGCTGACCGGCGGATCGGTGCTGTCCGCGTGCGTGGGCCCCGTGACGGCGGTGCCGTTGCAGGCGGAGGGTGTGGTGACGGTGCAGCCCGAGAGGTTCCGGCTGGGCCCGCTGGTGCAGCTGCTGTGCCAGGAACTCCCGGGCCGGGCGCGGGTGCTCCCGGTGGCGGGACACCGGCTGGAACTGCGCGGCCACGCGGTCCTCCTCGACACGGAGCTGCGCCCGGTCCCGCCGGCCGGCATGGCCCTGCTGCGGGCCCTGGCCCGCCGCCCCGGCTGGGTGGTGGCCCGCTCCGAACTCCTGCGCGCGCTCCCGGGCGCGGGCCGCGACGAGCACGCGGTGGAAACGGCGATGGCCCGCCTGCGCGTGGCCCTGGGCGCGCCGAACCTGATCCAGACGGTCGTCAAGCGCGGCTACCGGCTGTCGCTGGACGCGGGCGTCGACGCGAAGTACGCGGACGACTGAGGGCGCCGGCCGGCGGGGCACCCGGGTGCACGCGGCGGCCCCGGACATCGGGCGGCCACCGCCCCGCAGCGCACGGTCCGCCGCGACGCCCGCGGCGGGACGGGCCTCCACGACGACCCGCGCGTCCTCTAGTGCTGTGGCCGGGAAGGTTTGCCGGGGCGCGGTGTTCGGTGCGGTGCATCTCCCCCAGCTACCGCTGGGAGGTGCCCCCGGAACGGAGGACCGCCGCTCGTACTGGACGTACTCGGGCGGTCCGACAACGCGGCGAGGTGCCGTGCCGGGCGCCGTGACACGGTGAGCCTTGCCGGTCGCAGTACTAGCCGCCGGGGCGGGGGACGGGCACTCTGGGGGGACGCCCCGACAGGGAGGCGGTGACGGACGTGTGGTTCGAATCCGGGCGGGTCTGTCTGGACCTGGTGGCCGCCTTCGAGGCCCGAGGGCGCGGTGAGGGCGGCGAGGGGATCCGGGACGCGGACGGGCTGCGCCTGTGGCTCGCCGGCGCCGGGCTGGTCCCCGGACGGACGCCGCTCCCGCGCGTGGGCGCGGACTGGGTGCAGGCCTTCCGGCTGCTGCGCGCCGACGTCGAGAGCCTCGTACGCGCCGAGCTCGGCGCGACCGCCCCGCCGGCGCCCGCGCTGGCCCGGGTCAACGCGGCGGCCGCCGGTCCACCCCCGGGACTGTGTGCCGTACAGGACCAAGAAGGGCATCTCGTGCGGGAGTTGTGCGGCGGGGTCGAATGCGCGGGACTGCTCGCCGCCGTGGCCCGCGACGCCGTCGAACTGCTCACCGATCCCGTGGACCGCGGGCTGCTGCGGGCCTGCGAGGGCGACGGGTGCGCCCGCGTCTACCTCGACACCTCGCGCGGCCACCGGCGCCGCTGGTGCTCCAGCGAGCTGTGCGGCAACCGCGAGCGCGTGGCCCGCCACCGCCGCCGCGTCCTCCAAGACCGCCCGGGCTGACCCCGCCCCCGGCGGCCGCCGGACGTGATGTTCGTCTTGATCGGCGACCCGTCCCGGAACGGGCGTGCGCGCGAGGGCCTGTTCGCGTACGGTTGACGGTCGCCCATGCACGTCAGAAAGGGGCCTTGGTGGCCGCGCAGAATGCCGCTGTCGACAGCACGGCGGATTCCGTCCGCGATCGGGAGATCGCGGTCGAGCAGACGCATCTCGATCACGTGTACCGACGCCTTGAGGAGAAGATCCACGAGGCGGAGTTCCTGATGAACGACGCCGCCAAGCGTGGCCAGGTCGGTACGCCCGGCGCCCTCGCCGAGCGGGACGCACAGGTCTTCCGCGCCGGAATCCATCTCAACCGTCTCAACAACGAGTTCGAGGACTTCCTCTTCGGCCGCGTCGACCTGGTCCAGGGCAAGGACGGGGAACGCGGCCCGGACGGCGCCTTCACCTCCGTCGACCCCGCCGACGACGCGATCCGCGACGACCTCACGGCCGACATCGCCGAGACGCTCCACATCGGCCGCATCGGAGTCCTCGACTCCGACTACGCCCCCCTCGTCATCGACTGGCGCGCCCCCGCGGCAGCGCCGTTCTACCGCTCGACCCCCAAGGACCCCGGACGCGTCGTACGCCGCCGCGTCATCCGCTCCAAGGGCCGCAAGGTGCTCGGCGTCGAGGACGACCTGATGCGTCCCGAGGTCACCGCCTTCCTCGACGGGCGCGAACTGCCCGTCATCGGCGACGGCGCCCTCATGGCCGCGCTCGGGCGGGCCCGCACGCACTCGATGCGGGACATCGTCTCCTCCATCCAGGCCGAGCAGGACCTCGTCATCCGGGCGCCCGCCGCCTCGGTCGCCGAGGTCTCGGGCGGCCCCGGCACCGGCAAGACCGCCGTGGCCCTGCACCGCGCCGCCTATCTGCTCTACCAGGACCGGCGGCGCTACTCGGGCGGCATCCTCATCGTCTCCCCGACCCCGCTGCTCGTCGCGTACACCGAGGGCGTCCTGCCGTCCCTCGGCGAGGAGGGCCAGGTCGCCATCCGGGCACTCGGCTCGCTCGTCGACGGCGCCGAGGCGACCACCTACGACGACCCGTCCACGGCCCGCGTCAAGGGCTCGTCCCGGATGCCGAAGGTGCTGCGCAAGGCCGTACGGGGCGCCCTGGAGCTCGGCGGCCCCGGCGGGACGCCCGCCCCGGACCGGCTGCGGGTGGTGGCCTTCGGGCGCCGCCAGGAGCTGGAGGCAGGCGATCTCGACCGGATCCGGCAGAACGTCCTCAGCGGCACCGCCCCGGTCAACTTGCTGCGCCCGCGCGCCCGCAAGCTCCTGCTGGACGCGCTGTACTCCAAGTCCGGCGGGGCCGGCCGGCACAGTGACCCGGAGCTCGCCGCCGAGCTCCGCTCCGCCTTCGACGAGGACATCTCGACGGAGGACGCGTTCATCGAGTTCCTGAACGCCTGGTGGCCCGAGCTGACCCCGCGCGGGGTGCTGGCCTCGATGGCCGACGAGCGGCGCCTGTCGCGCTGGTCGCGCCGGGACCTGAACCCGCGCGAGACCCGGCAGCTGGCGCGCTCGCTGCGCCGGGTGGGCCCGGACGGCAAGGGTCCGCTGTCGGTGCACGACGTGGCACTGCTGGACGAGCTGCAGCAGCTGCTCGGCGCGCCCGCGCGGCCCAAGCGGAAGCGGGAGCTCAACCCGCTGGACCAGCTGAGCGGGCTGGAGGAGCTGATGCCGACGCGCGAGGAGACCCAGTGGGAGCGGGCCGAGCGGCTCGCGGCGGAGCGCACCGAGTACGCGCACGTCATCGTCGACGAGGCGCAGGACCTGACGCCGATGCAGTGGCGGATGGTCGGCCGCCGGGGCCGGATGGGCACCTGGACGGTGGTCGGGGATCCGGCGCAGTCCTCGTGGACCGATCCGCAGGAAGCGGCGGCGGCGCGGGACGAGGCGCTGGGCTCGCGGCCGCGGCGGAAGTTCACCCTGACGGTGAACTACCGCAACCCGGCCGAAGTCGCGGAGGTGGCCTCCCGGGTGCTGAAGCTGGCGGCGCCGGGGACGGAGCCGCCGACCGCCGTGCGTTCCACGGGTCTCCAGCCTCGCTTCACGGCGGTGGCGCAGGACGTGCGGGAGACCGTCCGGGAGGAGACGCTCCGGCTGCTGGAGCAGGTGGACGGCACGGTGGGCGTGGTCGTGGCCATGGACCGGAGGGCGGAGGTCGCGGGCTGGCTGGAGGACCTGGGGGAGCGGGCGGTCGCGCTGGGCAGCCTGGAGGCGAAGGGCCTGGAGTACGACGCCACGGTGGTCCTCTCCCCGGCGGAGATCGCGGACGAGTCCCCGGCGGGCCTGCGGGTGCTCTACGTCGCCCTGACCCGTGCGACGCAGCAGCTGACGGTGATCTCCACCGCCCGTGACACGCCGGACGCGGCGGGCGTGGCGGCCCTGCTGCGGCCCTAGTGCTGTGGCCGGGGGGCGGTTCACGCGTGTCCCCCGGCCCGCCCGGGGCTTCGTACGGCCCGGCCGGAACGCGTTCGGCCGGATGGTCGGCGGCCATGCGCGTGGTCGGCCGAAACCGGCCGCCGGCAGGGGGATCACTTCGGGCGAACCTTTGTTAGCCTGGTAACGGCACCGACTCGATCCAAGCCCCCGGGCCCAACCTTCGTCGCTTAGAGCGACCACTTGCCGCGAGGCGAGCATGGCGGGTCGGTGTCATAGACGTGAGAGAACAGGTCTGCCCCCTCCGCCTTAGCGGAGGGGGCAGACCTGTTTTGCGTGGCCGAAAAGGGTACCGGGAGCCTTGTGAATCTCGTATGGTGGAAGAGTCTTTCCGAAATTTGTAGCTGGTTACCTTCTACCGGCTGGTAGGTGGGACGATCGGACAACAGGTCCTGCCGCACCTGCTGTGGAGCGGGGCCCTGCGTGTGTAAAGAAAAACCAGGGAACAGAAGAGGAACACGGCCATGGCAACGGCGCCCAGCGTCTCGTACTCGATGACGGTCCGCCTGGAAGTGCCCGCGAGCGGAACCGCGGTCTCCCAGCTCACCACCGCCGTGGAGTCCTCCGGTGGCTCGGTCACCGGCCTCGACGTGACCGCATCCGGCCACGAGAAGCTCCGGATCGACGTCACCATCGCCGCGACCTCCACGGCGCACGCCGACGAGATCGTCGAGAAGCTGCGCGGGATCGAGGGCGTCAGCCTCGGCAAGGTCTCCGACCGCACCTTCCTGATGCACCTCGGCGGCAAGATCGAGATGGCGTCCAAGCATCCCATCCGCAACCGCGACGACCTCTCGATGATCTACACCCCGGGCGTGGCCCGTGTCTGCATGGCGATCGCCGAGAACCCCGAGGACGCCCGCCGGCTCACCATCAAGCGCAACTCCGTCGCAGTCGTGACGGACGGCAGCGCCGTGCTCGGCCTCGGCAACATCGGCCCGATGGCCGCGCTGCCCGTCATGGAGGGCAAGGCGGCGCTCTTCAAGCGCTTCGCCGGCATCGACGCCTGGCCGATCTGCCTGGACACCCAGGACTCCGACGAGATCGTCGCCATCGTCAAGGCGATCGCCCCGGGCTTCGCGGGCATCAACCTGGAGGACATCTCCGCGCCGCGCTGCTTCGAGATCGAGGCCCGGCTGCGCGAGGCCCTCGACATCCCCGTCTTCCACGACGACCAGCACGGCACCGCCATCGTCGTCCTCGCCGCCCTCACCAACGCACTGCGCGTGGTGGGCAAGGCAGTTGGCGACGTCAAGGTGGTCATGTCGGGCGCCGGCGCGGCCGGTACCGCGATCCTCAAGCTGCTCCTCGCGGCCGGCGTCAAGAACGTCGTCAGCGCCGACATCCACGGTGTCGTGCACTGCGACCGCCCCGACCTCGTCGACGCGGCGGCGGACTCCCCGCTGCGCTGGATCGCCGACAACACCAACCCCGAGGGCTACACGGGCACGCTGAAGGAGGCCGTCGTCGGCGCCGACGTGTTCATCGGCGTCTCGGCACCGAACGTGCTCAGCGGCGACGACGTGGCCGCCATGGCGGAGGGCGCGATCGTGTTCGCGCTCGCGAACCCGGACCCGGAGGTGGACCCGGCCGTCGCCCGCCAGACCGCCGCCGTCGTGGCCACCGGTCGCTCCGACTTCCCGAACCAGATCAACAACGTGCTGGTCTTCCCCGGCGTCTTCCGGGGCCTCCTGGACGCCCAGTCGCGCACGGTGGACACCGGCATGATGCTGGCCGCGGCGACCGCCCTGGCGGACGTCGTCGGCGAGGACGAGCTGAACGCGAACTACATCATCCCCTCGGTCTTCAACGACAAGGTCGCGGGCGCGGTCGCCGGCGCCGTCCGCAAGGCCGCCACGGCCCCCGCGGCGGGCTCCACCTCCGTCTGATCCCCGGCGCGTCGCGGGATGCGGGCCCAGTGGGCCGCCTCTAGGGTTGCGGGGATGCCCGCGTGGCCCGCGGTCCGCATCCGCCGGAACACCACCTGGTGCGGACGGAGCGTCACCGCGGCGTGACTGTGGCGCTTTTCGTGTGACCCCGGCGGGTGCCGGATTGGCTTTCCCGCCGCTGGTGGGGGCAGGATGCGTAACCGGGCGAGAGGGTCTGACGACAGACCCGGGTCCGGGGACTGTCCTAGGGCCCTGGCAGCATCGGCTTCGATCTCACGCCTCTAAGGCACGTTGAACACGGGAGTACAACATGAACCGCAGTGAGCTGGTGGCCGCTCTTTCCGAGCGCGCCGAGGTGACCCGCAAGGACGCCGACGCCGTTCTGGCCGCGCTCGCCGAGACCGTCGGCGAGATTGTCGCCAAGGGCGACGAGAAGGTCACCATCCCCGGCTTCCTGACCTTCGAGCGCACCCACCGTGCCGCTCGCACCGCGCGCAACCCGCAGACCGGCGACCCCATCCAGATCCCGGCCGGCTACAGCGTGAAGGTCTCCGCGGGCTCCAAGCTCAAGGAAGCCGCCAAGGGCAAGTAGGGCGCCCTTGTGCCGGGGGCCGCGGGCGGCCCCCGGGACGGCAGTAGTACGTAGAACGCGAGAGGCGGCCACCCGGCACCGGGTGGCCGCCTCTCCGCGCTCCCCGCGCCGCTCGCGGCCCCCGGGAGCCAGAACGCCCCCACAGGCCCCTGTGCGGGGCCCTGGGGGCGTTCTGGGCCGGTCTGCGCCGGTCTGCGCGGCCCGGCGGCCGGTCCGGTCAGACGAGGTCGCCGCCCGGGAGCTCGACCTTGGCGCCGAGCTCCACGAGCTTGTCCATGAAGTTCTCGTAGCCGCGGTTGATCAGGTCGATGCCGTGGACCCGCGAGGTGCCCTCGGCGGCGAGCGCCGCGATCAGGTACGAGAACCCGCCGCGCAGGTCCGGGATGACCAGGTCGGCGCCCTGGAGCTTGGTGGGCCCGGAGACGACCGCCGAGTGCAGGAAGTTGCGCTGGCCGAAGCGGCAGGCGCTGCCGCCCAGGCACTCGCGGTAGAGCTGGATGTGCGCGCCCATCTGGTTGAGCGCGGAGGTGAAGCCGAGGCGGGACTCGTAGACCGTCTCGTGGACGATCGAGAGCCCGGTGGCCTGGGTCAGCGCCACGACCAGCGGCTGCTGCCAGTCGGTCTGGAAGCCGGGGTGGACGTCGGTCTCCAGCGCGATGGCGTTGAGCGGGCCGCCCGGGTGCCAGAAGCGGATGCCGTCGTCGTCGATCTCGAAGGCGCCCCCGACCCGGCGGAAGGTGTTGAGGAAGGTCATCATCGAACGCTGCTGCGCGCCGCGCACGTAGATGTTCCCGCCGGTCGCCAGGGCCGCGGACGCCCAGGAGGCGGCCTCCAGGCGGTCCGGGAGCGCCTTGTGGTTGTAGCCGCTCAGGCGGTCCACACCGGTGATCCGGATGGTCCGGTCGGTGTCGACGGAGATGATGGCGCCCATCTTCTGCAGGACGCAGATGAGGTCCTCGATCTCCGGCTCCACGGCGGCGTTGCTGAGCTCGGTGACGCCCTCGGCCAGGACGGCCGTCAGCAGCACCTGCTCGGTCGAGCCGACCGACGGGTAGGGCAGGCGGATCTTGCAGCCGCGCAGCCGCTGCGGGGCCTCCAGGTACTGGCCGCCCTCGCGCTTCTCGATGGTGGCGCCGAACTGGCGCAGCACGTCGAAGTGGAAGTCGATCGGCCGGCCGCCGATGTCGCAGCCGCCCAGGCCCGGGATGAAGGCGTGGCCGAGGCGGTGCAGCAGCGGGCCGCAGAACAGGATCGGGATGCGCGAGGAGCCCGCGTGCGCGTCGATGTCGGCGACGTTGGCGCTCTCGACGTAGGTGGGGTCGAGGACCAGCTCGCCCGGCTCCTCGCCCGGGCGGACGGTCACCCCGTGCAGCTGGAGCAGCCCGCGCACGACCCGGACGTCACGGATGTCGGGAACGTTGCGCAGCCGGCTGGGCTCGCTGCCGAGCAGGGCCGCGACCATGGCCTTCGGTACGAGGTTCTTCGCGCCTCGGACACGGATCTCGCCCTCGAGCGGGGTTCCGCCGTGGACAAGCAGTACATCGTCACTGATGCCGGTCATGAATCTCGCGTTCCGGGAGGGGTGGGCAGGGGGCCAAGTCAAAAGGGTAAGGGGCATGACCCCCTTGTTCGTATGGCTGACGGGGCCGTAGGCCTGTCATGAATTCGCCACAACACCCTGGGTGCCCGCCAGGTGGCGGAGCGTCTCCTTCCGGCGGGTGTGCGGTCCGCCCGGGCGTGCGCGCCCGCGCCGCCGCCGCGCGCTGAGCTGCGCGGGACCCGATCACCGCGTCGGCTCCCCCTCCCGGGCGAATGTGCGAGACCATGTCGGCATGACCGAGGTGTCCTCCCTCACAGGGCGGTTGCTCGTGGCCACCCCCGCCCTCGCGGACCCGAATTTCGACCGCGCGGTGGTGCTGCTGCTCGACCACGACGAGCAGGGCTCGCTCGGCGTCGTCCTCAACCGGCCCACCCCGGTGGGCGTCGGTGACGTCCTGCTGCCCTGGGCCGCGCTGGCCGGCGACCCCGGAGTGGTCTTCCAGGGCGGTCCGGTGGCGATGGACTCCGCGCTGGGACTGGCCGTCATCCCGGGCGAGGAGGGGCCGCTCGGCTGGCGCCGGGTGCACGGGGCGATCGGCCTGGTGGACCTGGAGACCCCGCCGGAACTCCTGGCCGCGGCGCTGGGGGGCCTGCGCATCTTCGCCGGCTACTCGGGCTGGGGCCCGGGGCAGCTGGAGGAGGAACTGGGCGGCGGCGCCTGGTACGTCGTGGAATCCGAGCCGGGAGACGTCTCCTTCCCGGATCCGGAACGGCTGTGGCGCGCGGTGCTGCGGCGCCAGCGCAGCGAGCTGGCGATGGTGGCCACCTATCCGGACGACCCGTCGCTCAACTGACCCCGGCGGGGTTCAGTACGCTTGCTGCATGAGCACTCTTGAGCCCGATCGCGGGACTGGTACGGGGACCCTCGTAGAGCCGACGCCGCAGGTGTCCCACGGCGACGGCGACCACGAGCGCTTCGCCCACTACGTCCAGAAGGACAAGATCATGGAGAGCGCGCTCGGGGGCACCCCCGTCGTCGCGCTCTGCGGCAAGGTCTGGGTGCCGGGCCGGGACCCGAAGAAGTACCCGGTCTGCCCCATGTGCAAGGAGATCTACGAGTCCATGGGCCCCGGCGGGGACAAGGACAAGGGCGGCAAGGACAAGTAGTCCGGCCCTCCCGGAGCGGGACCAAGGCCCTCGGTGCGCTGAACTGCGCGCGGGGGCCTTTGCCGTGCCCGCGGGGCGGGTTAGGGTCGCCGCGTCAGCGCCCTGTGAAACGTACGTTGCGCATGCTGCAACGGTGGAGGAGCCAGGCCATGCCCGACTTGATTCCGGAGCCGCGGTACGCGCGGTTCCTGCCCGACGGCGGCGCGTACGAGCTCACCGACCCGCTGCTCGACGCCGGACCCGGCACCGAGGGCACGGCCGGCTGGCTGCGCCGCGAGCTCGGCGCGGCCACCGGCTGGGCGCTCCCGGCCCCCGTCCCCGGAGAGCCGCACGGCGAACGCCCGGTGATCCGGCTCGCGCTGCGGCCCGGGATCGGACGGGACACCGGTGCCGAGTCCTACGAACTCCACGTCGCGCCCGGCCGCGTACTCCTGGAGGGCGCCGGCCCGGCGGGCTGCTTCTACGCGGCGCAGACACTGCGTCAGCTGCTCGGGGCGCACGCCTACCGGCGGGCGCCGCTGCCGGGGGCGGTGTGGCGGCTGCCGTACGGGGACATCGCCGACGGCCCCCGCTTCGGCTGGCGCGGCATGATGCTCGACGTCGCCCGGCACTTCACGCCCAAGGACGGCGTGCTGCGCCACATCGACCTGCTCGCCGCCCACAAACTCAACGTCCTGCACCTGCACCTGACGGACGACCAGGGCTGGCGGATCGAGATCGCGCGCTACCCGAAGCTGACCGGCGTCGGTGCGTGGCGGGCGCGCAGCCGGTGGGGGCACCGGGCCTCGCCGCTGTGGAACGAGACCCCGCACGGCGGTTTCTACACGCGCGACGACATCCGCGAGATCGTCGCGTACGCCGCCGAGCGGCACGTGCGGGTGGTCCCCGAGATCGACGTGCCGGGGCACTCCCAGGCCGCGATCGCCGCCTATCCGGAGCTGGGCAACACCGATGTGGTGGACACCGCCGCCCTGGAGGTGTGGGACGACTGGGGGATCAACGAGAACGTCCTCGCGCCCACCGAGGCCGTCCTGCGGTTCTACGAGGGGGTCTTCGAGGAACTGCTCGAACTGTTCCCGGTGGAGGTCTCGCCCTTCGTGCACGTGGGCGGCGACGAGTGCCCGAAGGGTCAGTGGCGGGCCTCGGCGGTGGCGCAGGAGCGGATCCGGGAACTGGGGGTCGACGGCGAGGACGGCCTGCAGTCCTGGTTCATCCGGCACTTCGACGGCTGGCTCGCGGAGCGCGGGCGCCGGCTCATCGGATGGGACGAGATCCTGGAGGGCGGGCTGGCCCCCGGGGCGGCCGTCTCCTCCTGGCGCGGCTACGCGGGAGGCGTCGCCGCCGCCGAGGCGGGCCACGACGTGGTGATGTGCCCGGAGCAGCAGGTGTACCTGGACCACCGTCAGTCGGGCGACGGGGACGAGCCGATGCCCATCGGGTTCGTCCGCACTCTGGAGGATGTGTACCGGTTCGAACCGGTTCCACCGAAGTTGTCGCACGAGGCCGCGGCCCACGTGCTGGGTGCCCAGGCCAACGTGTGGACCGAGGTGATGGAGAACCAGAGCCGGGTCGACTACCAGGTGTTCCCGCGCCTCGCGGCCTTCGCGGAAGTGGTGTGGTCGCGGCTGCCGGAGCCGGAGCGGCGGGACTACGCGGGCTTCGAGGCGCGGATGACGGCGCACTACCGGCGCCTGGACGCCCTCGGGGTGGACTACCGGTCGCCGGCAGGGCCGTTGCCCTGGCAGCGCAGGCCCGGAGTGCTCGGACGCCCGATCGAGGGAGCGCCCCCGAACGTGTGACGGACCCCCGTGCGGATGAGGCGGGGCCGCCGGACCCCGGCCGCCCCGCACGCCCGCCGGGCGGCCCCGCGACCCGCCGGGCGCACGTGCGCCCGGCGAGTCGGCGGCACCCGTCGGCCGGCTCCAGATCCGGCCCCCGGCCCCGGCGCCGACCCTCGCGTCCGGTGCTCCGGAAGATGTGCCAGAGTTGCCACGTCCCGGCGGTGAGCACGTACCGTACGGCGGACAGGCGTGAGCGCCAGGACCGGGACATCGGGAAGGGGCAGCTGGGTTGACCACGCACGCACCGCAGGCACGGGATACGTCCCAGGGGCCCCGGGACGACCCGCAGGCGGGGAACGCGGCGCAGTCCGTGACGCTGCCGACCTCGCTCGACGAGGCCGTGGCGGCGCTCGCCGCCATGCCCGCCGCCGTCCCCGTGGCGGGCGGCACCGACCTCATGGCCGCCGTCAACGCGGGGCTGCTTCGGCCCGCCGCCCTGGTGGGCCTCGGCCGGATCAACGAGATCCGCGGCTGGCAGTACCAGGACGGCCACGCGCTGCTCGGCGCCGGCCTCACGCACGCGAGGATGGGCCGGCCGGACTTCGCCGCCCTGATCCCGGCCCTGGCCGCCGCCGCACGCGCCGCCGGGCCCCCGCAGATCCGCAACGCCGGCACGCTGGGCGGCAACATCGCCACCGCCGCGCCGACGGGCGACGCGCTGCCCGTGCTGGCCGCCCTGGAAGCCGTACTCGTCATCGTGGGGCCGGGCGGATCGCGCCGCGAGATCCCGGTCTCGCACCTGCTGGCCGGACGCGAGATGCTGCGCCCCGGGGAGCTGATCGGCTTCGTGCGGGTGCCCCTGCTGCACGCGCCGCAGGTGTTCCTGAAGGCCACGGGCCGTACGGGACCGGGGCGCGCGGTGGCGTCTGTCGGACTCGTACTGGATCCCGCGCGCCGGGGCGTGCGGTGCGCGATCGGCGCGGTCGCGCCGATGCCGCTGCGTCCGCTGGAAGCCGAGCAGTGGGTGGCTTCGCTGATCGACTGGGACGGGGACCGCAGCCTGGCCCCCGAGGCGCTGGAAGCCTTCGGCGAGTACGTCGCGGCCGCGTGCGTGCCCGACCAGGGAGAACCGGTGGCTCCCGGAGTACTGCATCTGCGGCGGACGGTGGCCGTGCTGGCACGGAGGGCCCTGGGGAGGGCGCTGAACTCATGAGTGAGAACGAGAACACGGGCCCCGCCTGGGGCTGGGAGCCGGTGCCGCACGGCGGCGAGTACGACTCCGACGCGACGGCCTTCGTGAAGCTGCCGCAGGACATGCTGGACGCCCTCGGTACCGGCGAGCCGCTGGCCGCGCCCGGTCACGGCTACGTGCCGCCGCCGATGATCGTGCCGCTGGGCACGGCGAGTACGGATCCCTCGGCCACGGGCACGTGGACGCTTCCGGTGCAGTGGCCCGAGGCAGGCGCCGAGACCCCGGCGCGCGCGCCGATCCCGGCGTCGGTGCCGATCCCCGCCTCGGTGGCGGCGGCCTTCGCCGAGCCCGCCGCGGAGCCGGCCGAGGAGGCCGCCGCGGCGGTCCCCGGCGGCGCGCACGGTGGCGGGCACGAATCGGGGGAGACCGCCGAGTGGCGCTTCCCCGACGCCGCCCCGAGCGACGTGTGGACTCCCGGCGGCACGGGTGACACGGGCAGCTTCGGGCAGCTCGCGGCGTCGGCCGACTGGAGCCAGGCCCCCGCGACCCTGCCGGGCGGGGCCGCGGCGCCGTGGGCGAGCCATCCGGACTTCGAGGGCGCGCGCGGGTACGCGGCGCGGCAGCCGGGCTCCGACGCGCTGGGCGGGCCTGACGCCGCCCCCGGTTCGGACGCCCAGGGCTCCGGGGCGTCGGCGGGTGCTCCCGGTGGCGGGTCGGTCGCGGGCCTGGGGCGCGGACCGCGCGTGCTGGGCGGCCCGGGCGTCGGCACGCCGCTCCCGGTGGAGCACTCCGGGCCCGAAGGAGAGCCGGCCTACCCGGCCCCGCACGACATCGAAGCCGCCCACGGGCCGGCGCGGATCCCGGTGACGGGGGAGCGGCAGCACCCGGGGACCGAGGCCGAAGCCGAGGCTGTGGCCGAGGTCGCGGACGTGCCCGGGGCCACGGCCGAAGCCGGGGCCGAGCGGGCGGACGCGGAGGCGGGCGGGGACGCGCGGACCTTCGGCGGAGCGGGGGACGCGCTCGCGCCGAGCGGGGACGACACCGACAGCGCTGACACGACCGCTCCGGCGGAGCGGGCCGCTGGGGCCCCGGGCGAGGGGGCGACGTACGAAGAGGACGACACCGCGCGGGCGGACGCCGCTGCCGTCGCCCATCACGAGCACCCGTCGGCCTCCTACGTCCTGCGCGTCAACGGCGCCGACCGTCCGGTCACCGCTGCGTGGATCGGCGAGTCCCTCCTCTACGTGCTGCGAGAGCGCCTCGGCCTCGCCGGCGCGAAGGACGGCTGCTCGCAGGGCGAGTGCGGCGCGTGCGCCGTGCAGGTCGACGGCCGGCTCGTCGCATCCTGCCTCGTCCCGGCGGCGACGGCGGCGGGCAGCGAGGTCCGGACGGTGGAAGGCCTCGCGACCGACGGGGAACTGTCGGACGTGCAGCAGGCGTTGTGCAGGTCGGGTGCCGTGCAGTGCGGGTTCTGCGTGCCCGGCATGGCCATGACGATCCACGACCTGCTGGAAGGCAACCACGCCCCCAGCGAGCTGGAGACCCGGCAAGCCCTCTGCGGCAACCTCTGCCGCTGCTCGGGCTACTCGGGCGTCATCGACGCCGTGCGCGAAGTGGTCACCGAGCGCGGCGCGGCGTCGGAGGCGGCCGCGGCTGCCTCAGCGGCATCCGCTGCCTCGGCCGAGGCGCGGATCCCGCACCAGGCCCCGCCCGGCGAGGGCGGCTTCCACGGAATCCCGGGCAACCAGGGCAACCAGGGCACGCACGGACACGGCAACCAGCAGGGAGGCACGGCGTGAGCGCCCACGACGCGGCCACGGCATCGGCGGTCTCCGGGGCATCCGGCGTCCCGCTGACGTCCCCGGAGGGCAACGACCCCTCCGAGCACGACGTCCCGCGCGGCATCGGCGCGTCCGTCCCGGCCGCCGACACCCGCGCCAAGACCGAGGGGACCTTCCCCTACGCCGCCGACCTGTGGGCAGAGGGCCTCCTCTGGGCGGCCGTGCTGCGCTCCCCGCACGCCCACGCCCGCATCCTCTCCATCGACACCACGGCCGCCGCGGCCATGCCCGGTGTGCGTGCCGTCGTCACCCACGCCGACGTTCCCGGCGCCGCCACGCACGGCCGGCGCATCGCCGACCGGCCCGTCTTCGCGCACGACGTGGTCCGCCACCACGGCGAGCCCATCGCCGCCGTCGCCGCCGACCACCCGGACACCGCGCGCCTCGCGGCCGCCGCGATCGCCGTCGAGTACGAGCTCCTCGACCCGGTCACCGACCCCGAACAGGCCTTCGGCGCCCCCGCCCTGCACCCCGACGGCAACCTGATCCGGCACATCCCGCTGCGCTACGGCGACCCCGAGGCCACCGGCGACGTCGTCGTCGAAGGCCTCTACCGCATCGGCCGCCAGGACCCCGCCCCCATCGGCGCCGAGGCCGGCCTGGCCGTGCCCCGCCCCGACGGCGGCGTGGAGATCTACACCGCCTCCACCGACCCGCACACCGACCGCGACCTCGCCGCCGCCTGCTTCGGCCTCGAACCGGACCGCGTGCGCGTCGTCGTCACCGGCGTCCCGGGCGCGACGGCCGACCGCGAGGACGCGGCCTTCCAGCTCCCGCTCGGCCTCCTCGCCCTGCGCACCGGCTGCCCGGTGAAGCTGGCCGCCACCCGCGAGGAGTCCTTCCTCGGCCACCCCCACCGCCACCCGACGCTGCTGCGCTACCGCCACCACGCGGACGCGGACGGCCGGCTGGTCAAGGTCGAGGCCCAGATCCTGATGGACGCCGGAGCCTACGCCGACGCCTCCTCGGAGTCCCTCGCTGCGGCCGTCGCCTTCGCCTGCGGCCCGTACGTCGTCCCGCACGCTTTCGTCGAAGGCTGGGCGGTCCGTACGAACAACCCGCCGTCGGGCCACGTACGCGGCGAAGGCGCCATGCAGGTCTGCGCGGCCTACGAGGGCCAGATGGACAAGCTCGCCGCCGCCCTCGGCATCGACGGCGCCGAACTGCGCCTGCGCAACGTCCTGGCCACCGGCGACCTGCTCCCCACCGGCCAGACCGTCACCTGCCCCGCCCCCGTCGCCGAGCTCCTGCGCGCGGTCCGCGACCACGACCTGCCGCCCCTCCCGAAGGACACCCCGGAGGAGGAGTGGCTGCTCCCGGGCGGTCTGGAGGGCGCGGGCGAGCCGGGCGCGGTGCGGCGCGGAGTCGGCTACGGGGTCGGCATGGTCCACATGCTCGGCGCGGAGGGCACCGACGAGGTGTCCACGGCCACCGTGAAGGTCGTCGGCGGTTCCGCGACGGTCATCTGCGCGGCCGTCGACACCGGCCAGGGCTTCTCCACGCTCGCCCGGCAGATCGTCCAGGAGACCCTGGGCGTGGACGAGGTCGTCACGGCCCCCGTCGACACCGACCAGCCCCCGGCAGGCCCCTCCGCGCACGGACGCCACACGTGGGTGTCCGGGGGCGCCGTCGAGCGGGCCGCGAAAATGGTCCGCACCCAGCTCCTGCAGCCGATGGCCCACAAGCTCGGCATGTCCACGGAGCTCCTGCAGATCGCGGACGGCCGCATCACGTCGTACGACGGCGCCTTCTCCACGACGGTCGCCGAGGCGATGGAGGGCAAGGAGCTCTGGGCGACGGCCCAGTGCCGCCCCCACCCGACGGAGCCGCTGGACGCGGACGGGCAGGGCGACGCCTTCGTCGGCCTAGCCTTCTGCGCGATCCGCGCGGTCGTGGACGTGGACATCGAACTGGGTTCGGTACGGGTGGTGGAACTCGCCGTCGCCCAGGACGTCGGCCGCGTCCTCAACCCCCGCCAGCTGGAGGCCCGTATCGAGGCGGGCGTCATCCAGGGCGTCGGCGCTGCCCTGACGGAGAACCTCCGCACGGCCTCCGGCCTGATCCGCCACCCCGACCTCACGGGCTACGCCCTCCCCACGTCACTGGACGCCCCGACGGTCCGCATCGTCAAACTCGTCGAGGAACGCGACGTGGTGGCTCCCTTCGGGGCCAAACCTGCGAGCGCCGTCCCGGTGGTCACGGCCCCGGCGGCGGTCGCCTCGGCGGTCCGCGCGGCCACGGGCCGCCCGGTCAACAGGCTCCCGATCAGGCCGTCGGCGGCAGTGGCGGCGCCCAACGCCTGACCCCGCGTCCCCGGCCCCGTCCAGGCATGCCTCGGAGAACGGGGAAAGGCCGCTCGGGCAGCCTTGCCGAGCGGCCTGCGCCCACCGGAATTGCAGATGAGCCCGTTTGACGGCCGGTGTTTCCGGAGCCACGATGTTCAGAGGCCTTCTCGGCAGCGGACGCCTTCAAACTCCCGCCCATTTCATCTTCCACGGTGAGGGATCGGCGGCATGATCAAACGCACGCGCTATCGGGTCGCGCTCAGTGGGATCGCACTCGCCGTCGCGGCGTCGCTCGGAGTCGCCGGGGGTGCTGCCGGCGCCACGGCTCCGCAGTCCGGACAGCCTTCACCTCCGCCTCCGCTACCGCCACCGCTACCGCCTCCGCCCCCGGTGCCGGAAGAACTGGACCGGCGGCTCGACGAGTACCAGCCTCCTCGGGAGCAGGACAGTTTCGCGTTCCAGGATCAGAGCACGGGCGAGAAAAACCCCACACAGGAATACGTTGCCGCGTATCTGAAGGCCGTCATCCAGAGCACGGATCAGTACTGGACGGCCTACTTCCAAACCATCGGCGGACGAGAGCCGAGGTTCACCTACGAAATCCCCACGCCCCAGCGCAGCGTGAAGAGTACGTGTTTCGCCGATCCGGTCCGGCACGACTACCGCAATGCCTTCTTCTGTGCCTCCGACGTCAAGGTGGACGCGAACGGAGTGCAGTACACCGGCGCCGTAGTCCTTCCCGTGACGACCTTCAGGGACGTGTGGACGGGCAAGATATTCAATAGTCCCCTCAGTCCCCATTACAAGGGGGACTTCGCGGCGGCTGCGATCGCGGCCCACGAGAGGGGTCATGAGGTCCAGGACGAGCTGATGAACCAGTTCGGCTTGCCCGATATCACGCGGAACGGAATGAAAATCAAAGAAAAGGAGCTCATAGCAGACTGCTTCAGCGGAAATTGGACCAACTATGCCTATCGTCAGAACTATCTGTCCGGAACGGACAAGGAAGAGGCGCTCGCGGCGTTGGAGACGATCGCCGACCAGCAGCCCGAAGGGCCCGATCCCCACGGCAGCCCGGATGAACGCGTGGCCGCCTTCAGCCTCGGATACGACAGCGGCGACCCGAGGCAGTGCCTCTCCACGTACTGGGTGACGGTGCGGTGGTGACGGCCCGCAGCCCCAGAACGATGAGCGGGGGACGCCGACTGAGGCGGACGCAGCAGGGGCGGCACCCCGGGTGGGGTGCCGCCCCTTTGCTTTGCCTGGTCGGGCATCTAGAAGCCGGCCTCGGCCGCCGTGCTCACCGCCGGTTTCTGGGGAGCGCCTCAGGGCTCACCAAAGCCACCTCACCCTGGAGCGTCAAGGCTGAAGAGGCTCATTGACCGATCCACTTTGAATCGCATTCATCATTGAATCGTGCGCGAAGTGTAAAATCCTGCCGACTTGCGATCAGGATTGCGGAGTGGTGCTCTGGAATAGGCAGGGGGTAAGGGGCTAAATAATCCGGGCCCGAATGGGTGGCGTTCAGCCGAAGTAGGGGACGACGCGTCGTGTGACGGCGGGATGCCCCGCGCTGCGACCCGCTATCGGAGGTTCACGATGACACAGGTCTCTTCTGCCCGCATTCCGCTACGCCAGATCATGGCCGTGCTCTTGACGGCCGTCCTGACGCTCTCCCTCTCGGTGGTGCTCACCGTCACCTCGACGAAAGAAGCAGCCGCCTCGTGCTCCGCCAACCGGTTCAACGGAACGTGGCGCTCGTCCGACGCGAGGCTGAAGCGTATCGACGTATGGCAGGGAGAGGACTGCCACCTGTACGCCAGGGCCTGGTCCGTCTGCAAGAACGACTCGTCGCGTATCTGCAGTTGGGGAAACAGGAGAATGGGAGACAGCCCCGAGCCGAACTTCCAGTTCGTCGGATACAACTGGAACAACGCCGATGAGGTGCTGCACCTGCGGATGCAGGACAGGTCTCACATCTCGGTGTGGGACAGCACCGACTACCACTCTGGTAAGAAGGTCAGCTTCACGGTCACGATGTACAAGAGCAGTTGAGCCCGCGAAGGGCAGCAACTCCGCCCGCGCCGCTACTGGACGAGACCCCCTACCAAGACAGGTGGGGGCCTCGCCGCTCGTCCCCCGCCCCCGACAGGATGCGAACCGCGCCGGGGTGGGCCCCTGTTCGCCGACCGTGCCTACACGGGTGCCGGCTCCTGGGTCACCACCGGACTCGAACGGCCACCGGGCGGCGAGCTCACCCTCACCCAGCGCACCGTCAATCGAGCCCTGGCCGCGGCCCGGGCACCGGTCGAACGCGGCATGGCACGGCTGAAGTCCTGGCAGATCTTCCGAAGCTCCCGCATCAGTCCCAACCGCATGACCGTCTCACCAAAGCTGTCCTCACCCTGGAGGGGCAACGCTGAAAACGCTCACTGAGACGGAAACTGAGACGGACGTGAAAGGGGTGGCACCCTACCCGGGTGCCGCCCCTTTGCTTTGCCTGGTCGGGCATTCAGAAGCCGTGACCGGAATCGAACCGGCGTAACTCGCTTTGCAGGTTTGTTCGTGCTGGTCAGAGCATGATCCGCGCGCGGTCGCCGGCGTTCAGCCCTGTACGGACGCAACGCCCCCGAGGCTGAGTGAACGGCCCTGGACAGTCCTGGACGGCGATGAACGAGACGGAAACTGAGACGCTGGGCCGCACGTTGTTCCACGACCACCGCGCACTTCCACACAAGTCCGGCATGGTCTCTCACGAGGGCCCCAGGGTGGCCAGCCGGCGGGAGGTCTTCTCAGGCCACCCTTCGTCGGCGATGCTTGCACAAGCTGAGCTGTCTTATGTGGAGCGTCAAGGGTGCCAAGGGGCAGGGAGAGTTGTGTCACATGATCTTCTGGTCAATCTCGTCGCTTCCTTTCTCGCATTCCTCTTCGGGTGGCTGACGCGCAACCTCTTCGCCTACTACCGAAGTAGCCGTCCAGTTGCCCGCCTATGGCAGGTCAACCGGCGCACCCCCGTCACGGCTGTTGTCGGCAGCGCCGGTGAGCGGGCTGCACTCTGGGAGTCGGACGCACTGGCAGCCATGAGTCTTCGCCAGGGCCTCGCCCGTCACCTTCAGATCCACACGGTCACGACCATCCGGTCGGCCGCCTTCAACATGGCGTCACATGCGGAGGAGAACATAGTCCTCATCGGTGGCCCTGCCATGAACGAGGTATGGCAGACATTCGCGGACCGGCTGAATGCCCCATATGAGTTCCGATTGATCGGCAATAGCTACAGGATTGAAGCGCGCGAAGGAGACGGATCGTTCGGTAATTTGAGGGGCCCTGATGGAGTGGTACAGGATCACGCCCTAGTGATTTTAGCCAGAAACCCATTCGAGTCGCGCAGTAGGCTAATAATGATGGCAGGGTGTCATTTCCTGGCGACCATGGCCGCGCCCGATATCTTCTCTCCCGCATACGCCAGAGACCTCAACCGGAGATTTGATATGTCCAAGCCGTTAGCGCTGGTGCTCGCGGTAGAGGATGTGGGGGGTTATATGCCCAAGCCTGTTATTGTCGCGCACGCACATTTTACGCAACCCCCTAATTCCTGATTCCTTGAGCGGCGACGCTCGTGCCGTTGCTGAGGTGGAAGCGTGCTTTGCAGGAACGTTTACATTGGTGGAAGCCCTGTCCACGGCAGTTCTACGTTGTTCAGCATACGGCCGCCGGGGAATTGGGAGCTTCACGGAGCTCCCGTACGGTCGCGAACGTTGATGAACGAGACTGGAAGCCAGACGGCGTAGTCGGGTGCACGAACACCGGGAGGCCTCCTCCCTGGCGATGGAACCGAGGGCGGCGGAGCCGTTACCAACTGTGCGGACGCGCCTTGCAGATGTCTACCTCATCGTCGATGGCCAGGGCATCCCGCTCGCCGTCTCACTGACGAGGGAGGTGGAATCTCTGATGTTCGGAATCGGTTGCAGCATCAAAGGGATGATTTCCCCCATGAGGATGAGCTGTTGCGTTGTGTGAGGTCTATCGGGACATTCCTTGATAGTGCGGAGACGTCTGGTCTATGTCCCACTCTCTTTAGTTCTACGGGGAATTCGCGCGATTCGGCCAGGCGATCTTCCTTTTTCTTTAAAGACTACCGATCCCGTGAGTATGTGGCACGGAGGCCGTCTGGTATTGGGTGGCTCGGCGAGCCTGGCCTATCGCTGGATCAACTCATTATTCCGGTTGCTGGTTTGAAGGATTCGACAGACGTGCTCCGGTTTTCCATCGGTACTAGTTCAAGCTATACAGACATGTGGCAGGAGTGGCCGAAATATCGCATTGGCTCGGAATCTATGCGCGCCCTCATGGGGAATCTGCGAGAGGTAGATGCCAGCTAGGAAAGTCCGGGCCAGAGTGTCAGGCAGCGGCGCATGGGAAGATGGAGAGCCCATGCCTTGCTTTGAAGGAGGTGCGTGCCCGAAACCAGTCCACGCGGAACCTATCTCGTGATCGCTGAGGCTCTGCGGGCGCGGATTGCTGTGGGAGCCTACGCAAGCCCGCGACGCCAAACTCCCGCCCGATCTCAGATTCAGACGAGGGCTGCGTCAGGGAGAGGTGCTGGCCCTGAAGTGGGAGGACGTAGACCTTGAGGGCGGGTTCCTTGTCGTCCGCCGGAGTCGCCACCGCCCGCAGTACACGCACGGGTGCGGCGCCCCCTGTGGCCGGAAGGCCGGGTACTGCCCGGAGAAGCGGCGCAGCAACCCGGAGACCTCTGTCACCAAGTCGCGTGCCGGCCGCCGCGCGGTCGGTCTACCGGAACAGCTCGTGGACCTTCTGCGAGCCCACCGCAAGGCCCAAGCCGCGGAGCGGCAGATGGTCGGGAAGCGCTGGGTAGAAGGGGACTGGGTGTTCCCCGACGAGCACGGGCGCAGTCCTTCCCACAGGAGGGACTGGGCCGAGTGGAAGGCCTTGCTCGTAGCGGCGAAGGTTCGTGACGGGCGGCTGCACGACGCGCGCCACACGGTCGCCACGGTGCTGCTCATCCTCGGGGTGCCGGAGCGGGCCGTCATGGGCCTCATGGGGTGGTCGACGACCGCCATGGCCGCGCGCTATCAGCACATGGTCGACGCGGTGCGGACGGACGTGGCGCGGCAGGTCGACGGACTGATCTGGAAGACCGACGCGGACCGGCCGGACGACGACGATGGCGCGGTCGGCGCGCTCGTACCGGCCAAGTGAGACGAGAACTGAGACGAACGAACGGATGGGCGGCACCCTTGTGGGGTGCCGCCCATCCGCTTTGCCTGGTCGGGCATTCAGAAGCCGTGACCGGAATCGAACCGGCGTAACTCGCTTTGCAGGCGAGTCCCTCAACCACTCGGGCACACGGCTGGGTGGTGGTGACGGGTACGACCGTACGAGGGTTCGTGCGGGTGGGGAAGGGACGCGCGGGCGGTGCAATGCGACTGCCATGCCGCGTTCACAATCCGGTGCGGGCGCGCCGGTCCGCGGGTCGGGGGCCCTGGGCGGCGGGGGAGCGGAGGGTGCCCGAGGGGGCCGGGCCCGACCTTCGGCCTAGGGCCGGGGACCGACGCAGGATACGCCGAAATGACAGGGTCGATCCTGGGGCACGCACCTTACTCTGGGGCGATGAGCGTCCTCCCCCAGCGAGCCACCGACACCACCCCGATACCGGACCGCCCGCAGGACGAGGGCGGGGTCTTCGGGCCCGCGTACCGGACGCTCAGCGTCGGGATCATCTCCGTCATCTTCCTGATCGCCTTCGAGGCCACCGCCGTGGGGACGGCGATGCCCGTGGCCGCCCGGGAGCTGGACGGGATAGGGCTCTACGCCTTCGCCTTCTCCGCCTACTTCACCACCAGCCTGTTCGGGATGGTGCTCTCCGGGCAGTGGGCCGACCGGCAGGGGCCGCTCCGGCCGTTGACCGTGGGGATCGGGGCCTTCGCCGCGGGGCTGGTGTTCTCCGGGACCGCCGGAGCGATGTGGATCTTCGTGCTCGGGCGGGCCGTGCAGGGGTTCGGCGGCGGGCTGGTCATCGTCGCGCTCTACGTCGTCGTCAGCCGGGCCTACGAGGAGCGGCTGCGACCCGCGATCATGGCGGCCTTCGCCGCGAGTTGGGTCGTGCCGTCGATCGTCGGACCGCTGGCCTCGGGCACGGTGACCGAACACCTCGGGTGGCGCTGGGTCTTCCTCGGGATACCCGCGCTGGTCTTCGTACCGCTGGCGGTGGCCCTCCCGGCGATACGGCGGACCGCCTCCGGGCCGGTCGACCCCGGGGCTCCGCCCGTCGCGTTCGACCGGCGCCGGATCCGGCTCGCCCTCGGGATCTCGGCCGGCGCGGGCCTGCTCCAGTACGCCGCCCAGGACCTGCGGTGGCTGTCGCTGCTGCCGGGCCTGGCGGGGGCGGCCCTGCTGGTGCCCGCCGTGCTGGGGCTGCTGCCGCGCGGAACCTACCGGGCGCGGCGCGGGCTGCCGTCGGTGGTGCTGTTGCGCGGCGTGGCCGCGGGGTCGTTCATCGCGGCGGAGAGCTTCGTACCGCTGATGCTGGTCACCCAGCGGGGCCTGAGCCCGACGCTGGCCGGCTTCTCGCTCGCGCTGGGCGGAGTGACGTGGGCGGCGGGCTCGTGGGTGCAGTCGAAGGGGCGCGTGGCGCCCTACCGGGTGCGGCTCATGGTGCTGGGCATGATCCTCGTCGCGGTGGCGATCGCGGGGGCGCCGGCGGTGCTCGTCGCCTGGGTGCCGGTGTGGACGCTGGCCCTGGTGTGGGCGCTGGGGTGCCTGGGGATGGGCCTGGTGATCGGCTCCACGAGCGTGCTGCTGCTGAAGCTGTCCGCGCCGCAGGAGGCGGGGGCGAACTCCGCCGCCCTGCAGATCTCGGACGCGCTGGCGAACGTCGTGCTGCTGGCGGCGGGTGGCGCGGCCTTCGCCGCGCTGGGCGGTGGCGCGGTGGGTGCGGCGCACTCCGTGGCCGAGGGGGGCGGGGCTTCGCACCCGGGGGCGTTCGTCGTGGTGTTCCTGCCGATGGCCTGCGTCGCGCTGGTGGGGGCGTGGGTGTCGACCCGGCTCGACGTGCCGGCGGAGCCGGCGGTCTGACCCGGCGCTCCGGCGCTCCGGCGCCCGGTGGCCCGGCGCCCGGTGGCCCGGCGCTCCGGCGCCCGGCGGCCCGGCGCTCCGGCGCCCGGCGGCCCGGCGCTCCGGTGAGCATCGGCTCGTCAGGGCCGGGGTGTGGTCGGGTGCGGCGCCGTCGCCGGGGGCCGGCCCCCGGGCCCCCGCGCCTCGAACGCCGGCGGGGCTGGAACGGGCAGGCGGGGCTGGAGGTGGGGGCCGGGCCCCGGGCCCCCGGTCGGGTTTGCTCGGGCGGCCGTTAGCATCCGGGGATGAGCGAGTTGATCATCGGGGTGCCCGACGCCGAGTGGGCGGAGTGGGCAGATTTGGCCGATGCCGTCGGGCAGAGCGTCGAGGAGGCCGCGCTGGGCGCAGTGCGGGCCTGGGTGCGGGCGGAGCGGGAGCGGGCCGAAGGCGAGGCCGCGCGGCTGGCCGGGCGGCACGCCGCGCTGCTCAGGAGGCTCGGGGAATGACCAGGCACCTCACCCTCGCCGAGGTCCTCGACCTCGCGCGGTACGCCTGCCTCGCCCAGGACCAGCCCGTCGAGCTGCGCGCCCCCGAACTGCTGGAGTCGGCGGTGCACCGGCCCAGGGCCCGGATGTTCGGGACGCCGGCGTACGAGGACACGTACGAGCAGGCGGCCGCGCTGCTGCACGGGATCGCCACCAACCACCCCCTCGTCGACGGGAACAAGCGCACCGCGTGGCTCGCCGCAGCGACCTTCCTCGCCCTCAACGGCGTCGACCTCGGCGAGGTCGACCAGGACGCGGCGTACGGCCTGGTCATCGATGTGGCGGCCGGCGAAGAGCAGGACGTCGCGCGGATCGCCGAGCGGCTGCGCGTCCTGGCGCGACGGATGTGACGCTCGCCGCACGCGCCGAGGTCACGGGCCTGTCCCTCCCCGAGGGGTGGGCCCGGGCCGGTAGGGTGGCCCGGTTGTCCTACGTACGACTGCCCGCACCGCTGCCCGTCAAGACCCGCACCGCTGCACGTACCAGATACGCCGCCGAGAGCCCGAACCGGAGACCGTGACTACTACCGCCTCCCACCACCTCTCACCCGCCTTCCCCGGCCGCGCGCCCTGGGGTACCGCCAGCGCCCTGCGAGCCTGGCAGCAGGGTGCGCTGGACCGGTACTTGGAGAAACAGCCGCGCGACTTCCTCGCCGTCGCGACCCCCGGCGCCGGAAAGACCACCTTCGCGCTGACGCTCGCGTCATGGCTGCTGCACCACCACGTGGTGCAGCAGATCACCGTCGTCGCGCCGACCGAGCACCTGAAGAAGCAGTGGGCGGAGGCCGCCGCGCGGATAGGGATCCGGCTGGACCCCGACTACTCCGCCGGTCCGCTGAGCAAGGACTACCACGGCGTCGCGGTCACGTACGCGGGTGTGGGCGTGCGGCCGATGCTGCACCGCAACCGGTGCGAGCAGCGCAAGACCCTGGTCATCCTCGACGAGATCCACCACGCCGGTGACTCGAAGTCCTGGGGCGAGGCGTGCCTGGAGGCCTTCGACCCGGCGACGCGGCGCCTCGCCCTGACCGGAACGCCCTTCCGGTCCGACACGAACCCGATCCCCTTCGTGACGTACGAGGAGGGCAACGACGGGATCCGGCGCTCCTCCGCCGACTACACCTACGGCTACGGGAACGCGCTCGGCGACGGCGTCGTCCGTCCCGTGATCTTCCTTTCCTACAGCGGGAACATGCGCTGGCGCACCAAGGCGGGCGACGAGATCGCCGCCCGCCTCGGCGAGCCGATGACCAAGGACGCCATCTCGCAGGCGTGGCGTACGGCGCTGGACGCGCGCGGCGACTGGATGCCGAACGTGCTGCGCGCCGCCGACCAGCGGCTGACGGAGGTCAGGAAGGGCATCCCGGACGCGGGCGGGCTCGTCATCGCCGCCGACCAGGACTCGGCGCGCGCCTACGCCAAGCTGATCCGCGAGATCACGGGGACGAAGGCGACCGTCGTGCTGTCCGACGACACGGGGGCGTCGAAGCGGATCGACGAGTTCGCCGCGAGCAACGACCGCTGGATGGTCGCCGTCCGCATGGTGTCCGAGGGCGTCGACGTACCGAGGCTCGCGGTGGGCGTGTACGCCACCACCATCTCGACCCCGCTGTTCTTCGCGCAGGCCGTCGGGCGTTTCGTGCGTTCGCGCAGGCGCGGCGAGACGGCGTCGGTGTTCCTGCCGACCATCCCCTACCTCCTGGGCTTCGCCAACGAGATGGAGGTCGAGCGCGACCACGTGCTCGACAAGCCGAAGAAGCAGGGCGAGGAAGACCCGTACGCCGAGTCCGAGAAGGAGATGGACGAGGCGAACCGGCAGGAGGACGAGGACACCGGCGACGAGGAGCAGATGTCCTTCGAGGCGCTGGAGTCCGACGCCGTCTTCGACCGGGTGCTCTACGACGGCGCCGAATTCGGCATGCAGGCCCACCCGGGCAGCGAGGAGGAGCAGGACTACCTCGGCATCCCGGGACTGCTGGAGCCGGATCAGGTGCAGATGCTGCTCCAGAAGCGCCAGTCGCGCCAGATCGCGCACAGCCGGCGCAAGCCGGACGCCGAGGCGGACCTGCTGGAGCTGCCGGCCGACCGGCGCCCGGTGGTCTCGCACAAGGAGTTGCTGGAGCTGCGCAAGTCGCTGAACACGATGGTCGGCGCGTACGTCCACCAGAGCGGCAAACCGCACGGGGTGCTCCACACGGAGCTGCGCCGGGTCTGCGGCGGTCCGCCGAGCGCGGAGGCGACGGCGGGACAGCTGCGGGAGCGGATCAAGAAGGTCCAGGAGTGGGCCACGCGGATGCGGTGAGCCCTTCGTCCAGCCTGTCGAACGGGGCCCGTGCGGAGGATCGCACGGGCCCCGTCGGGTCCCGGGAGGCGTCCGTGGCGTCGTCCGCCGGGGCCGTGTCCGGGACGACGACCGCCGGGTTGTACTGGGCCAGGGCCGGAGCTTTCGGTTTGTTTTTGAACTTGATCAGCGTAGGCGGCCCGTACGGGGGCTCCGGGCGGGCCCCGGGTGCGGGAGGTCACGAATTGACACCGACGGCGATCAGGAACCGGCACAAACAGGTAGCACGCGCCCGGATTCTGGACGAGCCCTTCCGCTGAGCGAACCTGCTCGCTACTGTCCCCGCATCGAACGCCCCGTGGCAGCGCCGCCGCGGGAGCGCAGCCGGTGCCATGGCCGCTACCGGCGGCCTCTCCGTGCGTCGCCGAGGGACCGGCGGCGCGCTTCCCCGAGAGTCACCGCCGCCCACCGAAAGAGGGAGAGGCGTCGTGACCGCGGAAACCTCCCAGACTCTCGACAGGGGACTCCGAGTCCTCAAACTGCTCGCCGACACCGACCACGGTCTGACCGTCACCGAGCTCTCCACCCGCCTCGGTGTGAACCGCACCGTCGTCTACCGGCTCCTCGCCACCCTCGAACAGCACGCCCTGGTCCGCCGTGACCTCGGCGGCCGGGCCCGCGTCGGGCTCGGCGTGCTGCGCCTGGGCCGCCAGGTGCACCCGCTGGTGCGCGAGGCGGCGCTGCCCGCGCTGCGCTCCCTCGCCGAGGACATAGGCGCCACCGCGCACTTGACCCTCGTGGACGGCACCGAAGCGCTCGCCGTGGCCGTCGTGGAGCCGACCTGGACCGACTACCACGTGGCCTACCGGGCCGGTTTCCGCCACCCGCTCGACCGGGGGGCCGCGGGCCGGGCCATCCTGGCCGCCCGTCAGGGCACGCTCATCGAGCCGGGGTACACGCTCACCCACGGGGAGCTCGAAGCGGGTGCCAGTGGCGCCGCCGCGCCGCTGGTGGGGATCACCGGGCTGGAGGGCAGCGTCGGCGTCGTCATGCTGTCCGACGCCGTGCCCGAGCGGGTCGGCCCGCGCGTGGTGGACGCCGCCCGTGAGGTGGCCGACGCCCTGCGCTGAGCCGCCGCGCCACGGGGCTCGGCGCGGCCACCCGGGCCACCCGGGCGGCCCCCGGCCACGGGGCCGCGTAGCCGCCGGGCCGCCGGCTTCCGGAGCACGTGCAGGATCGGGCCGCGTCCCCCCGGGGGGCGCGGCCCGACCCCTTGCCGGGCGGCCGCGCTAGATTGACCGGGTGCTCTCTCGCCTCACACGCCTGCCGCGTCCCGCCGCCCTCGCCGTCTGCGCCGTGCCCGTCCTCGCGCTGTTCGCCGTCGCGGCGGCGGCGCCGCTGCCCTTCGTGATCGCGCAGCCGGGCCTCACCGCCGACGTGCTCGGCTCCCGCGACGGCAAGCCGGTCATCACGGTCACGGGGGCGCCCACCCGCCAGACCACGGGCCAGTTGCGGATGACCACCATCCAGGCCACCGGCCCCTCCACCTCCGTCACCCTCCCCGAACTGGTCGGCGACTGGTTCGACACCAGCCGAGCGGTCCTGCCCCGCGAGGCCGTGTACTCCTCGGGAGGAAGCGACGAGGAGATCGAGGAGCACAACCTGGAGGAGATGACCAAGTCGCAGTCGACGGCCGCCGAGGCCGCGCTCGGCTTCCTCCACAAGAACCCCGAGGACGTGAAGGTCCAGCTGAACCTCGCCGACGTCGGCGGCCCCAGTGCCGGGCTGCTCTTCTCCCTCGGCATCGTCGACAAGCTCGACGGGAACGGCAGCGGCGGCGATCTCACCGGCGGCCGCACCATCGCCGGTACGGGCACGATCAGCGGCGACGGCAAGGTCGGCGCGGTCGGCGGGGTGGCCCTGAAGACCCAGGCCGCGCGGCGCGACGGCGCGAGCGTGTTCCTCGTACCGGCCGCGGAGTGCTCGGACGCGGGGTCCGAACTGCCCCAGGGGCTTCAGCTGGTTCCCGTCACCTCGCTGACGGATGCGGTGAACGCGCTGCGGGCTCTGCAGAAGGGCGAACCGGTTCCGTCCTGCTGATCCGGGGTGCCGACAGTCCGCGCCAGGCCGGGAACAGCAGTGGCGTGAGCGTGACGAGGAAGTACACCCCGCCGAACACCAGCAGCGCCCGTGTCACCCCGAACCCGTCGACGAGCAGCCCGGCGGCCAGCCCGCCCAGCGGCATCGTCAGCTCGCAGCCGGCCGTGGTCACGCCCATGACCCGGCTGCGCAGCCCGTCGGGCACCTTCTCGAGCATCACCGTGGTGAGGATCGGGTTGAGCACGCCCGCGCCCAGCCCGGACAGCGCCATCGTCACCGCGAGCGGCAGCGGGGTGTCGGTGAGGGCGGCGACCGCGTAGCGGGGGGCTCCGCACAGCAGGAAGGCCGCGGCGAAGACGGCCCTGCGGGGCAACCGCTCGCCCCACGCTCCGTAGAGCAGGGCTCCGAGCAGCGCGGACCCGCCGAAGAGGGCGATCATCAGTCCCAGCGCGGCGGCCCCGCCCAAGGCCTCGCTGCCGTGCACGGGCAGCAGGACCGAGGACCAGCCCTGGTCCAGGCCGTTGGTCATCATCACCATCAGGGTGATGCCGAGCAGCAGCCGCGAGCGGATCAGGAACGCCCAGCCCTCGGCGAATTCGGCCCGGTAGCCGGCCAGTGACACCTTCTCGGCGGCGCGCTGCGGCTCGGCGGCCGGTATGCCCCGCAGGAACGCGGCGACCAGCAGCGCGGAGGCGCCGAAGGTCGCCGCGTCGAGCAGCAGGACGGACTCGGCGCCGACCGTGGCGATCAGTACGCCGGCCAGCGCGGCCCCGATCATGCGGGCTCCGCGCGAGACGGCGTCGTAGAGGCTGGCGGCGCGGGTGACGGTGGTGCCGGCGTGCTCGGCGAGGTGGGGGAGCAGGACGTAGCGCGCGGTGAGTCCGGGGGTGTGCACGAGGCCGCCGACGGCCATCAGCGCGCACAGCATCCAGAATTCCAGCAGCCCGGCGTAGTGCAGGAGCGGGATCGCGGCGACGGACAGGCCGCAGATGAGGTCGGAGGCGGCGGAGACCCGGCGGCGGCCGATCCGGTCGATGACCGGGCCGCCGATCAGTGCGGCGACGGCCACGGGCAGCGTCGCGCAGAAGGCGACGATCCCGGCCCGTCCGGCGCTGCCCGTGGTCTGCAGGACGAACCACGGGACGCCGATGAGGGTGAGCGAACTTCCCGCTATCGAGATGGTGTTGGCGATCAGGACGGCGGTGAAGGGGCGCAGGCTCATGCGATCCCGCCGTGCGGGCGGGTGATGCGGGCGTGCAGGTGGGCGGGCTGGATCAGGCGGATGCCGGCGGCGATCAGGGCCTCGCCGAGCCGGTTGCGCAGCGCCGGGGCGGGGGCGGGGCGGTACGGGGCCGCGCCCCGGGCGCGGCGCCAGGCGGCGGCCTCGGCGACGCGGGTGGCATGGATTTCGGCATGGCTGAAGACGTGCACGGCATGACTCCTTGTGCGGAGGAGGGTGCGGGTGACGGAAGGAGGAGGGTTACTTGCCGCGGCGGGGGAAGGCGTGCGTGTGGAAACGGACCGTCTCCGTGCCTTCCGAGGGCGGCAGATCGCGGTAGCTGTTGACCAAGTCGTGCATCTTGAGGATCAGTTCGTGGCTCTGTTCCGCGGTCAGCTGCAAGGAGAAGTCGCTGAGGTCGGATGCCCGGCGCCATTCCTTCGGCCAGTTCTCCGCGTCGCCCAGCCAGGTGGCCAGCTCCTGCCCGTGGATCTTCACGATCTCGGTCAGGAAGACGTCCGCGGCGCCACGGGTGGCCGGGTCGGGGTCGTAGATCAGCGCCTCGTCGAAGGCCGTGCCGTCCTGGCAGGGGCGCCACCAGCGTTCGCGGCCCTTGCCGTGTTCGGGGGCGTCCTCGACGAAGCCGTACGCGGCGAGCTGGCGCAGGTGGTAGCTGGTGGCCCCGCTGGACTCCCCGAGCTCCGCCGCCAGTTGCGAGGCGGTGGCGGGCCCGCGCAGGCGCAGGGTGCCCAGGATGCGCATGCGCAGGGGGTGGGCGAGGCCGCGCAGCGAATGGGCGTCGAGCGTGCGGATCTTCGGCTCGGAGGGCTGCGGCGACTCGGCGTTCTTCTCGGGCATGCGTCGACAGTAGAGTTGCAAAGAAGTCTATGCAAGGGTTTCTTTGCAACGTCTCCTTTGGAACTCGCCCGGTCGGCTCGCGCAGGAAGGGCCACTCGCGGCAGGAGGGTTCAGTCGTCCTCGGCCGCCTGCTCGACCAGCGGGATGATCCGCAGGGGAACGGGATTCTCCATGACGATCGCGGTCGAGGCCCGGACGATCCCGTCGAACGCCACCACCCGGTCGATCACCCGTTGCAGGTCCGCGTTGGAGCGCGCCACGAGCCGGCACAGCATGTCCCCGTGCCCGGTCGTGGTGTGCAGCTCCAAGACCTCCGGCACCCCGTCCAAGTGCGCCCGTACGTCGGCCCCCTGCCCCTGTTTGATCTCCAGCGTGGCGAAGGCGGTCACCGGGTACCCCAGGGCGGCCGGATCCACCTGCGGACCGAACCCGCGGATGACCCCGTTCGACTGGAGCCGGTCGAGCCGGGCCTGCGCGGTGCCGCGGGCCACGCCGAGCCGGCGCGAGACCTCCAGGACCCCTATCCGCGGCTCGCGGGCCAGAAGGACGATGAGCCGCCCGTCGAGTTCGTCGATTCCCATCGGTACCTCCGGGGTGGTCGGTCGGTGGTCATAGTGCACAGATATTCCAGCCATGGTGGGCTCTTGCTGGGCACTCTGTACAGCAGAAATGGAAACTGTTGCGCAGCTTGTGGAACGGCGGGACTCTGCGGTCATGACTGAGACCCAGCCGCTGGACACCGCCCCGCACACCGCCGCCAAAGCCGATCCCTTCCCCGTCAAGGGCATGGACGCGGTCGTCTTCGCCGTAGGCAACGCCAAGCAGGCCGCGCACTACTACTCGACGGCCTTCGGCATGAAGCTCGTCGCCTACCGCGGACCGGAGAACGGCACCCGCGAGACGGCCAGCTACGTGCTGACCAACGGCGCCGCGCGCTTCGTCCTCACCTCGGTCATCAAGGCGTCCACCGACCACGGCCGCTTCCTCGCGGAGCACGTCGCCGACCACGGCGACGGCGTCGTCGACCTCGCGATCGAGGTCCCGGACGTGCACGCCGCGTACGCGTACGCCGTCGAGCACGGCGCCCGCGGGCTGGACGAGCCGTACGAGCTCAAGGACGAGCACGGCACCGTACGCCTGGCGGCGATCGCCACCTACGGCCAGACCCGGCACACCCTGGTCGAGCGCGGCGACTACACCGGCCCCTACCTGCCCGGCTTCGTCTCCGTCGACCCGATGGTCGAGCCCCCGGCCAAGCGCACCTTCCAGGCCATCGACCACTGCGTGGGCAACGTCGAGCTCGGCCGGATGGACGAGTGGGTGGCCTTCTACAACAAGGTCATGGGCTTCACGAACATGAAGGAGTTCGTGGGCGACGACATCGCGACCGAGTACTCGGCGCTGATGTCGAAGGTGGTCGCGGACGGCACCCTGAAGGTGAAGTTCCCCATCAACGAGCCGGCCATCGCGAAGAAGAAGTCGCAGATCGACGAGTACCTGGAGTTCTACGGCGGCGCCGGCGTCCAGCACATCGCGCTCGCCACGAACGACATCGTGGCGACGGTCCGCTCGATGCGTGCCGCCGGCGTGGAGTTCCTGAACACCCCGGACTCCTACTACGACACGCTCGGCGAGTGGGCCGGCGAGACGCGGGTACCGGTCGAGATCCTGCGCGAGCTCAAGATCCTCGTCGACCGCGACGAGGACGGCTACCTGCTGCAGATCTTCACCAAGCCGGTGCAGGACCGCCCGACGGTCTTCTTCGAGATGATCGAGCGCCACGGCTCGATGGGCTTCGGCAAGGGCAACTTCAAGGCGCTGTTCGAGGCGATCGAGCGGGAGCAGGAGAAGCGCGGCAACCTGTAGGCCGCGGGCTCCGGGTCCCGGGCGCGGACACCGGGGGAGCGGGGGCCTCCGCGGCGCCGCCCCGGGGGCTCCTCCGGGACCCCGCGCCCCGGGCTCCCGGCTGCCGCGTGGAGCCACCCCCGGCCCGCGCGGCCGGGCGGCCGCGTCGCGTCAGCGGCCCGACGGGGACGGCTTCGGCTCGGGCGCGGACGCCGCCTTCGGCTTCGCCGCGGCCTTCGCCACCGCCTCGGCCACGGGCTTGGCCTTCGGGAGTTCCGGGGCCTCCCACGGGGTGGCCGGCTGCATGTTCTCCGGGCCGCCGGCCGGCGGCCGGCCGATCGACGCCAGCGCCTCCTTCGCCAGCGGCCCCCGCAGCGGGGAGAACCGCGGATTCGTCCGCAGCGCCTCCTCCAGGTGCCGCCGCGCCCCGGCCTCGTCGCCAAGGCCGCGCTCGATCATCGCCCGGTGGTAGGAGAACTCCGCGAGGCGCACCCCCTGCTCGGTGGCCTTCTTCGCGTGCTCCAGCGCCGCCGTGTCGTCGCCCGCCTGGTGCAGCGCCCATCCCAGCGCGTCCGCCACCTGCACGCTCTTGTGCCGGGCCCACTCCGCCGTCAGGCGCCGTACCGCCGCGCCCGCATCGCCGTGGTCCGCCTCGTACCGCCCGAGGACCAGCTCCTCGTTCACCCCGCTGCGGGCCGCCTGGGCCTCGAGCCCCTCGTACACCGCCTGCGCCTCGTCGCCGCGCTTCAGCGACTCCAACAGCTCGCCCAGCTCCAGCGCCAGACCCGCCGAGGGCGTCCGGCCCAGCGCCAGCCGGTAGTCCCGTACGGCCTCCCCGCCCCGCCCCAGCGCCGCCAGCACCCGCGCCCGGCCGCCCAGCGCCTGCGCCTGCGCCGGATCGGTCCGCAGCGCGGCCTCGTACTGGCGCAGCGCCTCACCCTCGTCACCGCGCTCCCACGCCAGCTCACCGAGCCGGAACTGCACGTACGCCTTCTCCGCCGGGGTCTTCGCCGCGCCGCCCGCGTGCTCCATGGACATGGCCGCGTCCTCGCGCCAGCCCCGGTCCCGGTACACCTGCGAGGCCCGGGCGAACGCCGCCAACCCGGGCCGCAGGTCCACCAGCCGCTCCATCGCCTTCTCGGCCGCCTTGTAGTCCCCGAGCCCGGTGTACGCGTCCACGAGCACCGGGTACGCAGTCCACCGCTTCGGCGCCTGCGCCCGTACGAGCTCGCCCCAGCGCTTGCCCGTCCCGAAGTCCCGCCGGGCGTTGGCCAGCGTGCCCATGCCCGTCATCGCGTCGAAGTTGCCCTTCTCGGCCGGGCGCAGTTGCAGCGACCGCTTCAGGGCCTTCTCCGCCTTCGGGTACCAGCCGGGATCGGCCGTGCGCCGCGCCTGTTCCAGGTACGCCGACCCGAGCACCGCCCAGGAGCCCTCGTCGTCCCCGTGCTCCGCGACCCACTTCTCCCGGTCCGCGACCAGCGCCGTAAGGTCCACCGCCGCGGCCGGCGCGCCCATCCCGACCGCCGCACGGGCCCGTTCGCTGGGCCCCGGCGGACGCGCGTCGTCGCCCGCACGGACCGGCCGGATCAGCAGCGCCCCGGCGATCAGGACCACCGCGACAGCCGCCGCCACGAGCGTCTTGCGGCCGGTGAAGGTCACGGGCGGGGCAGCCTGCCGCTGCCTTTCCTGAGAGAGGGTCGCCTCACGCATAGGGTCCATGGGGTCACTGTGCGTCAATATGAAGAGCTCACGGAGGTGTCCGCAGAAGGTGGCGGGCGTGTTCACACCGATGGCCCCGAATGCCACTCTGGCCTCATGGATGACGACGTTTCCACCACGCTCGACTCCCCGTCCCGCGAGGGGCTCCACGCCCTGCTCCGCGCGCGGCTCCTCGAAGGCCTCCCGCCCGAGGCCCTGCTCACCGACCCCCAGGTGACCGCCTCCTACGCCACCGACATGGCGAGCTTCTGCGCCGCAGGCACCCCGGCCGCCGTGACCCTGCCCCGCACCACCGAACAGGTCCAGCACGTCCTGCGCACCGCCCACGCCCTCCGCGTCCCCGTGGTCCCCCAGGGCGCCCGCACGGGCCTGTCGGGCGCGGCCAACGCCTCCGACGGCTGCGTCGTGCTGTCCCTCGTGAAGATGGACCGGATCCTGGAGATCGACACCGTCGACCGGATAGCCGTCGTCGAACCGGGCGTCGTCAACGCCGTCCTGTCCCGCGCCGTCGCCGAGCGCGGCCTGTGCTACCCGCCGGATCCCTCCAGCTGGGAGCAGTGCACCATCGGCGGGAACATCGGCACCGCGGCCGGCGGCCTGTGCTGCGTCAAGTACGGGGTCACCGCCGAATACGTACTCGGCCTCGACGTCGTCCTCGCCGACGGCAGGCTCCTGCGCACGGGCCGACGCACCGCCAAGGGCGTCGCGGGATACGACCTGACCCGCCTCTTCGTCGGCTCCGAGGGCAGCCTCGGCGTGGTCGTCCGGGCCGTCCTCGCGCTGCGCCCGGCCCCGCCCCGCCAACTCGCGCTCGCCGCCGAGTTCCCCTCGGCCGCGGCCGCCTGCGAAGCGGTCTGCGCCGTCATGGAGTCGGGCCTGACGCCCTCGCTCCTCGAACTGATGGACCGTACGACCGTCCGCGCCGTCAACGCGCTCGGCAGGATGGGCCTGCCCGAGACCACCGAGGCCCTGCTGCTCGTCGCCTTCGACACCCCGCACGCGCCGGCCGACCTGGCCGCCGCGGGATCGCTGTGCGCCGCCGCCGGGGCGAGCGCCGTCGTACCGGCCGAGGACGCGGCGGAGTCCGAACTGCTCCTGCAGGCCAGGCGGATGTCCCTGCCCGCGCTGGAGGCCCTGCGGCCCGCGACCATGATCGACGACGTGTGCGTACCGCGCTCGCGGCTCGCCGAGATGCTGGACGGGACCGCCGCCATCGCCCGCGCCCACGACCTGCTCATCGGGGTCTGCGCGCACGCCGGCGACGGCAACACGCACCCCATCGTCTGCTTCGACCCGGCCGACGAGGACGAGACCCGGCGGGCCCGCGCGTCCTTCGACGAGATCATGGCGCTGGGACTCGCGCTGGGCGGGACCATCACGGGAGAACACGGCGTCGGCGTCCTGAAGAAGGAGTGGCTCGCCCGCGAACTCGGCCCGGTGGGCCTGGAGATGCAGCGCGCCGTCAAGCACGCCTTCGACCCGGAGGGACTGCTCAACCCGGGCAAGCTGTTCTGAACCGCCCGGCGGCGCGGGGCCCCGCCCGCCGGACCTCACACCTCTCCGTCGGCCGACTCGTCCGAAGGCCACGGATCGCGCATCCACAGGTCGTCGGCGGGCGTCGGCGCGAGCAGCTCGGCCAGCGCCGCGTCGAGGCCGAGCCGGTCGGCCTCGGTGCCGGGCGGCACGACCCGCAAGGTCCGCTCCAGCCAGGCGGACACGGACGTGGCCGGCGCCTCGAGCAGGGCGTCGCCGTCGGGGGAGCTGAGCGCCATGCACAGGACGGCCTTGCGGTCGATCTTCGTGGGCCAGATCCGCACGTCGCCCTGGCCGCACGGGCGGAACACCCCTTCGACGAGCAGCTCGCGGGCGAAGGTCCAGTTGACCGGGGTGCTGGAGCCGGTGTGGAAGGTGATGTGGACGGCGTACGGGTCGTCGGTGAGGTAGAGCAGCCGGGCCGGGACGGCGATGCTGCGCTCGGGGGAGAGGACCAGCTTCAGTTCCAGCTCGCGTTCGATGACGGGGTGGTGCATGACGGCCTCACTTCGGTGCGTGTGCGTGTGCGTGTTCGTGTGCGTTGCCGGGCGGTGCGCGGGGCCGGAAATCGGCCCCGCGCCTGGAGAGAGCGTCGAAGTGCCCGGTGATGACGCGACTTCGCGGGGCGAGGTGCGGATTGGCCGAATTCTGTCGAGTGACCGAAATCGTGCGGAGGAGACCGCATTCGCTCGAAGGCTTGCATTCTCCCGTTACCGGACCTGCCGGGGGGCGGTTCTTGGCTATGGTCCACACCTGCGCAACCCTCAAGCCACGATCGGAGTTGGGGACATTGACGGCCTCCCCTGGTGACGGCGAGCACGCGGCCCGCGAGGGCTACTACCCCGATCCGTCCATCCCCGGGTACGTCAGGTTCTGGAACGGCCTGAACTGGGTTCCGGGTACGAGCCGCCCCGCGGTCACGGCCGACGAGACGGGTCCGGTGTTCCTCGACGAGACCGGAGCGAGCCCTGCTCTGCCCGAGCCCGAGCCCGAGCCGGAACCCGATCCGGAACCCGAGCCGGAACCGTGGCGCGAGGCCGTCCGCGCCGGTGCGGCGGAGCCCGAGGCCGCCGTGTGGCAGGCCGATCCGCTCCACCAGTCCGGCTTCGGCGGGCCGCGCGACCACCGGGTGTCCTGGGGGAACGAGCCGCCCGCCGCCCGCCCGGCCGGGATCTCGCTGGCCCGCACGCCGGTCACCGCCCGGGTCTCCGGCTCCGCGGCCCCGGAGGTACTCGGCATCCTGTCGGCCCGCTCCCCGGTCAGGCCCGCCGCCCCCGCGCCCGCCGCCCCCGCGCCTACCGCCCCCGCCCCGGCTCCCGCTCCGGTGTGGCCCGCCGCCCCGGTGTGGCCGGCCGAGCCCGCGGCCCGGGCCCGGCCGGCGGCGAGACCCGCGGTGCGCCCGGCACCCGCGGTGCGCCCGGCACCCGTAGAGCGCGCCGCCCCGGCCGCGGCCCCCGTACCCGCCGCCGCGCCGCCCGCGGCTTCCGCGCCCTCGCCGACCGCCGTCCTCCCGCCGGCCGCCGTACCCCCGCCGGCCGCCGTACCCCCCTTGCCGGCCGTGCCCCGGTCCGCAGCCGGGCGGGCCGTGTTCGAGCGGATGGCCGAGCGGGCCGTGCGTCCCGCCGGGCTCGCGCGGCGCGCCGTGGCACGGTTCCTGGACTCCCTCGTACTCGGTGCCTTCGCGATCGGGATCGCACTGCCCCTGGTGCCCGAGGTCACCGCCCACCTCCAGGCCAAGGTGGACGCGGCCCGGGTGAGCGGGCGGACCACGACCGTGTGGCTGTTCGACGGCGCCGTCGCGGGCCGGCTGGCCCTCGTCCTGGCCGCCGTCCTCGTCTTCGGCGTCTTCTACGAGGCCCTGCCCACCGCCCGTTGGGGCCGCACCCCGGGCAAGAAGCTCCTCGGCGTGCGCGTCCTGTCCACCGTGACGCTGCGCCCGCCCACCTTCGGCGCGGCGCTGCGCCGCTGGCTCGTGTACGCCCTTCTGGGCCTCCCGGGGGCCCTGTGGGCCCTCGCGGACCGTCCCCGCCGCCGGGCCCTCCACGACCGCGCCGCACGGACGTACGCGGCCCGCTAGCCGGTCCGTCCCTGACCCGTCGACGGGCCCTCCGCCGGCGCCGGCGGGCCCGCCCGCGTCCGTGCGTCCCCCGGACGGACGCGGTCCCGTTGCGGGCCGGGCCGGGACGGGTTCGACTCGGGCCATGAGCACCGACCAGCCGCCGCCGGGCGAGCCGCCCGAGGACGACCCGTTCCTCAAGAAGCCCCAGGAACCGACGCCCCCGTCGGGTGGTTCGCCGTACGGCTCGCCGCCCCCCGGCGGAGGCGGAGGCTTCCCGCCTCCCCCGCCCCCCGCGGGTGGCGGAGGCGGAGGCTTCCCGCCACCTCCGCCCCCTCCCGGTGGCGGAGGCGGCTATCCACCCCCGCCACCCCCCTACGAAGGCGGCGGAGACCCGTACGGCGGTGGCGGCGGCTACGGCATGCCCGACCCGCTCGCCGGGATGCCCCCGCTCGCCGACTTCGGCAAGCGTCTCGCCGCACGCGTCGTCGACGTGCTGATCATCGCGGTCCCGCTGTTCCTCATCCAGCTGGCCGTCGGCGACCGCAAGCGCTACTCGGTCGAGACGAACGACGGCGAGGACGTCACGGAGGTCATCACCAGGTCCTACAGCGGCAGCGGCCTGGTCATGACGCTGATCTCGATCCTCGCCTACGTGGGCTACGACTGGTGGTTCACGAAGAAGAACGGCCAGACCCTGGGCAAGAAGTGGCTGGGCCTGCGCGTCGCGATGCTCAACGACGGCAGCGTCCCGCAGTCCGGCGCCGCGCTCGCGCGCGCGGCCGTGCTCTGGCTGCCCACACTGATCTGCTGCTTCTGCCTGTGGCCGATCGCACTCGTCATCTCGATCCTCGTCGACAAGCCGTACAAACAGGGCCTGCACGACAAGGTGGCCAAGACGGTGGTGGTCCAGTCGACTGCCTAGTGCACCGCTGACGCGGCATCACCCAGGCGTACGCAGCTCAGCGCGCGGGCGGTCTCCCCACCGGGGAGGCCGCCCGCGCGGCGCTGTGCGCGGCCGGGCGGGCCGGTGACGGGTCAGTGGTGCACGGGGTGTTCGACCGCCGCCACGTCCTGCGGCACCGTGTCGGGCACCGGCGAGGCGGTCCCCGGCCGGGTCGCGGCGTGCCGCCCGCGGCGGCGGGGGACCGGGACGGTGAGTGCGACGAGGAGCCCGAGGACGAGCGCGGCGGCGGAGATGACCGCGACGCCGAGTCCCGTACTCGTCTGCGAGAGCAGCAGCATGGCGATCGTCGACACGATGACGGTGGCGGACCCGTAGGCGAGCTGTGCGGCAGTCGGACGCGGCATGACGATTTCCGTCCTCGAAGCGGGAGGGGGAGTCGGCCCGGCCAGGTCTTGAGCCGAGTGACTCTTACGACGGTGGATGCCCGAGGGGAACTGTCGGTAAGCGCGACCTAACCCATCTGACGCGTGGCGACGGAGCACAGGGGGCGCACGGGGGTCATTCTCCGGGCCGGTGCGAGCGCGCGCGGAGGGGGCGTAGAGGGGATGTAGAGGGGGCGTAGAGGTGGGGCGGGGCGGGTGGTGAAGGATGGAAGGTGCCGGTGTGCCTCCCGGGAGGGCGCCGGGACGCACCCTTCGTCCGCTATGGCCGGGGAACGTCCGAATAGCGGAACTGACTGACCGCATAGTGCAGTTGTAAGGAACAAGTCAAGGTCTGTCTTTTCTTGCGACTCTCTTGTCAAATGTCGTCACTTGAGACGCGCGCCGCACGGAACCCCCCGCTCCTATGGAGACGTTCCGCACCACTTCGCGGCCGCGGGAGGGGAACGACATCAAGTGACCAGCAACTCCGTCAGAAGACGCGCGCTGCGCGCTGCCGCAGTCGGCGTGACCCTGGCCGCCACCGCGGCCACCGGTGCGGCCTTCACCATCGCCCAGGCCGACCCGGGTCTGAGCGTGCCGACCGCGGACCGCCAGGACCCGACCGCTCCCTCCAAGGAGCAGGTCAAGCACAACCTCAAGGGTCCGTTCAGCGACCAGCAGGAGCAGGCCAAGAAGGCTGCCCTGGAGCAGGTGCTGACCGGCAAGAAGGGCGTCGAGCAGCGCGGCGCCTCCAAGGTCGTCAAGCTCGACGACAAGAAGTACGTCGAGCTCGGCCGTGAGAAGACCGACAAGATCTTCACGATCCTCGTCGACTTCGGCGACCAGGTGGACAGCACCACCATGTTCGACCCGGACGGCCCGGGCGGCCCCAAGCCGCCCGCGCCCAAGTACGGCGGCAACGCGGGCCCGATGCACAACCAGATCGCCCAGCCCGACCGTGCGGTGAACAACAGCACGGCCTGGCGCAAGGACTTCAACCGCGCGTACTTCCAGGACCTGTACTTCGGTACCGGTGCGGGCAAGAACTCGCTGAAGACCTACTACGAGAAGACCTCCTCCGGTCGCTACTCGGTCGACGGCGAGGTCGCCGACTGGGTCAAGGTCCCGTACAACGAGGCCCGTTACGGCTCGAACTACTGCGGCCAGACCAACTGCGCCAACGTCTGGGACACGGTCAAGGACGGCGTGACCGCCTGGGCCGAGGGCCAGAAGAAGGCCGGGAAGACCGACGCGCAGATCAAGGCGCAGCTGGCCCAGTACGACCTCTGGGACCGCTACGACTTCGACGGCGACGGCAACTTCAACGAGCCCGACGGCTACATCGACCACTTCCAGATCGTCCACGCGGGCGAGGACGAGTCGGCCGGCGGCGGCGTGCAGGGCACGAACGCCCTGTGGGCGCACCGCTGGTACGCCTACGGCACGCAGGCGGGCAAGACCGGCCCGGAGAACAACAAGGCCGGCGGCACCCAGATCGGCGAGACCGGCATCTGGGTCGGCGACTACACGATGCAGCCCGAGAACGGCGGCCTCGGCGTCTTCGCGCACGAGTACGGCCACGACCTGGGCCTCCCGGACCTCTACGACACCTCCGGTGGCGGCGAGAACTCGGTCGGCTTCTGGTCCCTGATGTCGGCGGGCTCCTGGCTCGGCAACGGCAAGGACTCCATAGGCGACCTCCCGGGCGACATGAACGCCTGGGACAAGTTCCAGCTGGGCTGGCTGAACTACGACACGGCCAAGGCCGCGACGAAGTCCACCCACAAGCTGGGCGTGGCGGAGTACAACACCAAGGACAAGCAGGCGCTCCTCGTCGAGCTGCCGAAGAAGCCGGTCAAGACCGAGATCGTCGCTCCCGCCGAGGGTTCCACCCAGTGGTGGAGCAACATGGGTGACGACCTCAAGAACACCCTGACCCGCTCGGTCGACCTGACCGGCAAGACCTCCGCGGCCCTGTCCCTCAAGGGCTGGTGGGACATCGAGGCGGAGTACGACTTCCTGTACACCGAGGTCTCCACGGACGGCGGCGCCAACTGGACCGCCCTCGCCGGCACCGCCGACGGCACCGACCTCCCGGTCGACGCCTCCGGCAGCCCGTCGCTCACCGGCGTCTCGGGTGCCTGGAAGAACCTCAACTTCCCGATGGACGCCTACGCGGGCAAGAAGGTCGACCTCCGCTTCCGCTACCAGACGGACGGCGGCGCGGGCGGCAAGGGCTTCACGGCCGACGCCCTCACCATCACGGCGAACGGCGCCACGCTGTTCTCCGACGGTGCCGAGGCCGGCGACAACGGCTGGACCGGCAAGGGCTTCTCCCGCGTCGGCAACGGTTTCACCAAGGAGTACGCGCAGTACTACCTGGCCGAGAACCGCCGGTACGTGTCGTACGACACCACCCTCAAGGTGGGCCCGTACAACTTCGGCTTCACCAACACGAAGCCGAACTGGGTGGAGCACTACCCCTACCAGGACGGTCTTCTGATCTGGCAGTGGGACACCTCCCAGAAGGACAACAACACCAGCCAGCACCCCGGCGCCGGTCTGATCCTTCCGATCGACGCCAACGCCAAGCCGATGAAGTGGTCGGACGGCACCCTGCTGCGGAACAAGATCCAGCCGTACGACGCCACCTTCAGCGCGTACTCCACGGATGCCTTCACCCTGCACAAGAACGGTGAGGCGCTGTTCCTGAAGCCGAAGCCCACCAACCTGGTCTTCGACGACCACAAGGGCAAGTACTACTACGACGAGAACCCGACCGGCTCGGTGAAGGTCACTGACACCAACACCAAGATCAAGATCGTGAAGGAGCCGTACGACGGTCTCCAGATGACGGTCGAGGTCGGCCCCGCCGTTAAGTAATTCGGTAAAGCCGCAGGTCAAAGCATGATCGGCCGTCGCCCCTCTAGCGGGCGGCGGCCGATCGCGTTTAGATGCGTGAGCTGAGTTTCTTATTGACGGGGGAGATGAAGACATGCCCGGTGGAGGTTTCGTCCGATTGCCTGGCGGCAGCGTGGTCGTCGCGCTCACGCTGCCCAGACCGGCCGTGGAGGGCTCCGCGGCAGGCGCGGCGGAGTGCTCCGAGGAGGGCGGAAACGTCCGCGTGCTGGTGCACGCGGCGAACCGGGCCCGCGCCCTGACCAGGCTGCGGAACCTCGGCATGCGCGCCGTCTACCTGCGCGGCAACGCCCACCCGCCGACCCCGGACGAAGTCACCGCCGTCCTGCACCACCCCGACGGCCTGCTGTGGCGCTGCGCGCCGGACCGGGCGGCGGAGCTGTGGCACCCCATCCGGGCGCTGCTGGGCCGCGCGTAGCGGGGTCGTGCCCGGGAGGGCCGCCGGGAGCGGGAGCGGGAGCGAGGGCGAGAGCGGGGGCGGGGCGCCGTCAGGCGAGCTCGAAGCCGAAGCTTCCGCCCACCCGCGCGCCGTCGTCGTCGCGGGCGGTCCACCACTCCACGGTGTAGGCGCCCGCCGGGAGCCGGCCGCCCAGGGTGTGCCCGAAGCTGTAGGCCGGCTGCCGGGTCCCGCGCATGCGGAACTCGAGCAGCGCGGTGCCCTCGGGCGTGCGGACCTCGGCCCCCGCCGTCAGGGGCAGCTCGTCGGCGTGCCCCGGGGACGTCCGGGCCTGACCCGACCACACGAAGGTCGGCTGCCAGCCCCCGTCGGCCGCCGCCAGGCTGATCGTGCCGCGGCCGCGGAGCGAGGGGTGGTCGGCCGGGGTGCCGTCGTCCGCCGGGCCGGTGAACCTGAACATCACGGATCGCCTCCTTGTCGCAGGTGTTGACCCGCGACACGTTTCCAGGCTTCGCGATCTTCCGCAGGAGGGTTTCGCGGCTTTGACGGAAATCCGCCCCAACTTGTCCGGTGTGCTCCGGCGCCGCGCCCGCTCCCGGCCTCAGTCGGCCACGACGGGAGTCCCGGACAGCTCCACCCCGGCCTCGCGGAGCTCGGCCAGGGCCCGGGTCGTGGTGTGCGGGGCCACCCCGGCCGTCAGGTCCAGCAGCACGTGGGTGCGGAACCCCGCGCGCGCCGCGTCCAGGGCCGTGGCCTTGACGCAGTGGTCGGTGGCGATGCCGACCACGTCGACCTCGGTGACGTGCCGGTCCCGCAGCCACTCCGCGAGCCCGTGGCCGTTCTCGTCCGCCCCCTCGAAGCCGCTGTACGCAGCCTCGTACGCCCCCTTGTCGAAGACGGCCGCGACGGCCCCCGAGGCGACCGCGGGAGCGAAGTTGGGGTGGAAGCCCACTCCCTCCGTCCCGGCGACGCAGTGGACCGGCCAGGAGGTCTCGTAGTCCGGCTGGGCCGGCGGGTGCGCGAAGTGGGACCCGGGATCGACGTGGTGGTCGCGGGTGGCGACGACGTGCCGGTAGCCCGCGGTGGCCTGCCCGACGAGCTCGGTGATGGCGGCGGCCACGTCGGCCCCGCCGGTGACCGCGAGGCTGCCGCCTTCGCAGAAGTCGTTCTGGACGTCGACGACGATCAGTGCGCGGTGCATGTCCGGTGCCCTTCGGCTCGGTGTGTGGTGAGGGGGACCCCGCGGGGGCTCTTCCCCCGCCCCGCCCCTCCTCGAAACTGGGGCGGCGCCCCGGACCCCTCGCGGGCCCGCCCGGGGCCCCGGAGCCCGGACCGCGGCGGGCCGGATGTCCGGGGCGCCGTCCGCGTACTACACGTACTCGGTCGGGATCACGGCCTCGCCCCGCGAGAGCTGCGTCGCGGACAGGGGCAGACGCGCCAGCGCTTCGCGGTGGCGGTCGCGGACCGTCTCCAAGGACTCGCGGGCCACGACCTCGCCCCCCTTGACCAGCTGGACGAGGAGCTGTGTGTCGGCCAGCGCCGCGGGCACCGGCCCCGTCCCGATGACCTCGGCCTCCGCGATCCCGTCGGAGTCGACCCGCCGCGCCGCCCACTTGCGGCCCCCGATGGACGTCTTGCCGCCCGAGGACTTCTTCGCCACCGAGACCAGCGGCGCCTTCACGTCCGCCGAGGCCGCCCGCGCCACCAGCTTGTAGACCATCGAGCACGTCGGGTGCCCGCTGCCCGTCACCAGCTGCGTGCCCACCCCGTACGCGTCGACCGGAGCGGCCGCCAGCGAGGCGATCGCGTACTCGTCCAGGTCCGAGGTGACCACGATCCTCGTCGCCGTCGCACCCAGCTCGTCCAGCTGCTGGCGCACCCGGTGCGCGACCAGCAGGAGGTCCCCGGAGTCGATCCGGACGGCGCCGAGGTCCGTCCCGGCCACCTCCACGGCCATGCGGACCGCCTCCGCCACGTCGTAGGTGTCCACCAGCAGCGTGGTGCCGCTTCCCAGTGAGGCGACCTGCGCCGTGAAGGCGTCCCGCTCGGTGTCGTGCAGCAGGGTGAAGGCGTGCGCGCTCGTACCGACGGTGGGGATCCCGTAGCGGAAGCCGGACGCCAGGTCCGAGGTCGAGGTGAAGCCGCCGACGTACGCGGCGCGGGCGGAGGCCACGGCCGCCAGTTCGTGCGTGCGCCGCGCGCCCATCTCGATCAGCGGCCGGCCGCCGGCCGCCGAGGACATCCGGGAGGCGGCCGCGGCGATCGCCGAGTCGTGGTTGAGGATCGACAGGATCACGGTCTCCAGCAGCACGCACTCGGCGAAGCTGCCCTCGACGCGCAGGACCGGCGAGCCGGGGAAGTAGACCTCGCCCTCCGGGTAGCCCCAGATGTCGCCCGAGAAGCGGTAGGAGGCCAGCCAGTCGAGGGTGCGCGCGTCGACGACGGAGCGTTCGCGCAGGAACTCCAGTACGGCGCCGTCGAAGCGGAAGTTCTCCACCGCGTCGAGCACCCGGCCGGTCCCCGCGACCACGCCGTAGCGCCGTCCCTCCGGCAGCCGCCGGGTGAAGACCTCGAAGACCGAACGCCGGTCGGCGGTGCCGCTGGCCAGCGCGGCCTGCAGCATCGTGAGCTCGTAATGGTCCGTGAAGAGCGCTGTCGACGGCACGTCCACCGGCAGGCCCAGGTCCGCAGGGTTCATGTGACGGATGCTAGCGCACATCTCGTCAAAGTGACGAGATGTAGGGGCCCGTTTGTGCGACAGGCCCCCGGCAGTGGCAGCATGGGACGAGTGAGTGTTGCTCCCATTGAGATCGAACGCACCGAATCGGCCGAAGAGACCTTCGCGGTCCCCGAACCCGACGTCCCGTGGGTGACCCTGGTGCACAACGACCCGGTCAACCTCATGAGCTACGTGACGTACGTGTTCCAGGCGTACTTCGGCTATTCCAAGGACAAGGCGAACAAGCTGATGCTCGACGTCCACCACAAGGGGCGGGCCGTCGTCTCCAGCGGCAGCCGCGAGGAGATGGAACGCGACGTGCAGGCCCTGCACGGCTACGGGCTGTGGGCGACCATGTCCCAGGACCGCAACTGATGGGGGGCGTGTTCGAAGCCCTCGACGGCGGTGGCGGCGCTGCCATCGCGCTGGACGAGATCGAGATCTCGATCCTGCGCTCGCTGGCCGTGCAGCTCCTGGAGCTCATCGGCCCCGGCGAGCCCGAGCCCGACCCGCAGGCCGATCCGCTAGCCGCGCTCTTCGCCGGCTCCGACGGCCCGACCGAGCCCCCGTCCGACCCCGCCCTCGCCCGGCTCTTCCCCGACGCCTACGGCGGCCCGGACACCGGCCCGGGCGCCGACGAGGCGGAGCTGCGCGCCCATTCGGCCGAATTCCGCCGCTTCACCGAGAACGACTTGCGCACCCGCAAGCGGGAGGACGCGCTGGCCGTCGTACGGAGCCTCGACGGGCTCACCCCGGCCGCCGACGGGGCGGCCGTCCTGGAGCTCACCGGCGAGCTGCCGCTGCGCTGGCTCGGGTCCCTGAACGACCTGCGGCTCACCATCGCGGCCCGCCTCGACATCACCGAGGACGACGAGAGCGCCGCGCTCCTCCGGCTGCCGGACGAGGATCCGCGCAAGCCGATGGTGATGGCGTACCTCTGGCTCGGCGGTCTCCAGGAGACCCTCGTCGAGACCCTCTGAGCGATCCTCCGGGGAACCCTCTGAAGATCCTCAAGCGGAACGTCGGTTCGCTCAGCGGACGCTCAAATCCGGATAACGATCAGATCACCACGATGTGGTGATCTGTTTCGTTTGTGGAGCCTATGTCCGTATTTTTTTGCGGCCTGCGTCACATTTTCTCCCCTCGGCCACCCGTAAGCACGTGATAAATCTTCACGACCGCCGACGGGGCGCCACCCATGCCCCCCGGCCTGCTTGAACCGGCTGACCGCCGGCGTGCAACTCCATCCGTATCCGGGGGGATCGAGGACCCGATCCGCAGCCAGTGAAGGCGCGGGTCGGCGTGGAGAAAGGCGCACCAGACATGACCTCCGTACAGGTCGACGAGCAGCAGCACGACACCACCGGGAGCGGCGGCGAGGGGTACCACCGCGCACTCGGGGCCCGCCAGATCCAGATGATCGCGATCGGCGGCGCCATCGGAACCGGCCTCTTCCTGGGAGCCGGCAAGGCCATCTCCAAGGCCGGACCGAGCCTGATCCTGGCCTATGCCATCGCGGGCCTGGTCATCTTCTTCATCATGCGGGCCCTGGGCGAACTGCTCATGTACCGCCCGGTGTCCGGGTCCTTCTCGGACTACGCCCGGGAGTTCCTCGGCCCCTTCTGGGGTTATGTGACCGGCTGGACCTACTGGCTCTTCTGGGTGGTCACCGGCATCACCGAAGTCACCGCGGCCGCGCAGTACATGGCGTACTGGACCCACGACAGCTTCCCGCAGTGGGCGTACGCGCTGATCTTCACCGTCATCCTCTACGGCGCCAACCTGATCTCCGTGAAGCTCTTCGGCGAGCTGGAGTTCTGGTTCTCCATGGTCAAGGTCACCGCCATCGTCGGCATGATCCTGATCTGCGCCGGCATCCTCACCGTCGGCTTCTCCGACGCCGCCGACACGGCGACCGTCACCAACCTGTGGAACGACGGCGGCTTCTTCCCCAAGGGCATCGGCGGCACGCTGATGACCCTGCAGATCGTGATGTTCGCCTTCCTCGCCGTCGAGCTGGTCGGCGTCACCGCCGGCGAGTCCAAGGACCCCGAGAAGACCCTGCCCAAGGCCATCAACACCGTGCCGTGGCGCATCGCCGTCTTCTACGTCGGCGCCCTGATCATGATCCTGTCGGTCGTCCCGTGGCACGAGTTCCAGCCCGGCGTCAGCCCCTTCGTCGCCGCCTTCGAGAAGATGGGCCTCGGCGTCGGCGCCGCGATCGTCAACTTCGTCGTCCTGACCGCGGCCCTGTCGTCCTGCAACTCCGGCATGTACTCCACCGGCCGCATGCTGCGCGACCTCGCGCTCAACGGCCAGGGCCCGAAGTTCTTCACGAAGCTCACCAAGAGCGGCACCCCGCTGGTCGGCACCACCTTCTCCGCCGCGCTCATGCTCGTGGGCGTCTGGATCAACTACGTCGCCCCCGGCAAGGCCTTCGACTACGTCGTCTCCTTCGCCACCATCTCCGGCATGTGGGCCTGGATCATGATCCTGGTCTGCCAGATCCGCTACCGGGCCGCCTCCGACCGCGGCGACCTGCCGAAGTCGCCGTTCCGCGCCCCCGGCGCCCCGTACACGAGCTACTTCGCCCTGGCCTTCATCGGCATGGTCATCGTGATGATGGGCGTCGACAAGGACGCCCGCGTCTCGCTCTACTGCGCCCCGCTGTGGGGTCTGCTGCTCGGCGTCGCGTACCTGGTGATGAAGTCCCGCGACCCGCGCGGCGCCGCCTTCACCAAGGCCTCGTAACGGCCCCTTCGAACCGTGGTTCCCGGCCGCCTGCCGCGGCCGGGAACCACGCTCTCGCGGCCGCGTCGCCGGCCGCGCGAGTCCAGGATCCGGGCCCTCCCGTACCACTCCTCGGTACGGGAGGGCCCGTCTGCTTATCCTGTCGCTCATGCTGACCCTCACCCAGGCCCTGTACGACCAGATCGTCGCGCACGCCCGTCAGGACCACCCCGACGAGGCCTGCGGCATCGTGGCCGGCCCGGCGGGCGCGGACCGCCCGGAGCGGTTCGTGCCGATGCTGAACGCGGCCCGCTCGCCCACGTTCTACGAGTTCGACTCGAAGGACCTGCTGAAGCTCTACCGCGAGCTCGACGACCGGGACGAGGACCCCGTGATCGTCTACCACTCGCACACGGCGACCGAGGCCTACCCCTCGCGCACGGACATCACCTACGCGAACGAGCCGAACGCGCACTACGTACTGGTCTCCACCGCCGACAAAGACGGCCTCGGGGAGTTCCAGTTCCGCTCGTACCGGATCGTCGAAGGCGTGATCACGGAGGAAGAAGTACGGGTGGTCGAGGCCTACTGAAGGCCCCGAAAAGACCGGCGCATGAGCTACTGCCCAGTATGTGAGCGGTATTCGTCCACGATGTGGGATCACACTCCAAACCAGGGACCGGGAATCGTTAACATGACCGCATGGTTCCCCATGACGTGAGCATCGAGACGCCCAGCAGGCTGCTGCTTGTGGCGCGGCTGCACGTCGACCTGTGCCGCCTCGCCAGCGCCATCTGTCCGGCCTGAACGCCGCCGGCCCCGCGCGGGGCCCGCGCGCTCACGCCCGCCTTCGCTTCGCCCGCCTTCCCTCACCACCCTGACTGGAGCCTGCCATGGCCATCGAGGTCCGCATCCCCACCATCCTCCGCACCTACACGGCCGGCGAGAAGGCCGTCACCGGTGAGGGAGCGACCCTGTCCGAGCTCTTCTCGGACCTGGAGACCCGCCACAAGGGAATCCAGGAGCGCATCATCGACGAGGCCAAGGGCGGCGAGCTGCGCCGGTTCGTCAACGTCTACCTCAACGACGAGGACGTCCGCTTCCTCGCGGGCATCGCCACCGAGCTCAAGGACGGCGACAACGTCACCATCCTCCCGGCCGTAGCCGGCGGATCGAAGTAATGCGCTACGACTCCCCCCTGGCCGCGGTCGGCAACACGCCGCTCGTCCGGCTGCCCCGGCTCTCGCCCTCCGACGACGTACGGATCTGGGCGAAGCTCGAGGACCGCAACCCGACCGGCTCGATCAAGGACCGCCCCGCGCTCCACATGGTCGAACAAGCCGAGAAGGACGGCCGGCTGTACCCCGGCTGCACCATCCTGGAGCCCACCTCCGGCAACACCGGCATCTCCCTGGCGATGGCGGCGAAGCTCAAGGGCTACAAGATCGTGTGCGTGATGCCGGAGAACACCTCGCAGGAGCGGCGCGACCTGCTGGCCATGTGGGGAGCCGAGATCATCCCTTCGCCCGCGGCGGGCGGTTCGAACACCGCCGTGCGCGTCGCGAAGGAACTGGCGCGGCAGAACCCTTCCTGGGTGATGCTCTACCAGTACGGCAACCCGGACAACGCGGGCGCCCACTACGCCACCACCGGCCCGGAGATCCTCACGGACCTCCCGTCGATCACCCACTTCGTTGCGGGCCTCGGCACCACCGGCACGCTGATGGGCGTGGGCCGCTACCTGCGCGAGCACGTACCGGGCGTCAAGATCGTGGCGGCGGAACCGCGCTACGACGACCTCGTCTACGGCCTGCGCAACCTCGACGAGGGCTTCGTCCCCGAGCTGTACGACGCGTCGGTCCTCACGACCCGCTACTCGGTCGGCTCGGCCGACGCGGTCACCCGCACCCGGGAACTCCTCCAGCAGGAGGGCATCTTCGCGGGCGTCTCCTCGGGCGCGGCGCTGCACGCGGCGATCGGCGTCGGCCGCAAGGCGGTCGCTGCGGGCGAGAGCGCCGACATCGTCTTCGTCGTGGCCGACGGCGGCTGGAAGTACCTCTCGACGGGCGTCTACACGGCCGCGACGACGGAAGAAGCGATCGAGGTCCTCCAGGGCCAGCTCTGGGCGTAACCGGCCCCGGCTTACGGGGTGCGCGGTACGCGGCGGCGTGGCAGCCCCGGCTCCGTGCGGCGGCTCCGTGCGGCGGCTCCGTGCGGCGGCTCCGTGCGGCCGGCGGACCGGCCGGGGCCGCGGGGCTCGGGAGCCGCGGGCAGCCGGGCCGGTGGGTCAGGAGAGCAGCTCGGCCAGGACGCCGGCGTGGCTCGCGGGCGGATCCTTGACCGCGGTCACCAGGGTCACCGGTCCGGCCGCGGCGAGCTCCCGCAGACGGGCGATCTCCGCCACCGCCTGTGCCGCTTCCAGCTCCACCGCGTACCGCTCCCGGAACTCCGCAGCGGACCCGCCCCCGTGGAACCACTTGCGCAGCTCCGTCGACGGGGCGACGGCCTTCGCCCATTCGTCGACCTCCGCCGCCTCCTTCGACAGCCCGCGCGGCCACAGCCGGTCCACGAGCACCCTGACTCCGTCCACCCCCGGCTCCGCGGGATCGTAGACCCGCTTCAGCCGGACGACCCGAGTCCCTTCACCTCGTCCCACACCGCCGGATCCACCGTCCCCAGCCGCCGTGCCCGCGCGAACTCCCATACCGACACCTCCACCACCCGGTCCGCCTCCAGGAATCCGCCCCGCGCACCCACCACGCCCGGCGGCAGCGGGATCACCCCCGCGCGCCGGTCGTCGTACTTCGCGGTGATCCGCGCGATCCGCGCCCAGTGGCCCTGTACGGCCAGCACCAGGCAGGGCCGTTCGCCCGACAGGGACCACAGCTCTCCGGGCCGCGGCCTGGGCGGCGGCCCGGGCGCGTGCGGCGGCTCGGCGGCGTGGGGCACCTGCCGCGCCCGCCGGGGGAGCAGTACCAGCAGGATCACGACCACCACCGCGGCGACCGCCGGCCACCAGGACGTGTCCATACTCCGACCGTAGCCGCGCCCGCACCGCCCGGCGCGGCGGCCGCGCCGGGCGGCCGCCGGACCCGGCCCGCCCCCGTATGCCGTACCGGCAGCACCGCCGGACGGCAACCCGGATCCGCCCCGTCGCTCCCCCGGGTGACAGCACAGGTGATTCCCCCCACAACGGCCCGCCGCGGAGGAGCGACCGGAGGTTTCGCGCCTTACGCTCGACCCACGCACGGCCCGCATTCCGTCCACGGACCGTCCACGGAGGTTCACGCTCCATGAAGCTCACCGTCGTCGGCTGTTCGGGTTCGTTCCCGTCCGCGGAATCGGCCTGTTCGAGCTACCTCGTCGAGGCCGACGGCTTCCGGCTGCTCCTCGACATGGGCAACGGTGCCCTCGGCGAGCTCCAGCGGCACATCGGCCTCTACGACCTCGACGCGATCTTCCTGAGCCATCTGCACGCCGACCACTGCATCGACATGTGCGCCTACTTCGTCGCCCGCTACTACCGCCACGAGGGCGGCCGCTGCGGCACCATCCCCGTCTACGGCCCCGAGGGCACCGAGAAGCGGCTTTCGACCGCCTACGAGGACGTCCCCGACGAGCGTTCCATGAGCGAGGTCTTCGACTTCCGGACCCTCAAGTCCGGAAGCTTCGAGATCGGCCCGTTCCAGATCCGTACCGAGAAGGTGTCCCATCCGGTCGAGTCCTACGGGATCCGCGTCGAGCACGGCGGCCGCTCGCTGACCTACTCCGGTGACACCGGCGTCTGCCCCGAACTGGGGCTGCTCGCCGCTGACAGCGACCTCTTCCTGTGCGAGGCCTCCTTCACGCACGGCAAGGAGGACATCCCCGACCTCCACCTCAACGGGCGCGAGGCCGGCGAGTACGCCCTGGCCGGGCGGGTCGGCCGGCTCGTCCTGACGCACATCCCGCCGTGGACGGACGCCCGGCAGAACGTGGCCGACGCCCGCGCGGTCTACGGCGGCCCGGTGGACCTGGCGCACGCGGGCGCGGTCTACGAGGTCTGAGCCGCCGAGGTACGAAGGAGCCCCCGCCCTCCCTTCCGGGAGAGCGGGGGCTCCTTCGCGGCGCCGAGACGGCCGTACGTGCTTACTTGGCCTCGGCCTTGAGGAGCTCGGCGAGCTCCTCGTCGGACTCGCGGCCCGGCGTCGGCAGGTTCCACTTGGTGATCGCGAAGCGGAAGACGATGTAGTAGACGACCGCGAAGCAGAGGCCGATGCCGGCCAGGCCCCACGGGTTGTTCGCGATGCCCAGGTTCAGCAGGAAGTCGACCGCGCCGGCGGAGAAGCCGAAGCCGTCCCGCATGCCGAGGGCCCAGGTCAGCGCCATGGAGACACCGGTCAGGACCGCGTGGATCGCGTAGAGCACCGGGGCGATGAACATGAAGGTGAACTCGATGGGCTCGGTCACACCGGTCACGAAGGCGGTGGCGGCCAGGGAGAACATCATGCCGCCGACGACCTTGCGGCGCTCGGGGCGGGCGCAGTGGACGATCGCGAGGCAGGCCGCCGGGAGGGCGAACATCATGATCGGGAAGAAGCCGGTCATGAACTGTCCGGCGCTCGGGTCGTGCGCGAGGAAGCGGGCGATGTCGCCGTGGACGGCGCCGGTCGGGGTCTCGAAGGAACCGGCCTGGAACCACGGGAAGGAGTTCAGCAGGTGGTGCATGCCGATCGGGATCAGCGCGCGGTTGGCGACACCGAAGATGCCCGCGCCGACGGCGCCGGATCCGGTCAGCCACTCACCGAAGTTGTGCAGGCCGGTGCCGAGGACCGGCCAGATGAGCCCGAAGACGATGCCGGTGACCAGACCCGCGAGGGCCGAGAGGATCGGGACGAGGCGGCGGCCGCCGAAGAAGCCCGCCCAGTCCGGCAGCTTGGTCCGGTAGAACTTCTGGTACAGGAGGGCGGTGATGACGCCCATCACGACACCGCCGAGGACACCGGCGTTGACCGCCGCGTCCACGTGGATGATCTTGTCGCCGTCGACCTTGGCGACCTTCGGCAGGTTGCTGTCCGTGAAGGTGGCGAGCACCTTCTGGAAGACCAGGTATCCGGTGACGGCCGCGAGGGCCGTCGAGCCGTCCGACTTCTTCGCGAAGCCGATCGCGATGCCGACGGCGAACAGCAGCGCCATGTTGTCGAGGATCGCGCCACCACCGGCGGCCATGTAGCCGGCGACCTTCGTGATGAACGTCGGGAAGACGTCCTTGTCGCCGAGCATGTCGTCCGCGCCCAGGCGGAGCAGGAGCGCTCCGGCGGGCAGCACCGCAACGGGGAGCATGAGGCTCCTGCCGATGCGCTGCATGACGGCCATCACGCCGGCGCCCTTCTTGGTTTCCGCAGCGGTGGCTGTGGACATGGTTCATCCTCCAGTGGACAAGGCGCTGCCAGGGGCATGAGAAAAAGGGGGTTGGCGGCGTCTCGGAACGGGGGACCACGGAGCCGGAAAAGCCCAACGTGGTCTACACCACTCAGTGGTGTAGACCAGTTGTAGCACGGTGGGGTCCGCGTAAGGAACCCACCAATTTCGTGGGGATGGACACATTTGGGCATACATGACAAAGGCCCCCGGACCCCAAGGGTCCGAAGGCCTTCGACTCTCTTACGGCCCCCCCGGAGGGGTTCAGCCGCTCACGCCTTCGTGTTCTCCGCCTTCATCACCGCGATCTCCTCGTCCGACTCCCGGCCCGGCGTCTTGAGGTCCCACTTGGTGATCGCGAAGCGGAAGATGCAGTAGTAGACGGCCGCGAAGCAGAGCCCGACCGGAATGATCAGCCAGGGCTTCGTCGCCAGCCCCCAGTTGAGGAGGTAGTCGATCAGCCCCGCCGAGAAGCTGAATCCGTCCTTGGCGCCCAATGCCCACGTCACCGCCATCGACACGCCCGTCAGCACCGCGTGGACCGCGTACAGCGCCGGCGCCAGGAAGAGGAACGAGTACTCCAGCGGCTCGGTGATCCCGGTGACGAAGGAGGTCAGGGCCACCGACAGCATCAGGCCGCCGACCTCCTTGCGCCGCGCGGGCTTCGCGCAGTGCGTGATCGCCAGCGCCGCCGCCGGAAGGGCGAACATCATGATGGGGAAGAAGCCGGTGAGGAACAGCCCGGCGTTCGGGTCGCCCTCCAGGAACATGTTGATGTCACCGTGGACCGTCTTCCCCGTCGGCGTGGTGTAGCTGCCGAACTGGAACCACATGGGCACGTTCAGGAACTGGTGCAGGCCGATCACCAGCAGCGCGCGGTTCGCGACGCCGAAGACGCCCGCGCCCACCGCCCCCAGGCCGATCAGCCAGTCCGAGAAGCTCTCCAGCGCGTCGCCGACCGGCGGCCAGACCCACAGGCACAACCCCGCGAAGCCGATCGCGACGAACGACATGACGATCGGGACGAGCCGGCGCCCGTTGAAGAAGCCCAGCCAGTCGACCAGCTTGACCCGGTGGTAGCGCCGCCAGAACCACGCGGACAGCAGGCCCATGATGATGCCGCCGAACACCCCCGGATTCTGGTAGGTGAACCCGGTGAAGGTGTTCCCGGGCGCCAGGCAGCCGCCTCCGACGTTCGTCGACCCGAGCGGGCACGCCTTGGGGAAGGCGTGCAGCACGCCCCGGTAGACGAGGAAGCCGGCCACCGCCGCCAGCGCCGTCGAGCCGTCCGCCTTCTTGGCCATGCCGATCGCGACACCGACGCAGAACAGCAGCGGCAGGCCCAGGTCCGGGTCGAGCAGCGCCCCGCCCGCGCCCGCCATGACCCTGGCGACGATCGTCCAGTCCAGGCCGTCCTTGCCGAAGACGTCCGGCTGTCCCAGCCGGGTCAGGATGCCCGCGGCGGGGAGAACGGCGATCGGCAGCTGCAGGCTGCGCCCCATCTTCTGCAGCCCCTGGTACAGGCCGTTCCACCACTTCGGCTGTGGCGCTGCTGCGGCGCTGCTCGCGCTCATCCGCGTCCTCCCTCACCGGCCCGTTTTGGCAGTCGCGCCACTTGCGGCACACTGGTGTAGACCACTTGTCGTGGCGGTCGCATTCCACCTGCCCGAGGGCAGGTTGATGCTGATCGTCATCATTCGGCAGCCTGCGGGCACGTGCCCGCATAGCTGGGCCAATCGTGAGTTACCGTGACGAAGCGGATCACGCCGGTCGGTCAGCCGCACCACCCGCCGCCCGACAGGCAAACGGCGGCCGCCGAGACTCGTTCTTCGTAGAACTCAGGGAGAAACACATGGCCACCAAGGCTGAGAAGATCGTCGCCGGGCTCGGCGGCATCGAGAACATCGAAGAGGTCGAAGGCTGCATCACCCGCCTGCGCACCGAGGTCATCGACCCGAGCAAGGTCGACGAGGCCGCGCTGAAGGCCGCCGGCGCCCACGGCGTCGTCAAGATGGGCACCGCGATCCAGGTCGTCATCGGCACCGACGCCGACCCGATCGCCGCCGACATCGAAGACATGATGTGAGCTGAGCCCACCGGCTCGCCCACGCACCCGCACGCACGACAGGACCCCGCCCGGACGCACCCGGACGGGGTCCTCTCGTCCCTGCGACGGGGTCCTTCCCGACCCCGCCCACCGGCTAGGCTCGGTGCCATGTCTCGTATCGACGGCCGTACGCCCGAACAGCTCCGCCCGGTCACCATCGAACGCGGATGGAGCAAGCACGCCGAGGGCTCCGTCCTCGTCTCCTTCGGAGACACCAAGGTCTTCTGCACCGCCTCCTTCACCGAAGGCGTCCCGCGCTGGCGCAAGGGCAGCGGCGAGGGGTGGGTCACCTCCGAGTACTCGATGCTTCCCCGCTCCACGAACACCCGCGGCGACCGCGAATCCGTACGCGGCAAGATCGGCGGCCGCACCCACGAGATCTCCCGCCTCATCGGCCGCTCGCTGCGCGCCGTCATCGACTACAAGGCCCTGGGCGAGAACACCATCGTCCTGGACTGCGACGTCCTCCAGGCCGACGGCGGCACCCGCACCGCGGCCATCACCGGCGCCTACGTGGCCCTGGCCGACGCCATCGGCTGGGGACAGCAGAAGAAGCTGATCAAGGCCGGCCGCAAGCCCCTGACCGGCACCGTCGCCGCCGTCAGCGTCGGCATCGTGGACGGCGTCCCGCTCCTCGACCTCTGCTACGAGGAGGACGTGCGCGCCGAGACCGACATGAACGTGGTCTGCACCGGCGACGGCCGCTTCGTCGAGGTCCAGGGCACCGCGGAGGGCGAGCCCTTCGACCGCAAGGAACTCAACGCCCTGCTCGACCTGGCCGCCGGCGGCTGCGCCGACCTCGAGGCCCTCCAGCTGAGCGCACTGGACCTCTCGCTCTGACGCGGTGACCGGGAAGGCCCTCCGGGCCGCGGCGCCCGGCGCGGCGCGGATCGCGCACCGGATCGCGCACCGGCAACCGCGGGGCGCGTCCGCGCGTCCCTAGGGGCACGGGCGCACGGCGTCGAAGCCGTGCGCCCGTCCTCGTTTCCCGACGCGTTTCCCGCGCACGTCCACATCCACATCCACATCCACATCCACGCAGCAGACTCTGGGGGCCGAAGTGAAGCCGAAGTACCGCCTGGCTGCCGTCGCCCTGACGGCAGCACTCGCCATACCGGCGATCACCTCTTGCGACGCGATCTCGACGGCCATGGACTGCGCGAGCACGGCGGTGGCCATCACCGACGGCGCCAACGACCTCCAGCAGGCCGTCTCGCAGGCCGGCAACAGCCCGCAGGACGCGCAGACCGCGCTCAACGAGATCGAGGCCAACCTCAAGAAGGTCGGAGACCAGACGGACAACGCCGACCTCGGCAAGGCCATCTCCTCGATGAGCACGGCCGTTCAGAACGTCCGCACCTCGCTCGAGAACGGCAACTCCGCCCCGGACATCACGCCGGTCGCGGACGCCGCGCAGGAGATCTCGAAGGTCTGCACGCCGGGCTGAGGCGCGGGCCGGTCGCGGGCCGGGGCCCTGACGGGGGCCCGGCCGCACGGCCGGATAATGGGGGCCATGAACTCGACGCAGACCCCCGCGACGCCCCACCGCCTCGTCCTGGCCACCCGCAACGCGGGCAAGGTCACCGAGCTCCGCTCGATCCTGTCCGACGCCGACCTGCCGTACGAGCTGGTCGGCGCCGACGCGTACCCGGAGATCCCGGACGTCAAGGAGACGGGCGTCACCTTCGCCGAGAACGCCCTCCTCAAGGCCCACGCCCTCGCGCGGGCCACCGGCCTCCCGGCGGTCGCCGACGATTCGGGCCTCTGCGTGGACGTCCTCAACGGCGCCCCGGGCATCTTCTCGGCCCGCTGGGCCGGCTCCCACGGCGACGACAAGGCCAACCTGGACCTGCTCCTCGCGCAGCTGGGGGACATCGCCGACGAGCACCGCGGCGCCCACTTCTTCTGCGCGGCCGCCCTCGCCCTCCCGGACGGCACGGAGCGCGTGGTCGAAGGCCGCCTCCTGGGCACGCTGCGCCACACCCCGTCGGGCACGGGCGGCTTCGGCTACGACCCGGTCCTCCAGCCCCTGAACGACACCCGCACCTGCGCGGAACTCACGGCGGCGGAGAAGAACGCCATCTCCCACCGCGGCCAGGCCTTCCGCGCCCTGATCCCGGCGATCCGCGAACTCCTGGGCTGAGCCCGGATACGGCGACGGCCGGTCACCTCGTAGCGAGATGACCGGCCGCTGCTGTGGGCCCGGTGGGACTCGAACCCACGACACACCGGACCTAAACCGGCGCCCTCTGGCCAGCTGGGGTACGGACCCGTGCGACCACCTTACTGGTCGACGAGGGTTCGTTGCGATGGGATGGCGGACCTTGATCGTTTGGCGAAGGTCGGAGTCTGGCTGTGGCAGGAGGGGCACAAGTACCGGAGGTTCTCCCGGCGGTTGTCCAGGCGATCGCCGTTCACATGGTCGATCTCCAAGACGAGCTTCCGGCCGCGCCAGACGTCCCCGGTACCGCACTCTGTGCATACATGTGGCACTCCGAGGTCGTCCAGGGCTCGGCGCAGAGTCGGTGTCTTGGTACGGGAGGAGCCGACTTCGAGACGCCTGAGGAGCTCCGCCGACGACTTGCGTGCAGGGGAGGGGCGGCCGATGGTGTGCCCCTGACCGGTGAAGTGCTCTGTCGACAGCCCGTATTCCTCGATGCTCCGCCTGGCTTTGGCGCGTGCGGCGCCGTCAAAAGGGTGGCGGCCGAGTGCACGCATGGTCCCCGCCATGCTCTTCGAGCCGGCGACCGCGGGTTCGATCTCCTCGCGGACGAAGAGCCGACGTGACGTAGGAGCGCCTCGACGCGGGAAATGCGACGTTTCTATACCGAACCGGTCGAGGAGCTTGGCGATATGGGCATGGGCGCCGTTGTACGGCTCTACGCCCATGTAGGCGAGCATCGCCGTGAGGCTGTCCGTGTGGGCGGCCGCTTCCCGCAGCCGCTCCCGCGTGTAGTGCTGCCGGACCCGGACAGGCAGTGACTCGTCGACGAAGTGGGACGTGTCGATGCCGTAGTGGGCCAGCCTGTCACGCATGTACCGGCGAGGGCCGGCCAGCAGTGGGGTGTCCAGACGTCTCATGAGGTCGACCAGACTGGTGGCCGACGACGCAGTTCGGCTCAGCAGGTCTCGGGTGTACCTGACTTCACTCATGTAGCCCTCCGCGCCTTGCGGCCGCGGTACGTGTCCGTAGCCGCGTGGCAGTTTGGGCACAGGATCCGAAGGTTTTCCTGCCGGTTGTCCCACCACTCGCCGTTGATGTGATCGACCTCGTGTCGAAGCGGCTTGTCGTTCCACCGGGGACCGACCCTGCACTCGGCGCATTCCTCGGGAACGCCGATCTTCAGCAGCTCTCGTCGTAGGCGCTCGCCAGGGACTCTGCCGTCCCGTGGATCCCTGAGCGAGAGCGTCGGTCCCAGAGTCCCCTTGGGTTGAGGTTTCCGGGTGGCGACGAAATGTGATGTGTCGATGCCAAGAGTCGCGATCCGCCGGGCGATGTGCGTCTGGTTGCCGCCGACATTGCTGATGCCGAGGCGGCTGACCACCTCCGAGACGGATGTGGACCCGGCCACCAGCTCCCGGAGCCGCTCTTCCGTGTGCCGTGCCCATTTCGCGGGGAAGTGGGAACAGTCGATGCCGGTCTCCCGCATCTTCGCCCGCAGGTAGCGCCTGGTGCCGCTGCTCGGCGTGCCGCCGCACCATCGGACGGCGTCGTCCCAGTTGGTCGTCTCCCGGGCCGCGGCATCCAGCAGCTCTCGTGTGTATCGGACCGCCATTGCTTTCCCCTCCCGGCCGCGCGTGCGGACCTCGTACGGACTAACGGGAGCGAAGTCGGACGGTTGCGGGGGATTCCGTCCGACGGGCAGCGCGGCCCGCACCGGTTGGGTGCGGGCCGCTCGGGGGAACCGGGCGGGGTCAGATGCCCAGGTCCTTGATGATCTTGGCTACGTGACCCGTCGCCTTGACGTTGTAGAAGGCGCGCTCGACCTTGCCGTCCTCGTCGACGACGACCGTGGAGCGGATGACCCCGGTGACCGTCTTGCCGTACAGCTTCTTCTCGCCGAACGCCCCGTAAGCCCTCAGGACCTCCTTGGCGGGATCGCCGACCAGGGTGACCTTCAGGTGCTCCTTCTCGCGGAACTTCGCCAGCTTCTCCGGCTTGTCGGGGGAGACGCCGATGACGTCGTAGCCCGCCGTGGCCAGCAGGTCCAGGTTGTCCGTGAAGTCGCAGGCCTGCTTCGTGCAGCCCGGCGTCAGCGCGGACGGGTAGAAGTACACGATGACCTTGCGGCCCTTGTGGTCGGCGAGCGAGACCTCGTTGCCGTCCGCGTCGGGCAGGGTGAAGGCGGGGGCGGTGTCGCCCGGCTCAAGTCGCTCGCTCATCTCAACAGTCTCCTCAAGAGGGGATCGGTACGGTCTCGAGACTAAGCTGCTGACAGACTGTTCATGATGGGCTACGCCCTCAGACGACCGACCACGACGACGGAGGCAGCGCGGTGCCGGAAGCCAGGACCCCCGCACAGATCGAGGCGGACATCGTCCGCCGCCGCGAGCAGCTCGCCGAGACGCTCGACGAGATCGGCGTGCGCATGCACCCCAAGACGATCATCGGGGACGCCAAGGCGAAGGTGGTCGGCACCGTCGACCACACCGCCGGCCGGGCCGTGGCGACGGTGAACCGTCTCATCACCGACGCCCGTGACGGCCTGCGGCACGAGGACGGCGCCCCGCGCTTCGAGCGGATCGTGCCCGTGGCCCTGTTCGGGATCGGGGTCGTGGGGCTGCTCGTCATGTCGGCGCGGCGAAAGCGCTGATGGACCCGCGGGGTGCGGGGCGGGCGCGGGCGGGTAGGTTCGGTGCGTGAGCGAGAACACCACCACCCACGACAAGCTGCCCATCCGCATGCTGCACGACCGCGTGCTCGTGAAGTCCGACTCGCCGGAGGGCGAGCGGCGCTCGGGCGGCGGCATCCTGATTCCCGCGACGGCCGCCGTGGGCAAGCGGCTGGCCTGGGCCGTGGTGGTCGCGGTCGGGCAGAACGTGCGGACGGTCGAGCCGGGGGACCGGGTGCTCTACGACCCCGAGGACCGGGCCGAGGTGGAGGTGCGCGGGGCGATGTACGTGCTGATGCGCGAGCGGGACCTGCACGCCGTGGCCGCCGAGCGGCTGGAGGGGTCGGAGGACTCCACGGGGCTCTATCTCTAGATTCTGGGATCGCCCCCCAGAAGCGGTAAATCCTTGGATTCCAAGATCGAAAAGGGCCGGTGACCCTCGTCACCGGCCCTTTTCGTGCGTTTTTGCTACGGTAGTGAGGAACCCCGACGAGACGCGCCGTACCGGGTGGCCGTGGTGAGTGCCAGTGGCCGCATGACAAGACGACGCACCAGTTCCGCTCTCGTTCTGGAGGTTCCTGTCATGGCCTGGATTCTGCTCATCATCGCCGGTGTCATCGAAGTCGGCTGGTCGATCGGCATGAAGTTCACCGAGGGGTTCACCCGACTCTGGCCCAGCATCTTCACGGGCGCCGGAATCGTGGCGAGCATGGTGCTGCTGTCGCTGGCGGTCAAGACCCTGCCGATCGGTACGGCGTACGGCGTCTGGGTCGGCATCGGCGCCGCCGGTGCGGCGGTGGTCGGTATGGCGGTGATGGGGGAGCCCGTCACCGCCGCCCGGATCTTCTTCATCGGTCTGCTGCTGGTCGCGGTGATCGGCCTGAAGGTGACCTCCGGCCACTGACCCCGCGCGGAACCCGTGCCCCGGCCGGGCCGTCCCCCCGGGCCCGGTGCTACTCCAGGAGGTCCGCAGGCGGGCGCCGCAGCCCCTCGGCGTCACCGCCGCCGTCGCCCGGCGCGGTGGCGCCGTCGCTCTGGCCTCCGGTGGTCCGGCCGCCCGTGGTCCGGCCCCCGGTGGTCTCACCGCCCGTGTTCCGGCCGCCGTCCGTCCGGCCGCCGTCCGTCCGGCCCCCGTCCGTCTGACCGCCGTCCGTCCGTCCGCCGTCGGTCCGGCCTCCGTTCGTCTGTCCGCCCTGCGTCTGCCCGCCCGTCGGCGGTGTCGGCGTGGGGCGCACCGGCGGGCCGGAGGAGCGCTCGCCCGGCGTCTGCTGCGGCTGGTCGGGGATCACGGGCGGCGCCGGCGGGAGTTGCTCGGCGCCGGGCATGAGCTCGAGGTCGAAGTCCTGCGGGTCGCTGTCGCCCAGGGCCGCCTTCGTGTACTGGGCCCAGATCCGGGCCGGGTAGCCGCCGCCCCCGACGCGGGCCTCGCCGAGCGCCCCGTAGAGGGATTCCAGCGTGCCGGTGTCCGGGTCCTGGCCCATCATCGAGACGACCGTGACCAGGTTCGGGGTGTACGCCGCGAACCAGGCCGAGCGGTCGAGTTCGCCGGTTCCGGTCTTGCCCGCGGCGGGGTGGCCCGCGGCGAGGGCGGCCGTTCCGGTGCCGTTGTCCACGACACTGACCAGCATGGACGTGGTCGTGTCGGCGGCCTCGCGGCTGACCGCCTGGGTCGCTTCGCGCTGCGGGAGGGAAACGGTGTCGCTCCCCTTGGTGATCTTCTCCACGAAGGTGTGCGGGGTGTGGCGGCCGTGGTCGGCGAGGGTCGCGTAGGCCTGGGCCATGTCCAGGACGCTGGCCTGCATGGTGCCCAGCGCCATGGCCGGTCCCGCGTCGAAGTTCGGGGTGCTCTCGGGGATGCCGAGGGCGATGGCGGTCTGCTTGACCTTGTCGGTGCCGACGTCGACGACCATCTGGGCGAAGACGGCGTTGACGGAGAGGTCGGTGGCGGTGTTGACGGTGATGTTGCCGTAGCTGAGCTGCCCCTCGTTCTCCGGTTCGTAGCGGATGCGGGTGCCGGTGACGCGCCGCTTGTTGTCACCGTTGTAGATCGTGTACGGGGTGATCTCGCGGCCGTCCTGCGTGCGGGAGTCGTTCTGCACGGCGGAGGCGAAGACGAACGGCTTGAAGGTGGAGGCCACCTGGTAGTCGTGCCGGGTGGCGTTGTTGACGAACTGCTTGGTGTAGTCGATGCCGCCGTACATGGCGACGACCTTGCCGGTGGCCGGGTCGATGGAGACGGCGCCGGTGCGCACGACCCGGTCCGCCTTGCGCTTGCCGGGTTCGAGCTTGCCGACCACCTTGTCGTCGACGGCTTCGACGATGGCGTTCTGGCGGTCCTTGTCGATGGTCGTGGTGATGCGGTAGCCGCCCTCGGCGAGCGTCTTGTCGTCGAGGACCTCGTTCTCGACGATGTAGTCCTTGATGGCCTCCACGAGGTAGCCGCGCTGCCCCGACAGTCCGGAGGCCGGGCGGAACGTGCCGGGTTCGGGGAAGCGGACGGCGGGGCGTGCGGAGGCCGTCAGCCAGCCCTTCTTGACCATGCCGTCGAGTACGTAGTTCCAGCGGGCCAGGGCGCGTCCGCGGCCCTGGGGGTGGGCGACGACGTCGAAGACGCTGGGGGAGTTGAGGAGGGTGGCGAGGTAGGCGCCCTCGGCGGTGTCGAGCGTGCCGACGTCCTTGCCGTAGTACGCCTGGGAAGCGGCCTGGATGCCGTAGGCGTTGCGGCCGAAGTAGCTGGTGTTCAGGTATCCCTCGAGGATGTAGTTCTTCGACTTCTCGCGCCCGAGTTTGATCGCGATGAAGAACTCCTTCACCTTTCGCTTGATCGTCTGCTCCTGGCCCAGGTAGTAGTTCTTCACGTACTGCTGGGTGATGGTCGAACCGGACTGGGTGCCCTTGCCGGTCGCGGTGTTCCAGGCGGCGCGGAGCATCGCGGCGGGGTCCACGGCCCGTTCCGAGTAGAAGTCGCGGTCCTCGGCGGCCAGGACGGCCTCCTGGACGGTCCGGGGGATCTGGGAGAGCGGCACGTTGACGCGGTTGACCTCGCCGTCGCGGGCGAGTTGGGAGCCGTCGGCGTAGAGGTAGACGTTGGACTGCGCGACGGCCGCCGCGTTGGCGGGCGGGATGTCGACCAGCAGGTAGCCGGCGACGAGGGCGCCGCCGCACAGCAGGGCGAGCAGCAGGAAGCCGCCCAGGACCATGCGCCAGGTGGGGATGATCCGACGCCAACCGGTGTGCCTGCGCCCGGCCTTCTTCGCCGCCCTTGCCCGCCGCTTCTCCGCTTTCTCCGCCTTCCTCGTGTCCTTGGCGCTCGCCGCCGGTCCGGGCGGCGAGGCCGCGCCGGCCGCCCGGTGCCCGTCGGGGGCACCGGCGTTGTCGGGGGTGTCGGGATCGCGAGGAGTCCAGCCGGGGGGTGGTGACGGGTCGCTCATCTCCGGGACTCCTCGGCGCCGTACGAAATATCCACATCTGTACCTCATGCTGTCTACCCGATGGCCACCGGTTCCGCTCCGGACGGGCGTAAATCGTTCGCGCGGATCGCCCCTCCGCACTAAGCTCGCGCGCTTTGGCCGCCTAGGAACGAACGACGCAGCAACGGCGTGGGAAACGGAGTGGTGCGGTGCGTCAGACTCCGGCCCGGCGCACCGGGCTCTACGTGGCGGTCGCGGCAGGGGGCTTCCGCAGGTACGCCACCTATGGCACGGCGACCGCGGCCGGGGTGTTCACCAACACCGCCTTCGGTTTCATCCTCGCGTACACCTACATCGCGCTCTGGGACGAGCGGCCCGGCCTCGGCGGGTACGACCAGTCGCAGGCCCTCACCTTCATGTGGGTCAGCCAGGCGCTGCTCTCCGCCGGCGCGCTGATCGGCGGAGGCTTCCAGGAGGAGTTCCAGGAGCGGGTCCGTACGGGTGACATCGCCGTCGACCTGTACCGCCCGGCCGACCTGCAGATGTGGTGGCTCGCGGCCGACTTGGGCCGGGCGGGGTTCCAGCTCCTGGGCCGCGGGGTGGTCCCCCTGCTCGTGGGCGGACTGGCCTTCGACCTGGCGCTGCCCTCCGACCCGGTGCGCTGGCTGCTCTTCCTGACATCCGTGGCCCTCGGGCTGGTGGTGGGCTTCGGGCTGCGCTACCTGCTGGGGCTGGCGGCGTTCTGGCTGATGGACGGAGCGGGGATCAACATGATGGCCACGGTCGTCTCCATCTTCTTCTCCGGGATGCTGCTGCCGCTGACCGTGTTCCCGGGCGGCTTCGGGGAGTTCGTCCGCGTCCTGCCGTGGGCGGCCATGCTCCAGGTGCCGCTGGACGTCCTGCTCGGCGAGGGCGCGGGCGCCGGGAGCGCGGCGGGGGCGCTCGGTTTCCAGGCCGCCTGGGCGCTGGCCCTGCTGGGACTGGGCAGGGCGCTGCAGACGGCCGCGACGCGCAAGGTGGTGGTCCAGGGTGGCTGAGCGGCTGGCCGAGGCGATTCCCGTACGGGACCGGCCCGGGCGGGCGGCCGGGGTTCCCCGGCGCGGCCGGGCCGTGGAGGGCCTGCGCGGCTACGGCCTGATCGCCGCGATGTGGATCCGGTCGACGATGACGTACCGCACGTCCTTCTTCCTCTCCACCCTCGGGAACGCGGCGATCACCCTCCTGGACTTCGTCGCGATCTCCATCATGTTCTCCCACGTGGACGAGCTGGGCGGCTTCACGCTTCCCGAGATCGCCCTGCTGTACGGGTCCTGTTCGGCCTCCCTGGGCCTGGCCGACCTGCTGCTCGGCAACACCGACCGGGTCGGCAGCCGGATCCGCGACGGGTCGCTGGACACCATGCTGGTCCGCCCGGTCCCGCTGCTCGCCCAGGTCGCGGCCGACCGCTTCGCGCTGCGCCGGCTGGGACGGGTCGTACAGGGCCTCGCGGTGCTGGCGTGGGCGGTCGCGGAGCTGGACCACCTGCACTGGACGGCCGGGAAGGTGTTGCTCGTACCCGTGATGATCACCGCCGGGGCCGCGATCTTCGGAGCGGTGATGGTGGCCGGAGCGGCCTTCCAGTTCGTCGCGGGCGACGCGGCGGAGGTGCAGAACTCCTTCACCTACGGCGGCTGCACGATGCTCCAGTACCCGCCGACGGTCTTCGCGAAGGACCTGCTGCGCGGGGTGACCTTCATCGTCCCCCTCGCCTTCGTCAACTGGCTGCCCGCGCTGCGCGTGCTGGGCCGCCCCGATCCGCTGGGGCTGCCGGGGTGGGTGGCGTACGCGAGCCCGCTGGTGGCCTTCGCGGTGTTCGTCCCCGCGTCGCTGGCGTGGCGCGCGGGGGTCCGTTCGTACCGCAGCACGGGGAGCTGAGCCCACATGGCCGAAGCACTGATCTCGCTGGACGAGGTCGAGAAGGTCTTCGACGTACGGCGCCGCGTCGGACGGATGCGCCGGGAGAAACGGCAGGTGAGAGCCGTGGACGGGATCAGTTTCGAGGTGGCGCGCGGTGAGGTGGTCGGCTACATCGGGCCCAACGGCGCGGGCAAGTCGACCACCATCAAGATGTTGACCGGCATCCTCACCCCGAGCGGCGGCCGGCTGCGGGTCGCGGGCATCGACCCGGCGCGGGAGCGGATGCGCCTCGCCCACCGGATCGGCGTGGTGTTCGGGCAGCGCACGACCCTGTGGTGGGACCTGCCGCTGAAGGACTCGTACGGGCTGATGCGGCGGATGTACCGCATCCCGGCGGCGCGGTTCGCGCAGAACATGGAGCGCTGCGTGGACCGGCTCGACCTGGCCGAGCTGCTCGACGTACCGGTGCGCCAGCTCTCGCTGGGGCAGCGGATGCGCGGGGACATCGCGGCGGCGCTGCTGCACGACCCGGACGTGCTGTACCTGGACGAGCCGACGATCGGGCTGGACGTGGTCAGCAAGGCGAAGGTACGGGGCTTCCTGAGGCAGTTGAACGAGGAACTCGGGACCACGGTGCTGCTGACCACGCACGACCTCCAGGACATCGAGCAGCTGTGCGCGCGGGTGATGGTGATCGACCACGGGCGGCTCATGTACGACGGCTCGCTGGGCGGACTGCACACCGCGGGCGGGGCGGGGGAGAGCGAGCGGACGCTGGTGGTGGACCTGGAGCGGGAGCTCCCGCCGATCGAGGTGGCCGGGGCGCGGGTGGTCAAGGTGGAGGGGCCGCGGCAGTGGCTGGCGTTCCCGGCGCGTGCTTCGGCCGCTCCGCTGGTCGCGGCGGTGGCGGCGGAGTACCCGCTGATGGACCTGTCGGTGCGGGAGCCGGACATCGAGGACGTGATCGCGCGGATGTACGCGGGGCGGGGGTAGCTCGACGGGGAACGGGTGGGGCGTCGCGGGGCGGGCAGGCCGGGGACGGGTGCGGGGGGCGCGGGGCCGGGAAAAATCAGGGAGAACCCTGAGTCGGAGCCGGGTCCGGGCCATACAACTCTTACCGGCGACTGCTTAGGCTGATCCTCATGAGTGACGAGCGGCCTGAGAAGCCGTTGCCCCAGGAGCCGGTGCCGTCCGAGAAGCCGCTGCCGGATCTGAGGGCGTCGGACGCGGACCGCGAGCGCGTGGTGGACCGGCTGCGGGACGCCGTCGCCGAGGGCCGGCTCGACATGGACGAGTTCGAGGAGCGGCTGGAGGCGGCGTACAAGTCCCGCACGTACGCGGAACTGGAACCGCTCACCCGGGACCTGCCCGCCCTCGGCGCGACGGCCCCCGTGCCGGCCGCCCCGGTCGGGCTGACGAAGGCGGCGCCGGCGGGGTCGGAGTCCGCCTGGCCGGACCGGATCGTCGGCGGGGGAGGCGCGGCGGGCGGACCGGCCATGGCCGTCGCGGTCATGTCGGGCTTCCAGCGCAAGGGCAACTGGACCGTGCCCGCCCGTTTCCACGCGGTGGCGTTCTGGGGCGGCGGTGAGATAGACCTGCGCGAGGCGAACTTCGAGCGGCGCGAGGTCGTGATCAACTGCGTGGCCGTCATGGGCGGCATTCAGATCATCGTGCCGCCGGGCATCGAGGTCGACGTGCGCGGCATCGGCGTGATGGGCGGCTTCGACCAGCGCGACACCGCCGGTCCGGTGGAGCCGGGCGCTCCGAGGGTGGTCGTGACGGGCCTCGCCTTCTGGGGCGGCGTGGAGGTCAGGGTCAAGCGGCCGAAGCCGGCGTCGGTCTCGAAACCGAAGCGGCGCAAGGAGCTGTAGGCGCCGGCCGCGAGGAGCTCGCCGTACGGGTACGGCGCGCCGGGAACTCTCCGGGCCCGCCGGGAGTCGGATGCTTAGGCAGACAAAACCGGCGCCCGGGGGAAGGCAGGAGCACGTGGAGCAGGGCAGCACGACGACGGCGGCCAAGGCGGCGGGTACGTCGACCACGGCGCGGGGTGCGTTCGTGTTCAGCGAGGCGGACGAGGAGCGCGTGCGCGGCGTCCGACGGATGAAGCGGACCGCCACCGGCCTGCTGGTCCTGGTGGCACTGGTCTACGTCGCGGCGAAGTGGGCGGAGCGCGCCGGCGCGGGAGGCTGGGCCGGCTATGTCGCGGCCGCCGCCGAAGCGGGCATGGTCGGCGCGCTCGCGGACTGGTTCGCCGTCACCGCCCTCTTCCGGCGGCCGCTCGGCCTGCCCATCCCGCACACCGCGATCATCCCGACCAAGAAGGACCAGCTCGGCGTCTCCCTCGGGGAGTTCGTCGGAGAGAACTTCCTCTCCGCCGACGTGGTCAAGACCCGGCTCCACGCCCTCGGCATCGGCGGCCGGCTCGGCTCCTGGCTGGCCGAGCCCGCGCACGCCGACCGCGTCACGGCGGAGCTGGCCACCGCCCTGCGCGGGGCGCTGACGGTCCTGCGGGACTCCGACGTGCAGGCCGTCGTGGGCGAGGCGATCACCCGGCGGGCCGAGACGGCGGAGATCGCGCCGGGGATCGGCAAGACCCTGGAGAGGGTCGTCGCGGACGGCGGCCACCGCCGGGTCGTGGACCTCGTGTGCGCGCGGGCGCACGACTGGCTGGTCACGCACGCGGAGTCGGTGGAGGCGGCGGTACAGGGCGGGGCGCCCGGCTGGACCCCGCGGTTCGTGGACCGCAAGATCGGTGACCGCGTGTACAAGGAGCTGCTCCGCTTCGTCCAGGAAATGCGCGACATGCCGGAGCACCCGGCTCGCGGCGCGGTGGACCGGTTCCTCGCGGACTTCGCGGCCGACCTCCAGTCGGACACGGAGACCCGGGCGCGGGTGGAGCGGCTCAAGTCCGAGCTGCTGGCGCGCGACGAGGTGCAGGACGTGATCGCCTCCACCTGGACGGCGGTCCGCTCGATGATCATCTCGGCGGCGGAGGACGAGCAGAGCGCGCTGCGCCTGAGGGTGCGCTCCTCACTGATGTCGCTGGGGGCCAGGCTCGCCACGGACGGCAGGCTGCAGGACAAGGTGGAGGGCTGGATCGAGGGCGCGGTGGTCTATGTCGTCACCACCTACCGGACCGAGATCACCTCGCTGATCACGGACACGGTGGCGGGCTGGGACGCCGAGCACACCTCCCGCAAGATCGAGGCCCACATCGGCCGCGACCTCCAGTTCATCCGCATCAACGGCACGGTGGTCGGCGCGCTGGCGGGCCTGATGATCTACACCGTGTCGCAGGCGGCGGGCGGGTAGGCGCCGGCCATTGGGGGCGCCGCGACGGCTGGTGAGCCCCGCGGGGTCCGGCCGGGGCAGCTCCCCGCCGTGCCGCCGTGCCGACGCGCCGGGGGTCGCCGCCGTGCCGGGGCTGCCGGGTCCTGCGGGGGACGCCCGTCGTGCCGGTACGGCCGGGGCCTGCTGAGGGTCACCGCCGTACTGGCCCTGCCGGGTCCCGCGGGGGTCGCCGCCGCGCCGACGCGCCGGGGGGCGCCGTCGTGCCGGTACCGCCGGGTCCCGCTGGGTTCACGCCCCTGCCCGCCCGGGGGCATCGCCGTGCCGGGCCTGCCGGGGCTCACTGGTCCCGCGTCGGGTCAGCCGCGGTCGGCGACGGCCCAGGAGGCGGCGGCCACCACGCCCGCGGCCCCGAGGACGGCCGGCCACGCGCCGACCTTCTTCGCCAGCGGGTGCGCACCCGCGAAGCCGGCGAGGTAGAGCGCGCCGAGTCCGGCAGCGGCGGGGGCGCCGCCGCGCTTGTGCCACTCCCGCCCGGCCACGACGCCCGCGGCGCCGAGTACGACACCGCCGAGCGGCCGCTTCTTGGTCCACCGGGCGACGGCGTACCCGCCGACCAGACCGGCGGCCGCCACTACAGAACTCGGTACCCGCGCCATGCCCAACTCCCTCACGTCATCAGCTCGTACGTCCATACGCCGATACATCCCTACACCCACACCCGCACCCGCACGGACCCACACGCTCACGGGCCCGCACGTCCGCACGTCCGCACGCCCGCACGTCCATCCGTCCGCAGCCCGCAGGCCGCAGCCCGTGCCCGTGCCCGCGCCCGTGCCCGTGCCCGCGCAGGGTCACGCCTGCTCGCCCTACGAGGCTAACTCGGCCCCTTGGCCACCCGTCGGGCACCCATCCCGCCCAGCACCAGCACGGCCCCGCCGATCACCGGATCCGGTACCGCGTCCCGCACGCCGCGCGGCAGCGCCGCCACCACGCCCAGGACGAGGAGGAACGCGAGCCCGCACCCGGCGGTGGCCCGAAGCAGTCTGTCCACGCGCTGCTCAACGCGGCCACCCGGCCGCCCGACACGGACCGTGCCGAGGGGATTTGTCGCACACTCTCCGCATCCGTGCGATGTCTGCTAATGGAACCTGATGGGCATAAATTCAATCTCCCACCCAAAGGGGCAAACCACCTCAGCCCCTTGGAGCTCGCCCACCCCACCACTCCCCACACTTTCCGATCAACACCAGGAGCAAGGACATCGTGATCTGCTACGGACAGGCCGTCCTCGACCTCGCGGACGAACTGGTCGACGCCTACGCCGACGTCTTCTCCGCCCCGCCGTGGAACGAAGACGAAGAAACCATTCGTCAGTTCGCTGCCCGCCTCCCGGCCGACGCCCGGCGCCGTGGTTTCCGTACCGCCCTCGCCCAGTCCGCCACCGGCATCGACGGCTTCGCGACGGGCTGGATCACCCCGGCGGCCTTCCCGAAGAACCGCGCGTACGCCCAGGTCGCGGCGCAGCTCGGACCGGCCCGGGTGAAGGAGCTCCTGGCCGGAGCCCTGGAGATAGACGAACTGGCCGTACGTCCCTACGCCCGCGGCCGCGGCACCGGCCGGACCCTGCTCACCGAGATCACCACCGACGCCCCCGACCGCCGTGCGTGGCTGCTGACCAGCCGCCTGGCGAGGGACACGGTGGCCACGTACCGCCGCTTGGGCTGGCACGAGGTCCAGGCCCTGCCCGGCACGGAGACGGGCGTGATCGTCTTCCTGTCCCCGGACCACCCGAACCGGACGGCGTAGGCCGCCGCCACCGGATACCGCAAGGCCCGCCGTCCCCCCGGAGCCCGGCGGCTCTGCGGCACGCCCCAACCCACCCGGCACCTGCAGGCAACGGCTGTGCCCGTGCTGCCGCGGCACGGGGTCGAGCGCCGGCAGACCTCCGCCCCGCGACGGGCGGCCTGAGCCCGCCCGGCACCTGTAGGCGGCGGCTGTGCCCGTGCTGCCGCGACACGGGGTCGAGCGTCGGCAGACCTCCGCCCCGCGACGGGTCGCCCGGACCCGCTCGACACCTGTAGGCGACGGTTGTGCCCGTGCTGCCGCGGCACGGGGTCGAGCGTCGGCAGACCTCCGCCCCGCGACGGGTCGCCCGGACCCGCCCGGCACCTGTAGGCGACGGTTGTGCCCGTGCTGCCGCGACACGGGGTCGAGCACCGGCAGACCTCCGCCCCGCGACGGGTCGCCCGGACCCGCCCGGCACCTGTAGGCGGCGGCTGTGCCCGTGCTGCCGCGACACGGGGCCGAGCACCGGCAGACCTCCGCCCCGCGACGGGTCGCCCGATCACGGCCCGGGGCACCGCGGGCAATCCCAGAACACGCCCGGCCGGGGGAGTTCGGGCCGCGCGCCCGGGGCATACCGCGGCCATGAATCCCACCACGCGCACCACCCGCACCCCGCACTCGACGCACTCAACGCCCTCGACGCACTCCGCGAAGACCCCGCCCACCCCACCCGTAACGTGCACCACCCCCACGGCCCGGCCGATGCCCACGGCCGGCACCACACTCACGGCGCGCCCGGTTCCCAAGGCCGGCCCGACGCCCACGGCCCGCACCGCCGCCGTCACGACTCGTACCACCCCCACGCCCCCCACGCCCCCCAGGCCCCCCACCACCCGCACCGCGTCCACCGCCCGCCGCCAGCTCAACCTCGCCACGCGCCACCAGCTCACCACCCAGGCCGGCATCCCGCCGGGCACGATCACCTCGCGCACCCGCCCCGGCGGCCCCTGGCAGCGTCTGCTCCCCCGCGTCTACCTCCTTCAGACCGGGCCTCCCGACCACCGCCAACGTGCCCTCGCAGCCGTCCTCTACGCCGCCGAGCCCGCTTCGGACCCGCTCTCCGGCCAGACGGCCGCCCTCACCGGCGGCGCCGCCCTCGCCCTCCTCGGCATCCGCGAAGCCCCGTACACGCCTGCCGACGTCCTGATCCGCGCCCCGCGCCGGCTCGCCGGGTGTGCGCAGGTGCGCCCCGTACCCACCACCCGCTGGCCCCGCACCATCACGGTCTCCGGCGTCCCGACCACCCGACCGGTCCGCGCGGCCGCCGACTTCGCCGCCCGCTGCGAGGTTCCCGACCGGATCCGCTCGGTCCTCGCCCAGGTGGTCCAGTCCGGCTGGTGCCACCCGAACGACCTGCACGCCGAACTCCGCTCGGCCCGCCTCCTGCGCCGCCCCGCGATCCTGGAGGCGGCGGCGGAGCTGGTCGCCGGAGTCCGCTCGATCGCCGAGGCCCAGGCCCGCGACACCCTGACCGCCACCGACCTCCCGATCCCCCTGTGGAACGCCCGCCTCTACACCCCGGACGGCTCTTTCCTGGCGAGCCCGGACGCGTACTGGCCCGACGAGGGCGTGGCCCTGGAGATCGACTCGGCGGAGTACCACTACACGCGCGACTCCTGGCACGCCACCCTCCGCCGCCGCCTGCGCCTGGAAACCCACGGCATCCTGGTGGTCAGCGCCACCCCTTCGATGATTCGGGACACGCCGGCCGAAGTCCTGGCCGCCCTCCGCACCCTCCTCACCCTGACCACCCAACGCCCCACCCCACCCACGGCCCTCGCCCGCGGCCACGTTCAACTGGAGCTTCCCGTGCCGCGACAATGACAGCGTGGAAGCCCTTGAGAGCACTCCAGGCGACCGGGCTCGTATGAGCCGGCAGAAGAGCAAGAACACTGGGATCGAGATGACCTTGCGGCGTGCATTGCACGCGTCGGGGTTGCGGTACCGCGTGCATCGGCGACCGGTGATGGGAGTGCGGCGCGAGGCCGACCTCGTCTTCGGCCCTACGCGGGTCGCGGTCTTCGTCGATGGCTGTTTCTGGCACGGCTGCCCCGAACACGCGACGTGGCCGCGCCGGAACGCCGAGTTCTGGCGGGTCAAGATCGAGGGCAACAGGGCGCGAGACCGAGACACCGACGCCCGCCTCGCCGAGGCCGGCTGGTTGTCGCTCCGCGTTTGGGAACACGAGCGTCCGGAGGAGGCCGCCGCGCGCATCGCCGAGGTGGTCGAGAGGCGGCGGGTCGGTCGCGGGCCCGCCGCTCGGCGAGCCGACCGCACCCTCAATATTTGACATCTCCTGATACGTCAAAAATGGGCTGTTAGGGTGACCGTGACATACGCAGTCACCAGCCTGACCAGCGGAGGAAGACGTATGGAGCAGCCCGGTGAGGAGTTCGGCCCGTGGCTCTCGCGTCAGTTGAACCGCATGGACATGACGCAATCGGATCTTGGCGAACGGCTGGGGCTGACCAGGGCAGCCGTCTCTGCTTGGATCAATGGACGGGCCGAGCCGCGCGACGAGACCAAACGTGCCATCGCCGAGGTTTTCGGGACGGATGCAGCATCGGTGCGCAGTCGGACCACTGATGTGTCCCCCGGACAACCTCGCCGATGGCACCACCGTCAGGCTCATGCCGACGGAGGCCGTGAATACGGCAACGCAGCCACGTTCGCGTTCGACGCCGACATGTCCGTGCTGGCCAGGGAGGCCACCCAGAACTCTCTCGACGAGCGCCTCGATCCGAGTTCTCCCGTGCGGATGCTCTACACCCTGCACGAACTGAGCGGGGAGTTCCTGACGGATTTCTTGACCGCTCTCCGCTGGGATGATCTGCGGCCGCACTACGACCAAGCGGCGTCGGCCGAGCAGAAGGTGTCGAGGAGTCTGCGGGCCGCCCTGGACGAACTGGAGACGCGGAAGACCCTACTTCTGCTTCGAGTCGACGATTACAACGCCAATGGCCTCACCGGCCCCGAGTATCAGGACGGGCGCTTCGCCGCCGTCGTCAGGCGTCAGCTCGACAGCCACAAGGAGGCAGGCGGTCGGGCCGGTGGGTCGTACGGCCTGGGCAAGGCAACGCTGTGGGCCGCCAGCAGATTCGGCCTCGTGCTGATCAACTCCACACTCTCCGAGCCGCATGAGGGGCGCACGGAGCGACGCGTCATCGGTCGGTTGGATCTCCCTTGGAGGCAGGTCGGCGGGGAGTCCTTTGCCGGTCCGGCGTGGTTCGGTGAGCCCGACTCCGAGCCCGCTCACAAAGACGTGTCGCGTTCCTGGTGGGCGAGTGAGGACGTGGTCCGCAGTCTCCACCTTGAACGGCGAGACGGTACTCCGGGCACGTCGTTCCTCGTGGTGGGCGCCCACGATGCGTCAGGAGACGCCGAAGAGCTTCAGGATCTCCACGCGAAATTGGTTCGATCTCTCGGCGATGGTTTCTGGGCGGCCATGATCGGAGGGCGCGACGCGGGCCCTCTGCTCGACGTCCGTGTAAGTACCCTCCGCAACGGCCGCGTGGTCATGGGGGAAGAGCGCGTCGACCCGCATTCTCGGCACCCTGCCTTGAGCCGCGCCTTGCAGTCTCACCTCGACGGCAGCGTGGTCGACTCGCTCACCTCCGGGGACCAAGTGGCTCGGGTCGAGGTCCCGCTGATCGTGACGCCCCTCAAAGGCCGTGGGCGGGCTCGGGACAAGGGCAGGGAACACCGCGCCGTTCTATTGCTCACGCCGGCGGCCGATACGGACGAGAAGCACAGCCGCGTCGTGTGTATGCGTGGCAACCGCATGACCATCACGGAACACCGGCCGCGTGAGTTGCCACTCGGCACCACGCCGTTCCAAGCAGTCCTCCTCGCCGGCTACGCGACGGATCGCACGGGAGAGGACGTGGACCTCGCCGAGGCGTTCCTCCGGGCCTCGGAGCCACCCGAACACGACCGTTGGGACCGCACCGAAGAACTGACTTCCCTCTACGAGCGCGGTGCCGTCAGCCGGCTCAAGGAGTTTCGCGGTGACGTGGACAAGGCGGTACGAAGCCTTGTGGGGAGGCGGGACGTCAGCCGGGTCGGGGGTCCGGCCGCATTGAGGGACCTTTTGAAGCTTGCTGTGCCCGCAGCGGCGCAGCGCAGGACCCAGAGCTTCCCCTTGGTGGAGAGCGTCGACGCGCGGATCGTGGAATCCGGCGCCTGGAGCATGACCGTGGAAATCAAGCTGCCCGACGCGGAGGACTCCTGGCTGCTGACGCCGGTGGCGAAGTTCGACGTGCGTTCCGGGGGTAGGGCGGTCGTCGATTGGGCAGAGCTCGTCGCGGCCGTCGACTGCCGTGTGGAGAAGGGCGATCTGGTGGTCGATCCGGGCGTGCGCACCGCTGTGTTCCACGGTGTGACAGATCCACGAACCCATCCGGTGCACGGCGGTTTCGCACGCCTCGTGGTGGAAGTCCAGAAGGCTCGCGGGGGTACGAAGTGACTGCGGTGTTTCCCTATCCGACGGTCTTCGGAGACATCGCCCTGAAGGTCGTATCCGTCTCCGTCGACGGTGCGGAACTTCCGTACGCGATGATTTCCGCCTCGGACCGAGCGGTGGCCCTTCACCAGTCCGGGCGGGTCGAATGGGACCGCGCCCGGCTCCGGGTCGCCGTAACGGCTCCGAACGATGAACTGCTCGCGGGACCTTGGTCGGACGTTACTTTCCTTGCGGTGCTGTCGGAGAAGGCCACCAACACCCGGTCCACGACGGTCCTTGCGCGGGGTGCGGACGGAACCGTCCAGGGGACGGTCGAGCTGGATCGGGCGTGCCACGTCAATCGTGCGACGTTGAGCGTTCTCGTGGTGGCGACCGTTGCCGGCGTCCCGGGCCGCCTCGTGGGTGCTTCTGCGCAGGACTGGGTCGTCGACCTCAAGGCGTCGACCCCGGTGCGGCAGCGGGAGATCGACATCGTCGAAGTGGATTTCAAGGAAGGTCCACACGAGTGGTTGAGGCCGTACAAGGAATCCGCCTGGATCGTCGAGACGGCCGGGGACATCCCCACCGTCTACCTCAATACCGGTGCCGTAGAAGGATTGGTCGAGGCACTCGGCGGCACTGGTGGAAGCGCGGCGGTGAGGACCCTGCGCGACCTCACCGCAAGCCAAATCGCCCAGGACGCCTGGACGGCGATGTTCCACACCGCGATCAGCGACTTGGACGTCGACGAGGACGGGACCCCCTTGATGCCCACCGGTTGGCGAGAGGCGGTCCTGCGCGTGATGCTTCCCGACGTTCTCCCCGGGCGGCAGCTCACCGACTCCCTGTACGAGCTCACCGAACGGCGTACGAAGGGTCATGGATGGGCTGAGGTACAGACGGGTGTGCAGTTCGCGGCGGGTCGACGCAGCCGCAACACGAGGAATCTGACCAACGCGGTGCGTTCGGTACACGGTGAGGAAGAGACAGGAGCCTCCCGGTGAGTGGCATGAGTCGTCAGGAAGTTCCCCCGGTGCTCGGTCTCCTGTCCGATGCCGCAGTGGCCAAGCACCTGAGCCGCGCGGTGCAGACGGGGCAGGCGAAACCGCCGCAAGTGGCCCTGCGCAAAGCGTCCGAGGAACTCGCGTATGCCTGCCGGTGGCGTACGGCACCCGTACGCGATCTCGTGGATCAGGCGATGAGCCGCTACGACGGCAATCGCACGGCGGCGGACGGATGGCTGGCGCCTCGACTGCACGCGACGCTGCGCATGACGCGGGCGGAGGCCGCCGACAACCGTCTCTGGAACCACCTGGCCATGCTTGTGGCTCCGGACTACGTCGCGTGGAGACACCGGAGGTCGGACACCGATGCGGGTCGGGGGGCGGCGACCGTCACTCGCTTTTCCGGCCCGCACTACACGCAGGCCTTCTCGCGACTGTGGTGGGCGGCCGAACTCTTCCGGGACGGGGCGGATTACCGCCCCGTCGAGTTCGCCTGTCGCCTGCAGGACATACTCCAGACGACCATGCGCCTTGACGTCATTGATCACCGTCCCACGGCGCAAGCGATCTTGAAGGTTCTCGAGCAGCGCGTCTCGGCGGGCGCGCGTCGTCCGGGAGATCAGGTCAACGCCCTCTCGGCTGCGGTGAACGCGGCCGGCAGCACATTGGTGTACGAGGTGCTCGCCCCTGACGCAGGACCGGAGATCGACGCTCTCCGCGACTGGATCGACGAGTCGGAGCAGGCGGCGGCCGTTCCTTGGGAGCGGCTGCCCGAGGGGCCTGAGGACGGTACCGTGCGGCGGGCTTCCGTCGACGCATTGGTTCCGATCTTCGATCGACTCCTTGCCGAGGCCCCACTGCGAGACCGGGAGACGGGTAAGGAGCCCGAGGAGCCCGTCTCCTCGGGAGTAAGTCTGGCCAAGCCTTCGGACCGAATGTGAAACGCGATGCCGACGGGTCTCACATGCGAGGTGCCAGGTAGGTATGGATGGCTTTGGCCAGTGTGGAGCCGAGGCCTACGGGTACGGCATTGCCGATCTGGCGTGCGATCTGAACTTTCGTCCCGAACCACTTGAAGGTTTCGGGAAACCCTTGGATAAGGGCCGCCTCGTAGTGTGTGATGGGGCGGTCCTCCGTGGGATGGAGGTAGCGCCCCTTTTCCGGCTTGTAGAATTCGGTGCGAATGGTGACCGAGGGTGTGTGCTTGCGAAGACGCCCCATCACGTCTCCGGAGCCTGAATTGTGCTTGTCCCAGCTCTGTGTCGAGAGGTAGAACTCGGGTCCCTCGAGCTTCTCGTAGCCGTCCTCCGTGGAGAGGCAGATGCTCCCAGCCGGATCCAAGCGGTAAAAGACGCCCCGGAGATCGTTTCGATTCCCGTTTTCCGGAATTGCCATGTACCTCGCCCGAGAAAGATCCTCGGGATTACGGCCGAAGTGGAGATCCGTCGTGCGGTAATGCCCCGGAACGCCCTGGACGAGAGCGTTCCCACCTCGGGATCCGGGCATCTGCGTGAGCAGTGGGCGCTTCGCGGACCGGGTGAAAACTGTGGAAGCAGGCTCCCAGCGGGGCTTGATCGCGGAACCGTCGAACAGTGGTTCTTGCTTGGGGTCGGCACCGATCAGGCGCCCGTTCTTCGCGTGCGTCGGCTCGGGGTGCGTGAGCGGGGTTCCGAAATCCTTGTGCGTGCAGATCACGATCACGCGGCGCCGGGCTTGCGGCACCCCGTAGTCGGCCGCGTTCATCATCGCCGGCACCACGGTGTAGTCGTACAGAGGGTGTCCCGGTGTTTCGGAAGCCGTCCGAAGGTCGTCGAACTGGGGAGACTTCAGGAAGCGGTCCACATTCTCGATCACGAAAACCTTGGGGTGGACCCGCGCCACCACCTTGACGTATTCCTGCCACAGTTCGTTTCGCGGGTCGTCCGGGTTCTGCTTGCCGAGCCCGGAGAAGCCCTGGCACGGAGGCCCGCCCATGATCACGTCGACTTCCCCCTTGAAGGGGGTTGCGTCGAAGCTCGCGATGTCACCCGGGTACACGTGTGAACCACCGAAGTTGGCCGCGTAGGTCGAGGCCGCCGCTTCGTCGAACTCCACTGCCGCGACCGAAGTGAAGGGGCTCGCGCCGTTGGGCTTGTATCCGGCAAATCCGGCGGAAAACCCTCCAGCCCCGGCAAAAAGGTCCATAACCCGGATCGGTCCAGGCTGAGACGGCTGGGACTGGTTTTTGCTCATGAGGGTCAAGTGTAGTCACCGGTGTCACTCGTATCGCGGGGTTCTTCGATGGTCAGGCGCGCAACGCTGAGGCGATCGCAGCTCCGAGGGCGCGGCCAACGGGGGGCGGAGAAGCGTGCCCGATCTGGCGGTATCGAGCGGTCTTGCGGCCCGCGATTCGCCAGTCGGGCGGGAAGCCTTGCAACAGGGCCGCCTGGTCCACGGTCAGCGGCATCATTCCGGGTCGGCCGAGCGTCGGATCCCAATGGAAGTCCTCGGCGGGGACGTCGTCGGCAACGGTCGCGCCGTCGATGCCCATGCGCGCCCAGGCTCCCTTCGACCCCGTCGGACCCAGATCGGCGCCGCCCCGAGCCCAGGACCCACCCACCAGAGTGGGGGCGGGTCCATCGGCCTGCGCCGCCCAGCGGGCGGCATCGGGCCAGCCGCGCTCGGACATGGAATCGATCAGGGTCTCACCCACTGAGAGGTGCCTGTTCACGGTCGCCGGCGGCTGGACGAACGCATCCATGGCATCGCCTTTGAACGCGACGAGGATGCCCTGACGCCTGGTCTGGGGAACGCCGTAATCGGCCGCGTTGATCACGAACCACTTGTGCCGATAGCCGAGGTGGGACAGTTCCTCGGCCACGTAGACGCGGATCGCCTCATACGTCGACTTGGTCGCGAGATCAGGCACGTTCTCGACGAGCAAAGCCTTGGGCTGTACCCCGTGCAAGAGCATCATGGTCGCGCGGAGCAACTCGAGCTCTACCTCGCTGTCCCGTCGACCGACGGTGGCTGTGGCTTTCACACGGGGCAGGCCCGCGGACAGCAGGTCGACATCGTACGTCTGCTGGTGCTCGAAGGGGTCGAAGGCCAAGAGGTCCGTTTCCAGAACCTTCCAGTGAGGGCGGTTCCGCCTCAGCGTCTCGACCGACACATCGCGGTTGTCGAGAAGCAGCACCGGGTCGAATCCGGCCTGCTCGAGTCCCAGCGCGAGACCGCCCGCGCCCGAGCAGACGTCCAGGGAGCGCATTCGTTCCACTGGGTTCACGTACACCTCCTCCCGGCTTCTCATCTCGGCCCTTGCCGTCTACGCCCTGTCGATGATCGCACTGGCCTCCGAGGAGACCGTCGTGAACTGGACAACCCGGCCGTTGGCGCTCTGCGCCGTTGCCGGTGCGACGAAGGCGAAGCCCATGACGATCTTGTCTCCGTCGATGCGCCCCTCGGAGTCGATGGACTCGCGGTGATTTCGTTCGATCATTGGATAGAGGACGAGCGCACCTCGACGATCCGTGACGAGCCTCTCGGTCGCGCGGTCCCCGGAATCCGGCAGGGCGCCCGCGATCCGGTATGCGACCCCACGGTGCTTCCTGTCGCTGATGGCGCCGAAAAGAGGGTGCCGGTCCTTGCGACGGTCACGTGCGAACCAGGAGTAGCTCCGGCCGGCGACGCCCAACCGCAAGGTCTTGTTGTCGGCGGCCACGTGCTGAGGTGCGAGGACGAGCCAGTCGTCGATCTTTCCGGGGACGGCCTGAGTGATCTCTTCGAGGTATCGAAGGTGAGGAATGAAGGGATCGGAGGTCTCCCAACGCAGTTTCCTGAACACTGCCAGCAGCTTCTCCGCGGAAACGATGCCGCTCAGAGCCGGGAACCGATGTGTGGTCCCCTCTTCGGCGAAGTGGTAGGCGTACGTCGTCGGTACCGCGCCCAGAGACTCAAGAATCGGCAGCCACAGGGCCGTGTTTTCTCCCAGGCCCTTCTGGGGGTAAGCGGTGGGTTCTTCCCAGCGTCCCGCCGATCGTACGAGTTCGAGCTTGGCGTTGTACATCTTGTTGGGGCTCGTCGGCTTCAGCCACGGAGCATGCTGGGAGACGAGGGGAGGAATTTGATCGGGCGTGACCTGAGGGCGTCCGTCGACCATGACGGAATAGCGTTCCAGTTCCGATCGGAATGCTTCTTCGTCCCGGCAGATCGCTTGGAATCCATCGTAAAGATCGAACTCCGACCCCCCGATCGTCTCCTTCCGTCCGAGATACAGACGAACGAGGTCGCGATACCCCTTGCGGAATCCGAACCAGCGGCCCATCTGCATGAGGGTGGAAGCGTTTCCGGCCCTCCGGCGGAAAAAGGAGACGGTGAGTCCCTCGACTGTGAACCCCCGGGCGAGCTTTTGTCCTCCGATGAGGATCTTCCAGATCGGTCGCTTGTCGAAGTCTGCCTCGCCCGTCTCGAGATCGCGATCACCGTTCACGACGATGATCGGTCGTTCGTCACCCCCGATGCGGACGACCGCCGGACCCACGTAGGGAAGGAGCTCGTCGTACGAGGCGGGAACGGCATGTCCGTCGGAGCGGACCGCGGACACCAGGGAGACGTCGGTGTCGAACAGCCGGCGCAGTCGGGCGTGACCTTGGGGCCCCATGTAGCCGGATTCGTTCCACAGTCCGAGGACTCGATCGTGCAATGAGCGATGGACATCGGTCCGCACCGACTCGTGGATCAGCATCGTGTGATGCTGGAAGAACCCGTTCCCGAGGTCTCCCTTCTCCTCGCGATACAACTTCATCGCGGCAGTCAGGACGAACATGTCCATGGCCTGTTGCATGCACGTATCGTCGTCGGCGTCGTCGACGATGTCGCGTACGTGGGCCTTCTCGTTCGAGTTGGCGAAGGTTCGCTCGCCGTCCTCCAATACGGAATCGAGATCATGGAAGTCTCGAGCTCCCATGTACCCGTCGGGCCGGGGCAGGGAGATGATGAAATCCTTGGGGAAGATGTCCTCGGTATCGCTGGGGTCGACGAAGACGTTCGCGAACGGTGTCGCGGTGTAGCCCACGTACTGAGCCCTGGGCAGCATCTTCAAGAGCTTGGAGATTTGTTCGTTGATGGCGCTTCGCTGAGCTGCATCCGGCCTCGAGGTGTTGACGGATGCTTCGTCCGACTCGTCGTCGATGATCAGGACCGGGATCTCCGAGAGTGGTGTCCTGATCTTCCCGAGGTCTTTGACGAGCTTGGCCAATACGGTCTTGTTCTTCTTGACCACCATGAGGCTCGCGGACGAGCGGTGCAGGTTCTCCCGGTCGTACAACGGCCGCGCCGGCTCACGCTTCTCGAACTCAAGTGCGGTGATGCCTTGGAAGAGGCTTTTGTAGTCGTTCTTCCGAGTCGTCATGCGGACGATGTCAAAGGCTCCCAACGCCGATGGCATGCCGCCGAAGGTAATGAACTTGCCCGCCTTCCACGCCGGGTCGTCGGCGTAGTCCGACTCCATTTCGTCAGCGCCCCGCAGGATGTTCTCCCTGCCTACGAGCTCCATGTCGAGCCGGCGTTGCGTTTGGGCCCGCAACATGTTGAGCGTGCCGCCCAGGACGATCACCAGGCGATATCCGGCATCGACGGCCTTGGCCATGACTCCGGTGAAGTTGGCGGTCTTTCCTGACTGGACGTAACCGACGACGAGGCCCTTCGATTGGTAGACCTCTGCGTCCGTGGGATCGGCGAGCCGTTCGACGACTTGATCCGTCGCGACATCGAGGCCGGCGATGGCGTGTGCGGGCCAGCCCTTGTCGGCGAGGAGCTTGCGGTACGCCGGCCAGTAGTGAGGGCGGCTCCGCTGTGACTCAGGGGTGTACCAAGGCTTGAACTTCTCGCTGATCACGAGGGGACCGGCCGTCTTGGCGACGGGGATGAGCTCGTCGAGCAATTTGTGTGTCGCATCGTCCAGCTTGAGCAGTCGGTAGACCTCGGCGCGGCGCTCGTCCGTTCGCGGTGACGCGTCAGCCCAAGCGGGATGTTCCGCGTAGTCCCACTTGGTGAGCTGTCGGCGCCACAGCTCCACCAGCTGGTCGGTAGCTCTGGCCTCGCGCAGGGCGGCCTGAAAATCGCTTTCGGACGCAAAAACCTCGGCTTCCAGGGCCATGTCTTCGGCTTGATAGACCAGGGCGCGGGCCAGGTTCTTGGGCTTGCTGCCGTCGAGGTCCGCGAGCACGGCGCTGTGCAGTTCGAGCCTGAGGGTGTCGTTGCCTGTCATCGGGAATCCTCGTTCGTCACGGAAGACGGAAGTCTGTGAGATCGACCGGGGCTCCCGGCGCGGGGGGCAGGTGGTCGACGTGTATGCAGTAGTTGATCGAGGAGACGTGCTCCCTCACCGCAGCCGGAAGCATGTCCGTGGTCATTCTCGGCAGACGGTCGGCCGGAACGAACAGAGGCTCCGTGCGTAGGGTCCAACGTTCGTCGTCTTGCTCGCTCGGAGACCATCCCGCGGAACCGAGGGCGCTTTCGATGGACATCGCGGCGATACGGCCCGCGGCGCAGGCGTCGCGGAGGACCGCGGCGGCGGATTCACCGAGGGAGCGCCCGCCGATTCCTCCGCGCGTCAGCTGGAGCGAGGCGAACCAGAGCGGACGTCCCTCGGTTTCCTCGAGTTGCCTGACTCCGTGAACGGTGTGACGCCGCTCTTCGGACGTCGTCGTCTTCACCTCGATATCCGTCGCGGCGAGTCCGAAGTCGTGCTGCTCGCCCCGGGGCCCCGTCCAGGACCGGGCAGCGGCCTCCCAGCCGTGGGCACGGGCCACAGTCCGCAGAACGGCGAGTTCACCGTGCAGGCCGATGCGCTTCTCCAGGCCGAGTCCGCGAGGCCGATCGAGCAGTTCCCCCCAGGCGTGAATGGTTTCGTCGAGTGCCTGCTCCAGTGTGCGCTTGCCGGAGACGATTCGACCGGCCACGGCCATCAGGAGATCGTGGAAGTCACGCATGAGGGAAACCTGAGTGGTGGTGATTCGGGCCATGCGCGTGCCATGTTGGCTTATCTGGTCGATTGTCACGGCGGGCAGCACGGAACGTGGCGGCCTCTGATGGCGATCCAGTTCCACGGTGAGCGAGATGTCCCGACCGCTATGGCCGATCTCGTAGCGGACCAAACGCCGCGCTCCGGTGTCGGAGAGCCGATAGCTCGTGGCCTGTCCTGCGCCGAGGTAGTGCTCGACCGTCGACCAGCCGAGTTCCGGCGCGGTGGAACGGTCAGTCATCGTCGCCCATCCGTTCGAGCTCCACTCGGGCGGCGGCGACCAGAACGGACTGCCACAGATGCAGGTTGTCCTTCTCGCGGCTGCCGCTGTACTCCTTCTCGAACACCTGGTGGAGGAGGAGATAGACGAGAGCCTTGAGAGTCGGGGCGTCGTTCAGTCCACCGCGTCGCCCGCCCAGGATCGCCGTCCGGTAGTGCTGGTTGAGGACGATCGTGCGGTCCTCGCGGTCGATATCGAAGAAGACGCCGTTGTCCAGCTTCTGCCAACGGACCGAGATGGGTTCCTCGCCCGGAAGCAGGGGGAGCTCGTCCTCGATCGTCTCGCGTACGGTCGGGTCGAAACCCTTCCCCGGGCCGATGACCGGTTTCCGTGTGGTGCCCGCCCGCTTGCGCGCGTCCCGATAGACCGAGTCGGCCTCCGCCACGTACCCGGTGAATCGTCGACCCTCGGCGTCCACGGCTTCGTCCAAGGCGGCAATGAACTCGGGAGAGACCTCCACTCCCTCCTTCTTCACGGTGAGACGAAAGACGTCCGCTGTGTCGGCGGGGAGGTCGATCGCAACCCGTGCCAGCGACAAGTGCTGTTCAGGTTGGCGGAAATTGTTCCATCCGCCCGCCTGCACCAACCTGTTGTGGCGGTAGAAGTAGAACCCCTGGCGTTCGAGCCCGGTGCCCACGGCCTTGTACCCGTCCAGAGTCGATTTGGCCGGCCAGATGTGCGCGTCGAGTGACACTCGGGGGATCGAAGGGCAGTCGACGATGAAGCGGCGAGGATGGTCCGGGTGGCCGGACACCGGATACGCGAAGGGATCCAGCGGCTCGACGCCGAAATTCATGTACTCGGTTCCCGTGTTCACATCCTCGACTGCGATGGTGATGTTGAAGTCGTCCAGGGCCAGGAAGCGATGGAGATACAGACCGAGCTGGAGTCCGAGACGATTGATGGTGCGCAGCAGGTACCGGTTGGTCTGTCCGCCCCCGCCGTACCGGGGAAAGTCCTTCACTCCATCCCAGCGGATGACGGTTCCCTGCCAGATGATCGGCCGCTGCGAGTAGCGGTCGATCAGCGTCTGGGCATAGTCGCCCGCGACGATGTCGCACTCGTACCCGCTTACGGCTCGCTCCATGAGCCAGCGCCGCCCGACGGCCCTCGTCCGTCGTGTTTTGCTCACCACGGTCACCGCGGAGGCATGGCTCAAGGAGGCCGACTTCAATCCGGTGCCGAACATTCCCAGGGACTGCGCGTCGTATCCGCGGCGGCCGCCGACGGTCATGGCGACGTCGAGTTCCTCCTCGGTCATCCCCTTGCCGTCGTCGATGACCAGAAGGCTGACCAGGCGGTCCTCGTCACGCAAGAAGTGGATGACGACATCGCGCGCGCCGGCGTCGATGGAATTGTCGACAAGGTCGGCGATGGCGATCTCGAAGCCGTATCCCTGACTGCTGAGCGCTTCCATGTACCGGGAGTCCGGTGGGAGGTGCTTGCTTCCCGTCGTGGGTACATCGAACTGCCAGTCGTCGGTCATTTCCTGCCTTGGAGATTCGTCATGGGGAGTGACAAAGCGTAACGGCGGTCACGACCGATGGACAGGGGTCCCCATGGCCCGAAAGCACGGTTCGGCGAGGTGGTCAGCTCGCCCCGTGGCACTCCCCGTACGGCTTGCCCGATGTGCACCAGCACGGGGTCGTGGGCTGTGGGGGCCACGGGGTGGCCTTGCCTCTCGCCGCCAGGGTCGTGGCGTATTCGACCAGGAGGGACGGGGAGGACGGGGAGGTCTTCTCGGAGGCCGCGAAAGCCTCGTACGAGGGGACGCTCGCGGTGACGATGCCCAGGTTGGTGGTGCCCGAGGCGGCCAGGCTGCGCAGGGAGGCTTCGACCTGGGCCAGGTGGGCGTCGTGGGAGGGGTACTCCGCGGCCAGGGCGGGGTACGAGGTGAGGAGTTCCGCGAGCTCGCGCGCCGGCCAGTGGAGGATCGCCACCGGGAACGGGCGGGAGAGCGCGGCGCGGCGGTCGCCGAGTTCGGCGCGCAGACGGGCGATCTCGGCGCGCAGTTCGGCGGGGTCGTCGGAGCCGAGGGCCCAGATGCGCTTGGGGTCGTGGAGCTCGTCCAGCGGGATCGGGCCGATGTGACGGGTGTCCGCGACCATGTCCCAGTCGTCGTGCGGGAGTCCGAGGAGGCGGCGTACGCGGTGGCGGCCCGTGAGGAGCGCGGTGGTCGCCGGGGTGAGGGGGGCGTTGTCCGGGGCGAGGAGGGTCGCCGCCTCCGTGAAGCACTCGTGGGAGGCTTCCAGCTCGTCGTGGGCTTCGAGTGCTTCGGCGATGACTTCCCAGGGGGCGGGGTCCGAGGGGGCCGCCGCGCGGATGCCGGAGATCAGGGCGCGGGCCTCGGGCTCGTGTCCGTACTCCCAGAGGTTGGCCGCCTGGAGGGCCTTGATCAGGGAGGGGTCGGCCGGTGAGGCGGAGAGGAGCTGGTCGTACAGCGCGCTGGCACGCTCTCGCGCGTCGGCCAGTTCGAGGTGGGCCGCGGCCTGGAGGAGCAAGGGCTCCTGGTCCTCGGGGTAACGGGTCGCCGTGCGGATGAGGCGCTCGGCTTCGGCGATGTGCTCGGCAGGCGTGTCGGGGCGCATGGTTCACACCGTACTGCGGCTGGTCAGTTGACGGGGGAGGACTTAAGGTGCCGCCCGTGCGAGATCACGTGCGTGTCGTGGTGCAGGGGAAGGGCCGGCGGGCGGGCCGGGCCGGTCTCGCGGGGATCTTGTGGGCGGCGGGCGAACTGGCCGTCACCGTCGGCGTGGTGGTGTTGTTGCTGGTGGTGCACCAGGTGTGGTGGACCAACCGGCAGGCCCTGGCCGCCGCGCACGAGCGGGTCAAGGAGCTGGAGAGCGACTGGTCCGCCGCCCCTCCCGACTCCGACCCCGGTTCCGGTCCCGGTTCGGTCCCCGCCGAGGCTTCCGCGGGGCCTTCCGAGGAGCCCGCCGCTGCGTCCTCTCCCGAGGAGCGGCCCCCCGTCGCCCCCGCGCCGGGCGCCGCCAAGCCGGCGCCGCGGGAGTCCGCGTACGGCGTCCTGCGCATTCCCCGCCTCGGCGTCGCCGTGCCCATCGCCCAGGGGGTCGACAAGCGGTCGGTGCTGGACAAGGGGTACGCCGGGCACTACGCCGGGACCGCGCAGCCCGGGGCGCAGGGGAACTTCGCGCTCGCAGGGCACCGCAACACGCACGGGGAGCCCTTCCGCTACATCAACCGGCTGAAGGCGGGTGACGAGCTGATCGTCGACGTGCGCGGGCGCAGGTACGTGTACGTCGTCGGCAAGACGCTGGCGGAGACGAGCGAACGCGACACGGGGGTGATCGCGCCCGTCCCGCGCAGCATCGTCAAGCCGGACGCCGGCTACGGGGAGCCCGGCGCCTACATCACGCTCACCACCTGCACGCCCGAGTACACCTCCAAGTACCGGCTCGTGGTGTGGGGGACGCTCAAGTCGACGAGGTAGAGGTGCGGCACACCTCCCGAGTGGCGGGTTGGTGCTCACTGGGGATCGTGCTCACGCACGGCCGGACGGCCGGACGGCCGGACGACCTGACGAGGCGGTACGGGCCCGTGAGTCGCTGCCCGGGGGGATCTCGCGTCTGCCCCCGTTGTCGGTGGGGCGGGCTAGTATCGATCGCGAATACCTGATCTCGTACGGGCGTTCGTGCGCGGGAGTGGAAGGGGGGGTCTGCATGGCTGGAGAACGAAGCGGTGGCGGGACCTCGCCGTCCTTCTCGCTCTTCGCTGCCTGCTCTGCCTCCTCCGCCCTCACCCGGAGCGCGGGTTCGCGGATGATCGCCGTGCTGGTCCCGCTGATTCCGCTGGTGCTGCTCGGGGGAGTCCTCGGGCTGTTCGCCGGGGAGAGCGGGCTGGGCGCCGTGCTGGGCGTCCTCGCGGTCACCGTCGCCGCGGGCGCCGAGACCCTGGCCGCCGCCGCGCGTCTCGTCCGGCCGGTGCCGCCGCACCGAATACGCACCGCGATCCGTGATCGCGAGCAGCGCACGGCGTTCCTGCCGCAGCGCGATCCCGACGCCTCGGGCCGGTCGCGGCCCAGGGCGCCCGGCCGTCTCGTCCCGACGGCCGCGTAGGGGCGCGCAGTTCCTCTCGCCTTCCGCTGACTGATCACTGTCGTCGCCCCTCGCGGGTCGTCACGCCGAAAACGCATCTCTTTCGACGTTCGACGAGACCCTTCGGAGGGCCCGCGTGTCCGTTTTCACTCATCTTGTTGCCCAGCTGGGCCGGCTCCTGGAGCCGGTGCTGGCAGAGTCCGCGACCGCTGCCGCGATCGTGCTGTTCACCGTCCTCGTGCGGCTCGCGCTGCACCCGCTGAGCCGGGCCGCCTTCCGGGGGCAAACCCCGGCGGCGGGCTGCCTGCCCGTGCTGCTCCAACTGCCTGTCTTCTTCGTGATGTACCGGGCGTTCTCCTCGGCGGAGATCGGCGGCGCCGCCAACGAGCTGCTCGGGCACCGGCTGTTCGCCGCGCCGCTCGGGGACCGGTGGGGCGACGCGCTCGGGGAAGGCGGCCTGTTCGGGGCGCCGGGGCTGGTGTTCCTCGGGCTGTTCGCGGCCATCGGGGCGGTGGCCGCCTGGAGCGCGGCACGCGGACGCAAGGCCGCGGCGCTGACGGCTGCCGTGGGGGAGGATGCGCGTGGAGGAGCCGAGCCCGCCGCCGGGCGCCGCGCTGCCGGCAAGTCCGCTGCCGGGGGCCGTGGTGGGGGCGTGCCCGTCGGGGTGATGGCCGAGGTGAGCGCGGAGCAGCGCGAGGTCATGCGCAAGCTGGGCGGCGTCCTGCCCCTGCTGTCCTTCGGGACGTTGATCACCGCCGCTCTGGTGCCGCTCGCCGCCGGGCTGTACTTGGTCACCACCACTGCGTGGTCGGTGGCCGAGCGGGTCTGGCTCCAGCGCCGCAAGGAGAGGGCCGAGGCGAGGGCCGAGGCGAGGGCCGAGGAGGCCGAGGGCAAGGCCGCCGGAGCCGAGCGTTCCAGTCTGTGAACAGGGTCTTGCGGATTGAGTCGACTTCTTGGAGGATCAGCCAATCCTCCGATGGCCGCAACCCATCGGCCGGCCCGCGGCGTGCCCATGGGCCGACCACCCACGACCACGGGAGAATGCCCATGAAGCTGCTGCGTGTAGGACCCGTCGGGTCGGAGCGCCCCGCGCTGCTCGACCAGGACGGGACCCTGCGGGACCTTTCGGGCCTGATCACGGATGTGGACGGCGCGCTGCTCGCCGACGACTCCGTGCTGTCCCGGATACGGGACGCGGCCGGGTCCGGTGAGCTCCCGGCGCTCGACGCCGAGGGCCTTCGGATCGGGTCCGCCGTCGGCCGCATAGGCAAGGTCGTGGGCATCGGCCTGAACTACCACGGGCACGCGGCCGAGGTCGGCGCCGAGGCGCCGGCCGAGCCGATCCTGTTCCTCAAAGCTTCCGACACGGTGGTGGGCCCCGACGAGACCGTGCTGATCCCGCGCGGGAGCGTCAAGACCGACTGGGAGGCCGAGCTCGGCGTCGTCATCGGCAGCACCGCCCGCTACCTGGCCTCCGCCGAGGAGGGCCTCGCGCACGTCGGCGGATACGTACTGGTCAACGACGTGACCGAGCGCGCCTTCCAGAACGAGCGCGGCGGCACCTGGGACAAGGGCAAGAACTGCGAGACCTTCACGCCGCTGGGCCCCTGGCTGGTGACCGCGGACGAGATCCCGGACCCGCAGGCACTCGACGTCAAGCTGTGGGTCAACGGCGAGCTCAAGCAGGACGGTCATACCTCGGACCAGATCTTCCCGGTCGGCGAGGTCGTGCGGTACGTGAGCCAGTTCATGACCCTGTACCCGGGTGACGTCCTGATCACGGGCACCCCCGCCGGTGTGGCCGCGGGCCAGCCGGAGCCGAAGCCGTTCCTGCGGGCCGGTGACGTGGTGGAGCTGGAGATCGACGGCCTCGGCCGCCAGCGCCAGGAGTTCAAGAGCGCGTAGGCACGCGGCCCGCGCGCACGGGAGAGGCGGTGCCGTCGTCGACGGCGCCGCCTCTTTCCGTCAGTCCCTCTTCCCGTCTTCCCGTCAGCCCTGGCCGACCCGCACCGTCACCCCGTCCCGTGACGATCGCCGCGCCGCCTCCAGCACGTCCAGGCAGTGCGCCGCCTCGAGCGCCGTGACCGGCGCCGGGCCGCCGCCGCGCAGCGCCGCGGCAACTGCCGCGTAGTACGCCGGGTAGTCGCCCGGTGCCGTACGCACCGGCGTCCCGCCTCCGGTCAGCGGCGACTCCCCGGAGCCCAGCAGGCCCCACAGGTGCTCGGGCTCCTCGCCCCACGTGCGCCCGGGGTCGCCCGGCCGCATCCCCTCGCGCAGCGCGTTCTCCTGCGGGTCGAGCCCGTACTTGACGTAGCCCGCGCTGGAGCCGAGCACCCGGAACCGCGGACCCAGCTGGGCCGTGGTCGCGCTGACGTACAGGTGCGAGCGGACCCCGCTCGCGTGCGTGAGGGCGATGAAGGTGTCGTCGTCGGCTTCGGCGCCCGGGCGGCGTACGTCGGCCTCCGCGTAGACCCGTACGGCCGGGCCGAAGAGCACCAGCGCCTGGTCGACCACATGGCTCCCGAGGTCGTACAGCAGACCGCCGACCTCCTCCGGCGCGCCGGACTCGCGCCAGCCGCCCTTGAGCTGCGGGCGCCAGCGCTCGAAGCGGGACTCGAAGCGCTGGATCTCGCCGAGTTCGCCGTCGGCGAGGAGGCGGCGCAGGGTGAGGAAGTCGTTGTCCCAGCGGCGGTTCTGGAAGACGGACAGGAAGGTCCCGGTCCGCTCGGAGAGGGCGGCCAGCTCGCGCGCCTCGGCGGCGGTGGCGGCGAGCGGCTTGTCCACGACCACCGGGACGCCGGCGGTGAGGGCGGCGGTGGCGAGCGGGACGTGCGTCTTGTTGGGGGAGGCGATGACGACGAGGTCGAGGGCGGGGGACCGGTCGCCGCTCCACAGCTCGGCGGCGCTGCCTGCGATCCGGACGTCCGGGTAGGCCTCGCGCGCCTGGGCGGCGCGACCGGGGTCCGAGGTGACGACGGTGTCGAGGACGAGGCCGTCGGTCGCGGACACGAGGGGCGCGTGGAAGACGGAACCGGCCAGTCCGTAGCCGACGAGTCCGACGCGGAGGGGAGTGGCGGAGGCGGTGTCGTTCATGGCGAACACTTTGGCAACAGTGTTGCCTAAGTGCAAGGAGGGTGGACAATGACCAGGTGGACAGGGGTAGCGGGGGCAAAGGAAGCGGCGTGAACCTGCCGCTGCTGCGCGGGCACAACGACGCGCTCGTACTGGACCTGCTGCGCGCCGCCGGCCCGTCCGGCCTGGGCCGCGCGGACCTCGCGGGCCGTACGGGACTCACCCCGCAGGCCGTCAGCAAGATCACGGCACGGCTGCGGGACGAGGGGCTGGTGACCGACGCCGGACGCGAGGCCTCCACGGGCGGCAAGCCGCGCACGCTGCTGAAGCTGGTGCGGGAGGCGCGGTACGCGGTCGGGGTCCATCTCGATCGCGACGAGCTCACCGCGGTACGGGTGGACCTGGCCGGTCGCGTCGTCGCCGACTGGCGGGGCCCGTTGGACTTCGGAGCCGGTCCGGACGTCGTGGTGGAAGAGGCCGTACGGGCGGTCGCGCGGGTGTGCGGTGACGCGGGCGCGGGCGCGGGCGCGGGCGGGGTCGGGGTCGGGCCTGCCGGTGCCGGCCCCGGTGCCGGCGCGGCCGGCGGGCCGGTCCTCGGTGTCGGAGTGGCCGCGCCGGGGCCGCTGGACTGGCGGACCGGGGTGCTGGGACGGGTGACGGGCTACCCGCAATGGGAGGGCTTCCCGTTGGGGGAGGTGCTGCAAGGGCGGCTCGGGGTCCCCGTACGGGTCGACAAGGACACCAACGCGGGGGTGGCGGCAGCCGGGTTCGACGGAGCCGCTCCGGACGAGGCCGTGGCGTACGTACACGTGGGTACCGGACTGGGAGCGGGCCTCCGGCTGGGCGGCGCCGGCGGCGTCTACCGGGGTCGGCGCTCGGCGGCGGGGGAGTTCGGCCACCAGGTGCTGCGACTCGACGGGCCGCCCTGCCGCTGCGGGGGGCGCGGCTGCGCGGAGGTGCTGTGCCTGGACGCGGTGGCGGAGGACAGGGTCGAGGAAGCGGCACGGATCGTGGGGGAGGCTGCGGCGAACCTGGTCGCGCTGCTGGATGTGGACCGGGTGTTGCTCGGAGGGCGGGCGGTGGCGGCTGCGCCGGGGGTGTTCGTGGACGGCGTGCGGAGGGTGGTGGCGGCGAGGTCCCTGGGCGGGGGCGAGCTCGTCCGGGTCGGCCTCGCGGAGGCGGGTGTGGCGGAGGGGGCGGCGGAGCTGGTGCTCGCGCGGCTGTTCGGGCGCGGGGGCTGACCGCTGCGAGTCGGGTAGCGCTCGGGCCGGGCCGCGGCGGCGGGTGCGGACGGCCGGGCCATTGGCTGCGGGTGCGGACGGCCGGGCTGTGGCGGTGGGCGTCGCGGGCCGGGCCGGTGCTGCGATGGCGGGGAGGTGCCGACGGCCGGGCCGTGACCGCGGGTGTCGCGGGTCGGGTCGCTGCTGCGATGGCGCGGAGGTGCCGACGGCCGAGGCGTGGCTGCGGGCGTCGCCTGCCGGTCCGGTGCTGCGATGCTGCCGGTTGGTCCGGTGCTGCGATGCTGCCGGTCGGTCCGGTGCTGCGATGCTGCCTGCCGGTCCGGTGCTGCGATGCCGCCGGCCAGGCCGGGGCTGCGGGTGATATGAGGCGGCCTCGCCCCTGACCAGGCCGTGGCTGCGGGTGATGCGAGGCAGCCTGACCCCTGACCCCTGACCCCTGACCCTGGCCCCTGGCCCCTGACCCCTGACCCCTGGCCCCTGACCCTGACCCCTGACCCTGACCCCCTGACCGGCCCCCCAGTGCCATGGGATCGGCTGAATGGGGGGAAATCCGGAAAGATCGGGCGCGGCGCTGGACAGGGGGTCGCGGGGGCGTGGGAGGGTGCGGGCAGGGCCGGGGTGATTGTCACCTCGTCCGACTATCGTCCCGTCCGTCGGCGAGTAGCGAAGGTCTGCCATGCGACTGCGCGAAGCCCTAGCCCTCTCCGCCGTGCTCGCCGCCGTCACCGCGGCCGCCCCCACCGCGGCCGCGGACATCGGCAACGGGAGCGGGGCGCGCCCAGCCCCCGCGCTGCCCTCCCGGGTCGAAGCCGCCTGCGGCGACGGGAAGAGCACGCAGTTCCCCATCGGTGCGCGGATCCGGGGCGGCCCGGCCGTCTACCGGACCGGTGCCGACGCGCAGACCTGGTACCTCGACCTCACCAACACCACCGCCGGCGAGTGCACGGCCGTCCACCCCGTCGTCGTCTTCACCGACCAGGCCCGCGCCCTGCGACCCGCGCACTTCCGGATGGAGTTCGACGCACCGGGCGCACCGAGCGGCGCCTTCCCCGTCAGCCTCGAACACACCGACCGGGACGAGATCATCGCCGTCTTCGACGGAGGCGACGCCTTCTCCGGCTTCACCGTCGGCCCCGGCCGTACGGTGACCGTCACCGTCCGGCTCGCCTTCGCCCCCGGCACCCCGCACGGCGAGGCCCTGGCCGACGCCGCCCTCGTCCAGCGCAAGGGCGACGACGGCGACTGGGTCGGCGAGGCCGGCGGCTACCGCTTCGACATCGAGGGGCCCGACGCGGGCGAGAGCGGGGAAGCCGCGGCCCTGGCCCGTACCGGCGGCCCCGCCCGGCCGGCCTGGGTGTACGGGGCCGGCGCCGCGACCGCCCTGACCGGTGGCGGCGGACTCCTGCTCGGGGCCCGCCGGATGCGCAATGCGGGCCGCACCGCGAAAAACGCCCGGTCCGCCTCGTAGCCTGCCCCGCCGTCCGCCGTCCGCCGTCCGCCGTCCGCCGTCCGCCGTCCGCCGTCCGCCGTCCGCCGTCCGCAGCTCGCGGAACCTCGGGACGACGTCCGCCCGTTCGCGGGGTGGACGGCCGAGGCCGCGGACCGGCGCGGGCCGACGGCGTCGGCCGGGGCGACTCCGGCCGTTCCCCACCAGTCGTACGAAGCCCTGCCCCGGGCAAGCCTGACCCTCCGTCCGGAGCCCCGGGCGGCTTCGCGGGCCCGGTCGCACGAGCGCCCCGTACCGTACCCGGCCGTCCGTGATCCTTACCTCCCGTGATCCCTGCCTCCCGTGAACCCCGCCGTCCGCGCACACGGGCACGGGCGGGGTCACCGGAGGGGCCGGACGGGCCTTCGCCGCCGACGAGTTCCGGTGCCGAGGCCGGCGGGGCCAGCGGCGCGAGCCTTCGCTACGGCGGCAGCGACCGGTGCCGACCGTCGACGGCGTCAGGCTCGGCCGACCCGCCGTAGGGGCCGCTTGTCCGGGCCGTGGACGCCCTCCACCTCCACCGCCCGTCCCGGATAGGGTGGTACAGACCAGAGGCCCCAAAGGTCAGAGGCCCCGCAGAGCGGAGAACAGTCCCGTGGCAGAGCGCAAGCCGATCGAATCCTGGCTCACCGACATGGACGGGGTCCTCATTCACGAGGGCATTCCGATCCCCGGCGCCGACGCCTTCATCAACCGGCTGCGCGAGTCCGGCAAGCCCTTCCTGGTCCTGACCAACAACTCCATCTACACCCCGCGCGACCTCCAGGCCCGCCTCAGCAGGATGGGCCTGGAAGTCCCCGTCGAGAACATCTGGACTTCGGCGCTGGCCACCGCGAAGTTCCTCGACGACCAGCGCCCGGGCGGCACCGCGTACGTCATCGGCGAGGCGGGCCTGACCACCGCCCTGCACGACATCGGCTACATCCTGACCGACCACGAGCCGGACTACGTGGTCCTCGGCGAGACCCGCACCTACAGCTTCGAGGCCATGACGAAGGCGGTCCGCCTGATCAACGCGGGCGCGCGTTTCATCTGCACCAACCCGGACGAGACCGGGCCCTCCGCGGAGGGGCCGCTGCCCGCCACCGGCGCGGTCGCCGCGCTGATCACCAAGGCGACCGGCAAGCAGCCCTACTTCGCGGGCAAGCCCAATCCGCTGATGATGCGGACCGGCCTGAACGCGATCGGCGCGCACTCCCACAGCAGCGCGATGATCGGCGACCGGATGGACACCGACATCCTGGCGGGGCTCGAGGCGGGCATGCAGACCTTCCTCGTACTGACCGGCCTGACGTCCGTCGAGGACACCGAGAGGTTCCCCTACCGGCCGACCACGACGGTCGACTCGATCGCCGACCTGGTCGATCTGGTTTAGGTCGTACGGCTGACACGTACGGGCCAAGAGAGCGCCGCTCCGGATGCGGAGCGGCGCGCCGCGCGTGAATCTCCTTGGTGAGGAGGTTCACCATGCGCAGTGTCCTGACCGCTCTCCGTGTCACCGGGGTGGCCGTCGCCCTGACGGCCCTGTCCGCCGTGACCGCACCCGTCGCCTTCGCGGAGGAGCCGAAGCACGGCAGCGTCTCCGTCGATCCCAACCCGGCCGAGCCCGGGGCGCAGGTCAAACTGCGCGTCCGCGGCTGTGACGACGACTGGGCCATCGCCCAGTCCTCCGTCTTCGTCTCCGAGGTCCGGCTGTCCACCGGCCGCGACGACCGCCGCACCCTGTGGGGCGACGCGTTGATCCGCTCGTGGGCAGAGCCGGGTCGCCACGACATCCGCGTCAAGTGCGGCGGCCACGGCGACCGCGAGTGGGGTTCGATCGAGATCGAGCGCCGCCGCGAGCACCATCCCAATCCGCACCACACGCCGATCTGGCCGGTCCACGCGGGCGGCGGCGGCATGGCCGAGGAGCTCGCGGCGAAGTCGAAGGCGGTGGACGTGGCGAAGGCGGCGGACCGGGCCGGGAGCGGCGCCCGGGCGCAGGCCGCCGGCGCCGCACCGGCCGCCGCGGCGAAGAAGAGCCACGACGACGACGGCCCCGGCCTGCCTCACACGCTGATCGGCGCCGTGCTCGCCGCCGCGGCGACGCTGGCGGTCGCCGGCCGGGCGCTGACCCTGCGTCGCCGCCGCAGCGGCCAGTGAGCGGGTGAGCGGGTGAGCGCGTGAGCGGGGAGCCGAAGGGCTCCGGCGGCTCCCGGCTGCTGACCTTCGCCGCCTGGTCGGTGCTGGTGCTCGGCCTGTGGCTGTGGGGCCGCGAGATCACCGGGGTGTCGATACCCGTCCCCGGTCAGGCCGGCGGACCGGCCGTCCCCGGCCTGCCCGCGGCGCACGGCCCGATGGGGCCGGCCGCGCCCGCGCGGGTCGACGTGCCGTCCCTGGGCGTCCAGGCCCCGGTGATCACCCGGGACCTGGACGCCCAGGGGGCGATCGAGGCGCCCCCGTACGAGAACCCCGGCACCGTGGGCTGGTGGCGCGGCGGCGCCCAGCCGGGTGCGGCGGGGACGGCGCTGATGGTCGGACACGTGGACACGCAGTCGAAGCCGGCGGTGTTCTACGGCCTGAGCTCGGCGAAGCCGGGCGACAAGGTGCGCGTGGTGCGGGCGGACGGCTCCGTCGCCGAGTTCACGGTCGAGGACGTACGGGTCCACGACCGCGCGGGCTTCGACCCGGCGACGGCCTACGGCCCCAAGGTCCGCGGCCGCGCCGAGCTGAGGCTGGTGACCTGCGGTGGCGCGTACGACAAAGCGGCCAAGCAGTACACGGCGAACGTGGTGGTGTCGGCGTACCTGACGGGAGTCGGAGTCCGCCCGGGGGCGGCGGTGTAGGCCGGTCCGGTGCGCGCACACGAAGAAGCCCCTCGCGGTTTTCCCCGCGAGGGGCTTCTTTCGTCTGTGCGCCGCCAGGGACTCGAACCCCGGACCCGCTGATTAAGAGTCAGCTGCTCTAACCAACTGAGCTAGCGGCGCTTGGTGACAGGGAAAACTCTACCCCACCCGTGCCGGTGCTCGTGACAAGCTGCGCGCGTTCTGTCCGATTAACCCATGTTTGGGAGGTTTATCGTGCACGATATGTCTGGGTCAGGCCGGATCTGATGCCCCGCCAGATGCGGTCCCGGCCGCCGCCCAGTGGACGAGCAGGGGAGTGGACGGAACCGCATGACGATGCAGCCTCCGACGCACGTGGACGAAGCGACGCAGACAGCCACGGCCACGCCGGCGCCGATGCCGATGCCCGCCTTCGAGGAGTACGAGCCCGCCGGCGACTGCCCGTGCCGCGGCTGCGCCCAGCGCCGGCGCACGCTCGCCCGCTCCCGGGCCATACCGCTGCGTGACGGCGGCCACCCCGCCGCGCGCGGAGCCCGCCGGGCGCTGGTCCTGGCCACCGCCGCGGGGGTGGTCCTCGGCGGCGGCGGAGCGGCGGCCGCGGTGACCACACCGGGCCCCGGCGGCACGGTGGCGCTGGACGACCCGGGCTCGCCGCAGGGCGACCGGGCACCGCTGCACGGACCGAAGAAGGGCAAGCCCGCCAAACCGGCCGGCCGACCCGGAGCGCCCTCGGCGGTGAAGCGCGTCGACCGGGCGACGATCGTCAACCGGGCGAAGCTGTGGCTGGACGCGCAGGTCCCCTACAGCATGTCCGAGTACTGGTCGGACGGTTACCGCCAGGACTGCTCCGGCTACGTCTCCATGGCCTGGAACCTCGGCACGAACGAGTGGACCGGCAGCCTCGACAAGTTCGCGACCCGGATCACGAAGGAAGAGCTGCTCCCCGGGGACATGCTGCTCTTCCACAATCCGGCCGACCCCAACAAGGGCTCGCACGTGGTGCTCTTCGGCGGCTGGGCGGACGAGACGCGGACGCATTACGTCGCCTACGAGCAGACGCGGCCGACGACACGGCGCCAGGCCACGCCCTACGGCTACTGGAACAACTCCGTGAAGTACGTCCCGTACCGGTTCAACGGGGTGCCGGGCGGAGTCGTTCCCGCCCCCCCGGCCGGCGACCCCCCCGCCGGCGACCCGCCGGCGCCGGGCGGCACGCCCGCCGTCTCCGCGACCTTCCCCGGGGCGTCGAAGTTCGGGCCGGGCGCGAACAACGCCTACGTCGCCCAGCTCGGCCGGATGCTCTCCGACCGGGGCGGCCTCCGCTTCTACCCGCAGGGCGTCAGCACCCGGTGGACCGACTCCGACCGGCAGGCGACCCAGGCCTTCCAGCGCGCCCAGGGCTGGACGGGCGCCGAGGCCGACGGCATCCCCGGCGCGCAGACCTGGCGGCTGCTCGCCCAGAACCAGGGCAAGGACATCCCGCCGACGGCGGGCGTACGGGGCCCGGCGGGCAAACCCGCCTACCCGGGAGCCGCGACGTTCCGTCGGGGCGTCTCCCACCCGTCCATCACCGCCCTCGGCCGCCAGTTGGTGAAGAAGGGCTTCGGCAAGAACTACACGTCCGGGCCGGGCCCCCGCTGGGGCGAGACCGACCGCCGCAACGTCGAGGCCTTCCAACGCGCCCAAGGCTGGCGCGGCGCCGAGGCCGACGGCTATCCGGGCCCGGAAACCTGGCGCCGGCTGTTCGCATGACGGAGGCAACGATGTACCCCACGCGCACCACCTCGACCACGGGCACCTTCCACATCCCCCCACGCCCGGCCCCGACCCCGGCCCCGTCCGACCGCACCGCCACCGAGTGGTCCGCCCCGACGTCCTGGCCGGCGCCCCCGACACCACCCGCCGCCCACCAGGTCACGCCCCCCGGCCCCGTCCCGGCCACGGCCGACGACCACCCGGCACGGACGTGGGCCCGTGCCCGAGACCCGCAGGGCCCGGCCGCGGCGGACATCACGCACGGGCACCCCGTCACCGAGGCTGCCGTGGCCGCCGTGGCCGCGCACCGCGAAGCGGGCGGCCCGGTCGCGGCGCAGGCCCCGCGGAGCGACGTACCAGCCGCGGAGGCGACCCGGTCGACGCAGGCAAGCACCGAGGGCAGGGACCCGCAGGGTCACCTCCCCGCAGGCGCCCCGCACGGGCGGGCGGCCACCGAGCCGGCGCCGGGCTCCGTGCGCGTAGGCCACGCGGGCCGGGACGCCGACGGGCCGGCCGCGGCCGTTGGCGCGGGCGACGGCGTACTCGGCGTACTCGACGTACCCGGTGTGGGCGCGGGCCGGCCCACGGAGGCCCCGGTCGGTCGGCGGGACGCCGACGGGCCGATCGCGGTCGACTGCGTATCCGGTGCATCCGGTGCATCCGGCGCGGACGCGAGTATGGCGGGGCAGGTGCGCGCAGAAGGCCGGGACGCGGGCGGTCCGGTGGCGTCGGGTGCCGGGCACGGGCGACCCTCGTGGGCGGCGGAGGCCGCGCGCCGCGACGTACCGGCGGCACGGGTGGACATCCCGCACCCGCAGGAGGAGTCGGCCCACGCCGCCGCCGGCCTTCGGTCGCGGCACCCCGGCGCCGAAACCGCCCGCCCCCACCCGCAGGACTCGGACCGCCCCCACCCGCGGGACACTGCCCGGCCCCCCGCCCCGCCGGTCACCGGACCGGCCTGGCAGCGCCCCGGCGCGGGGGCCGCCCGGCAGGATGACCTGCCCGTCGGGGCTCCCGCCCCCGAGCCCGCCGCCCACCCGTCCGCCGCGGCGGACCGCGTACCGCCGCCCGGGGCATCCGGGGCCGGCCGACAGTCGGGCCACGGCGGTCCGTCCGCCGCGCACGACCTGACGGTGCCGGCGCCGTCACCGGCACCGGTCGGCGGCGGAGCCGAACCGGCCGGTGCCACCACCGCGCCGCCCGCGCGGGCCGAGTACCGGCCCGCCGCCGCGCACACGTCCTCCGGCGAGCCCCAGGGCGACGACGCCTTCGCGCGGCAGCCCAGCCCGGCGCCCGGACCCGGCTTCCCGGACGTGGTGGCTCGGGCGGAGCACGGCTTCGCGGACGGGGAGCACGGCTTCCCGGACGTGGTGGCTCGGGCGGAGCGCGGCTTCGCGGACGAGGAGCGCGGCTTCCCGGACGTGGCGGCTCGGGCGGAGCACGGCTTCGCGGACGGGGAGCGCGGCTTCCCGGGCCCGGAGGCGTGGGCCGAGCACGGCTCCGCCGGTGACGAGCCCGGTGTCCAAGGCGCGGCAGCACGCGCCGACTTCCGCTCCGTCGCCGCGGATCCTGCCTCGCGTGCCGTAGCCGCCTCGCGGCGGCCCGAGCCGCCCGTGGGGGCGGACCACGCCCGTGTGTCCGGGCCCGACCCGGAGGGAGCGCGCGGCGGTGAGCGCGCCGCGCAGGATCCGGAGTGGCCGGTGCTGGTGCCCGTGCCCGCCGGGGAGCCGGACGCTGCCGTGCCGGCGCGAGGTGGGTTCCGCAACGCCGACGCCGACGCCGACGCCCGCGTCGGCGAGTCGGCCGATGCGGACGCCGGCTCCGTTCCCGGGTCCGGGCTTCGGGCCCGTGCGGGCGGTGATCCGGCCGACCGGGCCTACGTGCGGGACCAGTTCCGGTCCGTGCCCGTGCCCGCCGGAGCAGTCCGGGAACCGGTCGGCGCGGGCGGTATGCCGGCCCCGGACCGGAGCCAGGGCGCCGCCCACGGTGGACACGGCCGTTCGGGCAGCGCAGCTGACGGCGCTCCGCCGCGTGGTGCCGCCGGGCTCGTCTTCGACATCGAAGCGGGGCGTCCGGCCGACTCCTACGCCGGTCCCGCCGAGCAGCCCGCCGTGCCGGACCGCAAGGCCGCCGGTGCCTCGGGGCTCGCCTCCCCGGGCCGTCGCGACGGCGAGCCGCCCGCCGGGCCGGACCGCGGCCGGACCGATGCCGTTGCCCCGGGCCGTCGCGACGGCGAACAGCCCGCCGGGCCGGACCGCAAGGCCGCCGGTGCCGTTGCCCCGGGGCTCGCCTCCCCGGGCCGTCGCGACGGTGAACAGCCCGCCGGGCCGGACCGCGGCCGGACCGATGCCGTTGCCCCGGGGCTCGCCGCCCCGGGCCGTCGCGACGGCGAGCAGCCCGCCGGGCCGGCCACGCGCGAGGGTCAGGCCGCCGCCGCCGGCGGTCCCTCGGCCGCGGCCGAGGCCGAGGACGCCGCCCCCGGGTCACGGCGCGGAGCGGACGCGGAGTCCGCGTACGGTGCCGGTGCCGGTGCCCCGGAGTCTTCCCGGACCGTACCGGGGCCCGGGCACGCGCCCGGGGCCGCTGAGGTCGTCGCGCGGGCCGTGGCGCGGATGGACGACGATACGCAGGACCTGCCCCGGGTCGCGGCGGTCCGCGGGGTCGCGGTGAGCCAGGTGCCGGTGCACCTGCCGTTCCGGGGCGCCGCCCAGCCGCAGGCGCCGCGAGGGCTCGGGGCGACCCGCGCCGGGGCTCCGGCCCGAGCGGGTGTCGCGGCCGCCCGGTCCGCGCCCGGCCGCCGCGTACCGCGCGGGGACGACCGGCTCCGCGAGCACCGCGGCCCGGTGCTGCCGGGCTGGATCGGCGTGGCCGTCGGCGCCCTCGCCTTGGCCGGCTGCGTCGGCGTGCTCTGGCGGGCCGGGGCCGTCCCCGACGCCCTCGCCCTGGCGTTCGGCGCGGAGCCCCGCCCCTATCGCGGTCTGCAGGCCCGGTTCTGGCCCCCGCTCGCCTTCCTCGGCGTCGTCGTCCTGCTCGCCCTCGGTGGACTGGGTAGGAGCCGGGCCGGCCACGCCTGGGTGCTCACGCTCTTCGGCCGTTACCGGGGCACCGTACGCCGCTCCGGCCTGACCTGGATCAGCCCCCTGCTCCTGCGCCGGCGGGTCGACGTACGGCTTCGGCACTGGCGCAGCGATCCGATGCCCGCCGTCGATTCGGGCGGCCTGGCCCTCCAAGTCGTCGTCCAGGTCGTCTGGCAGGTCAAGGACACCGCCCGCGCGACCCTGGCCGTCGCGGACCACGTCGACTACCTCGCCGAGCAGGTCGAATCGGCCATGGCCCGCGTCCTGTCGCAGCTGCCCGCCGACGCCTTCCACGAGGACGCCCCGACCCTGCGCGACGCCGAAGCCGTCGGTGACGCGCTGACCCGGATGCTGGCGGCCGAGACGGAGGCGGTCGGCGTGGAGGTGTTCTCGGCGCAGCCGACCCGGATCGAGTACGCCCCCGAGGTCGCGGACGCCATGCGGCGGCGCCGGGTCGCGGCGATCGACGCCAAGCACCGTGACACGGTCCTGACCTCGGTGGTCGACGCGGTGGACGACACCGTCCACCGCCTCACCTCGCGCGGGCTCGTGGAGCTCGACGACTACGAGCGCAAGGCGCTGGTGAAGGACCTGACCGTCGCCTTCTACACGGGCCGCGCGGAGTAGGGGACCCTGCGGCCGCCTCGGCCGCGCCACGGGAACGGGTGGATCCGGGTCGGACCGGTCCACCCGTTCTTCCGTTGGTATGGACATGGCCAACTCCCGTCAATACTGTGGGACTTGGTCTAGACCTAAGAGTTTCGCGAACGGACCGTGCCGGTGACCGCCGCCGGCCCGGTCCATCCCCACGCGTGCGCACGCTCTCCCCGGACATCCCCCCACGTTCAAGGAGCATCATGCGTTCCTTCCGCATGCCCAGATCCCAGCAGGCCGCCGCGACCGCCGTCGGCCTCGGCGTCGTCGCCGCCCTCGCGCTCGTCACGGCCCCCACCGCGACCGGCCACGGCTACACCGACACCCCCATCAGCCGCCAGAAGCTCTGCGCCAACAAGACCGTCGCCGACTGCGGCCCGATCCAGTGGGAGCCCCAGAGCGTCGAGGGCCCCAAGGGCTTCCCGGCGGCCGGCCCCGCCGACGGCCGCATATGTTCGGCCAACCACACGGAGTTCGCGCAGCTCGACGACCCGCGCGGCGGCGCCTGGCCCGCCACCCCCGTGACCAGCGGGCAGAGCTACGGCTTCCGCTGGCAGTTCACCGCGAACCACTCGACCACCGACTTCCGGTACTACGTCACGAAGAACGGCTGGAACCCGAACAAGCCCCTGACCCGTGCCGACCTCGATCCGCAGCCCTTCCTCACGGTCGCCTACAACGGCGCCCGGCCCGCCATGACCACCGTCCACCAGGGCGCCATGCCGAGCGGCAAGACCGGCCGGCACCTGATCCTCGCCGTCTGGACGGTCAACGACACGGTGAACGCCTTCTACTCCTGCTCGGACGTCCAGTTCTGACCGCCGGCCCCCGGGCCCGCCGGTGCGGCGTTCAATTCTGACGAAACGTCAGCTATCCTCCGGCGGCATGCGGACGACGACACCCGAAACCGTCGCGGAGCTCATCGCGCGCCAATGGGGCGACCACCGGGCCGGCCTGAAGCACGCCGACGGCGTACTCAGCCACCACCGGACCGCCCGGGAGGCCGCGGCGCGCGCCGCGCTCCTCGTCGACCTGCTGCCGCCGGGGGCGGAGCCGCACATCGGGGTGCTGCTCGACAACACCCCCGAGTTCCCCTTCTGGCTCGGCGCGGCGGCCCTCGCCGGGGCCGCCGTAGCCGGGATCAACCCCACCCGGCGCGGTCCCGAGCTCGCCCGCGACATCCTCCACACCGACTGCCGGATCCTGGTCACCGAGCGCACCCACCTGCCACTGCTGCGCGGCCTCGACCTACCGGGCGTGCGGCTCCTGGTCACGGACACCGAGGAGTACGAAACCCTGCTCGCCCCCTACGCCGGCGCGAAGCCCGGCGAGGCCGTCCTCGGCGCGGGCCCCGGCCCGGCCTCCCGGCTGCTCCTCTACTTCACCTCCGGCTCCACCGGCGCCCCCAAGGCCGCGATCTGCACGCAGGGCCGGCTCGCCGGCGCCGGAGCCTCGCTCGCCCGGCACTTTTCGGTCACCCCGGACGACGTCCACTACGTCTGCATGCCCCTCTTCCACGGCAACGCCGTCATCGCCGACTGGCTGCCGGCCCTCGCCGGCGGGGCCGCCGTGGCGCTGCGCCGCCGCTTCTCGGCCTCCGCGTTCCTGGACGACGTACGGACCTACGGGGCGACGTACTTCACCTACGTCGGCCGTGCCGTCCAGTACCTCCTCGCCACCCCGCCGCGCCCCGACGACCGTACGCACACCCTGCGCCTCGGTTTCGGCACCGAGGCCGGCGCGGTCGACGCGGCGCGCTTCGCCGAACGCTTCGGGGTCCGGCTCGTCGAGGGCTACGGGGCCACCGAGGGCGGCGCCTCCGTCCAGCGCACCCCGGACACCCCGCCCGGAGCCCTCGGCCGCGCGGGCGCGGGCGACGACCTCGCCGTGATCGACCCGCGGACGGGCCGGGAGTGCCCGCCGGCCGCCCTGGACGCGCAGGGCCGGCTCCTCAACGGCTCCGAGGCCATCGGCGAGCTGGTCAACAAGGGCCGCAGCCTCTTCGAGGGCTACTGGCGCAACCCCGACGCGGAGGCGGCCCGCACCCGCGACGGCTGGTACTGGACCGGCGACCTCTTCTTCCGCGACGCGGACGGCTTCCTCTACTTCGCGGGGCGCACGGACGACCGCCTGCGCGTCGACAGCGAGAACCTGGCGGCGGCGGTGATCGAGAACATCCTCGCCCGCTGGGCCCGGGCCGCCGCGGTCGCCGTGTACGCCGTACCGGACGCGGTGGCGGGCGACCAGGTCATGGCGGCCGTCGCCCTGCGGGAGGGGGCCGTCTTCTCGCCGGAGGGCTTCGGGGCCTTCCTCGGCGTCCAGCCGGACCTCGGCACGAAAATGGCCCCGCGCTACGTACGGATCGTCGGCGCCATGCCGACCACGGCGACGAACAAGGTCCACCGCGTCTCCCTGCGCCGCGAGGGCTTCGACACCCCGGACCCGGTCTGGTGGCGCCCGCCGGGCGAGAGCGCCTACCGGCTCCTGGGCCAGGCCGACCTGGCGGCCCTCCTGGCCTCCTACGAGGCCCAGGGACGGGCCGAACTACTGGGCCGCTAGGCCGTCCCTTTCGGACCTCGTCGGGCCCGCGGTCCCTTGGTTTTGAGCACCCCGGAGGACCGGGTAGTATTTTCTCTGTCAGCAGGCGCCGCTAGCTCAGTTGGTTAGAGCAGCTGACTCTTAATCAGCGGGTCCGGGGTTCGAGTCCCTGGCGGCGCACCTGTCCTTCGGGCGGTTTCCGGTTCACCGGGAACCGCCCGAAGTGTTTTCCGGGCCGGGTCAGGACCCGGGCGCGCCCATGCTGCGGCTCGCCCCGTCGCCCCGCCGCTCAAAGGGTGAGCGACAGCAGCAGCGGCGCGGCCTTCCGGTTCAGGGCGTCGGCCGCGGCCCGCAGCCGGTGGGCGTGCTCGACCGGCAGTGACAGGGCCAGGCAGCCCACCGAGGCTCCGGCGGTGATCGGGACGGCCGCGCAGACCGTGCCCACCGCGTACTCCTGGAGGTCGAGGACGGGCACCGTGGCCGGCTGGCTGTCGAGCTTCGAGAAGAGGATCCGCTCGTTCACGATCGTCTTCGACGTCAGCCGGGCGATCTTGTGCCGGGAGAGGTGGTCGCGCCGCCCGTTCTGGTCGAGCTGGGTCAGCAGGCACTTGCCCACCGCGCTGGCGTGCGCCGCCGAGCGGAAGTCGACCCACTCGTGCACCTTCGGAGTGCGCGGGCTGTCCGCGAACTGCGTGATGCGCACTTCGCCGTCCACGTACCGGCTGATGTAGACCGCCGCCCCCACGGAGTCCCGCAGCCGGTCCAGGGTCTCCTGGAGCTTGTCCTGCAGGGCTTGCTTGCGGTCCACACCGGAGCCGAGCAGGACGAGGGAGTCCCCTATGGCGTAGGCGCCGTCGGACACCTGCAGGACATATCCCTCCCGGCGCAGCATGAGGAGCATCGGCGCGAGATGGACCGCGGGCAGGCCGGTCTCACGCGCGATCTGTACATCGGTCACGCCGCCGGTATGGCGGGCGACCGTTTCGAGTACGCGCAGGGCGTACTGCACCGAGTGGAACGGCGCGGTCGGCTCGGGCTTCAGCGCCACGGTTTCCCCCTAGCAGGTTGTTACCGCTTGCCTTAACACGATAGCCATCAAGAGGCCCATGTGGAGCGTCTGTTGATGAGATTGATGGCTCAATCACACCGCTCTGCCTGGATCTACTCCTCTGGCATATGCCAAGGTCACGAGCGGTGTCCGACTGCGCCGGGAATGCCCGCCCCGCCCCCACCGTTCGGATTCTTCGTACGGACGGGCGAAGTGGAGCGGGAGCGACGATGAGTGACACCGGAGACGCGGGTCGACAGGAGAGCCGCACGCGGGACGGGGCCGCGGCCGCCCCCCGGGACCGCTCCGGCGGGGCGATCCACGGGACCGCGCACGGCCGGGCCCCGGTCCCGCTCTCGGTGCTCGACCTCGTCACCGTGGGCGCCGGCAGCACCGCCCACGCCTCCCTGCGCACCAGCGTCGACATGGCCCGCCTCGCCGAGGCGCGCGGCTACCACCGCCACTGGGTCGCCGAGCACCACTCCATGCCCGGCGTGGCCAGCTCCTCGCCGGCCGTGATCCTCGCCCACCTCGCCGCCCACACCTCCCGGATCCGACTCGGCTCGGGAGGGGTCATGCTGCCCAACCACGCCCCGCTCGCTATCGCGGAGCAGTTCGGCACCCTGGAGGCCCTCGCGCCGGGCCGGATCGACCTCGGCCTCGGACGCGCGCCCGGCACCGACGGGCACACGGCCGCCGCGCTGCGCGGGCCCGGGCGCCGGGACGAGGCCGTGGACGAGTTCCCGAGCCGGCTCGCGGAGCTGATCCGCTTCCTCGACGACGACTTCCCCGACGGGCACCCGTACGCCCGCGTGCACGCCGTCCCGGGGCCCGTGCAGGGCCCCGCGGGACGGCCGCCGGTGTGGCTGCTGGGCTCCTCGGGCTTCAGCGCGCGGCTGGCCGGCGCGCTCGGGCTGCCCTTCGCCTACGCGCACCACTTCTCCCCGGCCGGAACCCTGCCCGCCCTCGACCTCTACCGGGAGTCCTTCCGGCCCTCGGCCGTCCTGGACGCCCCGTACGCCCTCATCGGGGTCGCGGCCCTGGCCGCGGACTCGGCCGTCGAGGCGCGCGCGCAGGTGCTGACGGGCGCCCTGTCGATGCTGCGGCTGCGCAGCGGCCGCCCCGGGCTGGTCCCGACGCCCGAGGAGGCGGCGGCGTACCCGTACACGCCGCTGGAGCGGGAGTTCGTGGACGACCGGCTCACCAGCGTGGTCCACGGGACCCCGGACGAAGTGCGTGCCGGGCTCGACGACCTGGCGGCGCGGACCGGCGCCGACGAGCTGATGCTGACGGCCAACGCCCATGGCGGGGAGGCGAGGTTGCGCTCGTACGGGCTCGTCGCAGATGCGTACGGGATGCCGGGGGAGGACCCCGAGCGGCTCTGATCGCAGACGAACGGGGTTTGGCTGGTTTGTTGCCGAAACCTTGCGCGGGGATAGCTGAAGGCAACCTTAAGTCGCTCGTCACCCTGGGTGGCGAGCGATTTTTGGTGCGCCCTCAAGTCCCTGACGTGGGGATCTGGCCGGTGAGTGGTCTAGTCCTTCTTTGGTCCAAACCATTGACTCGGGCCCGGAGTGATCGCTATCACTACTCCCACCCGAACTCTTGCCCTCACCTCCCACCCCCCGGAGGCAGTTCATGCACATCCGTAAACCCCTCATCGCGGCCGCCGCCACGGCCGCGCTGGCAGCCGGAGCGATGGCCACCTTCGCGGGGCTCGGCACCGCCTCGGCGGCCGAATCGTCGACCACGGCCGCGGCCGGCAGCGTCAAGATCGCCTACTACGACCAGTGGAGCGTGTACGGGAGCGCCTTCTATCCCAAGCACCTCGACACCCGTGGCATAGCGAGCAAGCTCGATGTCATCAACTACTCCTTCGGCAACATCCACCCCACCAACCTCACCTGTTTCGAGGCGAACAAGGCGGCGGGTGACGACAACAACCCCAACGCCGGTGACGGTGCGGGCGATTCGTACGCCGACTACCAGAAGTCCTTCAGCGCGGCCGACAGCGTCAGCGGGGTCGCCGACAAGTGGGACCAGCCGATCGTCGGCGTCTTCAACCAGTTCAAGCAGCTGAAGGCCAAGTACCCGAACCTGAAGATCAACATCTCGATCGGCGGCTGGACGTACTCCAAGTACTTCAGCGACGCGGCGAAGACGGACGCGAGCCGCAAGAAGCTCGTCTCCTCCTGCATCGACCAGTACATCAAGGGCAACCTGCCGGTCGAGGGCGGCTACGGCGGCGCGGGCAGCGCGGCGGGCATCTTCGACGGCATCGACATCGACTGGGAGTACCCGGGCTCCTCCGGCGGCCACCTCGGCAACCACTACGCCCCCGAGGACAAGCAGAACTTCACGCTCCTGCTCAAGGAGTTCCGCGAGCAGCTCGACGCCTACGGCACGGCCAACGGCGGCAAGAAGTACCTGCTGACCTCGGCCCTCCCGGCCGGCCAGGACAAGATCAAGTACATCGAGACGGACAAGATCGGCGCGTACCTCGACTACGCGAACATCATGACGTACGACATGCACGGCTCCTGGGACGGCGACGGACCGACCTACCACCAGTCCCCGCTGTTGAACTCGGCGGCCGACCCGACCGACCCGATCGCTCCGGGCACCCAGAAGTACGGCATCAAGAACGCCATCGACTCCTGGATCGACGGCAACGCGGCCTACGGCATCGCCGGCGGCTTCCCCGCCAACAAGCTGACCCTGGGCTACGAGTTCTACTACCGCGGCTGGAAGGGCGTCCCCGCCGGGACCACCAACGGCCTCGCCCAGACGGCGACCGGCCCCTCGGGGGCCCGGCCCACCAGCCAGCAGGCCGGCATCGCCAACTACAAGGAGCTCGGCGGCATCGTCGACAACCCGGCGACCACCTTCTGGGACGACCAGGCCAAGGCCTCGTACTTCTACAAGGACGGCGAGTTCTTCACCGGCCTCAACCAGAAGTCCATCCAGGCCCGGGTCGACTACGGCAAGCAGCGCGGCCTGGCCGGCGCGATGATGTACTCCCTGCTCGGCCTGGACAACAACGCCACGCTGCTGAACCAGATCTCGGACTCCCTCGGCGGCACCACCCAGCCGCCGACCACGCCTCCGACGACCCCGCCCACGACGCCTCCGACCACCCCGCCGACCACGCCTCCGACGACGCCGCCCACCACGGGCTGCACCGCTCCGGCCTACGTCGCGGGCACCGTCTACACCGGCGGCAACGAGGTCTCGCACAACGGCCACAAGTGGAAGGCCCAGTGGTGGACGCAGAACGAGGTGCCCGGCACCACCGGTGAATGGGGTGTCTGGAAGGACCTCGGCGCCTGCTGATCTCCCCCCACCCCGCGCCGAGCGCCGGCCGCCCCCGCCCCTTTCCCGGGGGCGGGGGCGGCCGTGTCCCTGCGCCGGCTCAAAAACCGGGCGGGCGGGCGGCGATCATCTCGGCGATCAGCTCCGGCGCCACCGCCCGGGAGTACAGCCAGCCCTGGCCCGTGTCGCAGCCGACCCGGCGCAGCCGGGCCGCCTGGCCGGCCGTCTCCACGCACTCCGCCGTCACCGTCAGGCCCAGCCGGTGCGCGAGCTGCACCAGGGCCTCGACGATCGTCTCGTCCGCCGGGTTCGGATGGGAGCCCTCGTCGTAGCGGAAGCCCCGGACGAAGGAGCCGTCCAGCTTCAGCACCGAGACCGGCAGCCGGCTGAGGTAGGCGAGGTTGGAGTACCCGGTGCCGAAGTCGTCGATGGCGATGCGCACCCCCATGTCGCTCAGCGCCTGCAAGGCCTGCAGCGGACGCCCCGCCGAGCCCATCACGGCCGACTCCGTGAGTTCCAGCTGCAACAGCTGGGGGGCCAGGCCGGTCTCGGCGAGGATCCCGGCCACGTCGCCCACCAGGTCGGAGTCCCAGACCTGGCGCACCGCCACGTTGACGGACACGAAGACGGGGGAGTCGCTGGGCTGCTCGATCTGCCAGCGCCGCGCCTGCCGGCACGCCGTGCGCAGCACCCACCGGCCCAACTGGACGATGGAGCCGTCCTCTTCGGCGATCGCGATGAACCGATTCGGCGTCAGCGTGCCGAACTGCGGGTGGTTCCAGCGCACCAGGGCCTCCACCCCGCGCACGACGCCGCTCTCCAGGTCCACCAGCGGCTGGTACTCCAGCGCGAACTCGCCCCGCTCCACGGCCGGTCGCAAGGTCGAGGACAGGGCCTGGCGGGTCATGCGGTGTGCGTTGCGCTCCGGGTCGAAGAGCGTCCAGCGGGCCTTGCCGTCGGCCTTGGCCCAGTACAGCGTGGTGTCCGCGGCCTGCATCAGCCCGGTCGCCGACGTGCCGGCGGCCGCCCGCTCCACCACTCCGATCGACGCGGACACCGACAGCCGCTGCCCGGCCAGGTCGAACGGCTCCTGTACGGCGGCCAGCACGCTCCGCGCCAGGTCGGCGAGCTCCTCGGTGCCGGTGGAGTCCTCGACCAGCAGGGCGAACTCGTCCCCGCCGAGCCGGGCCACGAGGTGCCCGCCGGCGCGACCGTAGCCGGACTGGTCGGCGCAGCGGGTCAGCCGGGCGGCGACGGCGGTCAGCAGCCGGTCGCCGACCCGGTGGCCGAGGGTGTCGTTGACCGCCTTGAACCCGTCGAGGTCCAGGTAGCACAGCCCGATCCGGCCGGTGCCGCCCTGTTCGTACGAGGAGGCCTCCAGGGCGGCGGACAGCCGCTCGAAGAACAGCGCCCTGTTGGGCAGCCGGGTCACGGGGTCGTGCATCTGGAGGTGGCGCAGCCGGGCCTGGAGGTCGCGCCGGTCGCTGATGTCGGCGACGGACAGCAGGACGTCGCCGGTCCCTGCGACCGGCCCGAGGGTGACCTCGGTCCACAGCGAGTGCCCGTCGGGGTGCTTGAGCCGGCGGGTGCAGCGCAGCCGGGCCTGGCGGCCGCGCAGCACCTCCTGGTAGGCCTGCCAGGTGCGCGCCTCGGAGGCCAGGTCCACCAGGTCGGCGGCGGACTGTCCGGCGAGGTCGGGCTGCTCGGCGCCGAGCAGCCCGGCGAGGGCCGGGTTGGCCCGTACGACGTGGCCGGAGCGGTCGATGACGGCCAAGGCGAGGTGGGCCGCGTCGAAGACGGCCAGGTAGTCGGCCCGGCAGTCGGCCGGCCGGTCGACCGGGTGGTCGTGCGGTGCGGGCTCGGCGCGGTCCGGGGCGGTTGTCGCCGCCGGTCCTGAGTGACGCTGCGTCATGGCCGATCGGATGCTGTCGGCCGCCGAACCGGTTCCTTCTGAGGTTCCGCTCACCGTTGGCTCCCGCAGTGCGTGTGAGTGTCCGTGCAGGAAAGTGTGCCGATCATAGAGGCTGCCGGACGGCCCTATCCAGCGGCGTCGCCGTTTGGGACGCGGGAGTTCAGTGTGATGACGGTTCGTCGACGTGAAGGCATGTGATCGTTTCCGCACGGCTGTGAGCAAGAGGTGGCCGACACTGCTCTGACCTGATCGATCGTGACGTTCTGTAGGCGGTCGCGTGAACCCCCGCGTCACCGGCTTGCCCTAGCGCTCACTCGTGTGGGGCAGCGGAACAGGGCATTCATCAGACAATCGCCCCAAGGTGGATGAAGAGGTACCAATCCACCACCGGGAGGTCGATGTGCCGCGACAGGAGACACCCGGGGGAGTGGACCGCTCCCACATGCGCACCACGGCTGCGGCGCTCACTTCCCTGACCGCACTCGCCGCGATGTCGCTCGTCGCGGGACCGGCGGTCGCCGCCCCCGGAGCCGGACCCTGCGCGCTGACCCGTACCGCGGCCCACCACTCCCTGGGCCTGGACAGCTGGAACGGCGCCTACCCCAGGCCCGAGCGCACCCTCGACGCCGTCATGGTCTTCCTCTCCTTCCCGGACCACCGCACCACCCTGACGACCGGGCAACTCACCGAGGACTACTTCCCCGCGACCAGCGACTTCTTCGAGCAGGCCTCCTACGGCCGCTTCCGGCTGGTGCCGCACCCGCAGAAGCGGTGGATCAAGATGCCCAAGCCGTCCACCGCCTACGGGATACGGCGCGACTGGGCCCCCGCGGACCGGGCCGCCTACCTGCGCGACGCCGTCGCCACCGCCGATCCGGAGGTGGACTTCGCCAAGTACGCCATCGTGTACTTCGTCGCCGACCCGGACGCCCCCGGCGTCGACTCGGACGCCACGAAGGTCGTCAACTTCGACCGTCCGATCAGCGCGGACGGTACGGAGCTGCGGCGCATCGTGACCGTTTTCGAGAAGCACCCGCCGGACCGCAACGTACTGGCCCACGAGACCGGGCACGTCTTCGACCTCCCCGACCTCTATCACCGGCCGTCGGACGGCAAGGGCGACTGGGACACACACGTCGGGGACTGGGACGTCATGGGCAGCCAGTTCGGCATGGCCCCGGACCTCTTCGCCTGGCAGAAGTGGAAGCTGGGCTGGCTGGACGCCTCCCAGGTCGACTGCGTTCCCTCGGGCTCCTCCCTGCACACCCTCCAGCCGCTCTCCGACGTCCCGCTCCCGGGCGGCACGGGCGGCACCCGGCTCGCGGTGATCCGCACCGGCCCCGGCAGTGCCATCGCGGTCGAGGCGCGGGGCTCCGCCGGCAACGACGGGGACACCTGCACCGAGGGCGTGCTCGTCTACCGGGTCCGCAACGAGGCGGCGTCGGGCGGCGGGCCGATCGAGGTCGTGGACGCCCATCCGGACACCGAGGCGTGCTGGGACCGGTCCGTGTACCCGCCGCTGGCGGACGCGCCCATCGAGGTGGGGGAGACCTTCACGGTGCCGGGCGAGCGGATCACCGTCGAGGTGGCGGACCGGACGCAGTCGGGCGCGTACACGGTGAAGATCACCACCTAGTGCTGAGACCCGCCTCCTGCGGGCACACGAAAAGGACCCCCACTCGCGTGGGGGTCCTTCTCCGTCTGTGCGCCGCCAGGGACTCGAACCCCGGACCCGCTGATTAAGAGTCAGCTGCTCTAACCAACTGAGCTAGCGGCGCTTGGTGACGAGGAAGACATTAGCACCCCGACCGGCGATCGGAAAAATCGATATCCGCAGCTCGGGTGGCACGGACGAACGCCCACAGCAGGGCCTCCGGTCCGGGCAGCCAGGGCGCCTCGGTACCGGGGGCCACGAGCCACCGGGACGGCCCGGAACCGCCGACCAGAGCAGGCACGGTGACGGCGTCGCCGCGGCCGTGGCAGAGCGGGGCGGGGGCGGGCGCGCTCCACTCCTCCCAGGCGAGCAGGGCGGGGAGCCGGTGGGCGGTGCCGGGGGACGCGAAGAGCAGTGTCCGGCCCCGGTGCACCGCGGCCGGACCGGAGCCGGGGCCCTCCGCCCAGAGAAGGTCGAGCATCCGGCGCCCGAGGACGAGCGGGACGTTGACGACGTCGAAGGCGGTACCGCAGGGCAGCACGGCGGGTGCGGTGGGCCGGGCCTGCCAGGCGTTCAGGGTGCCGCGGGGGTGGGCGGACGCCGAGGCGAGCCAGGCGGCGCCGGCCGCGGTGACATGGGTCGCGCAGGCGGTCGTCCGCACGTCGGAGGCGGGACAGCCGGTCAGGGTCGTCATACGCCAAGATCTACCGGCTGTAGCGGTTCGATCTCGGCGAGTTACGGAAACCCGGGACAGGCCGGGTGTCACTGGGGTATGTTGCGCGCCGCATATGCCAGCGGTCAGACCGCCGGGCCGGCCGACGGCCCTGTCGCGCCCGGTCCGGCCGCTGCGACGACCCGTTCCCGCCCCGGGGGCTCAGAGCGTCCCGGGGGGCTCAGAGCGTCCCGGGAGCCGCGCCGCGCAGCAGGGACTCCCCGAACTCGATCATCTTGAGCGCGTAGTCCTCGGTCCACTCCGCCTGCTCCGCGATCGCCTCCGCCGACAGGCGGTCGAAGCGGCGCGGATCCGCCAGCTGGGCCGCCGCCACCGCCTGGAACTCCACCGCCCGCTCCTGCGCCGCCCGGAAGGCCAGGGTCAGCTCCGTCGCCCGGACCAGCAGCTCCCGCGGGTCGTCGATGGATTCGAGGTCGAAGAAGTGCTCGGGGTCGGTGACGGTCTCCGACGGCTCGAAGAGCAGCTGCGCGGGCCGCGGCTTCCGCTCGGTCCGCTCGGGCTCTGCCATGCGTGTCCTCCTGCTGCGCGTACGAAAGCTTCCGGGCCACCGTCCATTGTCCAACGTCGCGCAAGAGGACCCGCAGGGCGACCGCGCGCACGCGGCCCCGCCGCGCTCGCCGGCGCCGCCACCTTCATCGCCACCTCCGCCGGCGGCCCGCGGTCTCAGGGCCCGGGAGCCCTCGGTCGGGACCAGGCCCGTGGTGCCCGCCACCACCGGGGATGCGGCGGGCGGCATACCGGCGCCCCCGGTCGGCCGAGGCGCTCCGCCCCCGCCTCGGCGCGAGCGCACTCCCGCTGCGGACCGTCCCTTCATCCCTAGCCCGCCGAGGACCGCGGGCCTCAGACCCGTCAGGCCACCCGGTGTTCCGCCAGGTGCGTCAGCTGGGAGTGATTTGCCTCCTGATCCTCAGAACACAAGATCACCATGTAGCGTCTTCGGGTGCAGTGGGGACTACGCAGCGAGTAACGACATGTCGTACCGGCCGTCACCGGGTGCTCGTGTCCTGAAGATGCGGCGCATCAGCCGAGACTCTGAGGACAGTTCTGCTCTGGCGCGTCAGGCAGAAGCCCTGGACCGCGCAGCCGCTGAGGGCCGGTTCGATGTCGTGGGGGATGTAGAGGACTCCTTCATCTCGGGCGCCGTCCGTCCCGAGAAGCGGCCTGGACTCGGCAGGTGGATGCGTGAACCGCTCTGGTACGAGTGGGACGCGATCATGGTCACTTCCCTGGACCGCATTACTCGGAACCAGACGCATTGGGAGATGTTCGCCGACAAGTGCTACCAGGACGGCAAGGACGTCGTCTGCCTCGATGACCCGGCCTTGGACATCACTCCTGGCAATGGCCGGATGATCGCTTACATCAAGGCGACGCAAGCGCAGGAGTACCGGGAAGCCATCGTGCAGAAGCGCCGGAACCAGACTCAGTACTACCGCGATGAATGCCTATGGGGTGGCGGGACTTGGCCCTTCGGCTATCGGCCGGTCCTCACGGAATATGAGGGCCGGCAGCGCTACAAGCTGCTCGTCGACCGCGTGACGGGCCCTCTGATCCGTGAGGCCTATGAGCGAATCGCGGAGCAGGGGTGGTCCATGAGTCGCCTCTGTCAGGACTGGAACGAGCGTGGCGTCCTCACGTCGCAGGACTACCAGCGGAGCGCCAATGCAGACGAGCGGAAGGCCGGGGTCGCGACGGCCGTCAAGGGAACCAAGTGGACCGCCTCCACCTTGGGGAAGATACTGAAGAAGCCGATCCTCAAGGGGATCGCCATGCACAAAGGTGAGCCTCTTCTTCGCGACGGAGTTCCCGTTCGATGGGCTGATCCCATCCTCGGCGATGAGGAGTTCGAAAAGTTGCAGGCGGCGGTAACGGCGCTAGGTCAACACCGCGCTGGAATCAAGTCCAATGCATCGCCCATGGCAGGCGTGCTCTACTGCCAGTGTGGCAGGAAAATGTACGAGAACAGCTCGATCGGGAAGCTGAACACGGGAGAGGCGCGGCACCATAAGTATTTTCGCTGCTCTTCCTGGTCCAACGGCAGGGCATGTGACTTCTCCGTCTCCTGGCCTCAGGATCGGGTGTACGCAACGGCGGAACATGCATTCCTCGTCAAGCTAGGTGGCGAAGAAATCACCGAGCGCCAGTACATTCCGGGAAGGGACAGCAGGAAGCAGATCAAGGAGCTTGAGCGCGCCATCGACAATCTGTCGCAATCAGTTGCCCTGGCCAGTTCTCCTGCGGTGGTAGCCTCGCTGACCGGCGCAATGGAGCGGCATGCAGCCAACCTTGCGGAGCTGGTGGCTCAACCCTTCGTTCCTGGTCGGTGGGAGGTCACTGGCACCGGTCGGACCTACGCCGAGAAGTGGTCTGCAATGACAGGATGGAAGGAGCGGGGGCCCTTCCTTCGTCAGGCCGGCTTTCGGCTCTTCATCTGGGGCCGCCCCGGTACGAAGGGGCCGGACATGGCTATCTATGTCATCTCTCCGAATGACGTCGCCGAGAAGGCGAGTGATGCCTTGGCGGGATCTGTTGAGTCGAGCGATGAAAAAGGGTGGAACCTTGAAGCTCTGAAAATATTCAAGGAGGCTCTGGAGGTAGGGATCGACCAGTTGAGGTTCATGCCTCTCAAGTAAGACCACGGTCCTCTATTAGGTAGGGGGCTTTGGTGTCGATTACTACCCTCTAAGGACAAGCAGCAAGAGGTATGGCCGCTGCTGAGGTCATCTGCTTACGGCCGCCATGAGACGCGGTGGTTGGACCAGAAATCCCACGTGGTCATCATTGCCTCCCAGCCGTCCGGGAATTTCACCGTCACGCCCAGCTGGACCGGCTCCGTCGAGGGGTGGTCGTCCAGCAGTTCCGCGATGCCCGCCCGGGCCACCACCACGCAGGCGTGCCGGTGCCGCGAGGCCAGTACGCACAGCCGGCCGGTCTCCAGGTGGAAGGCGGTCGCGTCCGGGCGGCCGGACAGGGGGTGGAGGACCACGGTGAGGTCGTACTCGCGGCCCTGGAGCCGGTTCGCGGTGTCCACGGTGACCCCGGTCACCCCGAGGGCGGCCAGAGCCGCGCGGACCGCCGACGCCTGGTCGCGGTGGGCCGTGCCCACCGCGACCCGGTCGGCCGTCAGCGGCGACGGGCCGCCGGACCGCTCGTCCACCGTCACCGCGCCACGGTCCAGCGCCCGGCGGACCACCAGGGCCACGGCCCGCACCGCCTCCGGGTCGGTCCGGGGGGTGTGCCGGGCCGGCAGCTCCAGCAGCCCCCAGCCCGACTCCGCCGCCTCGTCCAGCACCCGGTCGGGGCCCGAGCCGTCGCCCGTGACCCCGTAGGACAGCCGCCGCTCGCCGGGGCCCGTACCGCTGCGGAACGGCGTGTACGGGTAGAAGGCGCGGGAGACCAGCGGCGCGGCCGAGGCCGGCAGCCGCCACGACACCGGCAGGCGGTGCTGCGGCAGGGTCGGGTTGTGGGCGAGCAGGGTGCTGACCGCCGAGGCGGAGGGGTCGTAGGACAGCCCCGCCCACTGCTCGGCGCCGACCACGCTGAAGGGGTCCAGCTGCCCCGGGTCGCCCACGAACAGCGCCCGGTCGAACAGCCCGGCCACCGCCAGCAGCGCGTCGGAGCGCATCTGGTACGCCTCGTCCACGATGGCGTGCTCCCAGGGCTCCACGTCCTTGACCCACGCCCACTTGGCCGCCGTGGAGAGGGTGACCGGCAGCCCGGCGAGGTCCGCGGGCTTCGCCGAGAGGACCACCGAGTCCAGCTCGCGAAGAGCCGGATCGTAGGCGTCCGCGTCGCTGCTGTGCAGCCGGCCCATCTTCAGCTCGGGATCCTTCTCGTGCAGCCGCAGTACGAGGTCGTCGACCTGCGCGTTGGTCTGCGCGACCACCATCAGCCGGCGCCCGGCGGCCGCCAGTTCGCGGGCGGCGCGCACCACCAGTGTGGACTTGCCGGCGCCGGGCGGGGAGTCGACGACCACGCCCCGGGCCTTGCCGTGCAGCGTGTCGTGGAGGATGGCCGCGACGGCCCGCTCGGCCGCGGTGCCCGGATCGAAACTCACAGGAGGTCCTCGTCGGTCACGGGGTCGGGCAGCGGCAGCGTGGTGGCCGGGCCCGTCAGGTGGGCGGGCGGACCGCCGTGGGTCCACGGGGTCTGCTCGGGGTCCGGCAGCTTCGGGCCGCCGCGCGAGTCGTGCTCGAACAGCGTCCAGCAGACCCGGTCGCCCTTCTCCGGCACCGAACCCGGCTCCGGGTCCTTGCCGCGGCCCATCTTGTCGAGGAGGCGCAGCACGAGCCGGCCGTCCTCCTCCCAGCGCACGAACCGGGCGCTCTGGGGACGCCCGTCCAGCGAGCGGTACACCTTCGCGCCGCCGCCCCCGCCTGCGCCGTCGGTGAGCTGGGGCCGGTCCTCCGTGGCCACCGTCACCAGCGGACGCGGGCTCGGCCGCTTCGACTCCGTCCACTCCATGACCACTTCGACGACCTCGCCCGCGAAGGCCTCGCCCGCGAGCCGCCTGCCCGCCATCACCAGCGGGTCGTCCAGCGACTCCTGCGCATCGAGCCTGACCTGTTCGGTCTCCCGCCTCGCGAGCTTGCGCGCCGCCGTCACCGCGTCGTCGCGGCGCGGCTGCGGTGCCTCGCCGGCCCGCACCCGGTCCCGGTGCCCGGTGTACGACCACCGGTCGCCCGTCCAGCGGTCCTCGGTCCGCTCCCCGGCGGGCAGTTCGCGCAGCAGGCCGACGGCCTGCCACACCGCGTGCCAGGTGCTCTCCATCTGGGTCTCGACCAGCCGCCGCACGGCGAGCTCGGCGGACCGTGCCCCCTCGCCCCCGCCCGGCCGCCCGGCCGCCCGCGCCGCGTCGTACCTCGTGATCGCCGGGGCCAGCAGCTTGTTGTCGAAGGCCGGATCGGTGGCCGGGCCGGCCGGGGGGACCAGCAACTGGCCGTCCGCGCCCCGGCCGAGCTCCGCCCGCAGTGCCCGCTCGGCGCCGGACTCGCCCGGTGGAGGGTCGATCCACTCCAGCAGTGCCCGCAGGTGCTGGTCCTCGAGGTTGCTCTGGCCGCTCGCCCAGTGCCGTGCCAGCAGGTCCGTCGCCGACAGCAGCATCGACGAACCCGGTACCCGCGAGCGCTCCGCGAAGTGCGTGAACCAGCGCCCCAGCAGGGGTACGCGCGCGGGCGCCGGATACGGGTTCTCCGGGTCCTCCTCGGCGGTCCGGCGAAACCGCATCGACCGCCCCAGCAGCCGTACGTACTCCACGCCCGCGCGGCTCGGCACGATCAGCTGCGGCGCGTCGACGCACAGCTCGGCCTCCACCTTGACCCGCTTGCCCGTCTCCGGGTCGGTCTCGGTGTGCTGGGCCGGCTCGACGTCGTCCGCGTACGCGTCGATGTACGGGACGACGTGCCCGGCGAGCTCCGCCAGGAACTCCCACCGCAGGTCGCGGTCGCGCGGCTGCGGTATGACGAGGACGTGCGGATCGTCGGGGTCGGTGCCGAACATCGCGCCGAGCGGAGCCCCGGCCTCGCCCGCCGTCGTCAGCGGTACGAACACCAGCGGGCGCCCGCTCAGATGCCGGTGCCGTACGGTCGCCAGGGCCTGGGCCCGGCCCGCCCGGACGGCCTCCAGTCGGGCCAGGGTGGTCAGCAGGCTCATGCGGCGCCCTCCGGGCGGGTGCGGGCGGGGGCCTGCTCCAGCGCCTCGGAGCGCAGCCGGGCGGCGTACCGGAGGGCGGCCGCGGTCGGGTCTTCGGCGTCGGCGTCGGGGCCCGCGGCGGGGCGCGGGACCGCGGGAGCACCGCACCCGGCGGCCGCCGCGAGGGCGGCCTCGACGGTGGTCAGCGCGCCCAGCTCGCCCCGGACGGAGCGGCCCAGCGCGGTCACCTCGCCGGCCCCGCGCGCCCGGTCGCGGCAGTGGAAGGCCAGCTCGCAGGCGGCCAGGCACTCGGGGGCGTAGGCGGCGGACACGGCCGAGACGGCCTCGGTCAGTTCCTCGGCGGAGCGCGCCGGGTCGAAGCTGAGGCCCTCGGGCAGGGCGCCGGCCAGCTCCTCGACCCGGGTGAGGCGCTCCAGCTGGCGCCGGGTCACGGCGCGCTCGCGGCGGATGTCGACGGCGGCGGCGGTGGGCAGGTTGGAGAAGTCCTTGGGGCAGACGAGCAGCACGGTGTGCCCGACCTCGGCGCCGGCCAGCTTGGCGGCGGTCGTCTCCAGGGCCAGCACGTACACGGCGGCCTGGCGGGCGGCGGCGCCCACCTTGGCCGCGTCGGCGGATCCGTCGATCATCGGGAAGGACTTGATCTCCACGACGGTCCAGCGGCCGTCGGGGTGCACGACGACGGCGTCCGGTTCCAGATAGGCGGGGGAGCCGGCCACCTCCAGGGCGAGCATGGGGTGGTCGAGCAGGGTCCAGGCGCCGGCGGCGGTCGCGTCCCGCAGGGCGAGCGCGGTGCGGGCGGCGCGGCCCTGCGGCCCGGCGGCGGTGAGGTCGGGCACGAGGGCGTCCGGTCCGGGCGGTTCGGCCGCGCCGCGCGGCCCCGCGCCGATGTGCTCGTGCACGAGCCGCAGGAGCTCGGCTCCGCCGTCGCCCTTGACCTTGGCCTCGAAGGAGTTGCCGCGCACGATGGCGAACTGCGACTGCCCGAAGGCGGCGGGCGAGCCGAGGGCCGCCGCGAGGGCGGTCTTGTCCACGCCGGCGCCGTCGAGCAGGGCGCGTCTGCCGCAGCCCGGGTTGGCGGCGAGCGCCGCCAGTGCGCGGGCGTCGAGCGGGCGGGGCGGGACGGCGGGGCCGCGCAGGTCAGCGAGCCGCTGCCGCAGTGTCCTCGGGGGCCGGGTCGTCGGCTGCGAGGTCTTCGGCGGCTGACCGCTGGACGGGTAGGAGCTCACCCGCGGAAGTGTCCCATCCGCCACTGACAATCGTGGACTTACCGCGGAAACCGGCGCTCCGGCCGGTGGGCGGGGCGGACAGGGCGGGCAGGGCGCGGGCCGCGAGGAAGCCGGCGCCCATGACGGCGGCCCCGGCGACGGCGTCGAGGAAGTAGTGGTTGGCCGTGCCCATGACGACGAGGGCGGTGACGGCGGGGTAGGCGGCGCCCACCGCCCGCACCAGCGGCCGGCGCCCGCATCGCCACAGCAGGGTCCCGCACCACAGGGCCCAGCCCACGTGCAGGCTGGGCATGGCGGCGAACTGGTTGGTGAAGGAGCCGAGCCCGCGCGGGGCGCTCGCCTCGCCGCCCCACCAGCCGTAACCGCTGTAGCGGGCCATCGTGTCGACGAAGCCGTACGAGGCGTCGAGCAGCCGGGGCGGGCAGGTGGGGACCAGGGCGAAGCCGATGAGCCCGAGGAGGGTGGAGATCATCAGCCAGGTCCGGGCGAATCGATACTGCTGGGGGCGCCGCCGGTAGAGCCAGACCAGCACGGCCGGCGTGACGAGGTAGTGGAGGGAGGCGTAGACGAAGTCGGCGGGTATGCCGAGCACCCCCTGGTGGGTGAAGAGCCGGTTGAGCGGTCGCTCGAAGTCGATCCGCAGCAGCTCCTCCAGCCGCAGGATCGCGAGCCCGTGGTCGACGGCGAGCGCTACGTCGCCGCGAGCGAGGAGTCTGCCGCCCGAGTACGCGCCGTAGACGAGTCCCAGGAGCAGCAGTTCTGCCCACCAACGAGGGGGCCGCCGCCGATTAGTCATACGGCGTAGGACGTGTGTGAACTGGCGTAGGTTGCGCGCCGTTCACGTGTTGGATGATGGACGGACGACGGAATCCCCGCAAAGGCGTGCGAATGGTTCCGCCGGTTGCCGTCCCCCTTTTTTCGCTCTTCAGCCGCCTCGACCGGGAGAACTCATATGGCCCCCCGCATCCTCTTGGCCCGTCACGGCCAGACGGCGTGGTCCCAGCTCGGCAAGCACACCGGACGCACGGACGTGCCCCTGCTGGAGGAGGGGAAGCGGAGCGCGAAACTGCTCGGCGAGCGCCTCGCCCGCGAGCCGTGGTCGGGCCTGCGCGGCCTGGAGGTCCGCACCAGCCCGCTGGCGCGCGCGAGCGAGAGCTGCGACCTGGCCGGCTTCGGCGTCCAGGCGGAGCCGTGGGACGCGCTGATGGAGTGGGACTACGGCGACTACGAGGGCATGACCCCGGCCGAGATCCAGGCGATCCGGCCCGGCTGGCTGATCTGGCGCGACGGCGTCCCCAACGGCGAGTCCGTCGCGGACGTCTCCGCCCGCGCGGACGAGGTCGTCACCTGGGCCCGTTCGGCCGAGCGCGACGTCCTCGTCTTCGCCCACGGCCACATCCTGCGCACCCTGGCCGCCCGCTGGCTCGGCTTCGACGCCTCCTTCGGGGCCCGCATCCGCCTCGACCCGACCTCCCTGTCGGTCCTGGGCTGGGCGTACGGGGCCCCCGCGCTGGAGCGCTGGAACGACACGGGCCACCTGGACGGGTGAGCCCACGCGCAGACCGGACGCCGCCGGTCCGCAGCCGCCCGCGCGCGAAGTGCCGTACCGCGCGCGGGGGATTGGCTGCGAACCCGGGCCCGCTCGCGGGTCAGTCCGACGCGTGAAGGGTCACACCGACGCGTGAGGGGTCACGCCGACGCGTGGCGGGTCAGGAACGCGCCGACGCGCGGGGAGCGCTGGTGCGGGACCAGCGTGCGGGCCGTCTGCGCCAGCATGGACCGGATGCGCGTCGACTGGACCTCGGCCAGCAGGTCCAGCACCCGGCCGCCCGCCCAGGCCGCCTCGTCGGGGGCGCCCGCGTGGGCCAAGTCGTCGGCCAGCTCGGCGGTGTAGAAGGCGACGTTGCGGGCGAAGTGCGGATCCTGGAGGTCGGCCGCCCTGCGGGCGTGCCGCGCCGCGCGGGCGTGCTCACCGAGCGCCGCCCAGCAGCGGGACTCGAGGGACTCCAGCTCGGCCTCGCCGAAGAAGGACATCCACTCCGGGTCCGCCCCCGCAGGGCCGCGCGAGAACTCCGTGTGCGCCCGGGTCAGTGCCTCCTCGCACGCCTTGCGGTCCGCGAGCCCCGCCCAGCCCCCGGCCTCCCGCAGGGCCAGCAGGGACAGCAGCCGCGGGGATCCGAGGGCGCGGGCGGCGCGGCGGCCCGCCTGGGCCGCCCGTACCGACTCGCGGGGGCGCCCGCAGTCCCGGGCGAGGAACGCCATGTTGCTGAAGGCGTGGGCCTCCAGCGCGGAGTCGCCCGACACCCGGGCCGTGGCGAGGGCCTCCGCGTAGTGCGAGCGGGCGTCGTCGAAGCGGCCCGAGTCGTGGGCGAGCCAGCCCACCGAGATGGCCAGCTCGCCCGCGCCCGCGTGCAGCCGGTCCTCGGTGGACTGCCGGGTCGCCCCCGCGTCGAGCAACGCGTAGGCGGTGCGCAGCGGTTCCGCGGCCCGCCGGTACAGGGCGTCCGCCCCGTGCCGGTCGTCCAGCAGCCGGATCTGGCGTACGGCGTCCTCGACGGCGGCCGCCTCGGACTCGCCGGCACGGGAGGGGAGGCGGCGGGAGTCGCCGAGCAGGGTGAGGCTGAGCGTCGCGGCCGCCACGGTCGCGGAGCCGCCCGCCATGAACGCGCGACGCAGCACGTCGCTCTCCTTGGAACGCGAAGGGGAACCGGCGGTGGGGCGCCTGGTGAACGGGGAGAAGTGCGAGGCCTGTTCGCGCTGCGCCAGCCGGCCGCGGACGCTCTCGCGCGGGGAGAAGCCGAGGTCGGCCAGGGTCCGGCCGGGGAACATGTGGAGGAAGACCCGCTCGTAGGCGTAGTTGGGGCAGCGGATCTCGCCGGACTCGACCCGGCCGATGTAACGGGCGTCGCAGGAAACCGTTTCTCCGATTTCCTTCGCCGCCCTGCGCACCATCGCGGCGAACTCGGCCGGGGAGTGCTGACCGCGCAGCCGCCGGAAGGGGGAATTGGGCGAGTGGGGGGACGCCGCCATGGACGTGGCCTCTCTGGGGCAAGGGACGCGCTGCCGGTGACTGTACGGCCGTGCGGCCGGGTCGCGGTGGAGCGGTGGAACGGTGGAGCGGTGGAGCGGTGTGGCCGTGGAGCGGTGAGCGGTGAGCGGTGTGGCCGGCCGTGGAGCGGTGGGGTGCGGCCGCGGAGCGGTGCGCCGGGGGGTGCGACGGGTGTCCGGCGGCCACGAACGTACCGCCAGCGGCGACGCGTTGACCCGGTGTTTGGCTACAAAACGGATATCTCACCCACGATCCGCCATGAACTGCCATCCTTTGCAGCGTCTTGCCACCGCACCTGTTGACGTTCCCGTGCGTTGAACCCATGCGGAGTGGGAGGAGGCTTGCCGGCCTCCCGCGTCCACTCCCGCGAGGCTCGTACGCGGATCGAGGAGGGGTTCCCTTGGTGGAGGGCGGCATGGAGAGCACTGGAACGAACACCGCGCCCGTGCCCGGCGCATCCCTGATCGCCGGGACACCCTCGGTCACCGGCGCCCCGGACCTGGTCACCGTCCCCACCCGGCAGGGACTGGAGGCCGTCGACATCATCCGCCGGGCCGCCGGCCAGGCCAGCCGGACGAACGGGGTCGGTCCCGTCCTGCACGACGGCTCCGGCAGCACCCTCGGCTTCCTCGTCCCGCCCGGCACCGCCGACGCCTGGGACCTCCCGGGCAGCGCCTGTACCCAGACCAACGGGCGCGGCATGCGCTTCGGCGACACCTCGCCCGCCGCGGGGGCCACCGGCTGGCTCCTGCCGCCCGAGGCCGTCGGGCCGGTCACCGATCCCGAGGTGCTGCGCGCGGCGCTCGGCGAAGCGGCCCGGTTGATCGAGGCCGCGGACAACTGCCGCTGACCCCCTCCCACCCCTGACCAGCCATAATGGGGACGTGGCAGGAAAAAGCAAGGACAAGCGGCGCGGGCGCGACACTGCCGAGGCCCGTCTCGGGCAGGTCGACGGCGGCCAGGCCGCGCTGGAGCCAGACCGGGAGCGGCCGCACGCCTGGACCCTGCTGATCGACGGCGCCCCGCAGTCACACGTGGACCTCGACGACCCCGGCCACCTGGACTTCTCCTACCAGCGCCGGATCGGCCACCTGATCGACCTCGTCGCCCCGGCCCGCCAGCCCCTGAACGTGCTCCACCTCGGCGGCGGCGCCTTCACCCTCGCGCGCTACACGGCCGCCGCCCGCCCCCGCTCGACGCAGCAGATCGTGGAGATCGACGCGGGGCTCGTGGCCTTCGTGCGGGAACACCTGCCGCTGGACCCGCAGGCGCGGGTACGGGTCCGGGCGGTCGACGCCCGGGCCGGACTGGCCAAGATCCCGGACGGCTGGGCGGACCTGGTGATCGCGGACGTGTTCAGCGGCGCCCGCACCCCCGCGCACCTGACGAGCGCCGAGTTCCTGGACGACGTACGCCGGGCCCTCGCGCCCGGCGGGTGGTACGTGGCGAACATCGCGGACGGTCCGCCCCTCTCCCACCTGCGGGGCCAGATCGCGACGGCGGCGTCCCGCTTCGCGGAACTGGCGCTGGCCGCCGACCCCGTGGTGTGGCGGGGCAAACGATTCGGCAACGCCGTCCTGGTGGCCGCCGACCGCGAGCTGCCCCTCGCCGAGTTCACCCGCCGCGTCGCGAGCGACCCGCACCCCGGCCGGGTCGAACACGGCCGCGCCCTCACCGACTTCGCCGGCGGCGCCGCCCCCGTCGCGGACGCCTCGGCGGTGGCCTCGCCCGAGCCCCCGCCGTCGGTCTTCCGCTAGGCCGTCCGCGGGGGTTGTGCACGGCACTAGGGGTCGACGATCTCCACCAGCGGCGGATGGTCGTGCCACGTGCAGAACACCGACACCTCCCGGCCGTCACGGGTGAAGGTGACGCGGATCCAGTACTCCGTCTTCCACACCTGCATCCGCCAGCCCGCCGCCGGGGTCGCCGAGACCAGCTCGCCCGAGGAAGCGCCGAGGCCGAAGACGACCCGTCCGCCGGAGACGCTGTACGCCTTCACGTCCCCGCTCGCGCCGCCCCGTCCGTCCGGGGGCACGGCGGGCGCCTGCCGCGAAGGCGGCGCCGACGGCTTGGCGGACGGGGCGGACGCCGACGGGGACGGCGAGGCGGAGGACGAGGAGGGCGGGGACGGCTCCGGGGGCTGCGTCTGGTGCGTCGAGGAGGAGAGCGGCCGGGTGGCCAGCGGCACCGCGAGCGGGGGATCGTAGGCCGTGCCGGACATGACGCTGTGCACGCCCCACCACGACAGCGACACCGCCGCCCCGGTCGCCAGCGTCCACGCGCCCGCATGTACAAGTCCTCGTCGCATCGGGGGACATCCTGCCCCACCCGTCCCAGACCCGGCCCGGCACCCTCGGGCATCCCCCGAATGGGCTACGGTGCGGGCCATGGCAAGTGTGCTCGTGGTCGAGGACGACCAGTTCGTACGTTCCGCCCTCATCCGGCACCTGACCGAGGCCTCGCACACCGTGCGCAGCGTCGGTACCGCCCTGGAGGCCCTGCGCGAGGTCGCGCACCACCGCTTCGACCTGGTCATCCTCGACCTCGGGCTGCCGGACCTGGACGGGGCCGAGGCACTCAAGATGCTGCGCGGCATCACCGACGTGCCCGTGATCATCGCGACCGCCCGCGACGACGAGGCGGAGATCGTCCGGCTGCTCAACGACGGCGCCGACGACTACCTGACCAAGCCCTTCTCCGTGGAGCACCTCTCCGCCCGCATGGCCGCGGTGCTGCGGCGCGCCCGCTCCGCCGCCGGGGCCGAACCGCCCTCCCGCGTCCTGCGCGTCGGGGGCCTCGCCATCGACCCGCTGAGGCGCCAGGCCGAACTGGACGGGGCCGTACTGGACCTCACGCGGCGGGAGTTCGACCTGTTGGCCTTCCTCGCCGGGCGGCCGGGCGTGGTCGTTGCCCGCCGGGAGCTGCTCGCCGAGGTCTGGCAGCAGTCGTACGGCGACGACCAAACCATCGACGTCCACTTGTCGTGGCTGCGCCGCAAGCTGGGCGAGACCGCCGCCAGTCCCCGCTACCTGCACACGCTGAGGGGTGTGGGGGTCAAGCTGGAGCCGCCGCTGTGAGCGGCGCACGCGAGGCCGCCGGGCCGCAGACGACCACGATGGCCGCACCGCTGCGCCGAGCGGGCGACCGTGACAACAGCCGCTGCCGCGGCGGAGCGAGCCGACGGAGATGAGGTGGGCGCTGGTCAAGGTCTGCCTCGCGGTCACCGTCATGGTGGTCGTGGCCTTCGCGGTACCGCTCGGGCTGGTCGTCCAGGAGATGGCCAGCGACCGGGCGTTCTCCAACGCCGAGCGCCAGGCCGCCACCATCGGGCCGACGCTGTCCATCACCACCGACCCGACGCAGCTGCGCAAGGCCGTGGAGTCCACGCAGATGGGCGCCGCGCGGCGGATGGCCGTGCACGTCCCGGCCATCGGCGACAGCCCGACCGTGGACATCGGGGACGGCTGGGCCGGCGAGCACGCCGTCGCCGAGACCCGCCGGATCGGGCGGGCGGCCACGGCCCCCGTGGCGGGCGGTGGTTCCGCACTGCTCCAGCCCGTAGCGCTCGGCTCCGGGGACATCGCGGTGGTGGAGATCCTCGTCCCGGAGAGCGAGGTCAGCAACGGAGTCGCCACCGCCTGGGTGGTCCTCGCGGGCGTGGGCCTCGCCCTGGTCGTGGGCTCGGTGGCGGTCGCGGACCGGCTCGGCGCCCGCCTGGTGCGGCCGGCCGAGCGGCTCGCGGACGCCGCGCACCGGCTGGGCGAGGGGCGGCTGGGGGCACGGGTCCCGGAGGAGGGGCCCAAGGAACTGCGCTCGGCGGCCGCCGCGTTCAACTCGATGGCGGACCAGGTGGTGGAACTCCTCGCCAACGAGCGGGAGCTGGCCGCCGACCTCTCGCACCGGCTGCGGACGCCGCTGACGGTGCTGCGGCTCAACGCCGCCTCGCTCGGCGACGGCCCGGCGGCGGAACAGACCCGGGCGGCCGTGGAGCAGCTGGAGCGCGAGGTCGACACGATCATCCGTACGGCCCGCGAGCAGCGCGCGCCCGCCGCCCCCGTGGGCGGCGCCGGTGCCGGCTGCGACGCGTCCGAGGTGATCCGCGACCGGATGGACTTCTGGTCGGCGCTGGCGGAGGACGAGGGGCGCGAGGTCCGGCTCGCGGGGGTCGACCGTACGGTACGGATCCCCGTGGCCCGGCCCGAGCTCGCGGCCGCGCTGGACGCCATGCTCGGCAACGTCTTCCGGCACACCCCGGAGGGCACGCCCTTCGCGGTGGACGTCCACGACGCGGGGGACGCGGTCATCGTGCTCGTCTCGGACGCGGGAGGCGGCATCGCCGACCCGGACGCGGCCCTGCGGCGCGGCAACGACGGCGGCCGCGACGGTTCGACCGGCCTCGGCCTGGACATCGTGCGGCGCGTCGCGGAATCCACGGGCGGGGACGTGCGGCTCGGGCGCTCGGTGCTCGGCGGGACCGAGGTGCGGGTGTGGATCTCCCTGGACGGCAGGTCGCGGCGCGAGTCGGCCCGCGCCGGACGCGGCCGGCGCAAGCGGCGGTCGGGTTGACGCGAGCCGGACGCGGGCGGGGCGGTGGACGCGCGCCCGGCCGCGGGCGGGGGTGGACGCGCGCCCGGCCGCGGGCGGGGCAACCGATGTAACCCTGTGGCTGCGGGGGGCGCGCCGCGCGCCCGGTATGTCCCTACGTCGATACGGTCCGCGCCATGGACACCCTCATCTTCGGCGGCCTCCTCGCCACGCTGATCGCGATGTACCGGGACGCGTCGCGGACGGTCGTGCTCGGCGCCTGGTGGCTCATGCTGCTCGCCGTCATCCTGCTGATGGCGCACCACATCACCAGCGGCCTCGCCCTCACCTTGAGCTACTGACCGTGGCCGCGATGTCCAGCCTCCTTCCGGAGGCGCAGCTGGAGGGCGGACTGCTGGGGCGCGTCCAATACTGGTTCGCGTGCGTCTTCGCCATCGGCTGGACGGGCGTGGTCTGTGGCGGGCTCTTCTACCAGTTCGGGCTGTGGGAGTACCCGTGCCCGCTCTGCATCGTGCAGCGGATGTTCATGCTGCTGGCGGCGCTGGGGGCCGCGCACATCGTCCGCACGGCGCTGGCGCGCGGGGCGGTCGCGGGCCGCGACTACATGACGGGCTGGGGACTGTCGCTCGTCGCGGTGATCGCGGGCTCCTTCGCGTCGTGGCGGCAGACGACTCTGCACCTCCTGCCGGGCGACAAGGGGTTCGGGAGCGAGGTGTTCGGCCTGCACCTGTACGTATGGGCGTGGGTCCTCTTCCAGGCCTCGGTCGTGGCGGTCGGGGTCGTCCTGGCCTTCGCACACGCCACGGCCGACCGGGCCATTCCGGCCGAAGGGCCGGGTCCGTACCGCACGGTGGGGCTGGCAGCGCTGTGGTTCCTGGGGCTGGTGATCGCCGTCAACATCGTGGCGGTCTTCCTGGAGGAGGGCTTCCACTGGTTCCTGCCGGACGACCCCACGCGCTACCGGTTCTTCTACGACATCGGAATCCTGAACTGACACCTCGCGTGACCCGACGGAGTGGCCGCCCGCCCGGACGGAGGCGGAGATGTTGCCGCCGTCCGCGCCCGCGCCCAGGGTTGCCGTGACGAAAGGAGCCGCGCATGAGAGTCATGCTCAGGGCCCATCTGGACACCGCTACCACGAACGAGGGCATCAAGAGCGGAGCCCTGACCCAGGGGATGAAGGCGCTGATCGACAAGGTCAAGCCGGAGGCGGCCTACTTCGGTCTGCACGAAGGTGTGCGTTCCTGCTGGATCGTCTTCGACCTGAAGGACAGCACCGAAGTGCCGGCCGTGGCCTGGGACCTGTTCATGAAGTACAACGCCGAGATCGATGTCGCACCGGTCATGAATGCGGCGGACATGCAGAAGGCACTGGGCGCGCTCATGTCGTCGTAGCCGTGGCGACAGGCGCGGTAGGTGCTTGTCAGTCGGTGTCGCCCGAGGTCAGGCGCTTGGCCTGGGCGCGGCCGACCTCGGCGGCGCGGTGCAGGTAGTCGGCGATGACGGCGAGTTCGCTGTCGGAGTAGCCCTGCAGTACGGCGCCGAAAGCCCGCCCCGGGGTCTCCCATGCGGCGCCGATCCGGTCGCGGGCGGCGGGCGCGAGGGCGACGAGGGAGCGGCGGCGGTCGTTCGGGTCGGCCTGGCGCTCGACGACGCCGGCTTTGACCATGCGGTCGACGAGCCGTGTGGCGGAGCCGGAGGTCAGGCCGGTGAGCCGGGCGATGTCCCCGGTGCTGACCGGGCCGGGCTCGATGTCGAGGAGCGCGACGCACTGCATGTCGGTGGGGTGCATGCCGACGTGGTCGGCCATGGCCTGGTTGAAGAGCGAGTAGTCGGCGTAGTGCCGCTGGCTCTCGGTGACGACGCGGGCGAGCAGCTCGGCGCGGGTCCATTCATCACTCGTACGAGGGTTGTCGGTTGACATGGGCTTCTCCATGGTCCAGATTTATCTGCGTGACGCAGAGAATGTGTCACACAGAATCTGTGTCACGTGTTCAGTCTAGAACAGGAAGACGCCATGTCGAAGATCCTCGTCACCGGCGGCCGCGGCGCGGTCGCCCGCGGCCTGTCATCCCTCCTCGCCACCGCCGGCGTTCCCCACCGCCTCGCGTCCCGCGAGCCGGACACGCCCGGCACCGTCCACTGCGACCTCACCGATCCGGCCACCTTCGCCGCAGCTCTCGCAGGCGTGCGCTCCGTCTTCCTCTACGCCGAGGCCGCCGCCGTCGACGCCTTCGTGAAGGAGGCCGTCACCGCGGGCGTCGAGCACGTCGTGCTCCTGTCGTCCTCCTCGGTCCTCGCCCCCGATGCCGCCGACAATCCGCTCGCCGCCTCGCACCTCGCGGTCGAGGAGGCCCTCCTCGCCTCCCCGCTGCGCACGACCCTGTTGCGCCCCGGATCCTTCGCGAGCAACGCCCTCGGCTGGGCCTGGCCGCTGAAGTCCGGCCGCCCGGTGCACCTGCCGTACCCGGGCTCCTACTGTGACCCGGTCCACGAGAGCGACATCGCCGAAGCCGCCTTCGCGGTCCTCACCGACCCCTCGCGCGGGGGGTGCGCGCACCACCTCACCGGGCCTCAGTCGCTGACCTTCGCCACCCAGCTCGCCCTACTCGGCGACGCCGTGGGCCGGCCCATACCCTTCGAGCCCGTCTCTCCCGAGCAGTGGAAGTCCGAGGTCGACGGCTACATACCGGGTCCGTACGCCGATGCGCTGCTCGACTTCTGGGCCGCGACCGACGGCCTGCCGGTCGAGATCACCGACACGGTCGAGCGGCTCACCGGCCACCCGGCCCGCACCTTCGAAACCTGGTGCGCGGACCACGCCGACGCCTTCCGTGCCTAGGCCGTCTCTTTCGGATCTTGCCGGGCCCGCGGTGCCCGAGCGGGGCTGCCGGCGGGCTGGACCCCGGACACGCGAAAGGCCCCGTTCCGCTTTCGCGGAACGAGGCCTTCTCGCAGGGTGAGTGACGGGACTTGAACCCGCGGCCACCTGGACCACAACCAGGTGCTCTACCAACTGAGCTACACCCACCATGTCCGGTCGGAAAACCGACCGGCCGAAGAAAAGGGTACAGGGTCCGGGAGGGTGCTCGCTCCCTCCTTTTCCCCGACCCCTCTCCGCCGGGTGCTACGGGCTGCTATGCGCCGGGGACGACGTGCTTGGCGGCGATGGTCCGCGCCGTGTCCGAGTCCGGTCCGGGCTGCGGCACGAAGACGGCCTCCCGGTAGTAGCGCAGCTCGGCGATGGACTCCTTGATGTCCGCGAGAGCCCGGTGGTTGCCGTTCTTCGGGGGGCTGTTGAAGTAGGCGCGCGGGTACCAGCGGCGCGCCAGCTCCTTGATCGAGGACACGTCCACGATCCGGTAGTGCAGGTACCCCTCCAGTGCGGCCATGTCGCGCAGCAGGAAACCACGGTCGGTGCCGACCGTGTTTCCGCAGAGCGGGGCCTTGCGGGGCTCCTTCACGTGTTCCCGTACGTAGGCCAGGACCTGTGCCTCCGCGTCCGCGAGGGTGGTCCCGCCGGCCAGTTCGTCGAGCAGGCCCGAGGCGGTGTGCATCTCGCGCACCACGTCGGGCATGGTCTCCAGGGCCGCGTCCGGCGGGCGGATCACGATGTCCACGCCTTCGCCGAGCACGTTGAGCTCCGAGTCGGTGACCAGTGCGGCCACCTCGATAAGTGCGTCGTCCGTCAACGAGAGCCCGGTCATCTCGCAGTCGATCCACACCATGCGATCGTTCATGCGCCCCACCTTATGCGGAAGGTCCCCCGCAACGGCGACCGCCGGTGTGGGGGACCTTCTTCGAGCAGTGCCCGTACGGGGCTACGCGTGCTCGCGCAGCACCCGGCCCGGGGCGTACATCTCCGTCACCGTGGGACCGGCCGCGGCCAGAGCCGCGGCGGCCCGCTGAGGCTGCGGGGTGCGCTGGTGCGGTACCGGCGACTCCGACAGCTGCGTCACCTGAGCCACGTCCGCCTGCGGGCGCCGGGCCCGGTAGGCGGAGCGGTAGGCGGCCGGGGAGGACCCCAGCTGGCGGCGGAAGTGCCCGCGCAGCGCGACCGGCGAGCGGAACCCGCAGCGTCCGGCGACCTCGTCCACCGAGTAGTCGGAGGTTTCGAGCAGTCGCTGTGCCTGGAGCACCCGCTGGGTGATCAGCCACTGCAGCGGCGCGCTGCCGGTGAGCGAGCGGAACCGCCGGTCGAAGGTGCGCCTGCTCATGTAGGCGCGGGCGGCGAGGGTCTCCACGTCGAACTGCTCGTGGAGGTGTTCCAGCGCCCAGGCGACGACCTCGGCCAGCGGATCGGCGCCGATCTCCTCCGGCAGCGACCGGTCGAGGTAGCGTTCCTGGCCACCCGTGCGGCGCGGCGGCACGACGAGCCGGCGGGCAAGCGCCCCGGCCGCCTCGCTGCCGTGGTCCGTGCGCACGATGTGCAGGCACAGGTCGATTCCGGCCGCGGTGCCCGCGGACGTCAGCACGTCGCCGTCGTCGACGAACAGCTCGCGCGGATCGACGTGGACGGACGGGTAGCGCTTGGCCAGCGTCGGCGCGTACATCCAGTGCGTCGTCGCGGGCCGGCCGTCCAGCAGACCGGCGGCGGCGAGCACGAATGCCCCCGTGCACAGTCCGACGATCCGGGCACCCTCCTCGTGCGCCAGACGCAGCGCGTCGAGCGCCTCCGGCGGCGGCGGTGAGGTGATGGAACGCCACGCGGGCACGACGACCGTGCCTGCCCGGGCGATCGCCTCCAACCCGTATGGCGCGGTCAGTTCGAGTCCGCCGGTGGTCCGAAGCGGACCGTCCTCACCGGCGCAGACGAGCAGTCGATAGCGTGGAACTCCCGCGTCCTGCCGGTCAATGCCGAACACGGAAAGTGGAATGGAGCTCTCGAAGATCGGTCCGCCGCTGAAGAGCAGCACCGCGACGATCTCCCTGCGGCGACGCCCCGCGAGCTTCCTGCCGTCTACGACGACGGCGGTGGAATCCTGGCTCATGGCGCTAAGCCCCCCTTGGGTGTCGCGACTCCTTGGTCTGGTCGCACCTGCACGTTTCCCCTCGGCCTTGCACGTGGCTCCCCCGCCGTAAATACATGATCGAATCTACTGCGTCCCGTGGTGTCGGCGTGACAAGTTCAGCACGCAGCGCTATGTCGACTTGGCAACTTGGCGAAAAGTATTCGATCAGGAAGCGTTCCGCTCCGCTACCCGTGCGGGAAGCGCGCTGTCCGGCCATGGCCAGTACTCATAGGGTCAACGACCCCCTGTGGCGCTGCAGTCGCTGATGGTGAGGAGGCCGACGGGACATTCCGGCAAGAGGGGTGACCTGCCGGGAAGTTGGCTGAAAACATGCGGGTGTGGATGTGCGAATCGGTCAGTCGTGAGAGGACAATCCGCCGGAACCGGGACATCCCCGGTTGGTGGAACCCCCCGCGCGCGAGTGCCGGCCCCGGTGGACGGGCGCCGGGCGGTCCTCCACGAGCACCCCGGCGGCTCTCCGCCCCTCCTTCTCGGAATGCCGCAGCAGCACCCGGCAGGCGGCCGTCACCGCGGCCAGGCCCAGCGTGGCCACCGCCGCCCCGCCGAAGGAGGTCCCGTAGACGACGAGGACGACGGGCACGAGCAGGCAGCTGAAGGCGGCCCAGCGGACCACGTCACCCGCGGGGTCGTCGTGGGGGTGCCTCGCGGGGTGCACGGACGAGTGAAGGGGGAAGGGCGGAGTGTGGACGGACTGCGTCGGCTGAGCGGGCGACTGAGCGGGCTGGACGGGGTGTACCGGATGGCCGGGCACGGCGTGCTCCCTGCGGGCTCTTCCTGGACGGTCGGACTCGTGTCCAACGCCGGGCGGAGCGGCTCGGTCACTGCGCGCACGGGTGGCGCGCACCCGACGCGCAGTCATTCGTCACTGGCTGTAGGGGACAGCGGACATTGCCAAGGAGCCGTCGCTGCGACATGCTCCCTTGGACGCTCTCCAAGGGCGGCATGCCCTGTGCAGCACAGGAGTGTCGCCGTACCCTGGTGGGTATGGGCTTGGGAAGATGCTTCCCGGACAGAGCTCGGTCACACTGAGTTGCCGTTTCGTGAATCATCACCGCTCAATCCGTCGCTTCCGCCTACTGTCGCCCCGCCGCCTTGTCCCTTCCCCCGAGGACCTCTTCGCCGAGACATCATGGCCGGTCACGAATTCTCCGAACCCGCGGACCGCAAGCGCAAACGCCTCGCCGACCCCGAATCGGCCGACCTGCGCGCGGTGGAACAACCGCGCCATCCCTGCGACCCGGCCTTCCGGCACGGCGTCGTGGTGGGCTTCGACGGATCCACGTCCAGTGAGCGCGCCCTCGCGTACGCGATCGGCATGGCCCGTCGCTCCGGATCCGGACTGATCATCGTCCACGTCGCCAACCGGCTGCCCACCACGGTGTGGGCCGGCTGCGAGCCGCCGGTCTTCGTGGACGTGCCGGACCACCGCACCGAGGTGCTGGGTCTGGAGCTCGCCTGCGCCGACTACCTGTCCGAGGTCCCGTGGATCCTCGTCGAACGCGGCGGGGACATCTGCCACGAGCTCGAGGAGGTCGGTCGGGAGTATTCGGCCGATGCCATCGTGGTCGGTTCCACGCACGGGATCGTCGGCCGGATCTTCGGTTCGGTGGCGGGCCGGCTCGCAAAGCGGGCGCAGCGACCGGTTGTTGTCATCCCGTAACCGTCCGTATGTCGATTGTGTGGTTGTGAACCCCCATGTAAGGGGTAGATAAAGGCTGCTGGGACGCAGCAAACAACTGCAGATCGAAGGGAGCCCGCCGTGGACAATGGTGTCTCTGCGGGAAGCACGGCCTCGACTTCGACCCTCGGGCACATCGCCCTGGGTCTCACCCTTCTCGCGTTCGGTATCGGCCACACCGGGATCATCGACGGCGTGTCCGTGGCCAACTCCGTGTCGCTCGCGACCTTCCTCGGCGGCCTCGCCCTGTTCGTCCTCGGGATCCTCGAATACCGCGGCGGCAACGGCTTCAACGGCACCGCCTTCGCGGGTATCGGAGCCCTCTGGTTCACCTGGGCCAACGGCGCCGACGGAAAGGTTTCGGCGCACGCGGCCGGAATGTTCCTCGTCCTGTTCGCCATGCTCGCGCTGACCCTCACCGCGGCGGCCTCGCGCGGGCTGTTCGGTCAGGGCGTGTACGGACTGTTCACCCTCTCCCTCGTCCTCCTGGCGATAGGCACCTTCGCCGAGGCCGACGGGCCGGCCAAGGCGGCCGGCTGGGTGGCGGCGCTCTCCGGACTGCTGGCCTGGTACGGGGCCACGGCGGCGCTGGCGAGCTGGCCGATGGCGCTCGGCAGGCGTTCGCGCGGCGCGGTCGCCGCGGGCTGACGGCCCGGGCACACGAAGAGGCCCCCGGGGGATCCGTCCCCCGGGGGCCTTCCTCGTGCGCGGCGCGCGGTCCGGCGGTGCGGCCGGCGGTGCGGCTATTCGACCGTGACGGACTTGGCCAGGTTGCGCGGCTTGTCGATGTCCCGGCCCAGGGCCAGGGCCGTGTGGTACGCCAGCAGCTGCAGCGGGATGCCCATCAGGATCGGGTCGAGCTCGTCCTCGTTCTTGGGCACGAGGATCGTGTGGTCGGCCTTCTCCTGCTCACGGTGGGCGACCGCGAGGATCCGGCCGCTGCGGGCCTTGATCTCCTCCAGCGCCGCGCGGTTCTTCTCCAGGAGGTCGTCGTCCGGAACGATCGCGACCGTCGGCAGCGAGGGCTCGATCAGGGCGAGGGGCCCGTGCTTGAGCTCGGAGGCCGGGTAGGCCTCGGCGTGGATGTAGGAGATCTCCTTGAGCTTCAGGGAGGCCTCCAGCGCCACCGGGTAGCCCCGCACGCGGCCGATGAACATCATCGACTTGGCGTCGGCGTAGTCGGCCGCGAGCTTCTTGATGTCCTCTTCGCCGTCGAGGATCTCCTGGATCTGCGCGGGCAGCTTGCGCAGGCCGTCGATGATCCGCTTGCCGTCGGTGACGGACAGGTCGCGGATGCGGCCCAGGTGCACGGCGAGCAGCGCGAAGGCCACGACGGTGTTGGTGAAGCACTTGGTGGAGACGACGCAGACCTCGGGGCCCGCGTGGACGTAGACGCCGCCGTCGGCCGCGCGGGCGATCGCGGAGCCGACCACGTTGACCACGCCGAGGACGCGTGCGCCCTTGCGCTTGAGCTCCTGCACGGCCGCCAGCACGTCGTACGTCTCACCGGACTGGGAGACCGCGATGTAGAGGGTGTCGGGGTCCACGACCGGGTTGCGGTAGCGGAACTCCGAGGCCGGCTCGGCGTCGGCGGGGATGCGGGCCAGGCTCTCGATGAGGCCCGCGCCGATCATGCCGGCGTGGTACGAGGTGCCGCAGCCCAGGATCTTGACCCGGCGGATGCCGCGCGCCTCGCGCGGGTCCAGGTTCAGTCCGCCCAGGTGGACGGTGTTGAAGCGGTCGTCGATCCGGCCGCGCAGGACGCGGTCGACCGCGTCGGCCTGCTCGGAGATCTCCTTGTGCATGTACGTGTCGTGGCCGCCCATGTCGTAGGAGGCGGCCTCCCACTCCACGGTCTCGGGCGTGGCGGTGGTCGTCGTACCGGAGGTGGTGTAGGTCCGGAAGTCGTCGGCCTTCAGGGTCGCCATCTCGCCGTCGTCGAGGGTGACGATCTGGCGGGTGTGGGCGACGAGCGCGGCGATGTCCGAGGCGACGAACATCTCCTTCTCGCCGATGCCGAGGACGACGGGGGAGCCGTTGCGGGCGACGACGATGCGGTCGGGGAAGTCGGCGTGCATGACGGCGATGCCGTAGGTGCCCTCGACGACCTTCAGCGCCTCGCGGACCTTCTCCTCGAGGGTGTCGGCCTGGGAGCGGGCGACGAGGTGCACGAGCACCTCGGTGTCGGTCTCGGAGAGGAAGACGATGCCGTCCGCCTCCAGCTTCGCGCGCAGCTCGGAGGCGTTGTCGACGATGCCGTTGTGCACGACGGCGACCTTGAGGTCGGCGTCCAGGTGCGGGTGGGAGTTGATGTCGCTCGGGGCGCCGTGGGTGGCCCAGCGGGTGTGGGCGATGCCGGTGGTGCCGGCGAAGCGCTTGGGTACCCGGGACTCCAGCTCGCGTACGCGGCCCTTGGCCTTGACGACCTTCAGGGCCGCCGCCTTCGGGCTGTTGACGACGATGCCCGCGGAGTCGTAGCCGCGGTACTCCAGTCGCTGCAGGCCCTCCAGCAGCAGCGGTGCCACGTCACGCTTGCCGATGTAACCCACGATTCCGCACATAAGGTATTTCCCCTCCTGAAGTTCGAATGCTCTCTTGCCGCTGCCCGCGTCCCGGGCGGGGGTCCTGCTCAGCCGTAGACGATGCGGCGCAGTTGCCGCAGCGACAGCTCCGGCGGCGCCACGGCCCGGTGCGGCAGCTCGGCCGCGATCCGCTCGAAGATGTCCGCGTTGACCGCGCCGCCGGACTGGAGCTCACGGTGGCGGCGGCGGACGAACTCCTCGGTGCTCTCGTCGAAGTAGGCGAGCACGTCGAGCACCACTCGGGCGGCTTCGCCCCGCTGGAGCGAGGTGCTGCGCACCAAGTGGTCGACGAGGTCGTCGTGCGACGGGCGGCGGTCGGGCATCCGTCGATATTGGCGGTAGGAGCTGCAGAACGCAAAGATCCTGCCCGGAATCGGGCAGGATCATGCTGGTCTGGACCAACGAACGCCTTCATTTGGGTCGCGAATGCTTAGAAATGTCCCAAAATCGCAGCTTTGGCGGAAGTGAACTCCTCACCCGTGAGGATCCCCGCCTGGTGCAGCTCTCCCAGCTCGCGCAGCCGCCGCAGCAAGACGTCGTGGTCGGCCGCCCCGGCGCCGGCCGGCTCCGCCGCGCGGTCCGCCGCCGGGGCGGGCGCCAGGGCCGGCTTCGGCTCCGGCGGGGCCTCGGGGTCCGGCGCCGCCGGGTGCGGCATGCGCACTGCCACGGCCGCCGCGACCAGCGCCATCAGCGGGTCCTTCTTGAATCCGAACAGCTCCACCGCGCACGGGTCGTACTTCGGCGGCGGCGAGGTCGCCGGGGATCCGGCCAGGGTGAAGCGGATCCACCCGTTCTCCAGGCCCCGGGACGGGGCCCACTCCACCGACCGGACGTCCGCGACCCGGAACTCGCGGGCACCGCCGGACCGTTTCGCCTCCTCCGTCGTCCAGTTCCAGTCCAGGGACACCCGGTCCCCGTCGAAGGCCACCGTCCCGTCGCCCGCGCCCACCGTGATCGGCACCGCCGGGCCGGGCAGGAGGTAGGAGTCCGCGGGTCCCGGGTCCACCTGGTCGAGCAGCAGGGCGTTGCGCACCTCGTCCACGAAGTACTCCGCGACCCCCGACCGGTCCGACTCCACGGCCAGCCGGTAAGGATCGGAAGCCTCCGGCAGCCGCCCGCCCGTCACCTGGAGGAGGGGGTCCGCGCCGTCACGCAGCCGCAGGCGCAGCCGGCCCGCCTTGCGCCCCGGTTCGTAGGAGATCCCGGCCAGCGCGCGCAGCGGCACGAGCACCTCGCCCAGCGTCTGGCGCAGCAGTCCCACCCCCTTGTCGCGGCCCGGCACGATGCGTACCGCGTCCCCGTCGAAGGTCCATGTGCCGTCCTTCTGGATGATTTCCGCCATCCCCGGATTCTCGCACCGCCCTGACGGGCCCCGTTGGCCTATACCTGGGCGCATGAGAGTCCCGCGACGCGTCCTCGCCGCCCTCCTCGTCCTCGCCGCCGTCCCCGCGGCCTCCTCCTGCGGCGCCGCGCGCGGGGACGACGCCCGCCCCGGGGACGAAGCCCCCGCCGCGCCCGCCCCCTACGAACGGCTCCTGCCGGCGCCCGCCTCCGCGCACGCCGCGGGCCCCGGCTACGCCTTCGGCCCCGGCACGGTCATCCGTACCGGCCTCGACGGCGACGAGGAGGTCCGCAGGGTCGGCGAACTCCTCGCCGAACAGCTGCGCGGCCCCAGCGGGCTGCCGCTGCCCGTGGTGGACGGCGCGGAGGGCGACGGCATCCGGCTCCGGCTCGACGAGGAGGCCGAGGGTGCGGGGAAGGAGGGGTACCGGCTGGAGTCCGGCCCCGGCGGGATCACCCTCACCGCCCGCACACCCGCCGGGCTCTTCCACGCCGGCCAGACGCTGCGCCAGCTGCTGCCCGTGTCCGGACCCGGGACGGTGCCCGGCGGGACGGTCACCGACGCGCCGCGCTTCGCCTACCGGGGGGCGATGCTCGACGTGGCCCGCCACTTCTTCTCGGTGGAGCAGGTGAAGCGGTACGTCGATCAGCTCGCGCAGTACAAGGTCAACACCCTGCACCTGCACCTGACCGACGACCAGGGGTGGCGGATCGCGATCGACTCCTGGCCGAGGCTGGCGGAGCACGGGGGCGCGGGCGAGGTCGGAGGCGGTCCCGGCGGCCACTGGACGAAGGACGACTACCGGGATCTCGTCGCGTACGCGGGGGAGCGGTACGTCGACGTCGTCCCGGAGATCGACATGCCGGGCCACGTGAACGCGGCGCAGGCCGCCTACGCCGAGCTGAACTGCGACGGCAAGCCGCGGGAGCGCTACACCGGGACCAAGGTCGGCTTCAGCTCCCTGTGCGTCGGCAAGGAGCGGACCTACGAGTTCATCGACCAGGTGCTCGGGGAGATCGCGGAGCTGACCCCCGGCGCGTACCTGCACATCGGCGGCGACGAGGCGCACGCCACGCCGGCGGCGGACTACGCGGCCTTCATGGACCGGGCGCAGGCGGTGGTGGCGCGGCACGGCAAGACGGTGGTGGCCTGGCACCAGCTCGCGACGGCCCGCCCGGCGGCCCGCGCGGTGCTCCAGTACTGGGGCCACGACCGCACGCCGGCGCCCGAGAAGGCGGCTGTGGTGGCAGCGGCCAAGGCGGGCCACCCGGTGATCCTGTCCCCGGCGGACCGGCTGTACCTGGACATGAAGTACGACAAGGCGACGGGGCCGGGTCTGGCCTGGGCCGGGTACGTACCGGTGCGCAGGGCCTACGACTGGAACCCGGGGACCTACCTGGCCGGTGTCCCGGAGTCGGCCGTCCTGGGCGTGGAGGCACCGCTGTGGACGGAGACCATCGGGACGCGCCCCGACCTGGAGTACATGGCCTTCCCGAGGGTGCTCGGCCTCGCGGAGCTGGGCTGGTCGCCGGCCGCCGCCGGGAACTGGGCCTCGTACCGCCTGCGCCTGGCGGCCCAGGGCCCGCGCCTGGACGCCCAGGACGTCAACTACCACCGGGCTCCGGATGTGCCGTGGTCCTGAGGGCGCCGGCTTGTACCTGCCTTCAGCCCTGGCGTCAAGCCACGAATCCATGTGACATGACGCCGCCCTGGGTCTGGGGTTTATTTGAAGCAGGTCCTCACCGGGAAACCCCGAAGAAAATGAGAGGCCGAAAAACATCGAGTAAATACCCGAATGGAGAAACCGAAATGAAGCTTTCCCGCAAGATGATGCTGACCGTAGCCACGATGACCCTCGCCGGCGGAATTGCGCTTCCGGCCACCGCGATGGCCGCCCCGGCCCAGGCTTCGACGCACACGCAGCAGGTGACGACGAAGAACTGCCACAAGAAGCCGGGTAAGTGCAAGATCCAGGTACCGAACACGCCGAACACCCCGAACACCCCGAACACGCCGAACAGCCCGGGTGGCGGCGCCAATACCCCGAACACCCCGAACACGCCCAACTCTCCGAACACCCCGGGTGGTGGCGGCGCTAACACCCCGAACACCCCGAACACGCCCAACTCTCCGAACACCCCGGGTGGTGGCGGCGCTAACACCCCGAACACCCCGAACACGCCCAACTCTCCGAACACCCCGGGTGGTGGCGGCGCTAACACCCCCAACACCCCGAACACGCCCAACTCCCCGAACACCCCGGGTGGTGGCGGCGCCAACACCCCCAACACCCCGAACACGCCCAACTCCCCGAACACCCCGGGTGGTGGCGGCGCTAACACCCCCAACACCCCGAACACCCCCAACTCCCCGAACACCCCGGGAGCCTGAGCCGAGCCCACAAGCAGCCCCTACACCCCCAGCAGTCGAGGTGATGCACTGACCACATGACGGCGCCGCGCAGTGAAGACACTGCGCGGCGCCGCCTTGTGATGTGAGGAGCGAATGCGCCTACGGCGTGTTCGGCGTATTCGGCGTGTTCGGGGTATTAGGAGTGTTGGGGGTGTTCGAGGAGTTGGGTGTGTTGGGGGTGTTGGGCGTGTTCGGGGTGTTCGGGGTGTTCGCGCCGCCACCCGGCGTGTTCGGCGTGTTCGGCGTGTTCGGTGTGTTCGGGGTGTTCGCGGAGTTGGGCGTGTTGGGGGTGTTGGGCGTATTCGGGGTGTTAGGCGTGTTCGGGGTATTCAGCGAGTACGGCGCGTACGGTGCGTAGGGCGCATACGGCGAGTACGGCCCGTATGCCGCGCCGTCGGTGGTCGGCTTGAATTCCTGATTCCCTGCCGCCTTCTCCAACAATGCCTGGAGCCCGGTCTGGGGAAGGTGCGCGAGGCGCGGCAGTCGAGGAAGCCGCGGGAGCTGAGGAAGCCGGGGGAGCCGCGGCAACTGAGCGGTGTGCCGGAGCTGCGACGTGGCGATCCCCGGTGTGAGCGGCGTCGGCGGTGTCTGCACGCCCTGCGCGCTCACTCCGTTGGAAGACCGGCCGCCGTGGCCCATCGCGTCATCGGCGTGAGCACTCCCCGCGCCCAGGACGGCCAGGCTTCCCACCGCCACAGTGGCGATCACGACCTGCTGGAGCTTGTGCATGAATACCTACCCTCCGTGCTTCGGAATTCGCGCCCACTGATTACCTGGTGCAAGCAGGCGGTCACAAAGTACACACGGGGGAGGATCCTTCCCCGGCAGGAAGAACGCGTCGCCCTCTCCATCACCCGTTCGTCGCCCGGCGGGGAATTCGGGGGCGGGTATCGAGGGACCGCATCGATGCCCGCCCCTTGTTCACCGTCGGGCGAAGGGCGCGACGGGGTTCTCGAGGGTGCCGATCAGCTGGAGGGCGGCCGACGGGTCGGCGAGGTCGACCATCTGCTTGTTGTTGCGCAGCTGGAGGCGGTTGAGGCAGGACAGCTGGAACTCGTCCGCGAAGAGGTCGTAGCGGGCGAAGCGGTCCGCCAGGGCCGGGACCGAGTCCTGGTAGTCGTGGGCGCAGTCGGCCACGGCCTTCCAGAAGGTGTCCTCCTCGCAGATGCCCTCCGAGACCAGGATCGAGCCCAGGAAGCGGAAGAAGCAGTCGAAGACGTCCGTGAAGATCGACAACAGCTTCATGTCCTCCGGAACGTCCGCCCGGACCCGCTCCACGGCCGGCGGAAGGACCGCGTCCGGGTCCATGACCACGATCTCCTCGGCGATGTCCTTGAAGATCGCCCGCTTCACCACGCCGTTCTCGATGACGAGGATCGTGTTCTCGCCGTGCGGCATGTAGGCGAGGTCGTACTGGTAGAAGCAGTGCAGCAGCGGGACGAGGTAGGCGCGCAGGTACGGGCGCAGCCACTCCGCCGGGGTGAGGCCCGACTCGGCGATGAGGGCGCCGACGAAGGACCTGCCCTCCGAGTCCACGTGCAGGAGCGAGGCCATCGTCGCGAGGCGCTCCCCGTCCCGGAGCGAGGCCACCGGGGACTCGCGCCACAGCGCGGCCAGCATCTTGCGGTACGGGGAGTAGCGGTCGGTCGCGCGCTCGTACTGGCGGTGGTGGTAGCCGATCGCCGCCCGCTCGCGGATGATCGAGAAGTTCAGCGACCGCAGGACCTCGTCCGACTGGATCAGCTGGTGCAGCCAGTCGTTGATGGCCGGGGTGGCCTCCATGTAGGCGGCGGACAGCCCCCGCATGAAGCCCATGTTGAGGACCGAGATCGCCGTCTTGACGTAGTGCTTCTCGGGGGCGCTGGTGTTGAAGAACGTACGGATCGACTGCTGGGCCAGGTACGCGTCCTCGCCCTCGGCCAGCAGGACCAGACGGCGGTTGGCGATCTCCGCGGCGAAGGTGACCGTGGTCTTGTTCCACCACTGCCAGGGGTGTACCGGGAAGAAGTGGTAGTCCGCCGGGTCCAGGTCGAGGGCCCGCAGGGAGGCCTCGAACCGTTCGACGGCCGGCTCGCCGAGCTCGGCGCGCATGAAGGAGTCGTGGTCCAGGCCGGCGCCCGCCGTGAAGGTGGAGACGTCCTTGCGGGCCGCGACCCACACCAGGTGGACCGGGCTCGCGGTCTCCGGGGCGTACGAGAGGTACTCGTGGACGCCGAAGCCGAGGCGGCCGTTGTTGGCGACGAAGCAGGGGTGGCCCTCGGTCATGCCGGTCTCGATGTCCTGGAAGGAGGACTTCGCGAGGACGGCGGCGGAGGTCTGCGGCTTCGTGTACTTGAAGCCCGAGCCGGCCAGGGTGGAGGAGATCTCCTCCAGGTAGACCGGAAGGACTTCCGCGCCGAGACCCAGGGAGTCCTTCAGCTCGATGTGGAAGTCGATCGCGTCCAGGGGCAGTTCGGCGCCCTCCCGGTGACGGGTGAGGGACGCCTCGTCCACCGCCCAGTGGTCCAGGGCGTGGAGGGCGGCCGTGAAGCGGTACTCGACGGCACCGTCGTCGCTGAGGACCGAGTAGCGGTTCCCGCCCAGCGGCTTCGGGGTCAGCAGGCGCTCGTGCGAGAACTCGGCCAGGGCCTTCCTCACCAGGGCGCGGTTGGCGCGGGCCCACAGCTCGGGGGAGAGGTGGGCGACGGCGTCGGTGAGGCTCATATCGACGCTCCCGTGGTGAGGCCGGTGGCGGCTTCGAACTGCTCGCGGGTGCAGAAGCTCAGCAGGGCTTCCTTCTCCGGCTTGGCGACCGGGCCGTCCGGCACGAAGCCGACCGCCGCGTTGAGCGCGTGGACGGCCGTGTTGCGGACGTCGGGTTCCACCACGACGCGGCGCGTCGCCGGGTCCGCGAAGAGGGCCGCCATGACGGTCGTGATGACCGCCCGGGTGAATCCGTGCACGGGGGTGTCGCTGGGGGCGACGAGGAAGTGCATGCCCACGTCCCCGGGCTGTGCGTCGTAGAGGCCGACCAGCTCCAGCTCGCTGGGATCGTAGCGCTCCATCAGGAAGGCGGGGCGGCCCTCGTGGAGGCCGATGAAGGCGTCGTGGTGCTCGTGGGCGGCGATGCGCATGTACTCGCGCTCGACGTCCGGCAGCGAGGCCTCCTGCATCATCCAGAACGACGCCTTGGGGTGGGTGACCCAGCCGTGCAGGAGCTCGGCGTCGGCGAAGGGGTCCAGCGGCCGGACGGCGAAGGAGCCGAGGGCGTCGGTGCGGGTGAACCAGTGGTCGGTGGTGGTGCTCATGCGAGGGCGCCTTCCGGGGCTGCGAACTGCTGGAACGCGATGGACTTCTCGACCTTGTAGTACTCGCGGCCGAGGAGCTCGCCGATGATGTAGGCGTTCCGGTAGGCGGCCATGCCCAGGTCGGGCGAGGTGATCGAGTGGTTGTGGACCGTGCCGTTCTGGAGGAACACGCCGCGGCCGGTGGTGTCGATGCTGTAGTTGCGCGCCGCGTCGGGGCGCCCGTGGCCGTCGAAGTTCAGGCGGTCGCGGACGGGGTCCAGGAACGGGGGCAGGGAGTACTTGTAACCCGTCGCGAGGACCAGGCCCTCGGTGGCGAGGGAGAAGTCGCGCTCCTGCTCCTCCTGGCGCAGTCCCAGCGTGTACGTGCCCGTCGTGGTGTCGTACGCGGCGGTGTTCAGCGAGGTGTTGGTCAGCAGGGTGGTGGGGACGGGGCCCGGCGAGGTGACCTTCTTCTGGTAGAGCATGTCGAAGATGGCGTTGATGAGCTCGCCGTCGATGCCCTTGAACAGGTTCTTCTGCTGGGCTTCCAGGCGGTAGCGGGTGTCCTCGGGGAGCGCGTGGAAGTAGTCCACGTACTCGGGGGAGGTCATCTCCAGCGTCAGCTTGGTGTACTCCAGCGGGAAGAACCGCGGCGAGCGGGTGACCCAGTTGAGCTGGTAGCCGTGCACGTCGATCTCGGCGAGGAGGTCGTAGTAGATCTCGGCGGCGCTCTGGCCCGAGCCGATCAGGGTGATCGACTTCTTCTTCTGCAGCTCGGCCCTGTTCTGCATGTAGGCGGAGTTGTGGGTGAAGTCGCCGCCGAGCCGGGCGCACGCCTCCGGGACGAAGGGCGGGGTGCCGGTGCCCAGGACCAGGCGGCGGGCCAGGTGGGTGTCGCCGCGGTCGGTGTGGACCTCGTACAGGGCCGCCCGCTCGTCGTAGGTGACCTCGGTGACCGAGGTGGAGTACTCGACGTTGTCGAGGCGGTCGGCGGCCCAGCGGCAGTACTCGTTGTACTCGGCGCGCAGCGGGTAGAAGTTCTCCCGGATGTAGAACGAGTACAGCCGGTCCTTGTCCTTCAGGTAGTTCAGGAAGGAGAAGGGCGAGGTCGGGTCGGCGAGGGTCACCAGGTCCGACATGAAGGGGGTCTGGAGGTGTGCGCCGTCCAGGAACATCCCGGCGTGCCACTCGAAGTGCGGCTTCGACTCGATGAACAGGCCGTCGAGCTCGTCGATCGGCGCGGTCAGGCAGGCGAGTCCCAGGTTGAAGGGACCGAGGCCGATTCCGATGAAGTCGCGGATCTTAACGGTGGACGGCAAGGGATTCTCCCAGGAACTGCTCGGCGTGTGCGGCGAGAAGGTCGAGGACGGCCGCGATGTCGGCCGTCGTGGTCTGCGGGTTGAGGAGGGTGAACTTCAGGTACTGCCGGCCGTCGACCTTGGTGCCGGCCACGACGGCCTCACCTGAGGCGAACAGGGCCTTGCGGGCGTGCAGGTTCGCCTCGTCCACGAGCTCGGCGGGCGCGTGGCCGTCGGGGACGTAGCGGAAGACCAGCGTGGAGATCTGCGGCTTGACGACGACCTCGTACCGCGGGTCGCTGTCGATGACGTCCCAGCCGGCCGCGGCCAGGTCGACGACCTCGTCGAAGAGCGAGCCGATGCCGTCGGCGCCCATCACGCGCAGGGTCATCCACAGCTTGAGCGCGTCGAAGCGGCGGGTGGTCTGGATGGACTTGTCGACCTGGTTGGGGATGTGCTCCTGCGCCATCCGGCGCGGGTTGAGGTAGTCCGCGTGGTACGTGGCGTGCTTCATGGTGTCGCGGTCGCGGACCAGCAGGGCACTGGAACTGACCGGCTGGAAGAACGACTTGTGGTAGTCGACCGTCACCGAGTCGGCCAGCTCGATGCCGTCGAGCAGGTGCCGGCGGGTGGGGGAGACCAGCAGTCCGCAGCCGTACGCGGCGTCCACGTGCATCCAGGTGGAGTGCTCGGCGGCAAGGCGGGCGATCTCGGGGAGCGGGTCGATGGACCCGAAGTCGGTGGTGCCGGCGGTGGCGACGACGGCCATCGGGAGGAGGCCCTCGCGGGCGCAGTCCTCCAGTTCCAGGGCGAGGAGCGAGGTGTCCATCCGGCGGTTGCGGTCGACGGGGACGCAGATGACGGCCTCGTAGCCGAGTCCGAGCATGGCGGCCGACTTCTGCACGCTGAAGTGGCTGGCCTCGGAGGTGAAGATGCGCAGTCTCGGCAGCACTTCGGACTTGGGCAGCTCGCGGGCGCTGTTCTGCACGGCGTTGCGGCAGGCCTCGTCGCGGGCCAGGAGCAGGGCGTGGAAGTTCGACTGGCTGCCGCCGGAGGTGAAGACGCCGTCCGCGTCGGGGCCGAGGCCGATGCGCTGCGCGGTCCAGTCGACGAGGCGGCGCTCGATGAGCGTGCCGCCGATCGACTGGTCCCAGGTGTCGAGGGAGGAGTTGACGGCCGACAGGACGGCTTCGCCGAGCACGGCCGGGATGACGACCGGGCAGTTGAGGTGGCCGAGGTAGCGCGGGTGGTGGAAGTAGACGGCGTCGCGGAGGTAGACCTCTTCCAACTCGTCCAGGGCGGCGGCCGCGTCTTCCAGCGGTGCGTCCAGGTCGATGCCGGCGATGACCGGGGCGAGCGCGTCGACGGACATGCCGGTGTGGGGCCGTTCCGTGGTGGCGAGTTTGGCCGCGACGCGCGCGACTCCCTCGGTGACGGAGCGCCGGTAGAGGTCCGCGGTCGTCTCGTTGAGCAGATGCTGACGCATCAACTTTCCTCCGGGCAGGGGGAGAGGGCGGGGGGTGCGTTACTTAGGTTAGCCTAACCTAAGTACCCCGCCAAATGGAGATGGGCCCCGGCCGAAGCCGGAGCCCATTCCAAGTGTTCCCAGCCGGACGGCCGTTGCGGCCGGGCTGTGCGTCAGCGGATCCGTGCGCGGGTTTCGCGGGTCCTGCGGGGTCCTCCGCGTCAGAGCGCTGCCGTCACGTCCTCGCTGGGCGCCCGGCCCGCGTAGGCCTCCGCGAGGAGCTCCTCCTCGCTCGTACCGAGCCGCCAGTAGCCTGTGAAGCGCACCGCACGCCGGTCGACGCCCCGCTCCTGCACGAAGTGCCTGCGCACCGCCCGGATCGTCGCGGACTCGCCCGCGATCCAGGCGTACGGGGCTTCGGCGGGGCTCCTCCCGTCGGTGGACGGGGGCGTTTCGGCCGCCCGGAGCACCTCGAGCAGCCGCTCGGTGCGCTCCCGGCCCGCGCCGGGCTCGCGGACGATCCAGGTGATGTCCGCGTCGTCGGGCGCCGACAGGACCAGCCGGTCGTCCTCGTGCGGGACTTCGAACCAGGCCTTGACCCGGGCGCCGTCCGCCAGCCGGTCCAGGATGGCGGCGGCGGCGGGCAGCGCGGTCTCGTCCGCGTACATCAAGATCGTGTCGGTGGCGGCCGGCGGCTGGAAGCGTACGGACTTGTTCTCCGCCACGGCGGGCCCGATCGCCATGATCCTGCGGCCGGTCACCGCGCGGCCCGCCCACGCGGATGCAGGGCCCGTGTCCCCGTGCAGGACGAAGTCGATGTCGACCTCGTCCGCGCCCTCGGGCGTCCGCCGCTGCTCGCGGACGGTGTAGGAGCGCATGACCGGGCGCTCCTCGTCGGCCATCGCGCGCCAGTCCGCGAACCAGGTGTCCTCGCCCGTGGACGGCAGCACGGTGTGCTCGCGGCCGGCGGCCGGCAGGAACAGGGAGAGGCTCTGGTCGTAGCCGCCCGAGCGGAAGTCCGCGAGGGACTCGCCGCCGAAGGTGACCCGCAGGAAGGAGTGGCCGAGGCGGCGGGTGCGCACCACCTCGAGTGCGAAGAACCGGAAGTGCGCGACGGCCGGAACGGCGTCGGGTGAGGCGGCGGTCATGCGGAGGGTTCCCCCTGCTGATCGGTGCGATGGCGGGCGACGGCAGGCGGCCCCGGCGCCCGGGTGGGGCGCCGGGGCCGGTCGGCCTGGGGTCAGCCGACCTTCTTGGCGCTCTGGATCGACTTCGCGAGGTCTTCCAGGATCTGCGCGCACTTCTCGTACGAGTAGATCGGCTCGGTCACGCGCGGGGTGACCTGGTTCGCCTTGACGGCGGGCAGCTCGGCCCAGGTCGGCTTGGCCTTCAGCTCGGTCGGCTGCAGGGTGCCGGTGCGGTTGTCGAGGAGGACGACGTCGGCCTTGTACTTGCCGGCGTTCTCCCAGCTGAGGCTCTCGAAGAAGCCGCCCTCGTCCGTCTTCTCCGGGTTGACGAACTCGACGCCCAGCGACTGGAAGTACTTCAGGTCGGCGGAGGTGGCGGCGGTGGAGACGTAGAACAGGTCGGCGGAGCCGGATCCGACGAGCACCTTGATGCCCGGGTTCGCCTTGGTGGCCTCGCGCAGCTTCGCGGAGGCCGCCTCGAAGCGGGCCTTGCCGTCGACGGCCTTCTTGGCGTTCAGGTCGGCACCGAGGGACTTGGCGAGCTCGGCGGTGCGGGCCAGTGCCTTGTCCATCGTGACGTCGCCGCCCACGCCGATCGCGGCGGCCGGGGCGAGCTTGAGGATCTTGTCCTTGGAGGCCTCCGGCACGTACCAGTACGTGCCGTCCCAGGTGTTGGTGACGAGCAGGTCGGGCTGGAGGGCGGCGTACTCCTCGACGTTGAACTCGTCGTAGACGTTGCCGAGGACCTTGACCTTGGAGATGTCCATCGAGCCGGCCTGGACGTCGGCCTTGCCGTCAGCGGTCTTCGTCGGGCCGAAAACACCCTTGACGTTGACGCCGTAGTCGTACAGGGCGGCGGCGGTGCCGGTGAAGGCGACGATGTTCTTCGGCGTGGACTTGGCGGACAGGTCCTTGCCGAGGTCGTCCTTGAAGGCCCACGGACCCGAGGCCGCCGCGCCCTTGCTGCCCGACTCGTCCTTCGCGGAGTCGCTGCCGCAGGCGGTGAGCGCGGCGACGAGACCGAGAGCGCCGCCCGCCGCGATGAGACCGCGGCGGGTGAGGAGGGAGGATCGGGACTTGGGCATGTCGATGTCCGCTTTCATGCGTGCCGGGCGGCCGTCGGGCCGTTCGAGAGGAAGGTTAGCCTAACCTTGGCTGAAAGCAGTAAGGGGGCCCTAAGTAAATCGGGCCCCCGGTCCTGCGGTGCGGTCCGGCGGCGTGCTGCCGCGGGCCGTTTGGAGTTTCTGGGCGAATCTAGGAGAGCCCCAACTCCCGGGCGATCAGCATGCGCTGGACCTCGCTCGTCCCCTCGCCGATCTCGAGGATCTTGGAGTCGCGCCACATGCGGGCCACGGGGTACTCGTTCATGAACCCGTAGCCGCCGTGGATCTGCGTGGCGTCGCGCGCGTTGTCGACGGCCACCGTCGAGGAGTACAGCTTCGCGATGGCCGCCTCCTTCTTGAACGGCTCGCCGGCCACGAGGCGGGAGGCCGCGTCGCGCCAGCCGATCCGGGCCATGTGGGCGCGCATCTCCATGTCCGCCAGCTTGAACTGGATCGCCTGGTTGTCGCCGATCGCCTTGCCGAAGGCGTGCCGCTCCTTCGCGTACTTCACGGACTCGTCCACGCAGCCCTGTGCGAGGCCGGTCGCGAGCGCCGAGATGGCGATGCGGCCCTCGTCGAGGATCCGCAGGAACTGGGCGTAGCCGCGGCCCTCCTGACCCACCAGGTTGGCGAGGGGGACCCGTACGCCGTCGAAGGACAGCTCACGGGTGTCCGAGGAGTTCCAGCCCACCTTGGAGTACGGGGCGGCCACGGTGAAGCCGGGGGTGCCGGACGGGACGATGATCGAGGAGATCTCCGGGCGGCCGTCGGCCTTGCGGCCGGTCACGGCCGTGACGGTGACCAGACCGGTGATGTCCGTACCGGAGTTGGTGATGAAGCACTTCGAGCCGTTGATCACCCACTCGTCCCCGTCGCGGACCGCGGTGGTGCGGGTGCCGCCCGCGTCGCTGCCCGCGCCGGGCTCGGTCAGTCCGAAGGCGCCCAGGACCTCCCCGGAGCACATCTTCGGCAGCCACTGCCGCTTCTGCTCCTCGGTGCCGAAGAGGTAGAGGGGCATCGCGCCCAGGGAGACGCCCGCCTCCAGGGTGATGGCGACGGAGGAGTCGACGCGGGCCAGCTCCTCCAGGGCGATGCCGAGGGCGAGGTAGTCGCCGCCCATGCCGCCGTACTCCTCCGGGAAGGGCAGGCCGAACAGGCCCATGCGGCCCATCTCGCGGACGATCTCGTACGGGAACTCGTGCCGCTCGTACAGGTCGCCGATCTTCGGTGCCACGACATCGTGCGCGAACGCCTCGACGGTGCGGCGGAGTTCCTCGTGCTCGGGGGTGAGCCGGTGGTCGAGGGCCATGGTCTTCGTTACTCCTTGTGGGAGAGGGCGCGGACGGTACGGGAGGGGCTGGGGCGGCCCAACTGCTCTGCCATCCACACGCTCGTGGCGGTGAGGGCGGCCAGATCGACCCCGGTCTCGACACCGAGGCCGTCGAGCATCCAGACCAGGTCCTCGGTCGCGAGATTGCCGGTGGCGCTCTTCGCGTACGGGCATCCGCCGAGGCCGCCCGCGGAGGCGTCGACGGTGGTCACGCCGTGCTGGAGCGCGGCGAGGGTGTTCGACAGGGCCTGGCCGTAGGTGTCGTGGAAGTGCACACCGATCCGGTCGGTGGGGACCCCGGCCTCGTTGAGCTCGCCCAGGAGGGCCTGGACGTGCCCCGGAGTGGCGACGCCGATGGTGTCGCCGAGGCTCAGCTCGTCACAGCCGAGGTCGAGCAGGGCCTTCGCGACGCCGACCACCTGGTGGACCGGGACCGGCCCTTCCCAGGGGTCGCCGAAGCACATCGAGAGGTAGCCGCGCACGTGCGCCCGCTGCTCCTTGGCCCGGGCCACGACGGGCTCGAACATGGCGAGGGACTCGGCGACGGTGCGGTTGAGATTGCGGGAGGCGAAGGTCTCCGTGGCCGAACCGAACACGGCGATGCGGGTGGCCCCGAGGGCCAGCGCGCGGTCGAGGCCGCGCTCGTTGGGGACGAGGACGGGCAGGGCCGCCTCCACGTCGGCGAGGAGCGGGAAGAGCTCCTCGGCGTCGGCCAGCTGGGGGACCCACTTGGGGTGCACGAAGCTGGTGGCCTCGATCGTGGTGAGCCCCGCGGCCGCCAGGCGGTGGACGAACTCCGCCTTGACGGGCGTGGGAACGGCCGTCTTCTCGTTCTGGAGCCCGTCGCGCGCGCCGACCTCGTGGATGCGGACCCGGGCCGGCAGCCCGGGTGCCGGGACGGCCATGGGCAGCCCGTTCATGCGATCTCCTCGTCCGGGGCGACCACGGCCAGGACCTGGTCCATGGCGACGGTGGTGCCGGGGGTGACGTCGAGTTCGGTCACGGTGCCGGCGTGCGGGGCGGAGATGACGTGTTCCATCTTCATGGCCTCGACGACGAGCAGGCTCTGCCCGGCGGTCACCTTCTCGCCGACGGTGACCTTGACCACCGTGACGGTGCCGGGCATCGGTGCGGCGAGCGTGTCGGCGCCGCCGCGCCCGGCGCCGCGGAGGTTCGCCTCGACCGGGTCGTGGGCCTGGACGTGCCAGGAGTCGCCGTCGCGGCCGAGCCAGGTCCCTTCGGGGGAGGCGGCGTGGGCGAAGCGGTGCGTGACGCCGTCTAGTTCGACCGTGAGGTGGTCGGGGGTGCGGTGCACGATCCGGCCCCGGGCCGGGGTGCTGGGGCTCCGCCCCAGACCCCGCGCCTCAAACGCCGACGGGGCTGGATTGGGCTGGGCGCCGCCGTCGGGTGCGGGATTCGGCTGCATCACGGAGTCGTCCCCGGCCAGCAGGAGCTCCGTGTCCGGGCCCGTCCCGAAGGGGCGGGTGCGGACCGTTACCGGGTCCTGGCCCGGGAGACGGAAGTGGTGCACGGTCCAGGCGGGAGTCCCGCCGAGGCGCCAGCCGTTGGCGGAGTCGAACGGGTCGACCCAGCCCGGCTTCGCCGAGCCGGTCACGGCGCTCCCATTCGGCCTCGTCGGCGTTCGAGGCGCGGGGTCCGGGGCGGCGCCCCGGTTTCGGGAAGGGGCGGGGTGGGGGATGGAGAGCAGGGCCGCAGCCGCGTACACCTCGTCCGGGACCCCCTCCGGGAGAAGGGACGGGAGGTCCCGCTCGACCAGGCCCGTGTCCAGGTCGCCGGAGACGACGTCGGGGTGCGCCAACAGCCTCCGCAGGAAGCCGGTGTTGGTCTGGACGCCCAGGATCACGGTGTCCGCGAGGGCCCCCCGCAGCACGCGGAGCGCGGCCGCCCGGTCAGGCCCGTACGCGATGACCTTCGAGAGCATCGGGTCGTAGGTCGACCCGGTGTCGACCCCCGCCAGCAGCCCGGAGTCCGTCCGTACGCAGCCGCCCGAGGGCTCCGACAGGGCCAGCACCATGCCGCCGGACGGCAGGAACCCCCGCGCCGGGTCCTCCGCGCAGACCCGGGCCTCGATCGCGTGCCCGGTCAGGACGACGTCCGACTGGCCGAAGCCCAGCTCGGCGCCCGCCGCCACCCGCAGCTGCTGCTCCACCAGGTCCAGTCCGGTGATCAGCTCCGTCACCGGGTGCTCGACCTGGAGCCGGGTGTTCATCTCCATGAAGTAGTACGAGGAGGGGTCGGAGCCGGGCACGATGAACTCCACCGTTCCCGCGCCGACGTATCCGCACGAGCGCGCCGCCTCCACGGCCGCCGCGCCCATCGACTCCCGCAGCTCCGGCGTCAGCAGGACCGACGGAGCCTCTTCGATCACCTTCTGGTGGCGCCGCTGCAGCGAGCACTCGCGCTCACCGAGGTGCACCACGTTCCCGTGCGCGTCCGCCAGTACCTGGATCTCGATGTGCCGGGGCCGGTCCACCCAGCGCTCCACGAGCAGCGTGTCGTCCCCGAAGGAGGACCGTGCCTCGCGCCGGGCCGCCGCGATCTCCTCGCCCAGCAGCCCCGGGTCCCGTACCAGCCGCATGCCCTTGCCGCCGCCGCCCGCCGAGGGCTTCAGCAGTACGGGCATGCCGATCTCCTGGGCGGCTGCGACCAGTTCGGCGTCCGACAGGCCGCTGCCCGAGGAGCCGGGGACCACGGGCACGCCCGCGGTCTTGACGGTCTCCTTGGCCCGGATCTTGTCGCCCATCAGGGAGATCGCGCTCGCCGGCGGCCCGATGAAGGCCAGTCCGGCGTCCGCGCAGGCCTGCGCGAAGGCCGCGTTCTCCGCGAGGAAGCCGTAGCCGGGGTGGACGGCCTCGGCGCCGGTGCGGCGCGCCGCGTCGAGCAGCCGGTCCACGGACAGGTAGCTCTCGGCGGCTGCAGCCGGGCCGATCCGGACGGCCGTGTCGGCCTCGCGGACGTGCCGGGCGTCCGCGTCCGCGTCGCTGAAGACGGCGACGGAGCGGATGCCGAGCTGCCGCAGGGTGCGGATGACCCGGACCGCGATCTCGCCCCGGTTCGCCACCAGAACAGTGCTGAACATCAGTGAGGTCCTCACGTCACATACGGAAGATGCCGAAAGCGGAGTCGCCCAGCGGGGCGTTCGCGCACGCGGTCAGGGCCAGGCCGAGCACCTGCCGGGTCTCCAGCGGGTCGATGACCCCGTCGTCCCACAGCCGGGCGGTCGCGTAGTAGGCGTTGCCCTGCGCCTCGTACTGCTCGCGGACCGGGGCCTTGAAGGCCTCCTCGTCCTCGGCGGACCAGCCCTGGCCGGCGCCCTCGATCTGGTCGCGCTTGACGGTCGCCAGGACGGACGCCGCCTGCTCGCCGCCCATCACCGAGATCTTGGCGTTGGGCCACATCCACAGGAAGCGCGGCGAGTAGGCCCGGCCGCACATGGAGTAGTTGCCGGCGCCGTAGCTGCCGCCGACCACGACCGTCAGCTTGGGGACCCGGGCACAGGCCACGGCGGTGACCATCTTGGCGCCGTGCTTGGCGATGCCGCCGGCCTCGTAGTCCCGGCCGACCATGAAGCCGGAGATGTTCTGGAGGAAGAGCAGCGGGATGCCGCGCTGGTCGCACAGCTCGATGAAGTGCGCGCCCTTCTGGGCGGATTCGGAGAACAGGATGCCGTTGTTGGCGATGATCCCGACCGGGTGGCCGTGGATCCGGGCGAAGCCGGTGACCAGCGTCTGCCCGAACTCCGCCTTGAACTCCTGGAAGCGGGACCCGTCCGCGATCCGGGCGATGATCTCGCGGGCGTCGTAGGGGGTGCGGGAGTCGACCGGTACCGCCCCGTACAGGCCGTTCGGGTCCACCTTCGGCTCTTGAGGTGCCTCGACCGACCAGGGCAGGGCGCCGCGCTCGGGCAGCGTGGCCACGATGTTCCGTACGATCCGCAGCGCGTGGGCGTCGTCCTCCGCGAGGTGGTCGGTGACCCCGGAGGTACGGGAGTGCACCTCGCCGCCGCCGAGCTCCTCGGCGGTGACGACCTCGCCGGTCGCGGCCTTCACCAGCGGCGGGCCGCCGAGGAAGATGGTGCCCTGGCCGCGCACGATGACGGCCTCGTCGCTCATGGCGGGGACGTACGCGCCGCCCGCCGTGCAGGAGCCGAGGACGGCGGCGATCTGCGGGATGCCGGCCCCCGACATGCGGGCCTGGTTGTAGAAGATGCGGCCGAAGTGGTCCCGGTCGGGGAAGACCTCGTCCTGCATGGGGAGGAAGGCGCCGCCGGAATCGACCAGGTAGAGGCAGGGGAGACGATTCTCCAGAGCCACTTCCTGGGCGCGCAGGTGCTTCTTGACGGTCATCGGGTAGTACGTGCCGCCCTTGACGGTGGCGTCGTTCGCGACGATCACGCACTCGCGGCCGCTGACCCGCCCGATGCCGGCGATCACGCCGGCGGCCGGGGCCGCGCCGCCGTACATGTCCTCGGCGGCCAGCGGGGCCAGCTCCAGGAAGGGGGACCCGGGGTCGAGGAGGGCGTCCACGCGGTCGCGCGGCAGCAGCTTCCCCCGGGCGGTGTGACGGGCGCGCGCCTTCTCCCCGCCGCCGAGCCGGGCGGCCTCCAGCCGGGAGCGCAGGCCCTCGGCGAGTTCGCGGTGGGCGGCCTCGTTGGCCCGCCAGGCATCGGACGCCGGGTCGGCGGCGCTCGTCAGCACTGGTGCCTGCTGCATCGGTCGAGCTCCCTTGCTCGGTACACGCTTGTTAATGAGCGTTAACGCATGTGGGACTTAGGTTAACGACCGCTAACGGCCCTGTCTAGAATGGATTCCCATGAGCACCAGAGCGGCCGCCCCGACCCGTCGCGAGCAGATCCTCAACGAGGCCGCCCGCCTCTTCGCCGCGCGCGGCTTCCACGGCGTGGGCGTGGACGAGATAGGGGCCGCCGTGGGCATCAGCGGCCCCGGCCTGTACCGGCACTTCGCGGGCAAGGACGCCATGCTCGCCGAACTGCTCGTCGGCATCAGCGAGCGGCTGCTCACCGGTGGCCGCCGGCGCGTGGAGGAGGCGGACGGCGACCCGTCCGGCCTACTGGCCTCCCTCGTCGAGGGCCACATCGACTTCGCGCTCGACGACCGGGCGCTGATCACCCTCCACGACCGGGAGCTCGACCGGCTGCGCGACGCCGACCGCAAGCTCGTGCGGCAGCTGCAGCGGCAGTACGTCGAGCTGTGGGTCGACGTCGTGCGCGAACTGCATCCCCAGGTGGGCGAGGCGGAGGTACGCGTGTGCGTGCACGCGGTCTTCGGCCTGCTGAACTCCACCCCGCACCTGGCCGCCCTGGGCCGGGAGGCGACGGAATCGCTGCTGCGGCGGCTCGCCAACGGGGCCTTCGGGGCGCTGTCGGGATGAGGCCCCGTGTCCGCCGGTCGGGATGGAGCGGACGCCTGCGCCCGCGCGGCGGCAGAATGGGCCGCATGCCGAAGCCGATAGAGACGCCCGTACCCAGCCGCGCCGAACTCGTCGACCACCTGGTCCGGACGCGGATCGCGGGGCAGGTGGCCACCCCGCGCGACAACAACCTCTCCCACTACCGCAAACTCGCCAACGGCGACCGGCACTACTGGCTGGGCCTGGAATTCGGCGACCGCTGGAGCGACGAGCAGGACGTGCTCGCGGTGATGGCCGAACGCTGCGGTGTCGTGGACGACCCCGCGCACCGACACGGCCAGGACACCATCGACCCCGAACTGACCGTGGCCGGCCTGGACCGGCTGGCGGCGCGCCTGCGCAAAGCGGCGCTGGACCAGCAGAGCGTGCTCCTGGCCACCGGGCACCCGGGCGGCCTGCTGGACGTCCACCGGGCGACGGCCGACGCCCTGCGCGCGGCGGGCTGCGAGATCGTGGTGATCCCGCCGGGCCTCGTGGCCGACGAGGGCTCGGTGTGGCAGTTCGCGGACGTCGCCGTACTGGAGCGCGGCGCGACGCTGTGGCACACCCACTCCCCGGAACCGATGGCCGCGATCCTGGACGCCCTGGCGGCGCACGGCCGCCCCCAGCCGGACCTGGTCGTCGCCGACCACGGCTGGGCGGGCTGCGCGGCGCAGCGCGGTCTCGACGCCGTCGGGTACGCGGACTGCAACGACCCGGCGCTCTTCCTGGCCGAGGCCGAGGGCACCCTCCAGGTGGCGGTCCCCCTGGACGACCACGTCCGCGACCCGCGCTTCTACGACCCGCTGGTGGCGTACGTCCTGGACGCGGCGGGCCTGCTCCCTTCGTGACGGACTCCGACCGGCGGGGCTGACATCGGCCCCGCCGGCGCGGGTCCGGGCGGAGCCCGGGGAGCGGAGGAGGGGCGGGTAGGGGACGAGCCCCGCAGGGCCCTCCGCCCACCGGCGCGTCAAGAGGGCGGAGGCGTGGGCGTCGGGTCCAGGTACACCCGGCGGATCGCCGGGAACCGCTCCCGCAGCTGCGCCTCGGCGACCTCGCACGCCGCCTCCACCTGCCGGGCCGACGCCAGGTCGTGGAAGTCGACCTTCGCCGCCACCAGCACCTCCGACGGCCCCTGCACCAGCGTGGTGAGCTCCAGGACCCCCTCGATGTGGAGGACCGACAGCAGTTCCTCGCGGACCGCCGCGCGCATGGCCGGGGGCAGCGGCCGGCCGATCAGGTACCGCGCGTTCGACCGGCCGAGCTCCCACGCCACGCAGACCAGCAGCAGCCCGATCAGCAGCGAGGCCACTGCGTCGTAGGCGCTCGACCCGGTGAGCTGCGCGCCCAGCAGTCCGCCGGCCGCCAGGGCCAGGCCGATGAGCGCGGCCGCGTCCTCCAGCAGGACGGCCTTCACGGCCGTGTCGGGGGTGTGCTTCACGTACGGCCCCAGCGGCGCCCGCAGCCGCGCGGCCTCGCCCTTGACCCGCCGCCAGGCCACCAGCAGGGAGCAGCCCTCCAGCACGAAGGCGACGGCGAGGATGACGTAGGACAGCGCGGGGTTCCCGGGGTCCTCCCCGTGGACCAGCGTGTGGATGCCGTCGTAGACCGCGAACACCGCGCCGCCGGCGAAGGTGGCGATCGAGGCCAGCAGCGCCCAGACGTACCGTTCGGGTCCGTAGCCCAGCGGGTGCGCCTCGTCCGCCGGCTTCGCGCCGCGCTTGAGGGAGGTCAGCAGCATCAGCTCGGTGACGGTGTCGGCCACCGAGTGCGCGGCCTCGGAGAACATCGCGCTCGATCCGCTGACGATCCCGCCGACCACCTTGGCGGCGGCGATGGCGAGGTTCGTGAGCGCGGCGACGACGACCGTCCCGACGCTCTCGTCCCGGTTCCCACCACTGCTGGACATGAGGCGACGGTATGCCGGACGGCCCTACCGCGCGCGCGGGACGCGCACCACGCCCTCCTGGATGACCGTCACGGCCAGTCGGCCGTCCTGGGTCCAGATCCGGGCCTGGCCCAGGCCCCGGCCCGCGGCCGCCGAGGGCGACTCCTGGTCGTACAGCAGCCACTCGTCCGCGCGGAACGGCCGGTGGAACCACATCGCGTGGTCCAGGGAGGCGCCGACCACGTCGCCGACCGCCCAGCCGCCCCGCCCGTGGGCGAGCAGCACCGAGTCGAGCAGGGTCATGTCGGAGACGTACGTGGCCAGGCAGGTGTGGAGCAGCGGGTCGGCGCTGTCCAGCTTGCCGGCGGTACGGAACCACACCTGCGAGCGCGGTTCGACCGGCTCGCCGACCGTGCCCCAGGGCGGGACCGTGGCGTACCGCAGGTCCACCGCTGCGCGGGCGTCGATCAATCGCTCCACGGTGCCCGGGTCGCGGAAGGTGTCCCGGTAGAGCGGCAGCGACTCGGCGGCCGTCGGCAGGGTCTCCGGATCGGGTGCTTCGGGCATCGCCGCCTGGTGGTCGAGGCCCTCCTCGTACGTCTGGAAGGACGCGGAGAGGTGGAAGATCGGCTGCCCGTGCTGGACGGCGACGACCCGGCGCGTGGTGAAGGAGCGCCCGTCGCGGATCCGGTCGACCGAATACACGATGGGCGCGCCCGGGTCGCCCGCGCGCAGGAAGTACGAGTGCAGCGAGTGCGCGGTGCGGTCCCCGGGCACGGTGCGGCCGGCCGCGACCAGGGCTTGGGCCGCGACCTGGCCCCCGAAGACCCGCGGTACCAGCGCCGAACGGCTGGTACCGCGGAAGATGTTCTCCTCGATCTGCTCGAGGTCGAGCAGATCGAGGAGCGTCGTCAGTGCCTCGTTCATGATGGGTAAGCGGCCGCCCTGGTTCCTTCTGGTGCTTACAGGCCCATCGACTTGGCGATGATGGACTTCATGACCTCGCTGGTGCCGCCGTAGATGCGGTTCACGCGGTTGTCGGCGTACAGGCGGGCGATCGGGTACTCGTTCATGTAGCCGTAGCCGCCGTGCAGCTGGAGGCACTTGTCGATGACGCGGTGCGCGACCTCGGTGCAGAACAGCTTCGCGGACGCGGCCTCGGCGGCGGTGAGCTCACCGGCGTCCAGGGCCTCCAGGGCGCGGTCGGCGACCGCCTCGGCGGCGTCCACCTCGGCCTGGCAGGCGGCCAGCTCGAACTTGGTGTTCTGGAAGTGCGCGACCGGCTTGCCGAAGACCGTGCGGTCCGTCACGTACTGCTGCGCGAACCGGACGGCGGCCTTGGCCTGCGCGTAGGCGCCGAAGGCGATGCCCCAGCGCTCGGAGGGCAGGTTGGCGCCGAGGTAGTAGAAGCCCTTGTTCTCCTCGCCGAGCAGGTCCTCGACCGGGACCTTCACGTCGACGAACGCCAGCTCGGCGGTGTCGGAGGTGCGCAGGCCGAGCTTGTCGAGCTTGCGGCCGATGGAGTAGCCCTCGGACTTGGTGTCCACGGCGAACAGGGAGATGCCGAAGCGCCGGTCGTCCTCGCGCGGGGCGGAGGTGCGGGCGCAGACGATCACGCGGTCGGCGTGCACGCCGCCCGTGATGAAGGTCTTGGAGCCGTTGAGGACGTAGTGCGTGCCGTCCTCGGAGAGCTTGGCGGTGGTCTTCATGCCCGCGACGTCGGAACCGGTGCCCGGCTCGGTCATCGCGAGGGCCCACATCTCCTCGCCGGTGACGAACTTCGGCAGGAAGCGCTTCTTCTGCTCGTCGGCGGCCAGCATCTTGATGTAGGGCAGGGCGAGCAGCACGTGCACGCCGGAACCGCCGAACTGGACGCCCGCGCGCGAGGTCTCCTCGTAGAGGACGGCCTCGAACTTGTGGGTGTCCAGGCCCGCGCCGCCGAACTCCTCGGGGACGTTGATCCCGAAGATGCCCAGCTCGCCGAGCTTGTAGTAGAAGTCGCGAGGGGCCTGGCCGGCCGCGAACCACTCGTCGTAGACCGGGACGACCTCGGCCTCGATGAAGGCGCGGATGGTCTCGCGGAACGCCTCGTGGTCCTCGTCAAAAACGGTACGGCGCACGGCCGGCTCCCTTCGGTCGCGGCGGTCCGCCGCTTATGCCTAAGCGCTTGCTCATAGCTAAGTTACCCGGGAGTCACTCCGACTGTCCAGGGCGGTGGACGTGACCCCGGAAACGTTTCTCCGCCGTGCCCGCCGGCCCGGCGCCCGGGCGGTCCGGCCGCGGCTCGCCCGCGCGGCGCCGCGCCTTCCCCCGTGCCCGCGGTGCAGCGCGGCTGGAGCCACGGGGAGTGGCCGGATACCCCCTTCTGCGTCACCGGCGCCGGGGGTTTGACTCGTTCCTCCGGATCCGTACACGACGGAACCGGACCGTTCGCGACAGAACCGGACCCGTTCACGACAGGAATGGAAGACGCATGCTCAGGAGGCTGTTCTTCAGGAAGGTGTCGGGTCTCGCGGCGGTCGTGGCGGTCACCGCCGTGCTCGGCGCGGGCACGGCCGTCGCGGCACCGCAGGGGCCCGGGCAGGAGCCCGGGGGGAAGCGCGTGTACAACGCGATGCAGATCGCCTTCGACGCCTCGCAACCCGACGCCTTCTGCACCATCGGGGCGGTCGGCAACGACGACTACGGGCGGAAGATCGCCATATCGGCCGGGCACTGCATCTCCGGGCCCGCGTACGCCGACCGGGAGATCCGCGAGGACATCATCCCGGTCTACCACCGGCAGGACATCGGCTACGGGCCCATCGGGTACGTCCGCTGGTTCAAGGACCCGGAGGGGTCCATGACGGGACACCTCACCAAGGACTACATGGTCATCGAGCTGGTGGCGGGCGTGACGCTCTCCTCGCAGGGGCCGCACCTGAAGCAGACCGGCGTCCTCGAGGTGCCCGGCGGGATCCCCAGCCCGAACGCCCTCAGCCCCGCGCTGAACAGCGAACGGCTGCTCGGCGCGGCCTGGTTCAACAACAACGAGCTGGTCGTCTCCGGCCAGCTCGGCGTCTGGTACGGCCGGGTCACCAACAACGACCGCGGTGTCTACCAGGCCCACCCCCAGCACAAGGCCGGCGACTCCGGCGGGCCCACGATCTGGCACGTGCCGGGGACGGCGTACCCCTCCGAGGCCAACGGCTTCAAGGCCCAGGGACCCTGGGCGGGCATCACCAAGGGCATGATCATCTCGTATCCCCTGTACGTGTACACCAGCTCGGCGAACATCCTGGCCGACCTCCGCGCCCGTGACGCCGCCGACCCGGCCGACGTCTTCGGCGCCGGCTTCGAGGTGACGACGAACCCGTAACGGGGGGCCTCACCCCTCCGGCGGCCGGCGCAGCGCGAACCACAGCTCCATCCGGGTGTCCGGGTCGTCCAGGTCGGTGCCCAGCAGGCCGGCGGCCCGGGCGACGCGCTGGCGGACGGTGTTGCGGTGGACGCCGAGCGCGGCGGCGGCGCGGTCCCAGCTGCCGTGCTGGGCCAGCCAGGCGCGCAGGGTCTGCCTGAGGACGGGGGAGAGCGGGCCGAGCAGGGCCTCGGCGTGCGCGCGGGCCTCGGCCTCGCCGACCAGACCCGCGAAACCGGGGTCCGTGTGCCGGGCCATCGGGGTGCGGGCCGCCTCGGCGCGCTCCAGGGCCCGCCCGGCCTGCGCGGCGGCGCCGGGCAGGCCCTCGGGCGCGGCCGCGGCGCTCACCCCCAGCCGCCAGCCCGCCTGCGGGGCGGGTTCCCGGTCGGTGAGCAGGCGTACGCCGTCCTCACGCGGGTCCAGCAGCACGGTGCCCAGCGCGGCCGCCAAAGTCTCCGGATCCCCGCCGCCCCGGGCGTGGACGGCGTACCAGGGCCCGGGACCCAGCGCCTCGCGCGGCTCCCCGCCGAGCAGCAGCCGGGTCAGGGCCGCGGCCTGCGTGCCCGCCGGGCGGTGGGCGGTGAGCAGGGTCAGCAGTACGGCCGCCACCGAGGCGATGGTGTGGTCCCCGGGTGCCCGCGAAGGGGTGGCCAGGGCCAGGGCCCGCCCGTCCCCGAGGGCGTGGGCGGCGAGGTGGAGCTCGCCGTGGGCGGCGGTGGCGGTGGCCGCGGAGCCGGGCCCCACCCGGCGGGCGAGCGCGGCGAGCGCGACCAGCACCTCGGGGGCGGGCCGCGGCCCGGCTCCCGGCGCGGCGACGGGCCCCGGGCCGGCCGGGGCCGCCGCGACCCGTGTGTCCTGTGGCGGGGTGGCGGTCGGGAGCAGGCCCGCCCAGCCGCCCAGGGCCGCCGCCAGGCGGCGCAGGACCGCCGGGACCGGGTCCGGGCGGGCGGCGGCCGCCGCCAGGGACTGCTGGGCCTCGGTCACGCGGCGGAGCTCGGCGGTCCGGGCCCGCGCCATCAGCCGCCAGACGCTCCGGCCGACCGCCGTGAACGGGGTTTCGGGCGGCACTTCCACCAGGGGCAGCCCGTACCGGGCGCAGGCGTCGACGAGGGACCGCGGCACGGTCTCGTACACGGGGGTCACCCCGAAGCCGATGGCCGCGGTCCCGGCCCGGACGAGCCGGGCGACGTACTCCCCGGCATCCGCCCCGGCATGCGTCCCGGAATCGGCCCCGCCGTGCGTCCCTGCGTGGACCGGACCGCCTGCGTGCGGCTGCGCTCCGGCGAGGCCCGCGCCCGCCGTCAGCAGCAGCTCACCGCCCAGCAGGTAGGGCGACGGGTCCGCCATCTCGGAGGCGTGGACGCCGTGCACCTCGCCCTCGGCGGGCCCCGCCAGATGCCGCAGCCCCAGCTCGTGGTCGGCGAGCAGCCGGCCGAGCGCGACCGGCGGGGTGGGGGGTGCCTCCATGGATACTCCATACACATCAAGGGAGCCAGATGGATGAAACGTACACTTCGCGCCTTCTGGGTGTCGGCTTACGCTCGAAGCACCGCACCCGTAGGAACCGCAGTACCTCCAGAAGGGCACCCCCCCATGAGCACGCAGCCGCGCGGCCCCGTCGACTCCTCCCGCATCCCGCGCTACGCGGGCCCCGCGACCTTCGCCCGGCTGCCCCGCCTGGACGAGGTCGGCGGCACCGCGGACGTCGCCGTCGTCGGCGTGCCCTTCGACTCCGGCGTCTCCTACCGCCCCGGCGCCCGCTTCGGCGGCAACGCCATCCGCGAGGCCTCGCGCCTGCTGCGCCCGTACAACCCCGCGCAGGACGCCTCCCCCTTCGCGCTCGCGCAGGTGGCGGACGCCGGTGACATCGCCGTGAACCCCTTCAACATCAACGAGGCCGTCGAGACGGTCGAGGCCGCCGCCGACGAGCTGCTCGGCTCGGGCTCGCGCCTGATGACCCTGGGCGGCGACCACACCATCGCCCTCCCCCTGCTGCGCTCGGTGGCGAAGAAGCACGGCCCCGTCGCGCTGCTGCACTTCGACGCGCACCTGGACACGTGGGACACCTACTTCGGCGCCGAGTACACGCACGGCACGCCGTTCCGCCGCGCCGTGGAGGAGGGCATCCTCGACACCGAGGCGCTGTCCCACGTCGGCACGCGCGGCCCGCTGTACGGCAAGCAGGACCTGGACGACGACGCCAAGATGGGCTTCGGCATCGTCACCTCGGCCGACGTGTACCGGCGCGGCGCCGACGAGGTCGCCGACCAGCTGCGCCAGCGCATCGGCGACCGCCCCCTGTACATCTCCATCGACATCGACGTGCTGGACCCGGCGCACGCGCCCGGCACGGGCACCCCCGAGGCCGGCGGCATGACCTCCCGCGAGCTGCTGGAGATCATCCGGGGGCTGTCCTCCTGCAACCTCGTTTCCGCCGACGTCGTCGAGGTCGCCCCGGCGTACGATCACGCCGAGATCACCTCGGTCGCGGCCTCGCACACCGCGTACGAGCTCACCACGATCATGAGCCGCCAGATCTCTGCCGCCCGGCAGGGTCGGTAAGCGCACTGCCGCGGCGAGGGCGAACCCGAAGGGCGAGTAAGCGCACGTGACGCACGACCACGACCTGGTACTCCGTCCCACCGAAGCCCAGAAGGCGGCCGCGCTCGCGCCGCCGCCGGGGCGGACGGGCGGGGACCTGGTCGTGGAGACGCTGCGTTCGCTCGGCGCGACCACCGTCTTCGGGCTGCCGGGGCAGCACGCCCTCGGCCTCTTCGACGCGGTCGGGCGCAGTGACCTGCGGCTGATCGGGCTGCGCACGGAGAACAACGCGGGCTTCGCCGCCGACGCGTACGGCCGGATGACGGGCGAGGCGGTTCCGCTGCTGCTGTCCACCGGCCCGGGCGCGCTGATGGCGCTGCCCGCCCTCGCCGAGGCGGCCGCCGCGTCGGCGCCCGTCCTGGCGATCTCCTCGCAGGTCCCGACCCCCGGCCTGGGCGGCGGCCGGCGCGGGCACCTGCACGAGCTGCGGGACCAGGCGGCCTCCTTCCGGGACGTCGTCAAGTCCGTCCACGCCGCCCGCAGCCCCTCCCAGATCCCGTCGGTGATCGCCGAGGCGTGGGAGTCGGCGCTGACGGCCCCGCCCGGCCCGGTGTTCGTCGAGATCCCCGAGGACGTCCTGCGCGCGGAAACGGTGGTCCCACAGGTCACCGGCATGGACGCGACCCCGCACGAGCTCGCCCCGCGCCCGGAGCTGACGGCGCTCGCCGCGCACTGGCTGGAGAACGCCGGGCGTCCGGTGATCATCGCGGGCGGCGGAGTCATCCGTTCGGACGCGGCGGGCAAGCTGAGGCAGCTGGCGGAACGCCTGAACGCACCGGTCGTCACCACCTTCGGCGGCAAGGGCGCCTTCCCCTGGAACCACCCGCTGTCCCTCCAGTCCTGGCTGGAGGACCGCCACATGACGGACTTCCTGGAGGACGCGGACGTCCTGCTGGTCGTCGGGTCGGGCCTGGGGGAACTCTCCTCGAACTACCACACGTTCTTCCCGGAGGGCCGGATCGTCCAGATCGAGGCCGACCTCGGGAAGCTCGAGTCCAACCACGCGGCCCTCGGCATCCACGCGGACGCCCGCCTCGCCCTTCAGGCGCTCCTCGAAACGGTCGCCGAGCGCGAGGACCCCTCGGCTCCGGAGCGCGTCCGCCTGCTCCTCGCGGACATCGCTGCCCGCCTGTCCCTCCAGGACGTGGACCTGGAGCAGTCCTTGCTGGCCTCCATCAGGTCAGCCCTCCCGGCACGCTCCCCGTCCTTCTGGGACATGACGATCCTGTCCTACTGGGCCTGGTCGGCCTTCGACGCCAAGCACCCCAACACCATGCACTCGGCGCAGGGCGCGGGCGGCCTCGGCTACGCCTTCCCGGCGGCCCTCGGCGCGTGCGCGGCGGAGCCGGGCACCCCGGTGTTGGCCGTCTCGGGCGACGGTGGAGCGATGTACTCCATCGCGGACCTGGCCACGGCGAAGCAGCACGACCTGGACGTCACCTGGCTGATCGTGGACGACGGCGGCTACGGCATCCTGCGCGAGTACGGCTGCGAGACGGGCACGTCCCTGACCCGCCCCGACTTCGCGGCCCTGGCCGCGGCCTTCGGCGTCCCCTCGGCCACCACCACCCCGCAGACCCTCCGCGAGGACCTGGCCAAGTCCCTGGCCGAGCCGGGCCCCTCGGTCCTGGTCCTCCCGGCCACCCTCAAGATGTTCGCCCCGACGCACATGTGATCTCGGCCCAGACGGCCTTCCCGATTCCATGCGGCCGGGGACAGCAGCCCCACCGCTCGGCCATGGCCGCCACGATGGCGAGCCCGCGCCCCCGCTCGTCCCACTGCGTGGCGGCCTCGGGCACCAGGTCGACGACGGGCCCGGCGTCGGCGACCTCTACGCGCAGCACCCCGTCGTACCTGGCGAGCCGGACTCCGATGTCCCGGCCGTGCGGCGCGTGGGAGTGCCGTACGGCGTTGGTGACCAGCTCGGAGAGCAGCAGCGCGGCCGTTTCGGCGGGATCCGGGTCGACGCCCCACTCTGCGAGCTGCTCGCGCAGCAGCGCGCGGGCCCGGCCGGGAGCGCGGTGGCTGCGGGGCAACAGCCAAGAGATCTCATCGGCTTGCACCAATGTCATGGACTCACCTCTCTAGAGATAGTTCTCCAAGTGAAGCGCTCTGCCGGGTTAAGGGTCAAGAGATTCTCTAGAGATGTCGGCGAATGTCTTGTGCTGGCGTGCGTGCCGCCTCTTCGGCGCGATGGGGTGCCTAGGATGACTAGAGATGATCAGGGAGGACCCGCATGCCGAGTGATGGCGCCGTACGGCAGCCCAAGTACCAGCGCATCGCTGCCGCGCTGAAGGCAGCCATCGAGTCCGGCGAGTACGGGCCCGGGGACCGGCTGCCCGGCGAGAACGACCTGATGAGTGCGTACGGGGTCGCCCGGATGACCGCACGGCAGGCGCTCGGTGTGCTCCAGTCCGAGGGCCTGACCGAGGCGCGCAAGGGGGCCGGGGTCTTCGTCCGGGAGTTCCGGCGGATCCGGCGGCGGGGGATTCAGCGGTTGGCCGCAGAGGTCTGGGGTGAGGGGCGGTCCATCTGGGCAGCCGACACCGAGGACCGGGAGCCCGTCGTCGAACTGCTGTCCGTCACCGAAGAGGCCGCCCCCGAGGCCGTCGCCGCCGTGTTCGGGCTGCCGGGCGGCGCTCCCGCATGCGTCCGGCGCCGCAGGTTCCTGCTCGACGGCAAGGCCGTCATGCTCGCGACCTCGTACCTCGACGCCGCTCTCGTGGTCGGCACCCCCATCACGGAACCGGACACCGGACCCGGTGGGATCTACGCCCGCCTCGCCGAGCTCGGACAGCGGCCGACCCGCTTCCGCGAGGAGGTCCGCTCGCGGATGCCCACGTCCGATGAGGCCGCGAGCCTCGGGCTGGCCGTCGGGACGCCGGTCGTCCTGGTGGCCCGTACGGCCTTCGCCGCCGACGGGCGGGTCGTCGAGGTCAACGAGATGGTCCTCGACGCCTCCGCGTACGTGCTGGAGTACGAGTTCGACGCCCCGTAGGAGGCGCTGTGCAAGACGACGAGGCCACGGCCGAGGCCGAGCGCCGGCTCCAGAGGCTGCGGGCGCTGGACGGGCTCGTGGCGATGGGCGAGCGCGGCGACTTCGACCTCCTCCGGGACGAGGCCGCCTACCGCCCCTGAGTTCCACGCGTCCTGGAGCGGTTCTCCCGGATGGTCCAAGCCGCCTCGCCCAGCATCGCGCAAACCCGTTCGATTGTTGCCACGGGATGAAATCCGCCCGTCGGGGCGTTGGCGCTTCCGGCAGGACAGGACGAACGGGGAGGCCTCACGTGGCGGCGGCAGCAGAGACGGCGACCGGGGAGAAACAGGGCTGGGGCAAGCGGCTGACGGCCTACACCTGGCGGTACAAGGCCAATGTGCTGCTGGCGCTCGGGTCCTCTCTCGGCGGTATGGCCGTCATGGCGCTCGTGCCCCTGGTCACCAAGGTGATCATCGACGACGTCATCGGCGACGAGAGCAAGCCCATGGGGCCCTGGGCCGGGATGCTCATGGGCGCGGCCGTCCTCGTGTACGTGCTGACCTACATCCGCAGGTACTACGGCGGCCGTCTCGCCCTCGACGTGCAGCACGACCTGCGCACCGACATGTACGACACCATCTCCCGCCTCGACGGACGCCGCCAGGACGAGCTGTCCACCGGCCAGGTCGTCGGGCGGGCCACGAGCGACCTGCAGCTCATCCAAGGGCTGCTCTTCATGCTTCCGATGACCATCGGGAACTTCCTGCTCTTCGGGATATCCCTCGGGATCATGCTGTGGCTCTCGCCGCTGCTGACCCTCGTCGCGCTGCTCATGGCACCCGCCCTGTGGTTCATAGCCAAGCGCAGCCGCAAGAAGCTCTTCCCCGCCACCTGGTACGCCCAGAGCCAGGCCGCCGCCGTAGCCACCGTCGTCGACGGGGCCGTCACCGGCGTCCGCGTCGTCAAGGGCTTCGGCCAGGAGGACCAGGAGACCGGCAAGCTCCGCGACGCGGGCCGCCGGCTGTTCGCGGGGCGGATGCGGAGCATCCGGCTCAACTCGCGGTACACCCCCGCCCTGCAGGCCGTCCCCGCCCTCGGACAGGTCGCCATGCTGGCCCTCGGCGGCTGGATGGCCACCAAGGGGCAGGTGACCCTCGGTACCTTCGTCGCCTTCTCGACCTATCTCGCCCAGCTCGTCGGTCCGGTCCGCATGCTCGCCATGGTCCTCACCGTCGGCCAGCAGGCCCGCGCCGGCGTGGAGCGGGTCTTCGAGCTCATCGACACCGAACCCGTCATCGAGGAGGGGGGCCGGGAGCTTCCCGCGGACGCCCCCGCCACCGTCGAGTTCGAGGACGTACGGTTCGGCTACGACGCCGAGCGCCCGGTCCTCGACGGCTTCTCGCTGCGGATCGACGAGGGCGAGACCGTCGCCCTCGTCGGCTCCTCCGGCAGCGGCAAGTCCACGGTCTCCCTGCTCCTGCCCCGCTTCTACGACACCGACCACGGCACGGTCCGGGTCGGTGGCCACGACGTGCGCGAGCTGACCTACGACTCGCTGCGTGGAGCGATCGGGCTGGTGCCCGAGGACTCGTTCCTCTTCTCCGACACCATCCGCTCCAACATCGCCTACGGACACCCCGGCGCCACCGACGAGCAGGTCGCGGCCGCCGCCCGCGCCGCCCAGGCCGAAGGGTTCATCCAGGCCCTCCCCGCCGGCTACGACACCACGGTCGGCGAGCAGGGGCTCACCCTCTCCGGCGGCCAGCGCCAGCGCATCGCCCTCGCCCGCGCCATCCTCACCGACCCCCGCCTGCTGCTCCTCGACGACGCCACCTCCGCCGTCGACGCCCGCGTCGAGCACGAGATCCACGAGGCGCTGCGCGCCGTCATGGCGGGCCGCACCACCCTGCTCATCGCCCACCGCCGCTCCACGCTCGCGCTCGCCGACCGGATCGCCGTACTGGACCGCGGCCGGCTCTCCGACATCGGCACGCACGAGGAGCTGGAACAGCGCTCCGCCCTGTACCGCCGGCTGCTGACCGACCCGGACGCCCTCGGCTCCGCGTCCCCGCAGACTCCGGACACCGCGCCCATGGCCGAGTTCGAGCGCGACCTCGAAGGCGGTCAGGGCCGGGACATCGAGCGGGACATCGAGCTCGAAGCCGAGATCGACTCCGAACCCGTCAACGCCAAGCGCCGGGTGGCCGGCGGGATCACCCCGGCGCTGTGGCGGCGCCAGGAGGAGGCGGAGGAGAAGGACACCGCTCCCGCCGGCATGCCCGCCACCCCCGAGCTGCTCGCGCAGGTGGCCGCGCTGCCGCCCGCCCAGGACACCCCCGACGTGGACGAGGACCGTGCCGCGTCCGCCGAGGACAGCTACAACCTGCGCCGCCTGCTCCGCGGCTTCTGGGCGCCCCTCGCGATATCCCTCGGACTCGTCGCCGCCGACGCCGGATCCGGGCTGCTCCTGCCCATCCTGATCCGGCACGGCATCGACCAGGGCGTGGAACAGGCAGCCCTGGGCGCCGTCTGGGTGGCCGCCGGCCTCGCGCTGGCCGTCGTCCTCGCCCAGTGGGCCGCGCAGTTCGCCGAGACCCGGATGACCGGCCGCACCGGCGAGCGCGTGCTCTACGCGCTGCGCGTCAAGATCTTCGCGCAGCTCCAGCGACTCGGCCTCGACTACTACGAGCGCGAGCTGACCGGCAAGATCATGACCCGTATGACCACGGACGTGGACGCCCTGTCCAGCTTCCTGCAGACCGGGCTCGTCACCGCCGTCGTCTCCGTCTTCACCTTCTTCGGCATCCTGATCGCCCTGCTCGTCCTCGACGTCGAGCTGGCGCTGATCGTCTTCGCCACCCTGCCCGTCCTGGTCCTCGGCACGTTCTTCTTCCGCCGCAGGTCGGTCGCCGCGTACGAGCTCGCCCGCGACCGCGTCGGCCTGGTCAACGCCGACCTCCAGGAGTCGGTGGCGGGGCTGCGCATCGTCCAGGCCTTCCGCCGCCAGCGTTCGGGAGCCGCCCGCTTCGCGGAGCGCAGCGACTCCTACCGCGAGGCCCGGGTCCGCGGCCAGTGGCTGATATCCGTCTACTTCCCCTTCGTCCAGCTGCTGTCCTCCGGAGCCGCGGCCGCCGTGCTGATCGTCGGCGCGGGCAGGGTGGAGGCCGGCACGCTCACCACCGGCGCGCTGGTCGCGTACCTGCTCTACATCGACCTGTTCTTCGCACCGGTCCAGCAGCTCTCCCAGGTCTTCGACGGCTACCAGCAGGCGACGGTCTCCCTCGGCCGGATCCAGGGCCTGCTGCGCGAACCGACCAGCACGCCCCGCGCCGACGCGCCGCGCGCCGTCCCCGAGCTGCGCGGCGAGATCGCCTTCGAGGGGGTCCACTTCGCGTACGGCACCGCCGAGGAGCGCGGCGAGAAGGAACAGGCGCTGGCCGGAATCAGCCTGCGCATCCCCGCCGGGCAGACCGTCGCCTTCGTCGGCGAGACCGGGGCCGGCAAGTCCACGCTGGTCAAGATGGTGGCCCGGTTCTACGATCCGACGTCCGGCCGGGTCACCGCCGACGGGGTGGACCTGCGCGAGCTGGACCTGACGGGCTACCGCCACCGGCTGGGGGTCGTCCCCCAGGAGCCGTACCTCTTCCCGGGGACGGTCCGCGACGCCATCGCCTACGGGCGGCCCGGGGCGAGCGACGCGGAAGTGGAGGCCGCCGCGCACGCGGTCGGCGCCCACGCCATGATCGCCACCCTCGACGGCGGCTACCTGCACACCGTCACCGAACGCGGCCGCAACCTCTCCGCCGGGCAGCGCCAGCTGATCGCGCTGGCCCGCGCCGAGCTCGTCGACCCCGACGTGCTGTTGCTCGACGAGGCCACCGCCGCCCTCGACCTGGCCACCGAGGCCCTGGTCAACCAGGCCACGGACCGGCTCGCGGGCAAGCGCACCACCCTGGTCGTGGCGCACCGCCTGACGACCGCCGCGCGCGCCGACCGGGTCGTGGTCATGGACCGCGGCCGGGTGGCCGAGGACGGCACCCATGCCGAACTGCTGGCCCGCGGGGGCAGCTACGCGCGGCTGTGGCGGACCTTCGTCGGAGAGGACGAGCGCGCGGCCGCCTGAACGCGGTGACCGGCAGGGCTCAGAGCTCGCCGAAGAGCAGGTTCCCCGGGGCGTCCTCCTCGGTGCCGGTGTAGTACTCGCGCACCGCACCGAGGAGTTCGTCCACGGACAGGAACCCGTCGTGATTGGTGTCGATCCGGGCGAAGAGCGCGTCCGCGTCCTCGCGGTCCAGCTTCGTGTCGAAGGCGAGCTGGGCCTTGTGGAACTCCTCGGCGCTGACGCGGCCGTCGCCGTCGGCGTCGGCGACCAGGAGCATCGCCTGGACCATCGGCCGGAACGACTTGTCGTACGCCGCGCCGCCGCCCCGGTACAGGCGCGTCATGCCCTGCTTGTACTCCTGCGGCGTCACCTTGCCGTCCCGGTCGATGTCCAGCTCGGTGAACAGCTCCTGCCAGAAGTCGACGAGTCCGCCCATCACCTGGGTCGCCTTGGGGGAGGTGGCCGGCTCTCCGAGGGCCGCCAGGAGGCGTGAGCCGAGCCCGATGATGTCGTGCTCGTCGATCACCCGGTCGCCGTTGACGTCGAGGTGCGCGAAGGCGCGGTCCAGCTTGCGGTCGAGCAGGTCGTTCGTCATTTGAGTTGCCTTCCACGGCTACGTTGCGCTGTCGGTGGATCACCTACCGTAGTCTCCCCCGTGATCGCGAACTCTTGTTATCCCGCTAGGAAGTTGTGGATGCACTCTTACGAGGTATGGGTGGCCGGCACGGAAGAGCCCGGCACCCGGTGGGTCTACTGGCCCCGGGTGGGCCGACTGCTCCGCGAGCCGTTCGAGGTGCTCGGCCTCAAGGCCCGCCTGGAACGCGGTGAGGACCTCCCGTACGACGGCCGCCTGCTCGCCGGCCGCGTCGCCATGTCCACCCCCGAGCAGGGCTCGCGCGCCCTGGCCGCCGCCCGAGCCGCCCAGCCGGCCTGGGCGAGGATCCCGCTCGCCGACCGGCTGGAGCTGCTGCACGGCGTCCACCGCGCGGTCGTCGAGCGCCGCGAGGAGCTGACCGCACTGCTGGTCGCCGAGGGCCACCCGGTGCGGCTGGCCGCCTGGGAGCTGGACTCGGTGGCCTGCGGGTTGCATCCGGACTCCGTCGCCGATTTCGCCGACCGGCTGCGGGAGCCCGAGCGGACCTCGGCGGGCCGGCGGATCCGCATGGTGCGCAAGCCGGACGGGGTGGTGTGCCTCAGTCCGCCGCGCAACGCACCGACCTCCAACTCCTTCTACGGGGTGACGGCACTGGCCGCGGGCAACAGCCTGGTCGTCAACGCGCCACCGACCGCCCCGCTGGGCGTCAGCTTCGTCTACCGGGAGATCGTGGCCCCGCTCCTGGAGCGCCTCGGCGCTCCGCCCGGCACCCTGAGCGTGCTCTCCACACACGCGCGCGCCGTGGTGCGCCAGTGGCTGGACAGCCCCGACTGCGACGACCTCGTCTTCTTCGGCGGCTCCGAGCAGGGGCTGAAGCTGGAGCGGGAGTGCGTGGCCGCGGGGAAGAAGCCCGTACTCGAACTGTCCGGCAACGACGGTGTGCTGGTGTGGGGCGACGCCGAGGCGGACCTCGCCGCGCGGGCCCTGTGCGAGCGGTACTACGGCTCCGGGCAGATCTGCATGACCCCGAAGTTCGCCATCGTCCACCCGGAGGTGGCGGACCGGCTGCTGAAGGAGCTGGTGGAGCGGGCGGGGGAGATCCGGCCCGGGCCGCCGGAGGATCCGGACACGGTGCTGAGCCCGGTGGTCAAGCGGGCGGAGTTCACCGAGTTCCTCGACGAGGTGCTGGCGGCCGGCGGCGAGCTGCTGTGCGGCGGTGAGTTCGTCGACGTGGACGACGTGCCCGCGGCGGCGGGGCCGTTCATCCGCCCGGCGGTCGTCCGCGTGGACGGGCTGGAGGCCGCCGGCCGGCTGCGCGCCTTCCGGGAGGAGACCTTCTTCCCGCTGCTCTGCGTGGTCGTGCCCGAGGCGCCCGTCCGGCTGGAGGAGGCCATCGGCTTCCTCAACGCCAACCGCTACGGCCTGCGCAACTCCCTGTGGGCGCAGGACGAGCGCGTCGTCGAGCGGTTCTGCGAGGAGGTGGTCAACGGCGGCATGCTGAAGGTCAACGACTCGCACATCGGCTGCGTGCCGGTGCTCCCGTACAACGGCGGCACGGGCGCCACGGGCGGGATCTTCGGCGAGGCCAACCAGCCCGCCGTGCGCACCACCCACCTCCAGTCGATCGCCGTCGCCACCCTGGTCCGGCCCCGGGAGTCGGTCTTCGACCACACGGCTGCCGTGGAATGAGCCCGCCCGCACCGCAGGTCCTTGTCCACTGCAACCTTTCGAGGGGAATGAACGTCGTACGGGCGTGCGCACGTTAGTACGTACGACCGATGGAGGACAGGGTGCAGAAGGCGCGGAAGGGGCGCGGCCGGTGGGCCGGCCGCCTGGGGGTGTTCACGGCGGCGCTGTGGATGGCCGCGAGCGCGCTGCTCGCGGCGCAGCCCGCGCAGGCGGCGACCGGGGGGTGCCCGGGGAGGCTGGCGGTGGCGCTGCCGTTCTCGACGGGCGAGGTACGGGTGTACCGGACCCGCGACCAGGCCTGCGCCGTGGCGGTGGCCGGTGATCCCGGTCGCCGCCGCCCGATGTCGGTCAGCGTCCAACCGCGCGGCGGGTACCCGGTCCGCGATTCGGGCCGGTTCACCCGTTATGCCGGACCCGTTTCCGTCCATTCGATCCACCGCTGCGTGTACGTCAAGGGGAGCGTGGGCACCGGATCCGTCGATTCCGGCTGGATACTGTGCTGATGGAGCGACCCAACTAGGTCTGTTCAGGCGTGCGTTGCCCCGGCTAGGTTCACGGCGACCGAAGTGAACTCAAGGGGAGGGTGAATGCGCAAGAAGCTCGGATGGCTGCTGTCGCTCGTGGTGCTCATCGGCACCATGGGCGCGGCCGGCACCACGGCACAAGCGGCCACCGCCGCGGAGCCTGCCGCCGCCACGGATGCCACCGCCGCCACGGACATCAAGGACCGGATCCTCGCGGTCCCGGGGATGAGCCTGATCGAGGAGAAGCCGTACACGGGCTACCGCTTCTTCGTTCTGAACTACGAGCAGCCGGTGGACCACCGCGCACCGTGGAAGGGCACCTTCAAGCAGCGCCTGACCCTGCTGCACAAGGACGTCTCCCGGCCGACGGTGTTCTTCACGTCCGGCTACAACGTCAACACCAGCCCGCGCCGCAGTGAGCCGACGACCATCGTCGACGGCAACCAGGTGTCTCTGGAGTATCGATTCTTCACCCCGTCCCGGCCCGATCCGGCCAACTGGGCGAAGCTCGACATCTGGCAGGCCGCCAGCGACCAGCACCGCGTCTTCACCGCCCTGAAGAAGATCTACAAGAAGAACTGGCTCGCCACGGGCGGCAGCAAGGGCGGCATGACGGCCACCTACTTCGAGCGCTTCTACCCGCGCGACATGGACGGCGTCGTCGCGTACGTCGCCCCCAACGACGTGGTCAACAAGGAGGACTCGGCCTACGACCGGTTCTTCGCCACGGTCGGCACCGCCGAGTGCCGCGACAAGCTGAACGCGGTGCAGCGCGAGGCGCTCGTGCGCCGCGAACCGCTGGAGGCCAAGTACGCCGTCGCCGCCGCCGAGAACGGCTGGACCTTCACCACCGTCGGCAGCCTCGACAAGGCCTACGAGGCCGTCGTGCTCGACTACGTGTGGGCCTTCTGGCAGTACAGCCTGCTCGCCGACTGCGCCTCCGTCCCGGCGGCCGCGGCCGCGAGCGACCAGGAGATCTGGGACACGATCGACGCGATCTCCGGCTTCTCGGCCTACGCCGACCAGGGCCTGGAGACGTACACGCCGTACTACTACCAGGCCGGCACCCAGCTCGGTTCGCCCGACATCAAGCAGCCGCACCTGGGCGGTCTGAGCCGCTACGGCTACCAGCCGCCGCGCAACTTCGTCCCCCGCGACATCCCCATGAGCTTCCAGCCGGCGGCCATGCGGGACGTGGACACCTGGGTCAAGCAGCACGCGAACCAGATGCTCTTCGTCTACGGGCAGAACGACCCGTGGGGCGCGGAACCGTTCCACCTCGGTTACGGCGCGCGCGACAGCTACGTGATGACCGCGCCGGGCGCCAACCACGGGGCCAACGTCGCCAAGCTCCAGGAGGGCGAGAAGGCGCTGGCCACCGCGAAGATCCTGCAGTGGGCCGGAGTCGCCCCGGCCGCCGCGCCCACCGGCCCGGCGAACGCCGCGCCGCTGGCGAAGCCGGACGCGCAGCTCGACCAGGTGGACCTGGAGCGCGAGCCGATGCTGCGGCCGTAGCCGCGACCCCCGCTGGGCCCCGGCTAGTACGTCAGCCCGTGGCCCAGCGGGTAGCGGCCCGGCACCGGCACCGGGAGGCGCCCGGTGGGCCGCAGGTCGCCCGTGAGGACCCGGGCCGCCGCCCTCAGCTCCACGTCCGTCCAGGTGTACGTCGCCAGCTCGGCCGCGCAGGCCGGCAGCCGGGCCGGGTCGTACGGGTTGCGGATCGCCACGAGGACCACCGGCACACCGGTGGCCAGCAGCTCCGTGACCAGGTCGCGCTGCGGGCTCGCGCCCTCCGGGACGTTGTAGGTGCACACGACCACGGCCGCGTTGCCGGGAGCCGCGGCCACCGCGCGGGCGGGCGGCAGGGCGGTCGCCCGGCAGCCCAGCGCGGACAGCTCCCGGGCCAGTACCGCCGTAGGGGGGCCCGTAGTACCCGTGGGGGAGACCGGGTCGCTCCCGGTGACCAGGAGCAGCGGCCGGGACGCCGGGTCCAGGGGCAGCAGCTCCACCGGGTTGGCCAGCAGGGTCGTCGTCCGGCCGGCGATCTCCTCGGCGGCGGCCAGGTGCGCCGGGATCCCGACGGCCGCGTCCACCGCCCCGGCAGGGGCCGGCGCGGAGGCCGCGACCTGGTCGAAGAGTCCCCGTCTTGCCTTCAGTTCCAGGATCCGCAGCACCGACTCCTCGATCCGCGCCCGCGTCAGCTCGCCCGACTCCACGGCCGCCAGCACGCTGCGGTGGGCGAGCCCGAGGTCCGGCGGGTTCAGCAGCTGGTCACAGCCCGCCTTCAGGGCCAGTACCGGGACCCGGTCGTCCCCGTACTTCTGGCGTACCCCGGCCATGTCGAGGGCGTCGGTGACCACCACCCCCCGGAAGCCGAGGCGTTCGCGCAGGATGCCGGTGACGACGGGCCGCGAGAGGGTCGCCGGATCCCCCGAGGGATCGAGCGCCGGGAAGACGATGTGCGCGGTCATGACCACGTCCGCGCCGGCCTCGACGGCCGCCCGGAACGGCGGCTCGTCCAGCTCCTCCCACTGCGCGCGGGTGTGCCTCATGAGCGGCAGCCCGACGTGGCTGTCCGTACCGGTGTCCCCGTGCCCGGGGAAGTGCTTCACGGTGGCGGCCACCCCCGCGCCCTGGTAGCCCCGGACCTGGGCCGCGACCAGTTCCGCGACGGCGTGCGGGTCGGAGCCGAAGGACCGTACGCCGATGACCGGGTTGGCCGGATCCACGTTCACGTCGGCCACCGGCGCGTAGTTGTGCCGGATGCCCATCGCGGCCAGCTCGGCGCCCGCGACGCGCGCTGCCCGGCGGGCCTCGGCGGCGGCCCCGCCGGACCGGGGCGCCATCGCCCCCAGCGCCATGGCGCCCGGCAGGAGGGTCGCGGGCTTGCCGACCCGCGCGACGGCGCCGTGCTCCTGATCGATGGAGAGCAGCAGCGGGATGCCCGCGCCGGAATCCGCGGCGGCCTTCTGGAGGCCGGCCGACAGCTCGGCGACCTGGTGCGGGGTCCGGGTGTTGTGCGCCCAGCCGAAGTAGACGATTCCGCCCAAGTGGTAGCGGGAGACCAGCTCGGCGGCGGTGCGCACCCCGAAGAGCGCCTGGTTGCGCTCGGCGTCCTGCGGGTCCGGCTCGGTCGCCGAATGCCCGTACGCGCGGGACACGAAGAGCTGCCCGACCAGCTCGGCCAGGCTCATCCGCGCCATGATCTCGCGGGGCCTGCCCGGGACCGCGGGGTGCCCCGGCGGCCGGTCGCCCGGCCGGCCGTCGTCGGGCACGGGGCCGTGCGGGCTCTGCCCGCCGGGCCGGGAGGGGCCCACGGCGGCGGCGACGGCCCCCGCGGCCGTGACGGCGGCCACGGCGGCCGCGGTGAGCAGGGTCCGGCGGGAAGCTTGGTACGGCACGCGCCGGACGCTACTGCTGGACCGCGCCCGCGGAGCGGGGGACACTCGCCGGGTCCCCCGGACGGGGGGCCAGCCGGGCCCAGTGCTCCTGGATGGTCCGCACGGCCTCGGTGATCGCGGGCCGGCGGGCCGCCCCGGTCCGCCAGGCGGCGTACAGCCGGCGTACGGGGCCCGGGTCCAGCGCGACGGCCACCGCGCCCGGCGGCAGCTGCCCGGTGCCGAGCCGCGGTACGACGGCCACCCCGAGCCCCGCGGCGACCAGCGCGACGACGGTGTGGTTCTCCTCGGCGACGTGGGTGATGTCCGGCTCGAACCCGGCCGTGCGCAAGGTGCGCACCAGCCAGTCGTGGCAGACCCGGCCGGGCGGCTGGCACACCCACCGCTCCCCGCCCAGGTCCGAGCGGCGGATGACGGAACGCGAGGTGAAGGGATGCCCGGCCGGCACCACGAGGTCGCAGTGGTCGTCCCCGATCACCGCCTGTTCGACGCCGTCGGGGGCGGGCAGCGGGGCGATGTCCCAGTCGTGGGTCACCGCCAGGTCCGTGACGCCGCGGGCCACCAGGTCCATCGACAGGTGCGGGTTGATCTCCGTGAGCCGGGTGTCCAGAGCCGGGTGGCGGCGGGCGAGGTCGGCGAGGACCCCGGGCAGCAGACCGCGGGCGGCGGAGGCGAAGGCGGCGATCCGCAGCCGGCCGACGGGCTGGCCCCGGGACTCCTCCAGGGTGGTCTCGGCCCGCTCCGCGATGGCCAGCAACTGCTCGGCCGTCGCTGCCAGCAGCTTGGCCTCCTCGGTGAGCGCGACCCCGCGGCCGTGGCGTTCGAGCAGGGTCGTGCGGGTCTCCCGCTCCAGCTTGGAGATCTGCTGGGAGACGGCGGAGGGCGTGTACCCGAGTGCGGCGGCGGCCGCGCCGACCGAGCCGTGGACGGAGACGGCGTGGAGGGCGCGCAGCCGCGAGAGGTCCAGCATGCGAGGCAGCTTAGGCGCGCCCGCACCGCGGCTGGATGAAGCATCACTAATTCCGATACTGAAGACATCGGCGCTGGTGCTGAACGGTCGTTGAGCCGATGCTCAGTTCATGCGACCCATACACACCGCCCTCGCGGTTCTCGTAGCCGCCGTCTGGGGTTTCAACTTCGTCGTCATCGAGATCGGGCTCGGCACCTTCCCCCCGCTGCTGCTGTCCGCCCTGCGCTTCCTGGTCGCCGCGATCCCGGCGGTCTTCTTCGTCGGCAAGCCCAAGGTCGCGTGGAAGTGGGTCATCGCGGTCGGGGTGGTGCTCGGCATCGTGAAGTTCGGACTGCTGTTCACCGGCATGGACCACGGGATGCCCGCCGGGCTGTCCTCGCTGGTCCTCCAGGCCCAGGCTGTGTTCACCGCCGTGTTCGCGGCCGTCGTGCTCAAGGAGCGGCCGGGCCGGGTGCGGATGGCCGGGATGGCCGTGGCCTTCGTGGGCATCGGCGTGGCCGCCGTGGACGAGGGCGCCTCCGGGCCCGTCCTGGGCTTCACGATGGTGATCGCGGCCGCCGCCTGCTGGGGCGTGTCCAACGTCCTGACCCGCAAGGCCTCCCCGCCCGACGCACTGAACTTCATGGTGTGGGTGAGCGTGGTGCCGGTGCTGCCGCTGGCCGCGCTGTCGCTGCTGCTGGAGGGCCCGGACCGGGACCTGGCCGCGCTGCGCGCACTGGACTGGAGCGGTGTCGGCGTCATCGTGTACCTCGCCTGGATCACCACGGTGTTCGGCTTCGGGGCGTGGGGATACCTGCTGCGCCGCTACCCCGCCTCCTCCGTCGCCCCGTTCTCGCTCCTGGTACCGGTCTTCGGGATGACCTCGGCGGCCCTGGTGCTGGGGGAGCAGGTGAGCGGACTGCGCTGGGTGGCGGCCGTGCTGCTGGTGGGCGGCGTCGCGGTGACCTCCCTGGTCCCCTCGAAGCCCCGGGCGGCGTCCGCGGTGACCGAGGTCCCCGAGGCGCAGCCGACCGTCGCGGCCGTCTCCGCCCCCGAGCCCGCCGCGGCCGAGGCGGCGGACCCCCTCCCGACGGGCGGCGGGCGTTAGTGCTCATAGCCCGAGTCAACGGCTCGACGCGTGCCCGCTGGGCGGCAGCCGGCGACACGCATCACCCGACGAACCGACGATCTGATGAGCCTCGGGAAACGGTCTGGTCGGTGAGGGCCGCCGTGACCACTGCCTCGACACGGTCGCGCTGCTGTTCGGGGGTGGCCAGGGAGTCGGGCCGCAGGGCGTAGACCGTCCGGCGGTGCTGTTCGGTACTTGCGAAGACGCCGCTGGTCCAGCCGCCGCTGGAGCCGGTCTTTCCCCAGACCCTGGTTCCGTTCAGCTCGATTCCCATCAGCCCGCCGGCACTGAAGCAGGCCGTGGAAGCCGGGCAGTTGGTGTTCTCGGGGGCGCCGGGTACCGCGGGCACTTCGAAGAGGTGCCGCTGCTGGGCCGGAGGGAGGAGCCGCCCGTCCAGCAGGGCCCTCAGGAACGCGTCGAGGTCGGCCGCGGTGGACGTCAGCCCGCCCTCCGACCAGGCCCAGGCGATCGCCGGGTCCTCGGAGAGCGCGGTGCCGCGCAGGGCCAGCGGGCGCAGGATCCGCCGGTCGAGCTCACCGGCGAAGGAGCGGCCGGTGACCCGCTCCACGAGCAGCCCGGCGACGAAGCTGTTCAGCCCGTTGTACTGCTGGACGGTTCCGGGGCCCGGGATGCGGCCGGGGCGGGCCGCAGCGTCCGCTTCGAAGGAGGCGGTCACCACTCCGTGCGGATCGAGCGGAACCCGGGCCGGACGGGGCAGGTCGCTGGTGTGGTCCAGGAGCTGGCGCACCGTCACGCCGGCGTAGGCGGCCGGGATCAGCTCGGGCAGGTGGGGGCGGACGGGATCGTCGATGCCGATCCGGTGCTCGGCGACCAGTTGGAGCACCACGGCATCGGTGAAGACCTTGGTCACGCTGCCCACCGGGAAGCGCGCGCCCGCCTCCACCTGTCCGGCCGTCCCGGTGTACGGGGTGCGCATGGCCCGGCCGGCCACTCGTACCAGGGCTGCGTCCGTCACCCCGTCGGGCAGGGTGGCCAGCAGCGTTCTCACCGCAGCCGGGTCGCGGGTGCCGGTGGAGTTGTGGGAGGCGAACGCGCTGGGCGCGGCCGTGGCCGCAGGGGCGGCGGCCAGAGCGGTGGCGAGTGCGGCCAGTGCCACGCCGGTGACGGTGAGACGGCGGGCGGCGCGGGGACGAGCGGTCATCGGTGGCTCCTGGGAACGGCGCGGGCGGCTCGGTTCAGCGCGGTACTCGCGCTGAACCAACCTTCGCCCCCGCAGAGCCCGTTGACCGTCGGTGATCGCCCTGAGCCGCCCCGGAGCTCACCCTGATCCGCCCTCGGGGTGCGGGCCGGGATCGGCGCCGCGGGCCCCGGCGTGATCCGCGAGGGACGGCCCGGGCCGCCCGTCCCGCGGCTCCCCCCTTACGACGGATCCCGCGGCGGATCCGGGCCGGATCCCCGTGGCCCGCATCTGCCGCGGCATCAGTTGCCGCCGAAAGGCTCCTTGCCCAGCAGGTATCCGGCGTGCAGCCGGTTGCGGGCGCCGATGCTCTTCATGATGTTCGCGATGTGGCGCTGGGTATTGCGCAGGGAAATTCCCACGACATGGGCTATGCGGTTGTCCGATTCACCCTGAATGAGCAGCGACACGATGGTCTGCTGGATGTCCGAGGTAATCGCGGCGCGGGCCGGCCGGTCGGTTTCCGGGACGAATTTCTCCGCCGAGCTCCAGGCGCGCTCGAAAGCCTCCGCAATAAATGAGACAAGGTGGCGATTTCTCGATACCGCCGCCCCGTGTGATCCGTCCATGAGCGGCAGGATCGCCACTTCCCGGTCGAAGACGATGCAGCGCGGAAAACCGCCGGCGAGCGTGCAGACTTCCGCGCCGAGCGGTGTGAACCGCTCGACGAAAGACACCGTGACCGGGCTGAAGCGGGCCGTGTGCTGGTAGAGCGTCCGCATCCGCACCCCCCGTTCCAGCAGTCGCTCGGTGCGCTCCAGGCTCTCGTCGAGCACCCCCTCGTCACGCGCTCCGCCGGGCTGAGAGGTCAAAACTTCGGCGCGGCAGCCCTCGGCCAAGCCCGTGATCAGCTTGCGCACGTCGTGGACGCCGGGGACGACTTCGAGTGAGTTGTCGTCCTGCAAGTGCTCCGTCTTGAGGGTCAACTCATCTAGATCTCCCCGTAGATGGTCGATGAAGGACTGCATCTCGTTCAGGCCGTGCTGCGCCGGGTTGAGGACCTTGATGCGCGCGTGGTCCACCGGGTACGGGGTGAAGATCCCGGTGTCCGGGCACTTGCTCAGCAGCCCCAGGTCCCCCAGTGCGGAGGCGGCTTCCTTCACGTCGGCGGCGTCCATGCCCAGTGCCTCGCCCGCGGATTCGCACGTTGTACCCGGTGTCCGGGTGACGAACCGGTAGAGACGGTTCCCGTCAGCGGTCAGCTGAGGCACGGGAAAAGGATGGACTTGTCTGGTTGAGTTCAATTCATCCCCCTGTCATGTTTTCGCCAGCGGCAACATGATCCCAGAAGGGGATGGATCCGGAAGTCGTCCTGCCAGCAGGATGAAGGCGAAGCTGATCCGGACCGCAGAAAATTCTGGAGGGGCAGGTAAGCATGCCACGTATAGCGAGATCCCATCTCGCCATTGCGGCAACTGTCGCGGTGTCCGTCTTCCTTGCTCCGTCAACGAGTGGTCCGGCCCCGGTGGCCGCCACTGGTCCGGATCAGGTAGTCAACGATCTCGGCTGGGGATGAGATGCCTCGAAGTAAGTCGTACAACACGTACTCCAACCTGCAGCGACCCGAGTTCCGCAAGCGAGTGGACGAGCTCCTGCTGAAGTTCGAGCGGGACTTCTACGAGCGCAGCGCGGGCGCCGACGGAATGCTCGACAAGGAGAAGTTCGACCTCGACCTGTACAAGCGGCACAACGTGGAGACGATGATCCGCATCGGTCTCAAGCGCGCCGTCGACCCGCTCATCGCCAACTACTGGGCCACCCGGGACCCGCAGCTCTGCAAGGAGTGGGGCCTGTACGGCGCGGAGGAGGGCCGCCACGACCGCATGTTCGCCGGCGACCTGCACAAGGTGGGCATGACGGACGAGGAGATCTACGCGATCCGCCCGACCTTCGCCACCGAGCTGCTCAACGGCTACTTCTACTACACGATGGCCACCGAGGGGCCGCTGGCCGCGATGATCAGCGGCTTCTACCTGGAGTACATCGCGGGCAAGACGCAGCCCGACTGGCTCGACATCATGGAGCAGCACGTCGGCGCCGCCAACACCAAGGGTGCCCGTGCCCACCTGGCCCTCGACGACGACGACGACCACGTCGACATGGTCTGGAACCTGATCATGCGCGTCGTCAAGGACGAGGCCGACGAGGAGCGTTTCGTCGAGCACCTCATCAAGATCAATTCGCTGTTCGTCTCCTACTTCGTCGAGGTCTACGCCGCCACCGTGCTCGGCGCCGGCGCCGACCTCTCCCTCCTGACCCAGGCGGCCCCGGCCGCCGCCGTCCAGACCAACCTGCAGACGCAGGCCACCGCCTCGGTCTAGTCCGACGCGCAAGTCGCCACCTCCGCAAGCCGGCGATCCCGGACATTGCGCACCCAGATGTCCGCACCGCCCAGCGGGGCCGTGCGCGCGATGTCCGGGGTCCGGCTGCCTCCCCCGTCCACTCACCAAGGAAGACGACGATGCACTATTCATGGCCTCGCGAGCTGTCCGAGCAGGACATGCGCGAAATGATCGAGCTGATGGACGCCGTCGCGGTCAAGGAGATGACCCTCGGCTTCTACGAACCCGTAGGACTGGAGAAGGGCCTCCCGCTGATGCGGGCCTTCGAGGCAGACCTGAAGAAGGGAGCCGTCGACCTCCTCCACGTCCGCAACGACGAGGGCCGCATCGTCGGCATGGTGACCCTCGCACGGGCGCCGCTGCCGGCCCGCCGCCACATCGTCGAGATGCGCCGCTGCGTCGTCGCCCCCGACTACCGCGGGCAGTTCCTGCTCGAGGGCTGGGCCGAGGCCCTGCGCAAGGTCGGCGAGATGGGATGCGACGTCATCACGCTCGAAGTCCGCGACGACGGCCCCTCCGCGCTCTGGCAGCGCCTGGGCTTCCGCGAGTACGGCCGGCTGCCCGACTACGCCCGCGCCGACGAACGCCCCGTCACCGGCTTCTACATGTACGCCCGGCTCGCCGACATCACGGCCCACTTCGAGGCCACCGGCAGCTGGCTGCACGAACTCGAGTCCGACCGCGCGGCGGCGTAGCGGGCACCGCACCGCACCGCACCGCACCGCACCGCACCGCACCGCACCGCACCGCACCGCACCGCACCGCACCGCACCGCACCGCACCGCACCGCACCGCACCGC